>CAVYNB010000024.1:0-50439 GCA_963769745.1 uncultured beta proteobacterium
GGCGCCGACTGGCGTCTTCCGCCGCGCGCACCACCGAACAGGCCCTCGAAGAGATCCTCCGGGTTGCCTTCGAACTGGAATCCTTCGAAGCCACCGCCCGGCGCCTGGCCTCCGCGCGACTGGCGGAACATTTCGTTGAAGTCGAAGCCGCCTCCGCCCGCGCCGGCGCCGGCACCGGCCGCGCCCGCCATCGACGGATCGACGCCGGCATGACCGAAGCGGTCGTAGGCCGCGCGCTTGTCCTTGTCGGACAGCATCTCGTAGGCCTCCTTGGCCTCCTTGAAGCGCGCCTCGGCGTCCTTCCGGCCCTTGTTGCGGTCCGGGTGGAACTTCATCGCGAGCTTGCGATAGGCCTTCTTGATGTCCTCTTCGGACGCACCTTTCGGCACACCGAGGATCTCGTAGAAGTCGCGTTTGCTCATTCGTAATTCGTCAGGTCTTCAATGCAAAAACCGGGTGAGGCGTTGCGGCCTGCACCCGGCGTTCCGGGCACAGGCCCGGTGCTCACACCTGCGATCGCAGGCCTAGCCGCGCTTCACTTCCTTGAACTCGGCATCGACGACGCCTTCGTCCTCGGCCTTCGCTCCGCCCGGCGCCGCGCCGGCCTCAGCCGACTGGGCACCCTGCGCCTGCACCGCCGCCATCAACTGCTGATGCGCTTCGGTCAGCGACTTGAGCTTGGCTTCGATCACCGACTTGTCGTCGCCCTTGATCGCTTCTTCGAGTTCCTTCGCGGCAGACTCGACGCGCTCCTTGGTCGCCGCACCGGCCTTGTCGCCGGCCTCGGTGGCCGCCTTGCGCGCCTCGTGCGCGGCCGCTTCGGCCGTGTTGCGTGCCTGCGCGAGTTCAAAGCGCTTGTGGTCCTCGGCCTTGTTGGCTTCGGCGTCCTTCACCATGCGCTGGATCTCGTCTTCGGTCAGGCCCGAGTTCGCCTTGATCGTGATCTTGTTTTCCTTGCCGGTCGCCTTGTCCTTCGCGCTCACGTGCAGGATGCCGTTGGCGTCGATGTCGAACGTGACCTCGATCTGCGGCATGCCGCGCGCCGAGGGCGCGATGCCTTCCAGGTTGAACTCGCCGAGCAGCTTGTTGCCGCCCGCCATCTCGCGCTCGCCCTGGTAGACCTTGATCGTCACCGCCGGCTGGTTGTCCTCGGCCGTCGAGAAGGTCTGCGCGAACTTGGTCGGGATCGTCGTGTTCTTGTGGATCATCTTCGTCATCACGCCGCCGAGCGTTTCGATGCCGAGCGACAGTGGCGTGACGTCGAGCAGCAGCACGTCCTTCTTGTCACCGGCGAGCACCGAGCCCTGGATCGCCGCACCGACAGCGACGGCTTCGTCCGGGTTGACGTCCTTGCGCGGCTCCTTGCCGAAGAGATCCTTCACGACTTCCTGCACCTTCGGCATGCGCGTCTGACCACCGACCAGGATCACGTCCTGGATGTCGGTGACCTTCACCCCGGCGTCCTTCAGCGCGGTCTTGACCGGCTCGATCGTGCGCTGGATCAGTTCCTCGACCAGCGACTCGAGCTTGGAGCGCGTGAGCTTGATGTTCAGGTGCTTCGGGCCCGACGCATCGGCCGTGATGTACGGCAGGTTGATCTCGGTCTGCGTGGCCGACGACAGTTCGATCTTGGCCTTCTCGGCCGCGTCCTTCAGGCGCTGCAGCGCGAGCACGTCCTTCGACAGGTCGGCGCCCTGCTCTTTCTTGAACTCGGCCACGACGTAATCGATGATGCGCTGGTCGAAGTCCTCGCCACCGAGGAAGGTGTCGCCGTTGGTCGACAGCACTTCGAACTGCTTCTCGCCTTCGACGTCGGCGATCTCGATGATCGAGATGTCGAACGTGCCGCCGCCCAGGTCGTAGACCGCGATCTTGCGGTCGCCCTTGCCGGCCTTGTCCATGCCGAACGCGAGCGCGGCCGCGGTCGGCTCGTTGATGATGCGCTTGACCTCGAGGCCGGCGATGCGGCCCGCGTCCTTGGTGGCCTGGCGCTGCGAGTCGTTGAAGTAGGCCGGCACCGTAATGACGGCTTCGGTGACTTCATGGCCGAGGTAGTCCTCGGCGGTCTTCTTCATCTTGCGCAGCACTTCCGCCGACACCTGCTGGGCCGCAAGGTCCTTGCCCTGCGCACGCACCCAGGCGTCGCCATTGGGCGCCTTGACGATCGCAAAGGGCATCAGCTTGATGTCCTTCTGCACTTCGGCGTCCTCGAACTTGCGCCCGATCAGGCGCTTGACCGCGTACAGCGTGTTCTTCGCGTTGGTGACGGCCTGCCGCTTGGCCGGCGCGCCGACGAGGATCTCACCGTCGTCCAGGTAGGCGATGACCGACGGCGTCGTGCGCGTGCCTTCGGCGTTTTCAATGACCTTGACCTGGTCGCCCTCCATCACCGCCACGGCGGAGTTGGTGGTGCCCAGGTCGATTCCGATGATCTTTGCCATGTAATGCTCCCCTCAGATGTCTGTCGGCGGCCCATGGCCGTCGAAATCTTCACTGCACGCTATATGCGCGCCATCCCTGTTGTTTCAACGTTTCTCGTCGCCGGAATTCATTTCGCAATGACGACCAGCGCCGGCCGCAGCACGCGGTCGGCAATGGTCCAGCCCTTCTGCAGGACGGTCACGACCTGGTTCGGTGCGTGCTCGGCGGAGGCCGGCACCGACGAGATCGCCTGATGAAAGTGCGGATCGAACTTCTGCCCGGCCGGATCGATCTGGGCCAGTGCGTTCTTCTCGAATGCCGAGCGCAACTGGCGCAGCGTGAGTTCGACGCCTTCCCGCATCTGCGGCGCCGTGGCGTCCTTGATCTCGAGTGCACGTTCAAGGCTGTCGACGACCGGAACGAGCGCCTCGGCGAATGACTCGATCGCAAACTTGTGGGCCTTGGCGACCTCGTCCATGCCGCGCCGGCGGATATTCTCGGCATCGGCCTTCGCGCGCAGATAAAGCTCGTAGTTTTCGTTGGCCTTGGCCAGCGCCGTGTCGAGTTCCTTCTCGACATCGGTGACGGTGGCTGAACCGAGCGACGGCTGCGCCGCCGCTTCGACCGTTTCCGCGGCTTCCTGCCCCGCGACAGTGGCGCCGGCCGCCGCGTCGGGATCCGGGTGTTGCATCGCTCCTCCAGGCTTTCTGTTTTGATTTCAGCTACTTAGCTGATCTGTGGGCGACAGGAGGGAAATCAAGCCGCACCCGCGACAAAGTTTTGGCCTGCGCCGGCGGTTGCGCGGGGCGACTCTGCCCTGATCGACGACCGGCCTCCGGGAGCGACCGTCCTGGGCACCTTTGCTTTGCCCGCTGAAGGTCGTTGCCTCGTAACCACGAATCGGGCGCGTCATCCGTCTGCTGCATAGCGTGCCGGCAGCGCGGTCATCGGCCGTAGAACACCGTCTGGCGCCAGCCTCGCCACACGATTCATCGCTTTGGATGAGAGGTCGGCCGAGCGCACTCGCGGTAACGTGGGATCGGATGATCTTCCGTCGCCAGAGCGCGATCAGTACAAAGACGGCAACGAGACCCCCGGATCTCACGACGAGCATGACGGCACTCAAGCAGGAATCTTCGAGCCACGCAGGCGAAAGCTTTGGGGCGCAGGCGCCGATCGCGTTGCTGGGCCTGGCTGCGATCGCGATCATCGCGCTGATCAACGCGAACTCGCGTCCCGCCCCGGTCGTTCAGCCGCAGGTCATCGCATCGGCCTGCGTCAGTTGCGGCACCGTCGTGGCGGTGCGGCGTTCGGCGCACTCCTCGCCGGTTTTCTTCGTCGAGGTCCAGATGCTCGACGGCTCGACCCGCGTGGTCCAGCAACTGGCGGCCGGCTTCAAGGTCGGCGACGTCGTCCTGGTCAACGGCAACGCCTTGTCGTTGCGCCCGCAGCCGTCCTGATCAAACCGTCGGCACGCCGCCGACGATTGCGAGGACGGCCCCCTCGCACCACTCGCTCTACCGGTCCGCTCCCAGCGCCGTCGCTCGCGCGCGGCTCTTCTCTGCCTCCGCGGCACGCGCCGCATTGTCGGCCCGCGCCACTGGCCAACCCTGCATGTGCCCGGCGCACAGATCCACCAGCGCGGAGATGAAGGCCGGAGCGCCGTTCAGGCACGGGATGTAGCGAAACTCCTTGCCCCCGGCCGCGATGAACGCGTCGCGCCCCTCCATTGCGATCTCCTCCAGCGTCTCGAGGCAGTCGGCGGGAAACCCCGGGCAGATCACGTCGACGTGAGACACACCAGCGCGCGCCAGGGCCTCCAGGGTGGGTGCGGTGTACGGTTGCAGCCATTCGGCACGGCCGAAGCGCGACTGGAACGTCAGCACGTACTGATCCGGCGTCAGTCCGAGTGCCTCGGCCAGCAACCGTCCGGTCTTCTGGCACTCGCAGTGATAGGGATCACCGAGCAGCAGGGTGCGCTTGGGCACCCCATGGAAGCTCATCACCAGCTTGCCGCCGCGGTCCTGCGCCCGCCCGTGGCGCTGCCAGTGGTCCAGCACCGACTGGCGCAGCGCGGCGATGTAGCCCGGGTGGTCGTGAAAGTGCTTGACCCAGCGCACCTCCGGCACGTTACGGGTCCGCCCCAGCACGTCGAAAACGGCATCGAGCACCGACGCGGTCGTGGTGGCCGAGTACTGCGGGTACATCGGCACGATCAGAACGCGCTCGGTGCGGCTCTCCGCCAGGGTTCGCAGCGCCGAGCCGATCGAGGGGTCGCCATAGCGCATCGCCAGCACCACCTCGGCGTCGATCCCGCGGTCGCCCAGGTAACCCCGGAGCAGAACCGCCTGCTGCTTCGAATGAACCAGCAGCGGCGAGCCAGCCTCAGTCCAGATCGATGCGTACTTGGCCGCGGACTTGCGCGGCCGCAGCCGCAGGATCACGCCATGCAATATCGGCCACCACAGCAGCCGTGGGATCTCGACCACCCGCGGATCGGACAGGAACTCCCGGAGGTAGCTCCGCACCGCCCCGGGCGTGGCTGCCGCCGGCGTGCCCAGATTGACCAGCAGGACCGCCGTGCGGTCCGGAGTACCGTGCTGGAAGGGGGGTTCGGGCAAAAAAGGCATGTTTTCGGGGGCTTTTGATGCGATCCCGCGGACCGCCACGCGCCGCATTCTAGGGGCCCGAACTTCGGGGTCCGGAAAGGTTTTAATCCGGGTGGTCTAACGAGAAGCCGTGAGGGGTGGGGCCCGCGGCCTGTCGCAAGCATCGGGAGCGAGGGAAATAATCCCACGCTGGGGACCCGGTTTCGCATCACAGATAAGAAGTCACTGCGTGAACACAGAGAAGCCTGACGTTCCCTCCCCCGCCGACGCTTTGCTCGAAGAGAGTGCGGCCCTGCTGGCCCCGCTGGTGCAGTTGCTGGTCGCCAGCGGCGTGACCTATCCCCAGTTCACGGCCGCGCTGAAAACGAGCTTCCTGCGGGCCGCCCACACGGAGCTGGAGCGCAACAACAAGCGCGTCACGGACTCCGCCGTCAGCCTGCTGTCCGGAATTCATCGCAAGGACGTGCGCGCGCTGACGTCCGACGGGGTGCTGAAGGCACGCAGCTTCGACCGCATGCAGTCGCTGCCCGACGAAGTGTTCACGCGCTGGACCAACGACCCGAACTACATCGATGTCGACGGCCTGCCGAAGGTGCTGCCGATGCGCAGCCGCACGCCGGACGAGCCGTCCTTCGAGCAGCTCGCCCAGTCGATCTCGCGCGACTTTCACCCGCGGTCGATCCTCGACGAACTCGTGCGCCTCGGCCTGGCGGATGTGCAGGCCGAAACCGTCCGGCTGCGCTCCGGTATCTATGTCCCGCGCGAAGACTTCGCGAAGACGCTGGGTTATGTCCGCACCAACCTGGCCGATCACGTCGCCGCGGCCGCGGACAACCTGCGCGCTGCCCAGGAGGGGACGCCCGGTCCGTTCCTTGAACAGAGCATTTACGCCGACGAGCTCTCCGCTGAATCCGTGATGGAGCTGCAGCGATTGGCGCGCCGCATCTGGGAGTCGGCGCTGCGACGCATGTTTGCGCTGGCCAACGAACGCGCACAGATCGATGAACAGGGACCGCCCGGATCGCAGGCGATGCGGATGCGGTTCGGCACTTACTTCTACTCGGAGGCGGCCACCCCGCTGTCCGGGCCGCAGGACCTTCCGCTCGACAACGCGAAGGATCCGAACCCATGAACACACCGGATCACACCCTCGACGCCCACCGGGGTCGTCAGCACGAAAGCACGCGCATGAGAGCACTGGGATTCCTACTTGCATGGCTGGCGGCCTTCGCGTTGGCCGGATGCGGCGGCGGTGGCGGCGAAATGGTTGCCCGCATTGGCAGCGGCGGCAGTGGCGCACCGGTCACGGTCGGCGTCGGCACGGTCGACGGCTTTGGCAGCCTGGTGATCAACGGCCAGCACTTCGACGAGACTGCGGCCCAGTTCCGGATCGACGAGCGACCTGACCAGCCCACCGCCGCCAGCGTCGACTCGATCCGGCTCGGCATGCAGATCCAGTTCGAGCACCTGTCGAACCGGATCTCCCAGGCCACCGTCGCGGCGGAAGTGATCGGTCCGGTGACGTCCGTGTCGGCGACCGGCCTGCTGGTGCTTGGGCAGACCGTGCTCATCAATGCCGATCCGGCCACGCCGACGGCGTTCGATGGCATCAGCGCCCTGTCGGATCTCGCGCCGGGTGCGATTGTCGAGGTGCACGGCCAGCGCAACTCGGCAGGCGAGATCCTGGCCTCCCGGATCGAACTGCGAACTGCAAGTGGCGTCCTGCGCGTGGCCGGCACCGTGAGCAACCTGGCGAACGGCACCTTCCGCATCGGCGCGCTGACCGTCCGTGCGACGCAGGCGGCCATCGTTCCCGCCGGACAGAGCCTGGCCAACGGGCAGCGGATCGCAGCGTGGACCGACCTGGCGCTGGTCAATGGCGAACTGGTGGCACGCGTCGTCCGTATCGGCGGTTTCACCGTGCCGAACAATGCAGCGCTCACGATCGACGGGGTGATCACCGACTTCCAGAGCGCCGCGAACCTGCGCATCGGCGGCATTGCTGTCGATGCGAGCAGCGCGCAGTTCGTCGGCGGCACGGTCGCGGACCTGCGCAATGGGCGATCCGTGCGCGCCAGCGGGCCTTACAGCTCGAATGTCCTGCGCGCCACCCGGATCGAGTTGCTGTCCGTGTCGGCCGCCGCACAGGTCGAACTCAGTGGCGCCGTGACGGCGTTTGTCGACGCCGGCACGGCGTTCCGCATACGCAATGCGGCGGCCCGCGTCACCCCGCAGACGACGTACGTCCGCGGCGACGCGAGCAATCTCGGCGATGGCGTGCTGGTCAAGGCCGAGGGGCCGATGGTCAATGGCGTGGTCGAGGTCGCGCGACTGGAGTTCCAGCCGCCGTCCGCCGGCATCGCGCGCGTGCTGTTCGGGACCATCGCTGCGCCGGTCACGGTCGCCAATGACGGCACCCGCACTTTCCGTCTGACCTCGCTGCCGTTCGACTTCAGGACCACGACGACGACGAGCTACCGCAAGGGCACGGTTACCGACATCGCCGTCGGTCGCAGCGTCAAGGTCGATGGCACATATGACGGGCTCAACTTCGTCGCCGACGATGTCCAGTTCATGGACAACGCACAGGATCCGCCGACCGTTGCGATCGACGGCATCGCGAGCAACGTGCAGCCGGCGTCGGTGGTCGTCAACGGCTCCACGGTGAGGCTGACGACGACGACGATCTACCGCAAGAACTCAGCCCCGGCCGCGTTAGCGGACCTGCAGAACGGCGCCAGCGTCTCGATCGAAGCCGTCAGGCTCAATGGCCAGTTGTTTGCGAACAGTGTCGACATCAGCGCACCAGCCGCCGGTACGGTGTCGGTGCGCGGACTGGTCAGCGGCCGGGCGACTCCGACGTCGCCCGAATTCCTGGTCGGCTCGCAGCGTGTCAGCGTCGCGGGCAGCCCGCAGATCATTCCGGGCAACCGCACGCTGGCGGATATCGGCAACGGCACCGACCTCGAAGTCGAGGGCACGATCGCCGGCGGACTGCTGACCGCGAGCCGGGTGAAGTTTCGGTGAGTCGCTCGTGTACGCGCGCTGCGCGCGCTCGTGCACCCTCGGCGGCACGGTCGCACTTCGCGCGATCCGCTCAAGACTAATCAGTCGGCTGCGCTCCGGAGCGGCCGCGCGCTCCGCCGATGAACGACTGCGGCCGCACACTTCGCGCTAGGCAAACCGCGGAAAGAGCACGTTGTTTTCCAGGTGCACGTGGTCGTGCACGTCGTCGACGAGCTTGCGCAGGCCGGTGTAGAGCGCGCGCCACGTCGGGCAGGCGTCCTCAGGCACTTCCAGGCCATGTGTGAGGGCCTCGAGCCGCGCCAGGCGTTCGCCATGCTCGTCGTGTTCGAAGCGCATGCGCGAGATTGGCGACGCGATCACCGGATGCCCGCCCTGCATCATCAGCGGGAACAGGATCTGTTCCTCCTTCGCCATGTGCTCGTCGAGCGCGCTCGCGAGTTCCTCCAGGTGCGCCTGCAGTCCGGCCGGTACCTGCGCATGGCCGGCATGGCGCTGCTCGACGCGGGCAGCCAGCCGCAGCAGTTCCGGCAGTTCGCGCCGGTGCGTGTCGTGATAGCGCGCCAGGATGTGTCCGATCAGGGCGTTCGTTTCCATCGGCGCCTCGCGCGGGGCGTCCGGCGAGAGCTGCGCAAGTTCGGCCTCGATCTGCTCGAGCGGCACCGCACGCGCCGCCGCGGCCTCGGCCAGCGGACTCCCGCCGCCGCAGCAGTAGTCGATACGGTGGGCGCGGAACACTGCGGTTGCGCCCGGAAGCGTGGTGGCAATCTCCGCCACGGTCTGGTCTGCGTAACTCATCGAGGCATCCTCCGACATGGATCGTGCGGAAAGTGTCGGGGGCCGTCGCCGAAGGGGTTTTGACGCGCGACAAGTCGGTCGGGCCGAGGTAGATCGAACTACCTCTTTCGCAGAAGCACGGGCAGCGCCGGAGATCCGCGCGCGTCCGCCGGCTCAGCCCTGCGAGAGCGCGTTCGACAGCAGCCGGGCGGTGATGTCGACGATCGGGATCACACGCTCGTAGGCCATGCGGGTCGGACCGACGACGCCGAGCGTGCCGACCACCTGACCGTCCACCGCGTACGGTGCCACCACCATGCTCATCTCGTCCATCGGCACCAGCTGCGATTCGCCTCCGATGTAGATCTGCACGCCCTGCGCACCAATCGATGTATCGAGCAGGTGGATCAGGCGGGTCTTGTGCTCGAAGAGATCGAACAGGCGTCGCAGCGTCTCGACATCGGTCGCGAGATCACTGATGCCCAGCAGGTTGCGCTCGCCGGACACCACGACCGGATCGGACTCCGCTTCGGCCTCGGCTTCGCTGCCGGCCTGCACCGCGGCCTCCATCAGTGCCGAGATGTCCGCGCTGAGTTGCCGCAGCTCAGTATGCAGCCGGGCGCGCGCCTGGTTGAAGCTCAGTCCTGCGAAGTGCTCGTTCAGCATGTTCGCGGCCTCGGTCAGTTGCGACTGCGTGAACGCCGTCTGCGTCATCAGCACGCGGTTCTGGACGTCACCCTCCGGGGTGACGATGATCAGCAGCACACGCCGGTCTGACAGGCGCACGAACTCGAGCTGCTTGAACGACGACGAGCGTCGCGGTGTCAGCACCACGCCGGCAAACTGCGAAAGACTCGACAGCAGCTGCGCCGCGTTCTGCATCGCACGCTGCGGATCGCCCACGCGCAGCTGCCCTTCGATGATGCTGGCCTGCTGCTCCCCGAGCGGCCTGAGCGTCAGCAGCGTGTCGACGAAGAAGCGATAGCCGCGAGGCGTCGGTATCCGGCCGGCCGACGTATGGGGGCTCGAGATGAAGCCGAGGTCCTCGAGGTCCGCCATCACGTTGCGGATCGTTGCCGGGGACAGCTCCAGGCCTGACAGTCGTGACAATGCGCGCGATCCGACCGGTTGGCCGTCGACGACGTAGTGCTCGATCAGGGTCTTGAGCAGTGTCCGGGCGCGTTCATCCAGCATGGGGAAATTCTACGGCGGTTGTCCCGGCAGCAAAGGGCCGAACGGTCATCCAATTGGTTGGACAGTGCCGGTCGGACAGTGTCCTGCATAATCGAATCATGTCCCAGGCCTTTCGGAATGTCGCCATCTTTGGCAAGCCGCGCGCGGAGAACATCCGCGAGCCGCTGCTTGCCATCGCACGAGCCGTGGAAGCCGCCGGTGCGCGGGTGCTGTTCGACCTGGCCACGGCCGAGCAGGTCGGACTCGACGGGGTCGAGCGCCAGACGGTCCATGCCATCGGCAAGCAGGCGGATGTCGCGGTCGTGCTCGGCGGCGATGGCACGATGCTCGGCATTGCACGCGAACTGGCGCCGTTCCGGGTGCCGCTGATCGGTATCAACCATGGCCGGCTCGGGTTCATGACCGACATCGCCCTGGACCAGATGGCCGAGACACTGCCGGCCATGCTGGGCGGCCGCTATGAAACCGACCGCCGGCTCGTGCTCGATGCCGAAGTGCGCCGCGCCGGAAAGGTGGCCTACCACGCGATGGCGGTCAACGACGTGGTCGTGTCGCGCGGCGTGACCGGCGGCATGGTCGAGTACACGGTGCGGGTGGATGGCGTCACGATGTACAACCAGCGCGCCGATGGCGTGATCCTCGCCACGCCGACCGGATCGACCGCCTACGCGCTGTCGGCCGACGGTCCGATCCTCTATCCCAGCCTCGCAGGGCTGCTGCTGGTGCCGGTCGCGCCGCAGACGCTGTCGAACCGGCCGATCGTGCTGCCGGATGATGTTGTCGTCGAGATCGAGATCACCGACGTGCGCGACGCAAGCGCGCACTTCGACATGCAGGCCTACTCGAGCCTGGTCCCGGGCGACATCGTGCGTGCTCGCCGCAGCCACGACCTGGTCACGCTGCTGCATCCGATCGGCTACAACTTCTTCGCCACCCTGCGCCAGAAGCTGCACTGGAGCGTGATGCCGAGCGAGTCGCACTCGCGCGGCTGACCTCAGCCCGACGTCAGAGCATGCTGGTCTCGCTCTCGATCCGCAATTTCGTGATCGTCGACGAACTCGAACTCGAGTTCGCGCCGGGTTTCACCGTCCTGACCGGCGAGACCGGCGCCGGCAAGTCGATCCTGATCGACGCGCTGCTGCTGGCCCTGGGCGAACGCGGCGATGCCGATGTGGTGCGGGAAGGCGCGACGCGGGCCGATATCGCGGCCGAGTTCCGGCCCGGTCCGGGTGTCACGCGCTGGCTCGTCGACAACGAACTGGAGAGCGACGAAGCCGAATTGCTGCTGCTCCGGCGCACGATCGACGCGAACGGCCGCAGCCGCGCCTTCGTCAACGGCGCTGCCGTCACGCTGGCGCAGCTGCGTGAACTGGGCGAACAGCTGGTCGACGTGCACGGCCAGCATGCGCACCAGTCGCTACTGCGGCCGGCCGCGCAGCTCGAACTGCTTGACGACCACGGTGCCCTCGGCGAAGCCCGCGGCGCCGTCGCTGCGGCCCATGCCGAGTGGAAGCGCGAGCAGCGCGAACGCGAGCAGGCCGAATC
The DNA here is from genome assembly GCA_963769745.1 of uncultured beta proteobacterium. Lineage (GTDB taxonomy): Bacteria > Pseudomonadota > Gammaproteobacteria > Burkholderiales > Burkholderiaceae_F > JALORV01. The sequence continues at coordinate 11,571 of CAVYNB010000024.1, forward strand.
GATGGCCGCCAGCGCGACCGCGGAACAGGAACGCCTGCGCTGGCTCGTGGACGAGCTCGGCACGCTCGCGCCCGAGGCCGGTGAGTGGGAGCGCGTCGAAGCGGAGCACAAGCGTCTCTCGCACGCCGCCGGCCTGCTCGAGGGTGCACGCGCCGCGGTCGATGCCCTGAGCGAATCCGATGTCGCAGCGCTGACACAGGTCGCGGCGAGCGGCAGCCGCCTGACGCAGCTCGCTACCTATGACGAGCGCTTGAAGCCGGTGGTCGAGCTGCTCGATGGCGCGCAGGTACAGCTCGAAGAAGCGGTCAGCGCGCTGCAGCGTTATGCGGACCGTTCCGACCTCGATGCGTCGCGCCTGGCCGATGTCGAAGCCCGAGTCACTGCATTGCACGGAGCCGCGCGCCGCTTTCGCGTGGCACCGGAAGCCCTGGCCAGCCTGCTTGCGGAAGCACGCGGAAAACTTGCCGCGCTGTCGGCCGCAGGCGATCTCGACGCGCTGCGCGGTCGCGAAACCGCGGCTCGCCAACGCTATGACACGGCCGCGGCACGACTGTCCAAGGCCCGCGCCACGGCCGCGCGCCGGATGTCGGCCGAGGTCAGTCGCGCGATGCAGGACCTGGCCATGGCCGGCGGAAAATTCGAAGTGCAGCTGGTCGAGTCCGGCCCCTCGGGACATGGCAACGAGAAGGCTGAGTTCCTGGTCTCCGCCCATGCCGGCGTGGCCGTGAAGCCCCTTGCACGCGTCGCTTCGGGCGGTGAGCTGGCGCGCATCTCGCTCGCGATCGCCGTCATCGCCGCCACGGCAACACCGGTGCCGACCCTGATCTTCGACGAGGTCGACGCCGGTATCGGCGGCGCTGTTGCCGAGACGGTCGGTCGCCTGCTCAAGCAGCTCGGACAGAGCCGCCAGGTGCTGTGCGTGACCCATTTGCCGCAGGTGGCCGCGCGCGGTGACCAGCATTACGCGGTCACCAAGGTGCTCACTGCCGATCAGCGGCCAGTGTCACACATGGCTCAGCTGGAGCGGCGCGCCCGCGTCGACGAACTGGCGCGGATGCTCGGCGGCCAGGAGATCACCGAAACGACGCGCAAGCATGCGCGCGAGATGCTGAGCAGCTAGCACTCCTCGTGTACGCGACCGGCTTTGCCGATCGCACGTGCACTCGGAGTGGCACGGCTCGCTGCGCGAGCCGCTCAATACTAGTTAGTCAGCTCCGCTCCGGAGCGGCCGCGCGCTCCGCCGAAACAGAAAGGCACGCAACACATCGCACTGTGACGAGCCGCACTACCCCGCCCGTTCCAGCAGCAGCTGCGCCGCCGCCAGATCCGCGATGGCGGTTCCGACCGACTTGAAGAGCGTGATCTCGTTCGCCTCGGTCCGGCCCGGTCGGCCGGCCACCAGTTCCGCCAGTTCGGCCACGATCGCCGACCGCGCGATGACGCCCCGCTCGAGCGGCTCGACGAGGTCCGCCGCTTCGGCCAGCGCCCCCGCATAGGTATCGACGACGATGCGCGCACGCGCAATCGCCTCGTCGTCGGCCTCCCGCATGCCGCGGCGGAATCCGCCCACGAGGTCGAGGTGCGTGCCGGGGGTGATCCACGCACCACGCACGATCGGCTGGGTCGAGGTCGTTGCACAACTGATCACATCGGCACCGCGGACCGCCGTCTCGAGGTCCTCGACCGCCTGCGCCGGCAGTCCCTCGTCACGCAGACGCTGCGCCAGGGTCTGTGCACCTTCGCCGCGCCGTCCCCAGATCCACAGGCGCTCGAGTCCGCACGCCCGCGCGTGCGCATGCGCCATGTACGGCGCCAGCGTGCCGGTACCGATGATCAACGCGTTGCGTGCGTCGGGCCGCGCCAGATGGCGTGCCGCGAGCAGCGATGTCGCCGCCGTTCGTCGCAGCGTCAACGCCTCGCCGTCGATCACGGCGGCAGCGGCGCCGGTCACGCGATCGAAGACGATGTAGAGGGCATTGACCGTCGCCGCTCCAAGCGCGCGATTGCCGGGCATGACCGTCACCAGCTTCACGCCGAGCGCCTGCGCGGACCACGCCGGCATCAGCAGCAGCGTGTCGGTGTCGTTGAGCGCGTGGGCGTGGCGCAGCGGCGCGACCGGCGCAGCCGCCAGGACGGCGGCGATCGCATCGGCCAGTCGATCGAGATCGAGTGCCGCGTGGACGTCCTGCGCGGTGAAAAAGCGCATCAGGCCGGATCGGCAACAAAGCTGCCGGAGCGGCCGCCGTGCTTCTCGAGCAGGCGGACGTCGCCGATGATCATGCCGCGATCGGCCGCCTTGCACATGTCGTAGATCGTCAGCAGGCCGACCTGCACCGCCGTCAGCGCCTCCATCTCGACGCCGGTCGGACCGTGCGTCTCCACGCGTGCCTGGCACTCGACGGCCTGCGCGGCGGTGTCGATGTCGAAGTCCACGGCGATGCGCGTGATCGCGATCGGATGGCACAGTGGGATCAGTTCCGACGTGCGCTTGGCTGCCTGGATCGCCGCGATTCGAGCCACCCCAAGCACGTCGCCCTTTTTGGCATGGCCCGCCTGCACCAGCGCCAGCGTCGCCGGCTGCATCGTGATGCGCCCGATTGCCACGGCCACGCGATGGGTCGCGGGCTTGTCGCCCACGTCGACCATATGAGCCTGTCCGGCAGCATCAAAATGCGTCAATGGCTTCGTCGATGGCTTCATCAAGCAGCAACACTTCCAGTAGGGAACGAAACACCCGACTGGCTATCATACGGACGATATGGGACCGTCTGTGAGCCTCGCTTCTGAGCTTGAGCCGCTCCTCTGACCTGACTTGACCTGGCGTGACCCCAACGGGGGTCGCGTCCATTGCGCACCGAGTTCGCAACTTGACCCGGATCCTGCACACGCTTCGTTTCGGCACCGTACTGATCGTTGCCTTTGTCCTCTGCGCCCCGGTGACGCTGCCGGCGCACGCGCAGGCGGTCGACTTGCCGACGCTGGGAGAGGCTGGCAGCGAAGAGCTGTCCCCTGCCCTCGAGCGCAAGATCGGCGAGCAGATCATGCTGCAGATCCGGCGTGACCCCGCTTATCTGCCGGACACCGAATCGACGGAGTACCTAAACCACCTCGGCTATCAGCTCGTGTCGGTCAGCGCAGCACGCACGATGGACTTCTCGTTCTTTCTGGTGCGCGATCCGATGCTCAACGCATTCGCGCTGCCGGGCGGCTTCATCGGTGTCCACAGCGGCCTGCTGATCGCTGCGCAGAACGAGTCCGAACTGGCCGGGGTGCTCGCCCACGAAATCGGTCACGTTTCGCAGCGGCACATCGCTCGCATGCTCGGAAATCAGAAGGACTCGCTGGCGATCCAGATCGGCGCGCTGCTGCTGGCGATACTGGCCTCGCGCGCCGGCGGAAACTCGGGCGGCGACCTGGCGCAGGCGGCCATCATGGGAGGCCAGGCAGCGGCAATACAGCAGCAGCTCAACTTCTCGCGCGAGGCCGAACGCGAGGCCGATCGGGTCGGCTTCGTCACGTTGGTGAATGCCAATTTCGACGGCCGCGGCATCGAGCAGTTCTTCGGTCGCCTGCAGCAGGGCTCGCGCCTGTATGAAGGCACGGCGCCCGCGTATCTGCGTACGCACCCGATGACCGTCGAGCGGATCTCCGACATGCAGAACCGCTCGCGCTCGCTGCAGTTCAAGCAGCGAATCGACCCCATCGACTTCCATCTGGTCCGCGCCCGACTGCGTGTGCTGCAGGAGACCAGCGTGCAGGGCTGGCGGGATCAGCTCGATTACTTCAACAGTCAGCTGAAGAATCGCACCGCCGCGTCGGAGCCGGCGGCCCGCTATGGCGCGGGATTCGCCGCGCTCAAGCTCAACATGCCCGACCTGGCCCTGGAAAACGCGCTCGCTGCGCGCCGCGCCACCACGGCGTCATCGGCCATCCTCGACAAGCTCGTGTCCGAGTCGCGCTTCGCCGCCGCCAAGTCGGACGCCGAGCGCAGGGAAGCGCTCGAGATGGCGCGCGACGGCGCAGCGCGCTACCCGCTGTCCACGGTCGCCGTCGCTCATTACATCGACCTGCTGAACAAGTCGAATCAGCACCAGCAGGCCATTGATTTCCTGCGCGCCCAGGTCGCGATCACGCGTACGCAGGCGGGGTATTACGCGCTGCTGGGCCGCAGCTATGAATCGCTGGGCAAGAAGTCCCTGCACCACCAGGCGATGGGCGAGATGTATGCGCTGCTCGGGGTCAAGCCGGCGGCGCTGCAGCAGCTGGAGCAGGCCCGTCGCGCGAACGACGGCGACTTTTACACGATGTCGGAAATCGACGCGCGCGTGCGCGAGCTGCAAAGCGAGATCAAGCGCGAACAGGAAGCCGCGCGCGAAAGCGGCCGCGGCGCGCCGCCCGAGGCTCGGAAGGCACGCTGAGGAGCGGCTCGAGCAACCCACTTGCCGGGACAATTCCCGGCCGAGGGCCCCCGACCGGGAATCCGTACAATTGCGCGCCCGCGACGGACTTGCCTGTACCGATGGCGACGCCGGTCGCGCTGGCAACGGATGCACGCCACGATGAACTCACTGTCGCCCCCCGAGAGCCAGCAATTGAGCACGCCCGTTGACACGACCGGCGCCATCGAAACCGATGCAGTGATCGTCGGTGCCGGTCCGGTCGGACTCTTTCAGGTGTTCGAACTCGGCCTGCTGGAGATCAAGGCTCACGTCATCGATTCGCTCAAGGACGTGGGCGGCCAGTGCATCGAGCTGTATCCGGACAAGCCGATTTACGACATCCCGGCGGTCCCGGTGTGCACCGGCAAGGAACTCACGGACAGTCTTCTCAAGCAGATCGAGCCGTTCGGTGCGACCTTTCACCTGGGGCAGGAAGTCAGTGTCGTGCAGAGGCAGGACGACGGCCGTTTCTATGTCGAGACCATCAAGGGCACGCGTTTCCTCACCAAGGTCGTGATCGTCGCGGCCGGCGTCGGTTCATTCCAGCCGCGTACGCTGAAGGTGCCCGACATCGAGCGATTCCTCGGCTCGCAGTTGCATTACCGGGTCAGGGACCCGGCACAGTTCCAGGGCAAGAACCTCGTCATCGCCGGCGGCGGCGACTCGGCACTCGACTGGGCGATCGATCTCGCGGGCAAGGCGGAGAGCGTCGTCCTCGTGCACCGGCGCGACGGCTTCCGTGCCGCTCCGGCGTCGGTCGCCAGGATGAAGGAGATGTGCGAGCGCCACGAGATGCAGTTCCTCGTCGGGCAGATCACGGGCTTCGAGGAGTCGGCCGGGCGCATGACCGATCTTCGCGTCACGTCGCTCGACGGACTGACGCGCCGCGTGCCGCTTGACGCATTGCTGGTGTTTTTCGGCCTGTCGCCCAAGCTCGGCCCGATCGCCGACTGGGGCCTCGACCTGGAACGCAAGCAGATCGTGGTCGATACCGAAAAGTTCGAGACCAACGTTCCGGGCATCTTTGCGGTCGGCGACATCAATCTCTATCCGGGCAAGAAGAAGCTGATCCTGTCCGGCTTCCACGAAGCTGCGCTCGCCGCCTTCGGCGCGACCCATTACATCTTCCCGACCCGCAAGATCCACCTGCAGTACACGACCACCAGCCCGAAGCTGCACAAGATCCTCGGCGTCGAGTCGCCGGTGTTCGACTGACAATCGGGCGCCGCGGGAACTACTGCTTCACTGCCGCCTGGCCGAGTTGCGTCGCAAGGAACTTCTCCACGCGGTTCCAGAAATCCACGCGAGTCTCGAGCTTGGTCCAGCCGTGGCCCTCGTCGCCGTAGACAATCCACTGGACGTTCGGATTGTTCTTCGATGACCGCGTCGCGAAAGCCGCGACCGTGCTCGATCGGAACCCGCAGGTCTGCGCCGCCGTAGGCCAGCAGCAGGGGCTGGCCGATCTTGGCCGCGTTGGCCAGTGGTGATGTCGCACGCAAGCGCTCGGCGTCCTTGTCGGGGTCGCCGATCAGTGTGCGCAAACCGTAGCGCCGCGCGCTCTCTGTCATGTCCGTCCAATTCGCAGTGAAGAGCAGGTCGATGTCGGTTACGCCGGCCCAGGCAATGCCGCACTTGAAAACTACCCGGATCGCGCGCCAGCGCCATCAGCGTCGCGTATCCGCCGTAACTCGCCCCGGCAACACACACGCGCTTGGGATCGGCGAGACCCTTGGCGACGGCCCACTGCACGGCATCGACCACGTCGTCCTGCATCGCCAGTCCCCACTGCCGCCAGCCCGCCTGGAAGTGCTTGAAACCATAGCCGGTACTGCCGCGGAATTCCGGCTCGAGAACGAGGTAACCACGACTGGCAAGCAGTTGCGCCTCGCCATCCCACTGCCAACGTCTGCCGCGAATCCACGGCCCCCCATGCAGCAGAACCACCGTCGGCAGGTTGGCCTTGCCTGCAGCAGCGGTTGGCAGCGTGACGTACAGCGGCACATCGAGTCCATCGCGCGCCTTGATGCGCACGAAGTCCGTGCGGCCCATGAGCTTCGGGTCAATGCCGGGACGCGAGCGCGCAATGCGGGTCAGCGTGCGCGTCTCTGCGTTGTAGATCGAGTACACGGGCGGCTGCGCATCGGAAAACGAAGAAACCAGCATCGTGGAAGTCGCGGGACGCAACGGCACTGCGATTCGGTTCACCGTGCCGGGCATTGCGGTATCGATCAGCTTTTGAATCTCCTTCAGGCGTGGGTCGAGCCAGACCGTGCCGGCACCGTCAGCGTTGACATGCACGCCGATCAGTCGATCACTGCCGCTCTCCCAGACCGGGATACCGTCAAAGTCGAAGCCGTCTACCGCAACGACGGCCTGCGGGTCGATGCGCCCGGCGACCGGGTCATACACGTAAAGCGCACGAGTATCCCGCCCGTTGTTCGCGCTGACGAGGATCGTGCCATCGCGCCGAACACGCACGGGGACGAAGCCGTCTCCACCCAACGACGGAAACTCGGTCAGGACGCGCCACTGGTCAGCCTTGGCGGTCCCGATAATGCACAGTGACCTGGCCCTTGCGCGAGATGACCCGCACTCGCGCAGTGCCCTGCTCGTCGACCAGCCACGTGCCCGTTCCAGCCGGCGCTCCGCGAGAAAGGTTCTCCGATTCACCGGTCCGCGTGTTCAAACGCAGCAGGATCGAGTCCGGCGCTTCGTCACCCGGCCGATGGCGGGTCGGATCCCAAGGAATCTGGAACACGTAAACGTCGTCGGAGTTGCGGTCTTGCGACGGACCCAGCAGGTACGTGTACCAAGGCAGCGTGCGGTCGCCAGCTTTGCGACCCCCCGTGACGATGCCGCGCCAGTTTCGATCGACCAGTTGCCGGAAGCCCGAGCCATCGGCGTCGACAGCGAACAATCCGGGTGCCAACTGACTGCCGCCGCCCGAGCTGAGGTCGGTCGCATGAAACACGAGGCGACGGTCGCTGATCCACTGGAATCCATCGATATCCGCGTCGGCAAACACGGCGGCAATGCGTCCCTTGTTCAGCTCGTTGGGATCGATGACAGCGAGTTGCTTTCGTCCCCCTTGACCCAGGACCAGAGCGGCGATCAGACGACCATCGGGAGAAAGCGCCGGCCGGGAAAATTCGGGCTCGCGCACAAACTCATCGATCTTCGGTGGAGAAGGGACCTGTGCGGCGACCTGCCACGCAATGACGGCGCATGCGGCGACACAACCTCGCCAGAACGATTTGAACTTGCGGCCCGCTATGCCCTGCAGCCGTGCCCCAGGTCCCAGGCGGCGGATGCAGCCTCGCACTTCCCGTTCCATGCCTGCTCCTCCTCCGAAGTCCCGTTCAGCCAGTGGCGAGATGAAAACATATCAAGCTTCAATCGAGATGGCGTCAGCCCTCTGGACTAGCCATTGGCAATGGAGACCGGCACGCAAACGATTCACTTGCCATCAGTTCAGGGCTCCGGCCGGGGATTGAAGCCATAGCGCCGCGCCAACCCGGTCAGCGACCCGCGCTCGATTTTGCAAGTCACACCCTCGAGCCGCAGCCGTTGCGGATCAATCATCGCCTCGCACGCGCCTTCCAGCCACCGCTCCACATCAGGTCCCTGGAGCGGGCGCCCTGCAAAGTCCGTGACCGCCTGAATGAACGACGCGAGATCACGATCGTCAATGAGTCCGGGTCCGACTTCGGTGTTCAACAGGAGCCGACCGTCGTCGAGCACCGCAGCGCCGTGGCAGCTCGCCACAACACGTTCCGTATGCGTCAGGATGGTATAGGGCGATCCGAGCCGATAGATCCACGGCGTTACCTCGAGTTCAACAAAGACCCGCTGCGGTCCATTCTGGAAGTACCAGCGTCCACGATCATCGCCGGCGTAGTTGCGACCGATGAACTCGCAGATCGCTGCATTGCGGATCGGCTCGCCCCGCAGGCGCCATTGTCCGCGCGCCGTCAGCGCGAGCCAGCCGAAGACGGCCGGCACATCCGGCCACTTGGCGAGGGCGGCGATGACGCTTGCGTCCATCGGCCGAAGCATAGGCATGGTCGAGGTCGTCCGGTTCGACCGAGAGTGCAACTTGCCGGCGATCGGCGACGCGACCGGGGCAAAGATCAGTTGCCGCGCGTGAAGAACTCGTGCAAGCGGTGCGGCAGGAAGTCGAGCCGGCCGGGCAGTGACCCGCGCGCGAAGCCGATGTGTCCACCTGCGGCCGGCTGCTCGAGCCGCACGTCACGCGAGACCCCGGACGGATGTGGCAGGCTGTCGGCCGGCACGAAGGGATCGTTCAGTGCATTGAGGACGAGGTGAGGCACGCGCACGCCGCCCAGCCATGGCTTGCCCGATGCGCGATCCCAGTAGTCCTCCGTATTGCGGAAGCCGTGCACCGGCGCCGTGTAGGCGTTGTCGAATTCGTACAGGTTGCGGCTCGCGCGCAGCCGGTCCCCATGTGCGACACCGGGGAATCGTTCCACCTTTGCCAGCGCCTTCGGCTTGAGCGAAGCAAGAAACATCTTTGTGTAGACGCGATTGAATCCGCGCGCCAGCGCTGCGCCACCCGCGGCGAGGTCGAGCGGCGCGCCGATCGATGCGGCGGCGGTGACGAAACGCGCATCCTCGGCCCGCTCGCCGAGCCACTTGGCCAGCATGTTTCCGCCGAGGGAGATTCCGACCGCATAAAGTGGAGCCAGCGGCCAGTGCTCGTGCACCCGCCGCAGGATCCAGTCGCCCTCGTCGGAGTCGCCCGAGTGATAGGCCCGCGGCAGCCGGTTCGCTTCGCCCGAGCAGCCGCGGAAGTGCACAACCACGCCGCGCCAGCCGCGGTCCGCGGTGTCGCGCATGATCGAACGCGAGTAGTGGCTCTGAGAGCAGCCTTCGAGTCCGTGGAACAGCACGAGCACCGGAGCCAAGGGGTCAACGGGCTCCGGGATGGCGAAGTCGAGGTCGACGAAATCCCCGTCGGGCGTGTCCCAGCGCTCGCGGCGATAGGCAACTCGCGGCAGCGGCACCAGGCGCGCCGGGACGATGGTCTGAAGGTGACCGCCCGGCAGCCAGCCGGGCGCGACGTACTGCGTGGCGGCGCGATCAATCAATGCGGCTCAATGCAGTATCGCGTGCGGCTCCGGGGTGCTGACCACTTCGCCTCCACTGGCCTGCGATCCGTGATGCAGCACCATTTTCCAGCCGGCCGATGTCTTGACGTACACGTTGGTGGCCAGGACGCTGACGACCTGCTGCGCGGTGCCCTGGCCGACCAGGACTTCCTCGATCACGTTGTGCACGGCGACCGTCGGCGTGTCGAGCGACTTGCGCAAGGTGCCGCGCACATGAAGCGGTCCGTTGGCCAGTATCGCCGCCCACGACGCGCGTACCGCGGCGAAACCGAGCAGACGCGGACCGTTCGGATGGATGCACACGACGTCGTCGTCCTCGAGCCAGAGATCGACGACGGCATCGACGTCGGCCGCTTCGAGCGCCTCGTAGAAGGCGTGCTCGCATTCCTCCGGCGAAGCGAACAGCAGCGGCCTGGTCAGGCGGGACATGGCGACGCCGTCGCGGTGACGATCAGTGGCCCTTGACGATCTCGCCGGCCTTCAGGCGGTACACCGTGCCGCAATACGGGCACATCGCCTCGCCGGTCGTGGCGACGTCAAGGAACACGCGCGGGTGATGGTTCCAGACCGGCATCGCCGGATTGGGGCAGAACGCCGGCAGATCGCGCGCGACCAGTTCGACGACCGGCGCCTCCAAGCGGCCGGTCTTCACGGCGGGTTCGGCGGGGCTCATACGAGCGTCAACCAGCGGCTGTACTTCGGTGCACGACCGTTCACGACGTCGAAGAACAGCGACTGGATCCGCTCGGTCACCGGACCGCGCTGTCCGGCACCGAGAACGCGGCCGTCGAGTTCGCGGATCGGCGTGACCTCGGCGGCCGTGCCGGTAAAGAACGCTTCGTCGGCCAGGTAGACATCGTCGCGCGTCATCGGCCTCGAATGGACGGCGTAGCCGAGGTCGCGCGCCAGTTCGATGACCGTCGCGCGTGTAATGCCGGTCAGGCCCGACACCATTTCAGGTTCGATGATCTGCCCGTCCTTGACGATGAAGAGATTCTCGCCGGCTCCCTCAGCCACGAAGCCCTGCGTGTCGAGCAACAGCGCTTCGTCGTAACCGTCGCGCACCGCTTCCTGGTTGGCAAGGATCGAATTCACGTAGTGCCCGGCCGTCTTGCTGCGAACCATCGAGACATTGATGTGGTGCCGCTGGAACGACGAGGTCTTCACGCGGATGCCGCGCTGCAGCCCTTCCTCGCCGAGATAGGCACCCCAGGGCCAGGCCGCGATCGCCACGTGCACCGCGGCGCCCTTCGGGCTGACACCCATTTTCTCGGAGCCGTAGAACGCCAGCGGTCGCAGGTAGCACGACTCGAGCTTGTTCGCGCGCACGACTTCGCGCTGGGCCTCGAAAAGCTGTTCGCGGCTGTACGGGATCTCCATCAGGAATATCTTGGCCGAGTTGAACAGGCGATCGGTGTGTTCCTTCAGCCGGAAGATCGCCGTGCCGCCCTCGGTCTTGTAGGCGCGTACGCCTTCGAATACCGCCAAGCCGTAGTGCAGCGAGTGCGTCAGCACGTGGGTCGTGGCGTCGCGCCACGGCACCAGTTTGCCGTCATACCAGATGAAGCCGTCGCGATCGGCCATCGACATCGCCGTTCTCCCTTAGTACCGCCTGATTCGTCGTACTGCCAGTTTCGTTGGTTGCATCGCCTGTTGCGGGCCGATTCTAGCGAAGAGGACGCAACCTCCGCGCCATCGGCCATCCGCGGCCGCGTGCGAGTGCGTCGTTCATATAATCGGCCTTCACTGGAGTCCGCCTTGTCATCGCCACCCGCGGGACGGCAGATTGCGTTGCTTGCGCTCTGCCAGGCCCTGCTCTACATCAACAACGTCACGCTGATCGCGATCAACGGGCTCGCCGGGCTGGCGCTTGCGCCGACGCCGCTGCTGGCGACGCTGCCGGTCACGACCTACATCATCGGATCGGCGCTGACGACGGTTCCCGCCTCGCTGGCGATGGGGCGCTGGGGCCGCCGCGCCGGATTCATGTTCGGCGCGATGACCGGCCTCATCGGCACCGCGATCGCCGCATGGGCAGTGCTCGAAGGGAGCTTCCTCGGACTCGTGTTCGGCACCTTCGTGGTGGGGCTCTACAACGCCTTCGGCCAGTACCTGCGGTTCGCCGCCGCCGAAGTCGCGGACGCAATGCAGCCCGGCCTCAAGGACCGTGCAATCTCCTGGGTGCTTGCCGGCGGCATCGCCGGCGGCATTGCCGGTCCCGAGCTGTCCAAGCTGACGCGGGAGTTGCTGCCGACCGCCTTCGCCGGCAGCTATGCCGCGCTGTCGATCGTCGCACTGGTCGCGTTGCTGGTTGCGAGCCGACTGCACATCCCGCTGCCGCACCACGCCACCCGCGACGGACCGGCGCGACCCCTGGCCGCGATCGCACGCCAGCCGATGTTCGTCGCCGCGGTGGCGATCGGTGCGATCAGCTACGGCTCGATGAGCCTGCTGATGACCGCCACCCCGCTGGCGATGCAGGTCTGCGGCTTCGGTTATCCCGACGCCGCCGATGTGATCAAGTGGCATGTCGTCGCGATGTTTGCCCCGGGACTCATCACCGGGCAACTGCTGCAACGGTTCGGACGGCCGCAGGTGATGTTGGCCGGCTGCGTGCTGATGTTCCTGTCGGTCGCCATCGCGCACACGGGACTCTCGTACTGGCACTTCTGGGGCGCGCTGGTTGCGCTCGGCGCCGGCTGGAACTTCATGTTCGTCGGCGCGACCGCCCTGCTGACGACGACCTACCGCGCTTCCGAGCGCGCGAAGGCGCAGGGGCTGAACGACCTGGCCGTGTTCGTCACGATGATCACGTCGTCCGCGGCATCGGGCGCCCTGCTCTCGGCAAGTGGCTGGACCGATCTGAACCTGATCGCCCTGCCGGCGCTGCTGATCGCAACGGCGGCCGTGCTCTATGCCTGGCGCGCCCGAGCGGCCGCAGCGAGTGCGGCGGCATGATCGGACGGATCGTCTTCGGAGCCGATCCGAACGCCGCTCGCGAACGGCGCGACGCGTTCATGCGCGGCGCCCACGCGGCCGCGCCGGCGCTGATGCCGACCGCGATATGGGGACTCGTCGCCGGCGTGGCCATGATCAAGACCGGCCTCACGACGTGGCAGGCGCTGGCAATGACCCTGTTGGTGTACTCGGGCAGTGCGCAGATGGCCTCGCTGCCGCTGATCGCCACGGGTGCACCGGTGTGGATCGCACTGCTCACGGCGGGTGTCGTCAACCTGCGCTTCGTGATCTTCTCGGCGACACTGTGGCCGTACTTTGGCCGGCTGCCGCTCGCCAAGCGCCTCGTGCTGGGATATCTGTCGGCCGACATTGGCCTGGCGATCTTCATTGCCCGCTATGCCAACGCGCCGGTCGAGCAGCGCGGCAATGTCGAGCAGCGCTGGTTTTTCTTCGGAATCGTCGCGGCGACCTGGTTGTCGTGGCAGCCGATGTCGATACTCGGCATCCTGCTCGCGGGCGTGATTCCCGGACACTGGGGGCTGGAGTTCGCCGCGATCCTCGCGCTGATCGCCATCACGACGCCGATGTTTCAGGGGCGGCCGGCCGTGGCCGGGTGTCTTACCGCGGGCAGCGTGGCCGTCATAGCGGCCGGGTTGCCTCTCAAGGTCGGATTGCTGCTCGCCGTCATTGCCGGCGTGGTGGTCGCGATGGGCATGGACATGCTCGCAGAGCACTCTCGCAAAGGCGGTGCCGCATGATGTCGAACGCCGAAATCTGGCTGACGATCGGCGGCCTGACGCTGCTCACCATCGTGACGCGAAATTCGTTCCTGATCCTCGGCCATCGCGTCGCGCTGCCGGAGCGCGTGCAGCACGCGCTGCGCTATGCGCCCGCCTGCGCGCTGGTCGCGCTCATCGTGCCGGAAGTCGTGCTGCAATCCGGCACCCTGTCGCTTGGCCTTGCCAACCCGAAGTTGATTGCGACCCTCGTGGCCGTAGCCGTCATCGTGTTCACGCGACGTGCAGTCGCAGCGATCGTGCTGGGCATGCTGGCCTACACACTGGTGCGCGTTCTCTAGACGCGCGAAGGCACGACGGGTCAGCCGCGCCGAACGACGCGTCGATGCGCATTGACGGCCGGCAACACCCACAGCGACAGCACGATCGTTGCGCTCACCACCAGGGCCGCGGCGGTGAGGAACGCCGTCGCGGCGTCCCTTGCAAACCAGATCCAGCCGAAGACCGCCGAAGCCGGCAACAGCAACAGCCCCTTCGTCAGGTAGTACCAGCCATAGGCTGTGCCCAGACTGTCGGGCACGACGAGATCGGCGATGAGCGCCCGCTCCGCACCTTCGGTCGCCGCCATGTAGATGCCGAGCAGGACCGCGATGCCCCACAGCAGCGCGGGCGCGGACACCAGCGCGAGCGCAACGAACAGCAGCGCATGCAGACTCCAGCCACCGACCAGCAGCGGCACGCGCCCGATGCGGTCTGACCACGCCGACAGCGGCACCGCCAGCAGCGTCGACGTGGCGGACACGACCGCCCACAGCAGCGCCACTTGGGTAGCAGCCATGCCGAGTTCCGTAGCGCGCAGCAGGATGAAGGCGTTCGACGCCTGGCCGAGCGTGAAAAGCGCCAGTGCGACCAGCATGCGCCGAAAGGCCAGCGGCAGCGTGCGCCAGGCCCACTCGGGCCTGCGGGTGCGCGGAACACGAACGTCGACCGGTTCGCGGATGGACAGCGCGAGAGCAACACACAGCACCCCCGGCAGCGCCGCCCACAGCAGGATGTCGCGGATCGGCAGATGCAGCGCCAGCAAGGCCGCCGCCAGCAACGGCCCGACCACGGCGCCGGCGTTGTCAAAAGCGCGATGCAGGCCGAATGCGAGTCCGCGCTGTTCGGCCGGCACCGAATGGGCCAGCAGGGCATCGCGCGGTGACGAGCGCAGACCTTTGCCGAGCCGGTCGAGCACACGCAGCAGCAGGAGACCGGGCCAGGCCGTCACCACAGCAATCAGCGGTCGGGCGACTGCGGCCAGGCCATAGCCGACGACGACGAATCCCTTGGCGCGTCGTACGCGGTCGTACCAGACGCCGGAGACCAGCTTGAGCAGCGCCGCCGTCGCCTCGGCCGCGCCTTCGATGAAGCCGAGCGCGCGCGGTCCGGCCGAGAGCACCGTCGCCAGATACAGCGGGATCAGCGGATAGACGAGTTCCGACGCCGCGTCGTTCAGCAGGCTGATCGCTCCGAGCAGCCAGACCGTCGATGGCAAGGCCCGGAGTGTCGCCCGCATGCTCTAACTCTCGAGAACCTGATGCCAGAGTCGGCGCACAGCGTCGGCGTCGCCCGCGACCTCCTCGGGTTCGACGCGCGCCCGCTCCGCACCATTGAGCCGAAGGCGATGCTGGATCAGCCGGAACGTCCGGTAGGCGTCGGCCACCTGATGGGCCAGCGACGAATCGATGAGACCGATCGCGCCGGCCATCAGCAGCAGCGCGATGTTGCCGGCGTTGCGGATCAGTTCGGGACGCGCATGCGCATGCGCGAGCACCAGGTACTGCACGATGAACTCGATGTCGACCATGCCGCCGCGGTCATGCTTGAGGTCGAACAGAGCGCTGGTGTTGGGATGGCCTTCGAGCATCTTCCCGCGCATCGCCAGGACGTCGGCGCGCAGAGTCGGCAGGTCGCGCACGCGCGCCAGGATCCAGGCGCGCTCCTCCTCGAAACGCTGTCCCAGTACAGCATCGCCGCACGAATAGCGGGCGCGAGTCAGCGCCTGCGTTTCCCAGACCCAGGCGCCCAGCCCGTCCTCATTGCGCTGGTAGCGCGTGAAGGCGTCGAACGACGACACCATCAGTCCGGCATTGCCGTTGGGGCGCAGCCGCAGGTCAATGTCGAACAGGATGCCGGACGACGTCTGCGTGCTCAGCCACGTGACCAGACGCCGGGCGAGCGTCGAATAATTCTCCGGCGCATCGGCATGGGGGTCGTCGTACAGGAAGATCAGGTCGAGATCGGAGGCATAGCCGAGTTCCTTGCCGCCGAGCTTGCCGTAGGCGATGACGGTGAATGCAGGCACGTCGCGGTGCCGCCGCGCCACCGTCTTCCAGGCGCACTCGAGCGTGAGTGCCAGCGTGGCGTCGGCCAGCGCCGACAGGTGATCGGCAAGCCGCTCGACGGTCAGCCGTCCATCGAGATCAGCCACGAGCAGACGGAACACCTGGGCGTGATGCACGTCGCGCAGCAGGTTCATCTGCTCTTCCTGGTCGCCGTCGGCCTCGGCCAGCTGCGTACGCACGCCGATCGCCCAGGCGCTCCAGTCGGGCGTGTGCTCGTTGTCGAAGAGCTCCACCCGCTCGTCGAGCAGTTCGTCCAGCAGGATGGGGTGACGCACGAGATAGTCAGTCGCCCAGCGGCTGGCCGCGAGCAGGCGCATCACGCGCTCGAGCGCCGGCGGAAACTGGTTCAGCAGCGAGATGTAGGTGCTGCGGCCGGCAATCACGTCCACCAGCTGCGCGAAGCGTGCAAAGAGTTCGTCCGGGCCGATGTCCTGCGACGCACCGGCCTCGCGGGCGCGGGCCGTCACGGCCCGCAGGCCGGACTTCAGCAGCCGCTCGATGCGCGCGCGCGTGGCTTCGCTGGTGACCTGGACCCGGCGTGAAGCGAGCACACCGCGCAGTCGCTGCGCCGTGGCATCGGGATCGGCAAATCCCATCGCCTGCAGGTGTTCCCGCAGTTCCGCGTCGTCCGCCACGCCGTCGGCAGGCCCGGCGCGCATGGGCAACTGCGAGCGCTCCGCCGCCGGTTCGACGAAGACCGCGTCGAACGTAGCCGCGACGTAGTCCTGGACCGCGCGGTACTCGGCCACCATCGCGTCGGCACTGCGTGCGCCGAGCAGCGACGCGACGCGTGCCCGCGACGCCGGGTCGATGGGCAGCAGGTGCGTCTGAGCATCGTCGACGTACTGCAGTGCATGCTCGAGATCGCGCAGGAATTCATATCCGGCCGCCAGCCTCGTGCTGGTCTCACGCGGCAGCAATCCGAGTTCGGCCAGGCATGCAAGCGTTGTCAGCGTTGAACGCGAGCGCAGGCGAGGTTCGCGCCCGCCGCGAATCACCTGGAAGGTCTGCGCGAGGAACTCGATCTCGCGTATGCCGCCGCGCCCAAGCTTGACGTTGTCGTCACGATCGTCGCGTCCTGCGCTGCGCCGGCCGGTTTCAGCGCGGATCAGGGCATGCAGGTCGCGCAGCGAGGCGATCGCGCCAAAGTCCAGGTACTTGCGAAAAACGAACGGCCGCACGATCTCCTCGAGCGACGCACACTGCGCGGCGAACGCTGCCGCCGTCGCAAAGACCGGCGCAGAAACGATGCGTCCCTTCAGCCAGGCGAAACGCTCCCACTCCCGGCCCAGTGCCACCAGGTACTCCTCGAGCATGGCGGTCGACACGGCCAGCGGCCCGGCGTCGCCGTTGGGTCGCAGGCGCATGTCGACGCGGAACACGAAGCCATCGCCCGTCGTGTCGGACAGCGCTGCGATGACGCGGCGTCCCAGGCGCTCGAAAAACTCGTGGTTCGTCAGCGGTCGTGCCGCTTCGGCGTAGCGGCCGGTCGCGCGCGTCGTTCCGTCCTCGTCGTAGACGAACACCAGGTCGATGTCGGACGACACATTGAGTTCGACACCGCCCAGCTTGCCCATGCCCACGATCAGCAGATCCTGCGGCGTGCCGTCGTCGCTGCTCGGAATTCCATGCACCAGTGCCAGTTCGTGCGCGTGCAGTGCGAGCGCGGACTGCAGCGAGACCTCGGCCAGCGCGGTGGTCGTTCGCACGACCTCTGCCAGCACCGCCACTCCCGTGACGTCGCGCGCAATCAGCGACAGCATCACGCGGCGGCGCAATCGCCGCAGAGCGGTCGCGAGCTGCGCCGCGTCGCGCGCGGCAGGCAGGTCGTGGTCAAGCGCGGCTCGCATGCGTTCCGCTGTCCAGGGGGCCGACGCGAGTTCCTCCAGCCGGGCAAGCCGCGCATCGGCCGGGCTGTCGTGCCCGGCCTCGAGGTCGAGCGCGCGACGCGCGTAGTGCGACAGTTGCGCGACATCGGCCAGCGTTGCAGGACCGCCGTGCCAGCCCGGCACTGAGTTTTCAGGGCGCTGGGTCACGACAGGTTCAGGATGAGGGGCAGGTCATGGCGGAGATTCGGAGGGCAGTTCCAGAGAGGGACGCGCACTCGGCGCACTGCGCCTCTGTGATAGAGTGACTTCGCCTTGTCAGGGTGGCTGCCGCTGCATGTGATGGCTCTCTGCAATTGCGAGCGACATCCAACCATTGCGGGCGACAGCGAACCGATTGTAGTTTCTTCGACGACGAGCCGCTTCGTCCGCACCCGCGGTCATCGAACCTCGCTTCATTTTCCTCTGCCTCGTCGCTCGGACACGCTGACGGCCTCTATCGATGACGCCTCCCTCGGATCGACCGCCTACGCTGGCGCGTGAATTGAGCGCGCGTGCCCAGGCGTTCGAGCACGCGCTCGAGGAGGTTGTCGGCGAGCGTCTCGAACACGGACTGCAGGTCGCTGAAGAATCCATCGCCCGACGCTACGGCGCGCACGCGCTGCGCTCGGTCCGGCTGGCGGTGCGGGTGCTGGGCTGGCTGCTCGTGGCGACGTTCTTTGCCTTCGGACTGCTGTTGCTGGCCCTGCGCTACTGGCTGCTCCCGGACATCGACGCGATGCGACCCCGCATCGAAGGCATCGCCAGTTCGGCATTGAAGGCACCAGTGACCATCGGCCGACTCCAGGCCAGCTGGCACGGCCTCAATCCGGTGCTTTCGATGGACGACGTCAAGCTCAGCGGCGCCAGCGGAAGCGCCGTGCTTGCCCTGCCGCGGATCGAAGGAACGCTGTCGTGGACGAGTGTTCCGACCCTGAGCCCGCGTTTCACGCGGCTGCGGATACACGCGCCTGAACTCGAGGTCGCCCTGCTCGAAGGGGGCGCCGTCTCGGTCGCGGGCATCGTGATCGATCCCAGGGAGGCAGGCGGCGGCGGGAATCCGGCCCTGGACTGGCTGCTGGCTCAGCGCCAGTTGTTGATCCGCGATGCGCGAGTGCATCTGCGTGACCTGCGCGTGGTCCCCGCGCGCGACATCGTGTTCTCGGATGCCGACTTTCTGCTGGAGTCGGGTTTCGGTACGAGCCGCTTTGGCCTGCGGCTGGCCCCGCCGCCCGCGTTCGCGGCCCCGATCGATGTGCGTGGCGAGTTCCGCCCGCCGGCATTCGGGCGCAAGTCGGACTACCAGCGCTGGAGCGGCGAGGTGTTTGCACAGGTCGACTATGTCGATCTGGCACAGCTCAACCAGTGGATCCATGCCCCGATCGACGTGCATCGGGCCAATGGGGCGATGCGCATGTGGATACGTTTCGATGACGCGGACGTGATCGGCGCCACGGCCGACCTCGCGCTCAAGGACGTCGATGCGCGACTGGCGAAAGACCTCCAGCCACTGCAGATGAGTTCGTTTCAGGGTCGCGTAGCCCAGAGTCGGTGGGGCGACGAGTCTCGCGGCGGCCAGGAGGTGAAACTTGACGACGTCACCTTCGTGATGGCGAGCGGCGACCAATTCCCGCCGCTTGACCTGAGCTACCGCTACACGCGCGCGAGTCGAGAGCACCCGCAGCAGTTCGAAGTCGAAGGCTCGCGCATCGACCTGCCGAGCCTGGCGGGAATCGCGATCCACCTGCCCCTCGGACGCTCGCTGCGCGAAAGCATAGAACGCTACGCACCCAGGGGACGGCTGTCGGAATTCTCGATGCGCTGGGAAGGACCGGAGCCCGAGTGGCGGACGATGACGGCGAAGGCCCGGTTCGACGAACTGTCGATCGCGGCCCAGCCCGCTACCGAGGCGGATCGTACGGTCGGGACACCGGGATTCGAACGCCTGAGCGGCACCGTGCAGCTCGACCGCGGGGCCGGTGCCCTGAAACTGTCGTCGAGCAATGCCGCACTGGTGTTTCCCGGTGTGTTCCAGGAGCCGCGCATTGCCCTGAACCAGTTGCAGGCCGACATCAAGTGGAAGTCCGGCGAGCGCGCCGAGATGCGCGTCGATGCGTTGCATCTGGCCAATGCCGACCTCGACATTTCGGCAAACGGCACCTGGCGTGCGCCCGCGGCCGGCACGAGCGGAGGCCAGGCCGATTTCACCGGCCGCATCGCGCGGCTTGATGCTCGCCGTGTCCATCGCTATGTTCCGCTCGACGCCGGCGAAGGCACGCTCTCGTGGCTGCAGCACGCCCTGCTTGAAGGTCGCATCGACGAGGGTTCGTTCCGGCTGCGCGGCGATCTGTCCAGGTTCCCGTTCCCGGCGCCGGCGGACGGTGAATTCCGCGTGGCCGCACGCCTGCGCGGCGGCGTGCTCGACGTCGCGCCGTCCGCCGATGCGAACGGCCGACGCACTCCCGGCACGCCATGGCCATTGCTGCGCGAGATCGATGCCGAACTGCTGTTCGAGCGCCAGGGCATGACGATCCGCGCGCAGCGCGGCACGATCCATGGCGCACGCATCTCCGAAACGACGGCGCGCATTCCCGATCTCGGCCATGACGCCACTCTGGAAGTGCGCGGGCAGGTGGCGGGCGCGCTGTCCGACATGCTCGGCTATGTCAATGCCAGCCCGGTCGCGCGCTGGACAGGCGGTGTCACGCGCGGCGTGGAGGCACGCGGTCCGGCACGCCTTGACCTGAAACTCGACATCCCGCTGCTGCGTACCGACGCGACGCGGGTGACGGGTGCATTGCAGCTGCAGAACAACGACCTCACGTTTGCCGACGTGCCGCCGTTCTCGCGCGTCAGCGGCGTGTTCAATTTCGACGAACGCGGCATCCGCTTCAATAATCTGGCCGGAGGTTTCCTGGGAGGCCAGGCGCGCTTCGATGCCACCACCCGAGCCGACGGCGCCACGGCAATCACCGCAACCGGTATCGCCACGACCGAGGGCCTCAAGCGCGCCGTCGATGTCGGCGTGGTCCAGCGTGTCCTGGATCGCTCGCAGGGCAGCGCTCGTTACACCGCCAGCCTGACGGCGCACGGCGGCGGACTCGTGATCCAGGCCGAAAGTGACCTCGTCGGCCTGACGATCGACGGGATCGCCCCGCTGCGCAAGGGCGCGGGTGATGCGCTGCCTTTGCGCGTGGAGAAGACAAGCCGCACAGGTCAGGACGACCTGCGGGTGACGGCCGGCCGGCTGGTCGGTCTTCATCTCGAGCGTCGCCGGGACGGCGAAACGATGCGACTGACCCGCGGCGTGATCGCGCTCAATGAACCTGCGAATCTTCCCGAGAGCGGCATGCTGGTGCTGGTCTCGATGCCACGACTCGATCTCGAAGCCTGGTCCTCGTGGCTCGGCCTCGACCTCGATGCAACTTCGTCGTCGCGACCTGCGTCCGCTGACAGCGGCTTTCGCGTCGACTACGCGGCGATTCGCACGGCCGAGCTCGTCATCGGACGCCGCACGTTCCGAAACGTGACGCTCGGAGCGACCCGTACGGAAGCCGGCGGGTTCGACACCAACGTGGTTTCGGATGGGGCGGTGGGCTACATCGGCTGGCGCCCGGGACCGGCGGGAAGCACGGGCGGAGCGAGCCTCGGACATGTCACGGCACGACTGTCCAAGCTGGTCATTGCGGCGGGCAAGAAAAGCGAGGTCGTCGATGTGCTGCAGACGCCGTCGCGCCAGTACCCCGCATTCGAAGTCGCCATCGACAACTTCGAGATGGGTGACGTCAAGCTGGGTCGGCTCGAGTTCGCTGCCGCCAATACCGGGGCCGGCGCCTCCGCCGCATGGCAACTGAGCCGCCTCGAGGTCACGAATCCCGACATGAAGGTGAGTGCCCAGGGAGACTGGTCGCCCACCTCGGCCGGCACTCGCCGGATGCGCATCAACTTCGCCTTCGACGCGATCGACGCCGGCGCGACACTGGGACGATTCGGCATCCCCGGTGCGGTCTCGCGTGGCCACGGCAAGCTTGAAGGAAAGCTCGAGTGGATCGGCTCACCGCTCGAAATCGATTACCCGACCCTGACCGGCGCGATGAGCCTGCGCGTGGACGATGGCCGCTTCATGCAGGTCGACAACCGCGGGGCCGGCCGGCTGCTCACCTTGCTGTCACTGCAGTCGCTGTCGCGCACGCTGATGACCGACGCCCGCGAGTCGTTCGGCGAGGGCTTCGCCTTCAGCGTGATCAAGGCGGACGCCACGGTGACGCGCGGCGTGATCGCCACCGAGAACTTCAGCATGACCGGCGCAGGCGCGGCGGCACTGATCTCGGGCAGTGTCAATCTGGCGAACGAAACCCAGCAACTGCACCTGGTGGTGCTGCCCGAGATCGATGCGTCGACTGCGGCGCTGGCCGTCGGCATCGCCAATCCGATCATCGGGCTCGGGGCCCTGCTCGCCAACATGGTGCTCAAGGCGCCGTTGTCACGAGCGTTCGCGCTCGAGTACGACATCACCGGCACCATTAGCGACCCCGTGATCACCCGCCGCGGACGCGTCGCGGCCAACCCGTCGGAGCCTGTGCGATGACCATCACCCCGCCCTTGCCCGGAACAGTGCGCGTTGCCGCTGTCCAGATGGTGTCCTCCACGAAGGTCGACAACAATCTTGCGACGGCTGCGCAGCTGATCGGCGAGGCCGCCGGAACGGGAGCGCGACTGGTCGTACTGCCGGAGTACTTCTGCCTGATGGGCCGGCAGGACACCGACAAGGTTGCGGTGCGCGAAACCGACGGCCGGGGTCCGATACAGGATTTCCTCGCCACGCAGGCACGCCAGCATGGCGTCTGGCTGGTGGGCGGAACGCTGCCACTGGAGGCGCCGGAACCGGACCGCGTGTTCAATACGACGCTGGTGTTCGATCCGAGCGGCGCGCGGGTAACGCGGTACGACAAAGTGCATCTGTTCCGCTTTTCCCGCGAGGCTGAAAGCTACGACGAGGCGGTGACGATTGCGCCGGGCGCGCGCGTGTCGACGTTCGAGTTGAAGTCCGACGCCGGCCCGGAATTGAAGGTCGGGCTGTCCGTCTGCTACGACCTGCGTTTTCCCGAGTTGTACCGCGCGATGAACCAGCCCGACCTGATCCTTGTTCCCGCCGCCTTCACCGCAACGACGGGGCGCGCGCACTGGGAAACCCTGCTGCGCGCCCGCGCCATCGAAAATCTTTGTTATGTGCTGGCGGCCGCGCAGGGCGGGCGCCACGAAAACGGCCGCGCCACCTTTGGCCACTCGATGCTGATCGACCCGTGGGGCGAGGTCATTGCCAATCGCCCTGATGGTGCCGGGGTTGTGTTTGGCGACATCGACCCTCAGGTCATTGCCCGCTGTCGGGCCTCCTTGCCGGCGCTGACCCATCGAGTGATGTAAGGCCTGCGTCGGGCCACGTTCGGCCCCTTCGAGCCGGCCCGGCCCTATAGACTGCCGGCCACGATCCCATCCACTTCTCTGACTGCGCAACTGAATGAAGCTTTCCGATCCTGCGCTCGACCGCATCGCGACGGCCAAGGCGCTGCTGCTCGACCCCTACGACCTCGATGAAGGCCGACTTCAACAGGTACTCGCGACCATCTTCGAGCATCGCGCCGACTATGCGGATCTGTACTTTCAGTACACACGCAACGAGTCGTTCTCGCTCGAAGAGGGCATCGTCAAGAGCGGCAGCTTCGACATCGAACAGGGCGTCGGCGTGCGAGCGGTCGTGGGCGACAAGACGGCATTCGCGTACTCCGACGACATTTCGCGCGAGTCGCTGAACGAGGCGGCGGTGTCCGCGCGCGCCATCGCGCGCCGCGGCAGCGGCCGCGTCCGCGTGGCGCCCCGCGTGACGCCACGCTCGCAAGTGGCGTTCTATGGCACCGATGATCCGGTCGCATCGCTCGATGCCGTCGAGAAAATCCGCCTGCTCGAACGCGTCGAGCAGCTCGCCCGCGCGCGCGACCCGCGGGTCAAGCAGGTGATGGCCAATGTCGGCGCCGAGTACGACGTCATCCTGGTGGCGCGCAGCGATGGCGTGCTCGCTGCGGATGTGCGTCCTCTGGTGCAACTTTCGGTGACCGTGATCGTCGAGGAAAACGGGCGCCGTGAACAGGGATTCTCCGGCGGCGGCGGACGACACGACCTCGCCTATTTTTCTGAAGAGCGCCTGGCAGAACACGCACACAAGGCCGTTGACCAGGCGCTCGTCAATCTCGACGCCCGCCCGGCGCCGGCCGGGGTGATGCCCGTCGTGCTCGGGCCCGGCTGGCCCGGCATCCTGCTGCACGAAGCCGTCGGACATGGCCTCGAGGGTGACTTCAACCGCAAGGGATCGAGCGCGTTTGCCGGCCGCGTCGGCGAACGCGTGGCTTCGCGTGGGGTCACGGTGGTCGACGACGGCACCTTGTCGAACCGGCGCGGATCGCTGAACGTCGACGACGAGGGCAATGCCACCCAGCGCACGGTCCTGATCGAAGATGGCATCCTGCGCGGCTACATCCAGGATTCGCTCAATGCGCGGCTGATGAAGGTTGCGCCCACGGGCAATGGCCGCCGTGAATCCTTCGCGCACCTGCCGATGCCGCGCATGACCAATACCTACATGCTCGGCGGCGCTGACGATCCGCAGGAGATCATCCGCTCGGTCAAGAAGGGCCTTTATGCCACCAACTTCCGCGGTGGCCAGGTCGACATCACCAATGGCAAGTTCGTGTTCGCCATGGCCGAGGCCTATCTGATCGAAAATGGCCGCGTCACCGCGCCCGTGAAGGGAGCCACGCTGATCGGCAACGGCCCCGACGCATTGACTCGCGTGACGATGATCGGCAACGACATGGAACTCGACCTGGGCATCGGCACCTGCGGCAAGGACGGGCAGAGCGTGCCGGTCGGCGTCGGCCAGCCGACGCTGCGCATCGAAGGACTGACCGTCGGCGGAACGGGATAACGCCGCCCGGATCGCGCACGCGATCTGCACCTGCACTCGCAACTCACTCGCACCTGCGCTCGCAGCGAACTGACCCTTCGCGCATAGACAACGTCTCGTCGATCCGGGCTGCATCCCGAGTGGCGCCAGCGCGTAGCGACGTGCCTGCGCTTGGCATAATTCGCACACAAGAACAGAAATTCCAGGGAGGCCCGCTGAAGTTCCTGCCGCCGATCGTGTGGCTGACACGCTTGCTCGTCGGCGCGTATCCGCGCTGGATCGGTTCGGCGCCCAAGGCGACACAGCGCATCTATTTCGGCAATCACACGAGCCACATGGACACGGTGGTGCTGTGGGCCGCGCTGCCGGAGGAACTGCGCTCGAATACCCGGCCCGTGGCCGCCAAGGACTATTGGGACCGGCCGGGCATTCGCGGCGCCATCGCGCGCAACGAGCTGAACGTCGTGATGGTTGACCGCAGCCGCGAGGACCCGAACGCCGATCCGCTCGAGCCGCTGCGCGATGCCCTCGAACATGGTTTCTCGCTGATCATTTTTCCTGAAGGCACACGCAGTGCGCAGCCGCTGCCCGGACCGTTCAAGAGCGGGCTGTTTCACCTTGCAAGCGACTTCCCGCAGGTCGAGCTGATTCCGGTGTACATCGAGAACCTCCATCGCAGCATGCCCAAGGGCGCGTTCGTGCCGGTGCCGATCATCTGCACGGTCCGCTTCGGCGCCGCGCTGGCGCGCATCGACGGCGAGGACAAGGACGCGTTCCTCGAGCGCGCCCGCAGCTCCGTGATCCGGCTCGCCAGCTGAGCCCCGCGCATACCCCATGAACCTCACCCTCAACGAAACCTTCCTGGCGGTGTTCTGTTCGCTGGCGATCCTGTCGGCAGTGGCCACCGGGATCGGCCAGTGGGCGACTCGGCAGACGTTCGACGCGACACGCCTGGCCCGCCTCGCGGTACTGAACTCACGCATCCGCAGTTCGTGGTCCGTGCTGGCGGTATTCACGATCGCCTTCGCGCTCGGACCCAATGCGCTGCTGGTCGTGTTCGCACTGGCTTCCTTCTTTGCGCTGCGCGAGTTCCTGTCCCTGACGCCCATCAAGTCATCGGACCATTGGGCGCTGGTCGTCGCCTTTTATCTGGTGATTCCCGCGCAGTACATCTTGCTGGGTTTCGGCCGCGCCAGTGTGTTCTCCACCTTCATACCGGTGTACGTCTTCCTGCTGTTGCCCGTCATCGTCGCGATCCGCCAGGACACCGAGCGCTTTCTGGAGCGTGTCGCCAAGGTGCAATGGGGACTGATGATCAGCGTCTACTGCATCAGCCACGCGCCCGCGATCGCGACCTTGCCGATCAAGGGATACGAAGGCCGCGGCCCGCTGCTGCTGCTGTTCTTCCTGCTGGTGCTGTTCCTGACCGACGTGCTGCAAATCGTGTTCAGTGCGGCTCTCAACGGACAGGCCCTGAAGTCGAACCCCGACAAGACCGTCAACGGCGTGCTGGCCGGCAGCGCGGGCGGGGCATTGATCGGCACGCTGCTCTGGTGGATGACTCCATTTACCTGGTGGCAGGCGCTCGCCATGTCGCTCGTGATCGTCGGCACCGGCTACCTGGGAACCGTGGTCCTGGCGTCGGTTAAGCAGAGCCTGGGCGCACGCCAATGGGACACCGAAATCGTGCTGACGCGGGGTGTGCTCGAACGGCTCGACGCCATGACCTTCGCGGCGCCGCTCTTCTGGCAGATTACCCGGTACTTCTGGGTCATCCGCGCCGATGTCTGACCGGCGTCAACGGCAGCGGACTTGCGGCACGACGCAAACCTCCGGTATCTTGCGGGTTCGCGCCGCGCTTAGGCGGCGCGTGCTGACGATGAATCCGACCGCGCGCTTCTACTTCTTCTACTTTTATGGCTTTCCCCGCCTGGCGGAGAGAGTCGAACGGCACGCGTAACGAACAGACCGAATCGACCCGAACCGCCAGGCCACAAACCTGGCGGTTTTTTTTCGCCAGGTGGGCCGGATGAAAGCAATCGAGGACCCACGATGGACGGAGCACGAACCATGCGCTACATGACCGACGACCTGCGGATCCGCGAGATCAAGGAACTCTCGCCTCCGGCCCACCTGATCCGCGAGTTTCCGTGCGAAGACGTGGCGTCGGTCTCCGTGCACGAGAGCCGGCAGGCGATCCACCGCATCCTGCACGGCATGGACGATCGGCTCGTCGTCGTCATCGGTCCGTGCTCGATCCACGATCCCTCGGCGGCGCTGGACTACGCGCGCAAGCTGAAGGCCGAGCGCGACCGCCATGCGGCCGATCTCGAGATCGTGATGCGCGTGTACTTCGAGAAGCCGCGCACGACCGTCGGCTGGAAGGGGTTGATCAACGACCCGGACATGGACGGCAGCTTCCGCATCAACCACGGCCTGCGCGTCGCGCGCGAGCTGCTCATGGAGATCAACGCAGCCGGCCTGCCCGCCGGCTGCGAGTATCTCGACATGATCACGCCGCAGTACATCGCTGATTTCGTCGCGTGGGGTGCGATCGGCGCACGCACGACCGAAAGCCAGGTGCATCGCGAGCTGGCCTCGGGCCTGTCGTGCCCGGTCGGCTTCAAGAACGGCACCGACGGCAACATCCGGATCGCGTCCGACGCGATCAAGGCGGCGCAGCAGCCGCATCACTTCCTGTCGGTCACGAAGGGAGGGCATTCGGCCATCGTTTCGACCAAGGGCAACGAGGACTGCCACATCATCCTTCGCGGCGGCAGGCAGCCGAACTTCGACGCCGCCAGCGTCGACGCTGCCTGCGTCGAACTCGGCAAGGCGGGCCTCGCGCAGCGTTTGATGATCGACGCGAGCCATGCCAACAGCCAGAAGAACCACGCCAACCAGGTACCGGTCGCTGAAAACATCGCACAGCAACTGGCAGCGGGCGACCACCGCATCATCGGCGTGATGGTCGAGAGCCACCTGATGGCGGGGCGACAGGACCTGGTGCCGGGCAAGCCGCTGGCCTATGGCCAGTCGATCACCGACGCCTGTATCGGCTGGGACGACAGCGTGCGCGTGCTGGAGACCCTGGCCGAGGGCGTTCGGCAGCGCCGGCTGGCTGCGAGCACCTCGGGCAAGTGACGGAAGCTCAGACCTGCTGCGCCGTGCCACGGTGCTCGCGTATGCGCGGTCACCTCGGCAGCGGCTGGAGCACCGCACGAAACGAAAGGGCCCGCGCGAAGCGGGCCCTGACGCAGTCAGCGTTGAATGTCAGTGCAGCTTGCGTCGACGCGCGAAGCCTAGGCCGGCCAGCGCCAGTCCGAGCAGTGCAACGACACCAGGCTCGGGGACCGTCACCGGCGGATCGACGACTTCCTGTTCGAACCCGGCATAGCGCACGTTCTGCTGCGAGTTGTTGTAGAAGGCGAACTGGCCCGACGTGAAGGTCGCGTCGGCGACGGTTACATCCCAGAGGACGGTGGCACCTTCCTTGACGATGATGCGGAATTGGCCGGCCACCAGATTGAAGTCGAGGTGGAAGTCATAGAGCACGTTGTCGGCCCAGCCCTTGGTCGACCCGTGATTGGTGGCAAGTACGTCCATGTCGCCGAAATCGACCTGGTTCTCCCAGAACTCCTCCAGCGACAGGTCGACCGCGCCATCCCCAGTCGCGCCCTGGAATTTCTTGATGGTCATGCCTTCGGCGGCGGTGCGGCCGACATAGCCCTGGGTGGCTTGCTTCCAGTCGAAGAGGTAGAAGTTGCTCGAGTTCTGGTAGCCGAACGCAAAACCCATGTAGTCGTCATCCGAGCTCGTCAGCACCTGCCAGGAGCCATCGATCGTGTAACTGCCCTGGACCTGGTTGTTACGGAAGAACGACGGATCCGCATTGATGATCTGCTCGACCGCGGTGTTGGAAGGACCTTCCAGCACCCAGTTCCCGGCCCCCTGGCCGCCCGGGTAATTCAGCGTCAGCGGTACCCATGACGAGAGGTCGCAATGGGCTCGGCGCTGGAGCCGCCAGCGGCCACGGCCAGCAGGGCCGCCGCGGTCATGCCTTTGATGCTTCGTGTCATGTCAGTCCCCCTTCGAGTGCGATCGATTCTTCGCATCGGAAAGGAACGCAAAAATCAGGCCGTTCGTCGTTTACCCTTTTTAATCAATGCATTGAGTCAGGCCCTGAGGCTGGATCACAGGCCCCGCGTAAAGCGATTCGACAGTCGCAAGCGTGCAGCGGGCTCCGCAAGGTCCAAGCCAGGCGTGAATCAGCAGTGCGGCCAAGTCGCGGCCCGTCGGGCACGGCGCTTGCCGGAAGTTGTCATCGATCGTCCACCACAAGGTCCGCAGGGATGCCTTCCGACGCTAAGGGCACCACCGCCGTCACCGCCCTCTTCGATGACACCCCCGGAGTCGAGCGCGCGATTGAAATCGCGGTCGCGCAGGGGTACGAAATCGACGATGTGAACGTCGTGATGTCCGAGGACACCCGGCGTCGCCTCTACGCGGACGATCGAGTACAGCACAGCGAGATCACCCGGAAGGCGGCGGAGGGCGGCGAACTGGGCGGACCCACCGGAGGCCGGGTCGGAATTGCGATCTCCATCGCTGCCGCGGTCGGCGCCGCGCTGGTACTGCCGGGGCTCGGGGTCGTCGTCGCTGGGCCGATGACTGCAGCGCTGGCAGCCGCCGGGGCCGCCGGGATTGCCGCCGGACTGATCGGCGCGGCTGCGCACTGGGGCCTGCCGGAAAATCGACTGCGCGAGTACGAGGCGGAGATCGGCAAAGGCCGCATCCTGATTGGCCTGCAGGCGCGCAGCGCCTCCGATGCCCGGCAGATCGCGAGCCGTTGGCAATCGATCGGCGGCCTACAGGTGCACAGCTAGCCGCCGCAGGACCGACGGCGCGCGGCCGTGCCGCTCACTTCTGCACGAGATCGCGGTAGGCGTGCCAGCTGGCGTGGCCGAGAAGCGGGAAGATGATCACCATGCCGATCATCAGCGTCGCGAAGCCGATGGCGGTCAGCACGGCGATCAGCGCGGCCCACACGAGCGCGGCAGCGGGATTGGCCAGGCAGGCGCGCAGACTCGTCAGCGCCGCGGTCACGACATCGACGTCGCGGTCGAGCAGCATCGGCGCGGTGACGACGCCGAACGCGAACACGATGAGCGCGAAGAAACCGCCCACCGCGAAGTAGACGAGCACCAGCAGGATGTAACGGCCAGACAGCAGGACGTCGGCCAGCAGGGTTTCCAGGTTCCGGACTTCGCCGCCGTAGGACAGCGCGAACAGGATCGCCGCGATCCGCTCCCAGAGAATCAGCGCCAGCGTCAACGCCAGTCCCCACAGCGCGATCGAGCCGGCATTGCGCCGCCAGGCGAAGACGGCTTCGGCACCATCGACCGGCCGGCCCTGCTCGATCTGCCGCGACAGCGCATAGAACACGATCGCAACGAACGGTGCGACCAGCAGGAAACCGCCGACCAGCGCCGGCACCATGTACGTCGAACGCCACGCCACCATCAGCAGCGCGAAGCCAAAGGCCGCGGCCCAGCCGCCATAGATGAGGCTCGGCGCCAGCGCCTTCTTGAAGTCGGCCCAGCCGCGCTGCAGCCAGATCACCGGCCGACCGCTGTCGACCTTGCGGATTTCCGGGAGTCCATCGTCCCGGCGCTCGATGACCTGTTCCATGCGAGTCCCTCTGCTAGTGCGGCGGCGCGGCTGGCGTGACCGTCTGCTCGAAGAACGTGTCGCGCGTGAGGTGAGTGTAGGCCGACTCGATTGCGCCGATCCCGAGCAGTACCAGCAGCATCAGCGGTGGCAAGACGATCACATACACCAGCGCGAGGCGCTCCCACTTCATGTGCATGAATACGGCGACGATCAGGCCGGCCTTCAGCAGCATGAAGATGATGATCAGCGACCAGCGCAGCAATCCCTGCACGTGGAAGTAATCGACCATGTACGACGCGATGCTGAGGACGAACAGCAGACCCCAGATCTTGAAATACACCCCGAGGGGGTGCTGCTGGCCCTGTTCGTGAGCCGCAGCGGCTGCGTGCCCCGCGTCGCCGTGTGCCGAGTGATGCCCGCTCGTGTGTTCCACGTATGTGCCCTCCGGCCTACCAGAGATAAAAGAACGCGAAGATGAAGACCCAGACAAGATCGACGAAGTGCCAGTACAGCCCCATCGTTTCGACGATCTCGTAGTTGCCACGGCGCCCGGTGAGAAAACCATGTCGCTGGTGCTCGAGGTCACCGCGCCGGACTTTCATCGCGACGATGATGAGGAAAATGACACCGATCGTCACGTGTGTGCCGTGGAAGCCGGTGATCATGAAGAAGGCGGAGCCGAACTGCGCCGCGCCCCACGGATTGCCCCACGGACGCACGCCCTCCATGATCAGCTTGGTCCACTCGAACGCCTGCATGCCGACGAAAGTTGCGCCCAGCACGGCCGTTGCGACCAGCAGCCAGAACGTCGTCTTTCGGTCCTTGCGATAGCCATAGTTGACCGCGAGCGCCATCGTGCCGCTGCTGCTGATGAGCACGAAGGTCATGATGGCGATCAGTAGCAGCGGAACGTCCTTGCCGAACATGGGCAGCGAGAAGACGACGCTCGGGTTCGGCCACGGCACCGTGGTCGAGGCGCGCACCACCATGTACGCGATCAGGAAGCTGCCGAAGATGAAGGTGTCGCTGACGAGGAAGATCCACATCATCGGCTTGCCCCAGGGCACGCCTTTGAAGGCGCGCTGGTCCGAGGAGAAGTCGGCGACGATGCCCTGCATCCCCTGGGACGGGGCCAGGTGGGCGGCGGGACTGGCTTCGTGCGACATGGCCTTCGGTCTCCCTAGCAAACGCGGTGTGCGGTCCGCCTCACAGCGAGACGGAGGGCGCGCAGATTGCGAGCCCCAGGAAATTCGATGCCAGCACGGCAAAGAGCACGACCCAGACCAGCAGCAGGAAGTGCCAGTAAATGGCGCACAGTTCGACGCCCATCCGGATCCGCGGGAAGTCCGTGCCGCGCTGGGCACGGGCCGATGACCGGGCCCAGGCCACCATCCCGCCCAGGACATGAAGGCCATGCACGGCCGTCAGCAGGTAGAAAAATCCGGTCGCCGCGCTCGTTGCAATGAAATAGCCGGCATCGGCGAGCTGCTTCCAGACCCAGAGCTGGCCCGCCAGGAAGGAGACGGTCAGCACACCACTCACAAACAGGCCGGCGCGCACCGACTGCAGGTTCCCGCGGCGTGCCGCAAAGACCGTCCACTCCATCGCCAGGCTCGCGACCACGAGGACAGCGGTGTTGAACATCAGCAGCCGTGGCTGCGGAATCGGGTTCCAGTCGAGAAAGGTGATGCGCATCGCGTAGGCGCTGATGAACAGCGCGAACAGCGACGTCGCCACGCCCAGGAACACGATCAGCGCCGTCTTGGCCGTCGGCCGATCGAGCACGCCGGTGCGCATGCTGCCCGCCGGGCCTTCGGCGACCCACGGCTGCACGTTGACGGTCTGCCGGAACAGCCACCACAGGATCACTCCCATCAGCAGCGCGAGAAAGATGAGCGTGATGGTCACTGCCGCGCTCCTACGACGCCTTGATCCAGTTGCCAGCCGCGACGTCCTTGGGCGCGACGTTCTGCGGAATGAAGTCCTCTTTCACTCCCGGCACGCTGTAGTCGTAGGCCCAGCGATACACGGCCGGCAGTTCCTTGCCGAAATTGCCGTGGACCGGCGGCGTTTCCGGCGTCTGCCACTCGAGCGTGGTGGCGTTCCAGGGATTGCCGCCCGACGGCCGGCCCCTGAAGTAGCTCGCCACCAGGTTGTAGAGGAACAGGATCTGCGCGGCGCCGACCACCAGCGCCGCGATCGTGATCGCCTCGTTGAGCGTCTGGGCGGACGCGGGAATGAAGTTCGTGCCCTCGATCGCGAAGTAGCGGCGCGGTACACCCATGAATCCGAGGTAGTGCATCGGGTAGTAGATCGCGTAGCTGCCGACAAACGTGATCCAGAAGTGGATATGCCCCATCGTGTCGTTCAGCATGCGGCCGGTGATCTTGGGATACCAGTGATAGATGGCGCCGAATATGACCATGATCGGCGCGATCGCCATCACCATGTGGAAGTGCGCCACGACGAACATCGTGTCCGACAGCGGCAGGTCGATCGTGACGTTGCCGAGGAACAGTCCCGTCAGCCCGCCATTGATGAACGTGAAGATGAATCCGATCGCGAACAGCATCGGCACCGTCAGGTGGATGTTGCCGCGCCAGAGCGTCAGCACCCAGTTGTAGACCTTGATGGCTGTCGGAATCGCGATGATCAGCGTCGTCGTCGCGAAGAAGAAGCCCAGGTACGGATTCATGCCGCTGACGTACATGTGGTGGGCCCACACGATGAACGACAGGCCGCCGATGATCAGGATCGCCCACACCATCATGCGGTAACCAAAGATGTTCTTGCGCGCATGCACGCTGATCAGGTCGGAGACGATGCCGAACGCGGGCAGCGCGACGATGTAGACCTCGGGATGCCCGAAGAACCAGAACAGGTGCTGGAACAGGATCGGGCTGCCGCCCGAATGTCCGAGCTGCTGGCCCTTGGACACCATCGCCGGCATGAAAAAGCTGGTGCCCAGCGTCAGGTCGAGCGTCATCATGATGGCGCTGACGAAGAGCGCCGGAAACGCCAGCAGCGCCAGGATCGTTGCCATGAAAATGCCCCAGATCGTCAGCGGCAGCCGCATCAGCGTCATGCCGCGAGTGCGCGCCTGCAGCACGGTCACGACATAGTTGAGGCCACCCATCGTGAAGCCGATGATGAAAAATGCCAGCGAGACCAGCATCAAAATGATGCCCCAGGTCGCACCCGGCGTGCCGTCGAGGATTGCCTGAGGCGGATACAGCGTCCAGCCGGCGCCGGTGGGTCCTCCGGGCACGAAGAAGCTCGCCACCAGCAGCAGCACGGCGAACAGGTAGATCCAGTAGGACAGCATGTTCACATACGGGAACACCATGTCGCGCGCACCGACCATCAGCGGGATCAGGTAGTTGCCGAAGCCGCCGAGGAACAGCGCCGTCAGCAGGTAGACCACCATGATCATCCCGTGCATGCTGACGAACTGCAGGTAGTTGCTTGGATCGATGAACGTAAACTGGTTTGGCCACGCCAGCTGCAGACGCATCAGCCAGGACAGCACCAGCGCCACCAGCCCGATGCCGATGGCAGTACAGGCGTACTGGATTGCGATGATCTTGGCGTCCTGACTGAAGACATATTGGCCAAGCCATGTCTTCGGATGGTAGAGCTCGACCTCCGGCACTTCCGCAGGCGGTGCGAAGTCCGATTCCTCGTGGGCAGCGTGGGCTGACATCAGCTTTCCTGTTCGCGTTTCCGGAGCAGTCCCGCCCCGTTTCTGTGGAGTGTGGAGACTTCGGTCACCGGCCCTTCCCGCCCTTGGCCGGCCGATCTGCGAGCGTATCGATATAAGCGACGAGATCGAGGATGGCCTGGTCGGTGGTCAGTCCCGCAGCGAACAGCGCCATCTGCGCGCCGTGCAGGTCCTGCGGATGCGCGCCACGCACGCCGTCGCGGAAGTTCTTGAGCTGCGTGACAACGTACCAGTCGCTCATGCCCCTGAGCCGCGGCGCATTGGTCGCCTGGATACCGAGTCCGTCCGGACCATGGCAGGCGCCGCAGGTGACGAACCGCTGCTTGCCGTTGGCCGGATTGCCTTTGACGGTGACGGGCGCCGGAGTGTCCGGCAGCTTCGCGATATAGGCGACGACGTTGTCGATCGCGGCGTCGTCGGCGAGCACGGCAGCCATCGGCGCCATGACCTTGCCGTATTGATCCTTGTCGTTCGTCCCCCGCGCGCCTTGCTTGTAGTTCGCCAGCTGGCGTCGGAGATACCAGCTGCCCTGACCCGCGAGCTTCGGGGCATTGAGTTCGCGATTGCCCTCACCCTGCGCACCGTGGCACGCAGCGCAGGTCGCGAACAGCGCCTGGCCGGCGGCAGCATCACCGCCGCCGCGCCGGGCAGCGAGTTGCGCGAAGGTCGGCTGTTGCGCCAGCCACGCCTGGTACGGTCCTTCTTCCTCGACCACCATCCGTCCGCGCATGGCGAAGTGGCCGATGCCGCACAGCTCCTCGCACAGCAGATCGAAGTCGCCGGTCCGCGTCGGCGTGAACCAGAAGTGGGTGACCATGCCGGGGACGAAATCCATCTTGACGCGGATCTGCGCCACCGAGAAATTGTGCAAGACGTCATTCGAGCGCAGCAGCACCTTGATCGGCTTGCCCAGCGGCAGGTGCACTTCCGGGCTCAGCACCATGAGGTCGTCCTGGCCCTCGGGATCATTTGGAACGATGCCGAGCGGATTCGCGTCGCTGATGTGCTGCGTGCTGACGGCGCCGAGCTTTCCGTCCTTGCCCGGAAGGCGGTAAGCCCAGTTCCATTGCTGGCCGACGACCTCGACGACGAGTGCATCCTTCGGCACATCGACGAACTTGGCCCAGACGAAGAGCCCCGGCGCAAGCATGGCGGCCACGCCCACCGTGGTCACTGCCAGCAGCCACCACTCGAGCCTCTTGTTCTCGGGCTCGTACTGCGCCCGCGCGTTGGCACGGTGCCGATAGCGGTAAATCGCGTAGGCCATGAACAGGTTGACCAGCACGAAGACAGCACCGGTCACCCAGAACGTGATCGAGATCGTGTCGTCGATCGCGCTCCAGTTGGAGGCGATCGGCGTGAAGTACCACGGGCTCAGAAAGTGAAACAGCACCGAGCCGGCGATCAGTATGACCAAAACAACTGCGATCGCCATGCTGGCACCTCGCGTGACTGGTTCGAAAGTCGGGTGCGCGTCACTGTGTGCACCCGTCCTGCTGCAAACGATCGCGCGAACGGTAAAGGTAAATGCGGCCCTTGCAAACCCCCTACTGACTGTGCGGATTGTCAAACACGTTGTGCACCGCACGAATCATTGTGCGCAGACCTCGTCACTTGTGCATGCGCGCCTACGGCAGTAGCCGCAACAGGACTTCGCAGTGCATACTGATCACGCGAACAACAGTACGCGCAAGTAGCGAGGGCACGGTGCGTACGAGTCGCCCCACTCCATTCGACAAGGAGCCCTATGAAGCGGCGTCTGTACGTGGTTCTGCCCGACATGGCCAGCGCGATCCAGACGGCCAATGATCTGCTGCTGGCCCGCATCGAAGACCGCCACATGCACTTTCTCGGCAAGAGCGGCATGTCGTTCGGCACGTTGCACGAAGCGAGCGTCCTGCAGAAGTCCGACGTGCGCCATGCATTGTTTCTTGGAGCAGGGCTCGGCGCTCTCGGCGGGATGCTGCTCGGCGTCTACCTGCGTCTCACGCCAATCGGCGACATCACGTTCGGCGCCGGCGCATTCATGCTGGCGACCCTGGGTGGAATGGCCTTCGGCGCCTGGACCTCGACGATGATCGGCCTGTCGATACCGAGTTCGGATCTCAAGCCGTTCGAGTCCGACATCGAAGCCGGCAAGATCCTGCTGATGGTCGACGTTCCCGTCGCGCGCGTCGAGGAAATCGAGCAGATGCTCGCGCGCCGGCACCCGGAAGCGGTCGACCGGGGCATTGAGCCGTCGATACCCGCCTTCCCCTGAGCTGCTGACTGCCCGCCGGTCCGGCGGCCCGCGTGGCGTCGCCGGGCGCCGTTCGTCGCCCGGCACCTTGACACATCGGCACCGTTTCTATCAAAGTGATATCACTTTGATAGGAGGCAATTCATGCAGCCCATGCCACGCACCCAGGAAATCGAGCGCAGCACGTCGAGCGGCTATATCTGGATCGCCGTCGGGCTCGCCCTCATCGCGGTCGGCATCTACCTGGTGGTCCGACCGG
The DNA here is from genome assembly GCA_963769745.1 of uncultured beta proteobacterium. GTDB lineage: Bacteria > Pseudomonadota > Gammaproteobacteria > Burkholderiales > Burkholderiaceae_F > JALORV01. The sequence continues at coordinate 47,936 of CAVYNB010000024.1, forward strand.
CCGGATTCATCGGCCTGGCGATCGGCATCGCGCTGCTGATCATCGGTGCCTTCGTGCTCGCGGGCCTTTACATGCTGCAGCCAAATGAAGCTGCGATCCTGCTGCTGTTCGGCGCGTACACCGGCACCGACCGTACGGAAGGACTGCGCTGGGCCAATCCGTTCTACCGGAAGCAGAAGATCAGCCTGCGCGCGCACAACTTCAACAGCGAGCGGCTGAAAGTCAATGACAAGCGCGGCAACCCGATCGAGATCGCGGCCGCGATCGTCTGGCGCGTGCGCAACACCGCGCAGGCGGTATTCGACGTCGAGGACTACGACGAGTATGTCCGTGTGCAGGCCGAGGCCGCGATCCGCCACCTGGCGTCGAGCTATGCCTACGACGAGGGCGAGCACGAGAACTCGGACGAACCCACGCTGCGCGCGAGCCAGGATCGCGTGGCGCAGGCATTGATACGCGAGCTGACGGACCGCTTCGACCAGGCCGGCATCAATGTCGAGGACGCCAAGCTCACGCACCTGGCCTATGCGCCGGAAATCGCGCAGGTGATGCTGCGCCGGCAACAGGCGGAGGCGATCATTGCAGCGCGGTCCAAGATCGTGCTCGGCGCGGTCAGCATGGTCGAAATGGCGCTGAAGGGACTATCCGAGCGAGGCATCGTTGAGCTCGATGACGAGCGTCGCGCGGCCATGGTCAGCAACCTGCTGGTCGTGCTGTGCGCCGAGAGCGAGGCTCAGCCGGTGATCAACACCGGCACGCTGTATCCCTAGGCGCGGTGTCCGGCGATGAATCCGTTCCTGCTCTGGGTGCCGGGCGTCGCGCTGATCGTGCTCGGGGCGTTGCTGCTCGCCAGCGGCACTCTCGGCACCACGGCCGCCCTGGTCCTCATCGGCATCGGGGTGACGGTCGAGAGCGCCGGCGTCGTCCTCTGGGTACGAGAGCGCTCGCGCAAGAGCCCGCGACTGCGCTGAACCGATGGGCTACGAACATATTCGATGAACGACGAACATACTCGATGAACTACGAACATATTCGATGACCTACGAACATGTGCAACGCGGCTGGGCCGTGCGCATCGCGACGATGCTCGGCGCTGTCGGGATGGTCGTCGGTGTCGCATTCAGTCCTGAAGAACTTCCGCGAGGGCTGTATTCGATCCTGCTGCTTGTCGCCGCAGCCATCGCGCTGGTGGGCTGGTCATTCAGCGTACTGACGGTGCGGGTCGGCGCCGGCGAACTGCACTGGCACTTCGGCTCGGGCTGGCCATCGTGGTCGACACCGGTGGAGCGCCTCGCGGATGTCGAGGTAACTCGCACGACCTTCTGGGAAGGCTGGGGCGTGCACCGTACCCGGCGCGGCTGGCTTTACAACGTCGCAGGACAGGACGCGGTGCTGGTGCGGCGCAGTGACGGCACGGCAGTCCTGCTTGGCAGCGACGAGCCGCGCAAGCTGAAGAACGCGCTGCAGGCAGCGATGCGAGCCGCGTCGAATCTGCGGAAAGCGTAACGACAGGACCGACAGGACCGGAGTGGCGAGCCCCGACAAGAAGTCATTCCTGCTGCGCATCGACCCACGGTTGTGGGCCGACCTGGAGCGGCTCGCTGCGGCGGACCTGCGCTCGGTCAACGCGCAGATCGAGTTCCTGCTGCGCGAAGCGCTCGAGCGGCGCGGCCTTCGGGCCCAGACCGATGCGAGGCGCAAGGCCGGGCGCTGAAGTTGCCGCCCGGCCTGACCGGCCGTCGAAGCGCGACTCAGCGCGTACCGTTGATCTCGGCGTAAAACGCGTCGCTGTTCGGTTTGCGTCCGAGAAATGCCTCGACCAGCGCATGCGGCTGGCGCTGCCCGCCCGAGGCCAGGATCGTCTGGCGATAGCGCTGGCCCACCGCAGGATTCATCAACTTGCCGTCAAACGCCGACAACATGTCGAGCGCGATCACCTGCGACCACATGTAGCCGTAGTAGCCCGCCGCATAACCGCCGAGCAGGTGGCCGAACCCCGCCGGGAAGAGCGACCCGTCCACGAATCCGAGCGGCCCCGCGTTCTCGATTGCAATCCACGGCGGCATCGGTGCGCCGGGCGTGCCGGTGTGCAGGCGCATGTCATACAGCGCGTACTCGCCCTGGCGTGCAAAGAAGTTGCCGAGCCCGAACTTGCGGGCCGCGTCGAGCTGGGCGATCTGCTCCTTTGTCAGTCGCGGGCAGGTCGGGCAGATCTGCGCTAACAATGCCAGTGGCTCGTCGCGCCGCGCCCATTCTTCGAACATCTGCGACGGTGCTTCGACGAAGTCGCGTTTCACCGACGTGCCGGACTGGTCGACATAGCGCGTCTTCGACAGCACGCCGTGCAGGACATGACCGTATTCGTGCAGCAGCGTCTCGAGTTCTTCGTGGTTCAGCCCCTTTGCATTGAGGTTGGCCACCAGCACCGAGATCGGCGTGCGGTTCGCCAGCGTGGAAACACCGCGCACCGGGAAGGCGGCTGCATGGTTGTACTTGCCGTCGCG
>CAVYNB010000025.1:0-82865 GCA_963769745.1 uncultured beta proteobacterium
ATAATCTCCGGCGGCGACCTCTACGGTGCCGTGGCGCGTGAAGTCATCGAAGCCTATGGAGACGCAATACCCGGTCATCCGATCGGCACCGGTCCGTTCCGGCTGAGCGACTGGAGGCGCTCCTCCAAGATCGTGCTGGTGCGCAATCCGACGTACCGCGAGGTCGTCTACGACGCCGAGCCCGCGGCCGACGACGCGGAGGGACAGGCGCTGCTGGCGCGCTTCAAGGGTCGCAGGCTGCCGATGATTGATCGCGTCGAGGTATCGATCATCGAGGAGTCGCAGCCGCGCTGGCTGGCGTTCCTCAACAAGCAGCAGGACCTGCTCGAACGGCTGCCGTTCGACTTCATGAACATCGCCGCGCCCAATGGCGTGCTGGCCCCGCACCTCGCGCGCCAGAACATCCAGCTGTGGCGCACGCTCAATGCGGACGTCTCGCTAACCTACTTCAACATGGCCGACCCGGTCGTGGGCGGCTACGAGCCGGCCAAGGTCGCCTTGCGGCGCGCGATCGGCCTTGGCATAAATGTGGATCAGGAGATTCGCCTCTTCTGGCGCGGCCAGGCCGTGCCCGCCCAGTCCGGACTAATGCCGCACACGATGGGTTACGACCCGGGTTTCGTCAGCGACACCGCGCGCTACGACCTGCCGCGCGCCAAGGCGCTGCTCGACCTCTTCGGCTACGTCGACCGCGACGGCGACGGCTGGCGAGAACAACCCGACGGCTCCCCTCTCGTGCTCGAGTGGCACACGACGCCGGACCAGCGCGCGCGCCAGCGCGATGAACTGCGGCGCAAGGACCTCTCTGCGCTCGGTATCCGCATCGACTTCAAGTCGGCCAAGTGGCCGGAGAACCTGAAGAATGCGCGGGCCGGCAAACTCATGGTCTGGAATCTCGGCTACTCGGCAGCCTCACCGGACGGACAACCCTCGCTCGACCGAGGCGCGAGCATCCATCACGGCGGCCAGAACCTGGCCCGGTATAGCAACAGCAAGTTCGACTCGATTTATGAGCGCATCCGTGTCCTGCCCGACGGCCCCGAACGCGAACAGCTGTTCCGTGAGGCCAAGCGGTTGATGGCAGTCGATGCACCCTATCGCTTTCACGTGCACCGCATCCTGACGGACCTCGCGTGGCCATGGCTGATCGGATTTCGCAGACAGCTTTACTCGAACAACTTCTGGCAGTACATCGACATCGACACCGACCTGCAGCGCAAAGAGATGACATGAACGAGTTTCAGCCCGACTCTCCCGGCCGGCGCACCGCACTCAAGGCCATGGTGGCCGCTGTAGGCCTTCCTTCGCTAACCATGGCGCAGGAGCCGCAGCGCAAGGTGCTGCGTTACGCCTTCCAGATTGCCGAGACGGGCATGGACCCGGTTGCGCTCTCGGACCTCTACTCACGCATACTGACTGCGCACATCTTCGAGAATTTCTACGAGTACGACCACCTCGCGCGCCCATTCAAGATCCGCCCCTGCACCGCGGATGGCATGCCCGAGATCTCGGACGACTTCCGCACTTTTACCGTGCGAATCAAGCCCGGCATCTACTTTCAGGACGATCCGGTATTCAAAGGCAAGAAGCGCGAACTCGTCGCGCAGGATTACGTGTATTCCTGGAAGCGCTTTTTCGATCCACGCTGGAAGGCACCGGCCTTTGCGACGCTGAACGAACTGAACATGCCCGGCATGGCGGCGCTGCGCGACGCCGTGATCAAGGACAAGAAGCCGTTCGACTACGACACTGAGGTCGAAGGAATGCGTGCCATCGACCGTTACACGGTGCGCTTCCGATTTGCCGAACCGCAACCGCGCTTCATCCAGACGATGACGGGCGGCGATCTTTGGGGGGCAATGGCGCGCGAAGTGGTCGAGGCCTATGGCGACGACATTGCCGCACACCCGGTCGGCACCGGCCCCTTCCGCCTTGCAGAATGGAGACGGTCTTCGCGCATCGTGCTCGCGCGCAATCCCACGTACCGCGAGGTCGTGTACGACGCCGAGCCCAATGCCGACGATGCCGCTGGCCAGGCACTGCTGGCGAAGTACAAAGGCCGCAGGCTGCCCATCATCGACCGCGTCGAGATCTCGGTGATCGAGGAGCAGCAGCCCCGCTGGCTTTCGTTCCTGCAGAAGCAGCAGGACCTCGCCTGGCTGCTGCCGAACGAATTCGTCAACATAGCGATACCCAACAATCAGCTGGCACCGAACCTGGCGAAGCAAGGCATGCAGATGTACCGCGTGCTGGCCTCGGACGTCACCCTGACCGTCTACAACATGGACAGCCCCGTGATTGGCGGGTACACGCCCGAACGTGTTGCACTCCGGCGCGCGCTGAGCCTGTCGCTCAACACCGAGCAGGAAATCCGCCTGGAGCGCAAGAACCAGGCGATACCCGCGCAGTCGCCTCTCGTTCCCAACACGATGGGATTCGATCCGAACTACAAGTCGGAGGGTTACAACCCGCAAAAGGCCAAGGCGCTGCTCGATCTGTACGGCTATGTCGATCGCGACGGCGACGGTTTCAGAGAGCAGCCGGACGGCTCGCCCCTCGTCATCGAGATATCGACGCAGCCGGACCAGGCGTCGCGTCGCCTCGACGAACTGCAGCGCAAGGACTTCACGGCGGTTGGCATCAAGACCGAGTTCAAGCAGGCGAAGTGGCCAGAGAACCTCCGCAGCGTCCGTGCCGGCAAGTACATGGTCTGGCGCGTTGGTTCGTCCGCGGCATCGCCAGACGGCCAGCCGGCGCTCGACCGGTCGGCATCGATCCACAAGGGCGGTCAGAACCTCGCTCGTTTCAGCAACAAGCAGTTCGACGAGATCTACAGGCGCCTGGGCGTGATCCCGGACGGCCCGGAACGTGACCAGTTGTTCCGTGAGGCCAAACGCGTCGTCGCGGCGTATGCGCCGTATCACAACGGAGTGCACCGGATCCTTACTGATTTGGCGTGGCCCTGGCTGATCGGCTTTCGCCGACCGCCGTACTGGCTGGCGTGGTGGCAGTTCGTCGATATCGATGCCGACGTACAGGCGAAGGCGATCAAGTGAAGCGACGGGAGTTCCTGAAGGCTGGGGCGGCCGCGGCTGCCCCGCTCCACGTACAGGCGAAGAAGAGGAGCGACTCCGACGGCGAACAGCGCGTGTTCCGCTGGGCGCTGAACTTCGCCGAGACCGGCTTCGATCCGGCCCAGATCTCGGATCTCGCTTCGAACTACGTCGTTGCGAACGTCTTCGAGGCGCCGCTTCAGTACGACCACTACGCGCGTCCGGTGCAGCTGAAGCCGCGCACCGCAGCCTCGATGCCCGAGATATCCGCCGACTTTCGCTCAATTGTCGTCAGTATCCGTACAGGCATCTACTTCCAGGACGATGCGGCCTTCAAGGGCCAGCGGCGTGAACTGGTCGCCGCCGACCACGTGTACCAGCTCAAGCGCATCGCCGACCCGCGCTGGAAGAGCCCGCTGTGGCCGTCGATCGAAACGCTGGGGATCCTCGGCTTGTCCGACGCGCGCAAGCGCGCGCAGGCCACCGGCAAGTTCGACTACGACACCGAGATTCCGGGCATCCGTGCACTCGACCGCCGGACATTTGAAATCCGCATGGAGGAACCCAACCCGCGCGCCTACGAAAACCTGGCGGATGCGCGCGTCTTCGGCGCCGTCGCCCGCGAGGTCGTCGAGGCCTACCCGGACGACATCATGGCGCGCCCGGTCGGCACCGGACCGTTCCGGCTGGCCGGCTGGAAGCGCTCGTCGCGCATCGTGCTTGAGCGCAATCCGGGATTCCGCGAGGAGTTCTACGACGCGCATCCCGCGCCGGACGACAGGGAAGGTGCCGCGGTCTTGGCCCGGCTCAAAGGCCGGCGGCTGCCGCTGGTCGATCGCGTTGAGCTGTCGATCATCCTGGAGAGTCAGCCGCGCTGGCTGTCGTTCCTCAATGGCCAGCAGGACACCATCAACATCCCGCTCGAGTACATCAACTTGGCGGCGCCCAAGGGCCGGCTCGCGCCCTCGCTGGCGAAGCGCGGCGTCGAGCTGCAACGCATGCTCAATCCGGACATCGTCGTCACGTTCTTCAACATGGACGATCCGGTGGTCGGCGGCTATACGCCGGAGAAGGTGGCGTTGAGGCGGGCCATCAGCCTCGGCTACAGCACGGAGGAGGAGATCCGCATGATCCGGCGCGGCGCGATGATCGTCGGTCAGTCGCAGGTGCCGCCGCTGACCTTCGGCTACGACGAGTCGTTCCGCAGCGAGATGGGCGAGTTCGACCGTGCGCGGGCGCGCGCGCTGCTCGACGCTTATGGCTACGTCGACCGCGACGGTGACGGCTGGCGCGAGCAGCCGGATGGCTCGCCGCTGGTGCTGCAGTTCGCCACCGAGTCGAGCCAGCTCGACCGCGCCTTCAACGAGATGTGGAAGCGCCAGCTCGACGCAATCGGGATCCGCGTCGCGTTCAACCCGAGCCAGTGGCCCGAGAACAACAAGAATGCGCGCGCCGGCAAAGTGATGATCTGGGTACTCGGCTGGTCGGCCGGCGGCACCGATCCCGATTCATTCCTGGCGCTGGGGTTGAGTCGCAACATCGGCGGCTCCAACTATGCGCGCTTCAACCGCAAGGAATACGACCGTTTGTACGACTTGCAGCGGCAGCTGCCCGACGGGCCCGAGCGCGAGAAGATGATCCACGAAATGAAGCGGCTTTTCGCCGTCTACATGCCGTACAAGGTGCACGGCCACCGCTATGTCAACGATCTGGTGCAGCCGTGGCTGATCGGCTACCGACGCCATCCGTTCGCCCGCGACTTCTTCAAGTACATCGACATCGACAACGCCGCGCGTACCGCCGACTGAGCATCCTATGCAGCGGCGCGACTTCCTGCTGACGCCCGCGGCCGCGCTTGCCGCCCCGCCGCGAGTCGCGGCTGGTCCGTCCGCAAAGATCCTTCGCGTCGCCTTTCCCACCGCTGAAACCGGATTCGATCCGGCGCAGGTACAGGACCTCTATTCGCGCACAGTCATCGGTCACATCTTCGACGCGCCGCTCGAGTTCGATTTCATGGCGCGGCCGACGCAATTGCGACTGAACACGCTGGTCGCGATGCCTGAAGTCTCATCAGACTTTCGCACCTTCACCTTCCGACTCCGCCCCGGGATCTACTTTCAGGACGACCCGGCTTTCAAGGGCAAGGCGCGCGAGCTCGTCGCCGCCGACTACGTCTACTCCTGGAAGCGCATCTACGACCCGCGCTGGAAGAGTCCGATGCTGTTTGTGCTGGAGAACAGCAAGGTCGCCGGGCTCACCGAACTGCGCGCCGAGTCGCTCAAGGGCAAACGGCCTTTCGACTATGCAACCGAAGTCGACGGGCTGCGTGCGCTCGACCGCTACACACTGCAGCTGAAGCTGAACGAACCGAATCCGCGCATGATCTACAACTTCGCTGATGCGTCGCTCTTCGGTGCAGTGGCACGCGAGGTGGTCGAGGCCTACGGCGACGACATCATGGCGCATCCGGTCGGCACCGGACCGTTCCGGCTGGCGGCCTGGACGCGGTCCTCGCGCATCGTGCTCGAGCGCAATCCCACCTATCGCGAGGAACTGTACGACTTCGAAGCGGCGGCCGATGTCCCGCAGCTCGCCGCGGAGACCGCGCGATTGCGCGGACGCCGGCTGCCGCTGGTCGATCGCGTCGAGGTCTCGATCATCGAGGAGTCTCAGCCGCGCTGGCTCGCCTTCCTGCAGGGCCAGCTCGACCTGCTCGATCCGGTGCCGGTCGACCTCGTGCGCGTCGCCGCGCCGAACGGGAAGCTGGCGCCCTTCCTCGAGCGCAAGGGCATCAAGGCGGTATTCACGCCGATGTCCGACATCACGCTGAGCTACTTCAACATCGAACACCCGCTCGTCGGTGGTTACACGCCCGAGAAGGTCGCGCTGCGTCGCGCGGTGGCGCTCGGCTTCGATGGATCCGATTACATCCGCAGCATCTTCAGTGGCTACGGCGTTCAGGCGTCGGCGCCATTCGTGCCGGCAACTTTCGGTCACGATCCGGACTACCGGACCACCATGGCCGAGTACGACCCGGCGCGCGCGAAGGCACTGCTCGATACCTACGGCTATGTCGACCGCGATGGCGATGGCTGGCGCGAAACGCCCGAGGGCGCGCCGCTGACGCTGGAAATTGCATCGACGAGCACGCAGCGCGATCGCAGCCAGAACGAACTCTGGAAGAAGTACATGAGCGCGATCGGACTACGAACGTCCTTTCGCATCGCCCAGTGGCCGGAGCTGGTCAAGCAGTCCATGGCCGGACAGCTGATGATGTGGAGCTATGCCTGGCAGGTGGGCCAGCCCGATAGCGGCCAGATCTTCGGCATGGCCTACGGACCGAACCGTGAGTCGATCAACGATGCGCGCTTCGATCTTCCCGCCTTCAACCGCCTGTTCGAGCAGCAGCGCGTCATGCCGGACGGCCCGGAACGGCTCGCCGTTTTGCGCGAAGCAACCCGCCTGATGGTTGCCTACATGCCCTACCTGCTGCACATGCACCGTGTCTATGTCGACCTGGCCCAGCCTTGGGTAATGGGATGGCGACGACATCCGTTCACGTCGCGCAAGTGGTCCTGGATCGACATCGATGTCGACCTGCGCGCGGCTCGAGGACACTGATGCTGGCGCGCATCCTGCGCATCGGCGCTGCGCTGGAGGTCCTGGCCGCCCTCGCCCTCATTGCGCTGCTGGTCCGAGTTGGTTTGCCGAGCTGGCTGGCGGTCGCGTTGGGCCTGCTACTGCCGCTGGCCCTGCACGGGGTTCTGCTCGCCATTGAATTCGTGACTGGTGCCCTGGTCGATCGCCGCCCCGTCGCGCGCCTGAGCCCGTGGGCGCTCGCCCGGGTCTGGCTCGGCGAGACCTGGAGATCGTTCAAGGTCTTCAACGTCGATCAGCCATGGCGCGCCGGCTTCCCGGAGCCGGCGATCGTGCGCGATGCCGGCAGGCACGCCGTGCTGTTCGTCCATGGCTACCTGTGCAATCGTGCGACCTGGCGACCGTGGTTGCTCGAAGGCGGCCTGGCTCAGCGCTGGAACTGCGCGACGGTCAACCTCGAACCGGTGTTCGGCGGGGTCGAGCGTTATCCTGACCTGATCCACGCGGCCGTGGAACGGCTGCGCTCAGCCTCCGGTGCCGAGCGTGTGACGCTCGTCTGCCACAGCATGGGCGGGCTGGCGGCCCGGGCCTACCTGCGCGTGCACGGACATCACGCGGTGACACGCGTCATCACCATCGACACGCCCCATCACGGCACGATGTTCGCGCGCCTGGGCCATGGCGAGAACACCCGCCAGATGCGGGTGGCGTGCGACTACGTGCGCAAGCTGGCCGAAAGCGACGAACCGATCGAATTCATCTGCTTCGCCAGCCAGCACGACAACCTGGTGATCCCGCGCGACGGCCAGATCCTCGCCTGCGCCGAAGCAATCTGGTTCGAGCGCATCGGGCATCTGGCGATGACCGACAACGACGACGTCCTCGCAAGGCTCATCGAGGTCGTCGAACGATAGCGTCGCTCGCGTTCACGCCTTTGTATTTCGGCGGAGCGCGCGGCCGCTCCGAAGCGCAGCCGACTAACTAGTCTTGAGCGGTTCGCGCTACGCGCGAGCCGTGCCGGAGCAGGTGCACGTGCATCGGCGAAGCCGATGCGTACACCTGCGACGCTTAGAAATGTATTCCCCGCATCAGGTTCGCGAATGCGATCTGGTCGGCGGAGGCCTTCGGCTTTTCGCCTTCCTTCGCGCCCTTCGCCGCGTCGGAGTCCGGGAACATCCGGAAGGTCGTGTTCATCACGATCTGCGCGATTCGCGGCGCGAGCGCGTGCAGGACGGCCCCAAAGATGCCAAGGCGCGTCGCAATGCGCACCGGCTTGTAGACAATCGCGCGCACGATCAGGTCGCCCGCCTCTTCCGGCGACAGCGTCGGAACGTTCTGGTACAGCTTGGTCGGCGCGATCATCGGCGTACGCACCAGTGGCATGTTGATCGTCGTGAAGCGGACACCGGCGTCGGCGAACTCGGACGACGCACAGGCGGTCCACGCATCAAGTGCTGCCTTCGACGCGACATAGGCTGAAAAGCGCGGTGCATTGGTCAGCACGCCGATCGAGGAGATATTGATCACGTGGCCGCGCTTCTTCGCCGTCATGTGCGGCAGCAGGCCCATGGTCATCCGTAGCGCGCCGAAGTAGTTGACCTGCATCGTGCGCTCGAAGTCGTGATAGCGGTCGTAGCTCGACTCGATGCCGCGACGGATCGAGCGGCCGGCGTTGTTGACCAGGAAGTCGGCCCCGCCGAGCGTCTCGACGATCCACGCGGTGGCCTTGTCGACACCCTCGTTGCTGGCGAGGTCGGCCGAGTGACTGATGACCTTGCCGCCGTTCTCGTTGTCCCCGAGCGCGGCCTCGATCTCCTTCTTGGCGGCGGCCAGCTTCGCCTCGTCGCGGGCGATGATCACTGTCGTGGCCCCCGCCTGCGTGATCTTGTGTGCGGCCGCCAGGCCAATGCCGGAGGAGCCGCCCGTGATGACGACCACCTTGCCCTGCACCTGGCCTTTGAGCGTGCGGTCAATGAAAAGATCGGGGTCGAGATTGCGTTCCCAGTAGTCCCACAGCCGGTATGCGTAGTCCTCCAGGCGTGGGCAGGCGATGCCGGTGCCCTTCAGCGCAGCGGTCGCTTCGCGCGCGTCGAAACGCGTCGGATAGTTGACGAAGTTGATGATGTCGTCGGGCAGGCCCAGGTCCTTCATCACCGCATTGCGGATGCGCCGCACCGGCGTCAGCGACAGCAGGCCCTTCTTGACGCTGCTCGGAATGAAACCCAGCAGAGCGGCGTTGATCCGAAGTGAAAACTGCGGCGCGTGCGCAGCCTTGGCAAAGATGTTGAGCACGTCGCCGACGCGATACGGCGTCGGATCGACGAGGTGGAACGCCTTTTTGTTGCCGTCCTTCGCATGCGCGATATGGTCGATCGCATCGACGACGAAGTCGACCGGCACGATGTTGATGCGACCGCCTTCAATGCCGACCGCCGGCATCCACGGCGGCAAGAGGCTCCGCATGCGCTGGATCAGCTTGAAGAAGTAGTACGGTCCGTCGATCTTGTCCATCTCGCCGGACTTGCTGTCACCCACGACCAGACCCGGGCGATAAACGCGCCACGGCATCTTCGCTTCCTTGCGGACGATCTTTTCCGAGTCGTGCTTGGTGGCGAAGTACGGATGATCGAGGTTCTCTGCCTCGTCGAACATGTCCTCGCGGAACACGCCCTCGTACATGCCGGCCGCGGCGATCGACGAGGCGTGCTGGAACACGCCGGCCTTGATCTCGTTGGCGAGCGCCACTGCGTTCTTCGTCCCATCGATGTTGGCGACGATCTGGCTCTCTGCGTCCGCCTTCAGGTCGTAGACGGCGGCCAGATGGAAGAAATGCTTGACCTTGCCGGTCAGTTTCTTCTGGTCCGCCTTGGTCACTCCAAGCATCGCCTTGCCCAGGTCACCGACGACCGGCACGGCACGCTCTTCGGAGACCTCCCAGTACTCGAGCAGCGTCGGCACCTTGTCGAGGCTCTCCTTGCGCACGAGGAAGTAGACCGTCGTGCCGCGGCGGGCGAGCAGTTTCTTGACGAGGCGCTTGCCGATGAAACCGGTCGCGCCGGTGACGAAGTACGTCATCGGATGTCTCCTACTGGCAGGATGGTGTGTTCGCTCTACGAATCTCGCGGCAGTGTAGCGCCAGCGCTGCATGCGCTAGAGCCGAGGCTCTATGCAGTTTGTTGTGTGGCGTGTGCTGCGGCTCCTAGACTTCTGCATCAATCCACTTTCCCGCGAGGCAAGGAGTCGATATGGTCAGGAAGCTCAAGGCAATGGCCGAGAAGTCGGGTAGCGAAAGCCAGCTGCGCGCCGCGGTAAAGGATTCGGCCCAGGAGATCTGGCTGGCCGGACTTGGCGCCTTCTCCAAGGCGCAGGAAGAGGGCCAGAAGGTGTTCAAGGCGCTGGTTCGTGAAGGCACCAGTATTCAGAAGCGGACCATGAAGGTCACCGAAGACAAGGTCAATGACGTGACGGCAAAAGTGACGAAAGTGGCGGCCGGACTGCAGAAGCAGGCCAACGGCACCTGGGACAAGCTCGAGACGGTGTTCGAAGCGCGCGTCGAGCGCGCTCTGACGCGCCTCGGCGTTCCGACGAACAAGGAGATCGCCGCGCTGACCAAGCGCGTCGAAGAGCTGACCCGCAGCGTCGGCACGCTGACCAAGACGCGCCCTGCCAAGGCCCCGGCCAAGCGCGCTCGCAAGGCGGCCTGATCACCTTCGACACCGTGGTCGCGCCTGCGCGCGGCCTACGGTCGACACCCGCTGGGCGCCGTTCGGAGCCAGCGGGCGACCGACCGTGACGATCGGCAGCATGAGGACGGCCACATCGCCTCGCCCATGAGGGCGCCATGAACCGGCGCACCATTCCCGCATCCAGCCCGCGACGCGCGACGTCGCGCCCGCGCATTGGCCTCGCTCTGGCCGGCGGTGGTCCCCTCGGAGCCATCTACGAGATTGGCGCCCTGGCGGCACTGACCGAGGCACTCGACGGCATCGACTTCAACGATGTCGATGTCTACGTCGGCGTCAGTGCCGGCGGCTTCATCGCGGCCGGCCTGGCCAACGGCATTACTCCACACCAGATGTCGCGCCTGTTCATCGAAGGTGAAAAGGGCCGCGACCGGTTCGAGCCGTCCATCCTGCTGCGACCGGCATTCCGCGAGTACGCCCAGCGGCTGGCATCCGTACCCCCGCTCATGCTCAGCGCGGCGTGGCACTACCTGCTTGGCGCGAGCACCATCATGAGCGCCTTCGAGCGACTCGGCCGCGCCATTCCGACCGGCGTCTTCAGTGGCGACGAGGTTGACCGCTACCTGTCCGGTGTCTTCGCACAGCCGGGCCGGACCAACGACTTTCGCCAACTCGACCACCGGCTCTACCTGGTCGCGACCGATCTCGACACCGGCCTCTCGGTCGCATTCGGAGGACCGGACCTCGACCATGTACCGATCTCGCGCGCCGTGCAGGCGTCCGCCGCGCTGCCGGGCCTGTTCCCGCCGGTTGAGATCGACGGCCGCTACTTCGTCGACGGCGCGTTGCGCAAGACGCTGCACGCCTCGATTGCGCTGGACCAGGGTGTCGACCTGATGCTCTGCCTGAACCCGCTGGTGCCGTTCGATTCGACACCACACCACCGCACGCGCGACCGCGAACATCAGCTCGACAAGCTGGTCGAGGGCGGACTCCCGGTGGTGCTGGCGCAGACATTTCGCTCGATCATCCATTCGCGACTGGGCGCAGGGCTGGAGCGCTACAAGACGGCCTACCCTCGCACTGACATCCTGCTGTTCGAGCCTAATCGCGCGGACGCCGACATGTTCTTCACCAACCTGTTTTCGTACTCCAGCCGCCGCCGCCTGTGCGAGCACGCCTATCAGAAGACCCGCGAAGAACTGTGGATGCGGCGGCACGAACTGGCGCCACTGCTCCAGCGCCACGGCATCAGTATCCGCACCGACGTGCTGCGCGACGAGTCGCTGACGCTGGTGAAGAGCCTGCGGCGCAGCCGCGGCATCTGGCGCGAGACCGCCTCCACCGCGGCGACGCGCCTGCTGACCCATACGCTGGACGATCTCGAACGCTGGCTTCGCTACTCCAGCGCCGCTGCCTAGGGCCGGTTCACCCCGCAGCGACGTGGCCCCGCCACCGCTGCGCTATTCTTGAGCCGGTTCTCCCACCGGCACCGCCCGAACTCCCATGGAACGCAAGCCGCCGCGTCGCACCCGCGAACGCATCCTTGAGCTGTCCTTGCGCCTGTTCAACGACTTCGGCGAGCCGAACGTCAACACGACGCTGATCGCCGAGGAGATGAACATCTCCCCGGGCAACCTGTACTACCACTTCAAGAACAAGGACGACATCATCAACTGCATCTTCCAGCAGTTCGAACGGGAGATCGACAAGTTGCTGGCGCTGCCCACCGACCGCGTGCCCAATGTCGAGGACGCATGGCTGTTCCTGCACGTGCTGTTCGAGCTGATCTGGAAGTACCGCTTCTTCTATCGCGACCTCAACAACCTGCTGGCCAACAACCGCACGCTGGAACTGAAGTTCAAGCAGCTGCTGAACCAGAAGGTGAAGGTGGCGCGCGGTTTGTGCGACGGACTGGCGCAGGCCGGCGAGCTCCAGGCGGGCGCGCGCGAGATCGAGGCGCTCGCGACCAACATGGTGGTGGTCGCGACCTACTGGCTGTCGTACTCGTACGTCCTTGACCCGCGCCGCTTCAACGAGCCCGACGTCATCGGCGCCGCCTTGCAGCGCGGCTGCTACCAGGTCATGGCGCTGACGTCGCCCTATCTCACCGGCCAGTCGCGGGCGCTGTTCGAGCAGCTCGCCGCCGAGTACCTCAACGACTAAACCAAGGAGACGCGATGGCGAAGGCGTGGGCGAAGTTCCCGTATCCCGACAAGAAATACGTGTACACGACCGCAACCTTGAAGAAGGCCTGGGACCGCCTGCACAAGGGCGACGCCGAGCCGTTCCCGAAGGCAGACGCCGTCGTCGAGGCCTGGATCGCGTTTCATGCCGGCGAGTTCCAGAGGGCGTCGGATCTCGGCCTGAAGGCTGGCGCGGAAGGCACGAGCGTGGCGAACAAGGCGCAGTCGATCTACGCCAACTACCTCGAGGAAAACGACAAGCGCAAGCTCGAGCTCTTCGAGGAAGTGGCCGCGCGCGCGGAAGCACTTCAGTCCAAGGAGCCCAAGAACGCCAACGCGTTCTACTGGCAGGCGTATGCACTGGGCCGGTATGCGCAGGGCATATCGGTCGCAAAGGCCTTGGCGCAAGGCATCGGCGGCAAGGTCAAGGCCGCACTCGAAACGACCATCAAGCTTGCGCCCAAGCACGGCGATGCGCACATTGCACTGGGTTCGTATCACGCCGAAGTCATCGACAAGGTCGGCGCCATGATCGGCGGACTGACCTACGGCGCGAAGAAGGACGTTGCGCTGAAGAACTACCAGGCGGCGCTGAAGCTGATGCCGGATTCGGCGATCGCGCGCATCGAATACGCCAACGGGCTCGTCATGCTCGAAGGCAAGAAGGCGCTCAAGCAGGCCGAGGAGCTGTATGAGGCGGCTGCCGCCTGCGAGCCGATGGACGCCATGGAGCGCCTCGACGTCGAGCTCGCCAAGTCCGAACTCGAGGACTGAACCCTGGCAATGAGGCGGGGCCAAGCCGCCGCCTCATTGCCCCGTGGAAGCTACTTGCCGTGCGGGGGCTTCTTTCGAGACGCCGCCTTGTGCGGCTCTTCGGGCTTCGGCGGGCTGCCGATGACTCCCTTGAGCGGGCAGATCTTGAACGCCGGGCACTTCTCACAGCCCGCGACGATGGCAATCGGACATAGTGTCATGGCTAACCTCCGCTGCGCGGTCCTCGCGCTGATGCAGTCGCCCGTGGCCGAATCGGAGTAAGAGCCACCGTTCGCGCTCAGGCAATCTCCTCGTAGAGCGGCAACGTCAGGAATTCGGCAAAGCCTTCCTGCGTGCTCATCTTCTCGAAGATCACTGCGGCCCGATCATACGTCGGCGAGTCCGGGCCGACGCTGCCCTTCACCTTCGCCAGCTCTTCCGGAATCAGGCCACGGACCAGATCCGCGGTGACCTTCCGGCCACCTTCGAGCACGCCCTTGGGCGAACGGATCCATTGCCACACCTGCGAGCGGCTGATTTCCGCGGTGGCAGCGTCTTCCATCAGGTTGTGGATCGGCACGCAGCCGTTGCCCGCAAGCCACGAGCCGAGGTAATGAATTCCGACATTGATGTTCATGCGCAGGCCCGCCTCGGTGATCGGCGTCTCCGGCTGGAAGTTCAGCAGGTCGGCCGACGTCACCTTGACGTCGTCGCGCTTCTTGTCGATCTGGTTCTTCCGGTCGCCGAGTACCTTGACGAACTCCTCCATGGCGATCGGCACGAGCCCCGGATGGGCAACCCATCCGCCGTCGTACCCGTCGGTCGCGTCGCGCGCCTTGTCGCTGCGGACACCGCCGAGCGCGATCTCGTTGGCCGCCGGATCGTTCTTGATCGGAATCAGCGCGCTCATGCCGCCGATGGCCGGTGCGTTGCGGCGATGGCAGGTCGCCAGCAGCAGCAGGGCATAGCTGCGCATGAACGGCGCGGTCATCGTCACCCTGGCGCGGTCGGCCAGGCAGAAGTTCTTGTCGACCTTGAACTTCTTGATGCACGAAAAGATGTAGTCCCAGCGCCCGGCGTTGAGCCCGGCCGAGTGTTCGCGCAGCTCGTACAGGATCTCGTCCATCTCGAAGGCCGCGAGGATCGTTTCGATCAGGACCGTGGCCTTGATGGTCCCCTGCGGGAGGCCGAGGTGCTTCTGCGTGGCGACGAAGACGTCGTTCCAGAGTCTCGCCTCGAGATGCGATTCCATCTTCGGCAGGTAGAAGTACGGTCCGCTGCCGCGCGCCACGAGTTCCTTTGCGTTGTGGAACATGTAGAGAGCGAAGTCGAAGATGCCTCCCGAGACGCGCTTGCCGTCGACCAGCACGTGCTTCTCGTCGAGGTGCCAGCCGCGCGGCCGTACGACGAGCGTGGCCACCTTGTCGTTCAGCCGGTACGTCTTGCCGCCCTGCTCCAGCACGATCGTGCGGCGGATCGCGTCGATCAGGTTCAGCTGGCCCGTGATCTGGTTGTCCCAGTTCGGCGCGTTGCTGTCCTCGAAGTCGGTCATGTACGAATCCGCTCCCGAGTTCAGCGCATTGATGATCATCTTGCGCTCGACCGGGCCGGTGATCTCGACACGGCGGCAGTGCAGGTCCGCGGGAATCGGGGCGATCGTCCAGTTTCCGTCGCGGACCGACTTCGTTTCGGCAAGGAATTCCGGTCGCTCGCCGGCGTCCAGCCGTTTGGCGCGCTCGGCACGTCTGGCCAGCAGTTCCTGGCGGCGCGCGTCGAACGAACGATGCAGCATCGCGACCAGCGCCAGCGCGTCTGCCGTCAGGATGCGGTCGTAGCCGGGGGCGAGCGGTGCCGTGATCTGGACACCGGTGGGGATACTCATGCAGCAGTCTCCGTCTTGGTTCGAATGGGAAAGGAAAGCAGGAAATCGACTGCATCGGCGAGCGTCTTGCCGGTGCCGTGCGGTCGACCTCCGAGTTGTTCGAGTGGCGCGTCGAGCCGGTTGACCCAGAAGCTCGTGTAGCCGTACCAGGCCGCACCGATGGCGTCCCAGCCGTTGCTGGAGACGAACAGAATTTCCTCGGCCGGCCGCTTCAGCGCGCGCGGACCCAGCGCGTAGATCAGCGGCGATGTCTTGAACGCCTGCACCTGGTCTGCGGAAAGCACGATGTCGATATAGCGATGCAGGCCCGAGGTGACGAGCGCCGTCTCCAGCATCTCGGAGTCACCATTGGACAGTACGCCGGTGTGCACTCCGGCCTGGTGAAGTCGCTCGAGCGCCGGCGCAACGTCCATGAAGGGTGCGAGCCGCTTGTACTCGTCGAGCAAGGAGGAGACCTGCCCCGCATCGGCGGGAAGCTTGAGCGCCAGGACGGCGAACTCGAGGGCATCGCGCGTCACCTGCGAAAACGATGCGTACCGTCCCGAAAGCGTCCGAATGCGTGAGTACTCGAGTCTGCTTGTCGCGCCAGAGCAGCGCAAGGCGCGCCCCCTGTCCCGGATACAGTTCCTCGGCCCGCCGCGTGACGGAATAGACGTCCAGCAACGTGCCAAAGACGTCGAACAAGACCGCTCGCATCGTCGATTCTCCCCCGGGTATCCCTTTTGGAACGAGTATAGGTGAAGCGTCGGCGTGCATTGCCGGGCCGCGTCACGCATGCGGCGGCAGCAACCACCAAAACGGAGTGCAGGCTAGGGTTTGCGCTGCAGGAATCGCGGCAGCGGCAGCCCGTTGGGCAGTCCACTCGCGGGGGCGGCGGTCGTGGCACCAGGTGACGAGGTCGCCGAGGACTCGGCGGCCCGCGCCGGCTCAATGGCTCTCGGTCCCCGTGAGATCGTCTCGGGCTTGGGCTGATCGACGACCGGCAGCGCCGGGCTGCGCACCGCGGACCCTTGCAAGGGCGCACTGGCGCCCGCGCTTCCCCCGGCATTGGCGGCGGGATGCAGCAGCGGCCGCAGCCATTGCAGCAGGGGCATCCAGTGTCCCAGTTCTTCCTCGACCTGCTGCTGCGGGACATCGAACAGGGTCATGCCACGTTCTGCACAGCGCACGTAGGCGAGCGACTGCGGCAGCACCGTGACCAGTGAGAGCTTCTGCTCCGCGGCCCAGGCGCGCACACGATCGACGACTTCGGCGCGCGGGTCGATCCGCATACCGACGGCGGCGACCCGGCAGCGTCCCGACTGGACGCGGGGCATCGTCCTCAGTTCGGCCAGGCAATCGGCCGCCGACGCGCGGTCGAAGAGCGAGTAGCTGACCGGCATCAGGACTGCGTCCGCATACATCACGACACGCGCCAGATCGAGGCCGGTGAGGCCGCCCGGAGTGTCCATCACCACGTGGTCGATGCCGACCGGCGCACGTACGAACGTCTTCGCGTCGACATTCCAGCCGAGGATCTTGGTGCGCTCGCCGGACTCCTTGCGCTGCCGCAGCCAGGTGCGTGTCGACTGCTGGCGGTCGATGTCGCCGAGCGCCACCGCGGCTCCCACGTTGGCGAACACGGCGGCGAGGTGCGTCGCCAGCGTGCTCTTGCCGCTGCCCCCCTTGCGATTGACTACCGCAATGACGGACATATCGGCAGCAACGGGAGGGCGAACGGGCGGCGCATGTGGGTCATCTCGGCGAAGGACGCGATGCTACAGCGCAACGGCCGGGTAGCACAAAGCACATTTCAGGACATACAAATGAAAACCGCGGGACTGGCCCGCGGTTTCCGGTGCTTGCCGCACGACGAGGATCAGGCAGCCTTCTTCTCGGCCTTCTTGTCGAAGAACTGCTCGTCTTCGGTCGAGCCCTTGAGCGCGGCGGTGGACGACTCCTTCTCGATGGTCGTCGTGACGGCGTCGAAGTAGCCGGTGCCGACCTCGCGCTGATGCTTGACGGCGGTGAAGCCCTTCTCGGCCGCCGCAAATTCGGCTTCCTGCATCTCGACGAAGGCGCTCATCTGGTTGCGCGCGTAGCCATAGGCCAGGTTGAACATCGAGTAGTTCAGCGAATGGAAGCCGGCGAGCGTGATGAACTGGAACTTGTAGCCCATCGCTCCGAGTTCCTTCTGGAACTTGGCGATGGTCGCGTCGTCGAGGTTCTTCTTCCAGTTGAACGACGGCGAGCAGTTGTACGCCAGCATCTTGCCGGGGAACTGCTTGTGGATCGCTTCGGCAAAGGCCTTCGCATAGGCGAGGTCAGGCTTGCCGGTCTCGCACCACACCAGGTCGGCGTACGGCGCATACGCCAGTCCGCGCGAGACGGCCTGGCCGAGGCCCGGCTTGGTCTTGAAAAATCCCTCGACGGTGCGCTCGCCCGTCAGGAACGCCTTGTCGTTCTCGTCGACATCGGAAGTCACCAGATCGGCAGCCTCGGCATCGGTGCGAGCGACCAGCAACGCCGGTACGCCCATGACGTCGGCGGCGAGACGCGCGGCCACCAGCTTCGCCACGGCCTCGCGGGTGGGAACCAGGACCTTGCCGCCCATGTGACCGCATTTCTTCACCGAAGCCAGCTGGTCCTCGAAGTGCACGCCCGCGGCACCGGCGTCGATCATCGCCTTCATCAGTTCGAAGGCATTCAGCACGCCACCGAAACCTGCCTCGGCGTCGGCAACGATCGGGGCGAAGTAGTCGACGTAGCCGGCATCGCTCGGATTCTTTCCTTCCATCCACTGGATCTGGTCGGCGCGGGTGAAGGTGTTGTTGATGCGGCGAACCACGGCCGGGACCGAGTTGGCGGGATACAACGATTGATCCGGATACATCTCACCGGCGATATTGGCGTCGCCCGCGACCTGCCAGCCCGACAGGTAGATGGCCTTGAGGCCGGCCTTGACCTGCTGCATCGCCTGGTTGCCGGTCAATGCACCCAGCGCATTGACGAACGGCTCATCGTTGATCAGGCGCCAGAGCTTCTCGGCTCCGCGCTTGGCCAGCGTGTGCTCAACCTGGACCGATCCGCGCAGGCGTACGACGTCTTCTGCCGTGTAGCCACGCTTGATGCCCTTCCAGCGCGGGTTTTCGTTCCAGTCCTTCTGCAGGCGTTGCGCTTCCAGTTCACGAGCCGACATTCATCTCTCCCACGTTGCACCCCGATCGAGTCGCCTATCCGCACACGGACGCGGACTGAAAGAAATGCTACGAGCGTTCGCGCGGCGCAGCAAGTCAAATAACATTTATAAGACTGCGCGTTGAAGTTACTATAAATCAATAGTTTAAGAATGTCGTTCCGCCATACGGAAGGTGATTTGATCCTGCGAAAGGCGACGTGCTGCTGCGCACGACGCGCACTTCATAATGCGGAAGGCTCTGCGTGATCTGAAAGAGGCGGCTGATCGTGTCCGTCAAAGCGAGCCGCGCGGCAGGCCGTCGAGTCTGTCGGCCTCGCGAGTGAGGGTCGTCAGTGCAGCCGCACGTCGCTCACGATCACGCCGTCCCGGTCGGCGTACAGCCACTGGCCTGGCCGAATCGTCGAACCCATGAACGTCACCACGACGTCGCGCTGGCCTTCGCCACGCTTGACTGAACGACGCGGGTGGAGAGCCAACGCACGAACACCGATTGCGCAGGCATCGATTTCGTCGGCATCTCGGGCGCAGCCATAGATGACGACGCCGGCCCAGCCGTTCTTCGCGGCAACGGCCGCCAGGTTGCCACCGAACACGCCGCAGCGAAGGCTTCCTCCCGCGTCGACGACGATGACGCGGCCCGCTCCGGGCAGCTTCACTTGTTCGGCGAGCAGGCTGTTGTCCTCGAAGAGCTTCAGTGTGACCACTTCCCCTGCAAACGCCCGCGTCTGCCCCAGCGCGATCAATCCCGGCTGCAGCACTTGCACGCGGCCACCTTCGATCTCGGCCTCATGGGCATCGAGCAGATCGGTCGTCGCAAACGGCGCAATGCTCATACATGTTCCGCCTGCGGTCGGACTGCACGCGCCGAGTCGCCAACGCGCCACGCCGTCGCCAGCGCGGCGACCTGCAGGACCGCCACCGCAACCAGCGCCTCCTTGAATCGTCCGGCGTCCAGCAGGGGACCGAACAGCAATGGCGCCATCGCCAGACCCGTGTCGAGTCCGGAGTAGACAAATCCATAGACACGCCCGAAGGCGGCCTTGCCGAAGCGGCTCGTCGCGGCACGCCGCACCAGCAGGTCCCGGTTCGGACCGGCAACACCGACCCCGAACCCCATGATGACCATCAGCGGCAACAGCATCCATGCGGACGCCATCCCGGAGGCGAGCACGATCGCCGTCGTGGCCGCGAGACCCAGCGCCACTCCGATGACGCGTTCGTTGTGTTCGCTGCGGCCCGCGAGAAAGCCGCCGGTGACGATTCCGGTTGCGCTGCCGAGCAGATAGGCAGTCAGCCCACCGGTGGCAAGCGCCAGCGACACGCCATAGACCTCACCCAGTATCGCGGGTGAGTAGTTCTGCAGGATGCCGAACGCCGCCGTCGTCAGGAAGAAAAACCCGAAGCAAAGCCAGACCGCGCCGGACTGCAGGAACCCGAGTTGACGCGCGGCCGGTGACGCAGCGGAATGCTCTGGCCGTGCGACGACGCTGCGGGCCGCGTCGGCAAGCACGGAACGACGCAACCACAGGATGGCGAGCACGCTGAAGCCCACGGCCGATGCGGCAAATCCGGCGACATTCCAGTTCGTGGCGCTGGCGATGCCGGCCATGAAAATCGGCGCCGCCGCCCACCCGAGGTTGCCCGATAAGCCGTGGACCGAAAATGCATGGCCCAGTCGGTGCGGGTCGACCCGATGATTCAGCAGCGTGAAGTCGGCCGGGTGAAAAATGCTGTTGCCCAGGCCCGCGACCGCTGCGGTGAACAGCAGCATGGAATAGCTGTGCGACAGGCCGAGAAGGATCCCGGACACGGACAGCAGCGCAATGCCGAAGAAGAGCACGGGTCGGGCGCCGGTACGGTCGACGATGAAGCCGGCCAGTGCCTGCCCTACCCCGCTGACGACGAAGAACACCGTCATCAACAGGCCGGCCTCCGTATAGCTCAGCGAGAAATCCCGCATCAGCCACGGAAACAACGGCGGCAGCATCAGATGAAAGAAGTGCGACGTGCCGTGCGCGAGGCCGACGAGGCCGATGACCTCGGCGTCGCGGCGCAGCGGCACGGTTGCAGCGGGCGAACTCATGGCGCGAAAAGCATGAAGGAAGTGCAGCCCCGTCGGAGCAAATGACTGTATCAGACCCACCCCGCACCACTCCGTCCTGCGCGTCGAAGCGGCGGTCGACGTTAAGCTAAAGCGTTTGCATTCGATTGCCCAACCGCGGAGCCGGCAGTGACCTCAGCCCGGCAAGTCCTGACGTTTGCGTGCGCCGCCCTGCTGGCCGTCGTGGCGCTGCCGCTGTGCGCGCAGTCCAGCGTGACTGTGCGCATCATCGCGTTCAACGACTTTCACGGCCACCTCGAGCCGGGCGAGAACACGATCCTCGTGCCGGATCCGGACCAGCCATCGAGGTCGGCGCCGTTACGCACCGGTGGCGCGGCCTATCTCGCCTCCCGCATCCGGCAACTGCGCGCGGACCAGAAGCACAGCATGGTCATCTCGACGGGCGACCTGATCGGCGCGTCGCCGTTGATCTCCGGCCTGTTTCTCGATGAGCCGACGATCGAGGTCATGAATGCGATCGGCATCGACGTCAACGGCGTCGGCAATCACGAGTTCGACCGGGGCGCGGCCGAACTCATGCGTATCGCGACCGGCGGGTGCCGGACCGAGGCGCCGCCCGACCGCATCAGCTGCGCCGCGACCAACGGAAGCTACGCTGGCGCACGCTTTCCCTTCATCGCCGCGAACATCCTGGATCGCAACGGCAAGGCACTGTTCGCACCGTCCGTCGTGCGCGAGTTCGACGGCATCCGCATCGGATTCATCGGTGCGGTGACGCGCAGCACCCCCGGGATCGTCCAGCCCGACGGTGTCGCCGGCCTGCGCTTCGGCTCGGAGGCAGCGGCGATCAATCGCGAAGCACTGGCTTTGCAGGCGCAGGGGGTGCACGCCATCGTCGCCGTCGTTCACGAAGGCGGCGATGCCGGCGGAGGCCTCGATGCCTGCGAGAACCCGCAGGGTGCGATCTTCGACATCGAGCGCGAACTCGACCGATCGATCGACGTCGTGCTCTCGGCGCATACACACCGTGCCTACAACTGCCGCGTCAACGGACGCGTCGTGATCCAGGGCGCGTCGTTCGGCCGGCTGGTATCGGTGGTCGACGTTGCGGTCGACCGCGCCTCCGGCGACATCGTCATGCCGCTCACACAATCGCGCAACCTCCCGGTTCCCAATGGCCTGTCACGTGACGACCGGCTGCGCACCGCCTATCCGCCCCTGGAGCCCGATCCCCGGGTCGCAGCCATCGTCGATCACTATCGCGTGCGCGCATCGCCGATCGCCGCACGGTCGGTCGGTCGCCTGGCGGGAACCTTCGACCGCAATGCCACCGCCGGCGGGGACCATGCCCTCGGCCGACTGATCGCCGACGCACAGCTGGTGGCGACGCGCGACCGCGGCGCGGTGATTGCCTTCACCAATCCCGGCGGAATCCGGACCGAGCTGCGGCCGCGTGGCGATGATGGCGCGGTGAACTATGCCGACATCTATGCGGTGCAGCCGTTCGGCAATGTGCTGGTCACGCTGACGCTGACCGGCGCGCAACTGAAGACACTGCTGGAACAGCAGTGGAGCCGCAGCGATCCCGAGCGAGCCCGCATCCTGCAGCCATCGCGCGGCTTCAGTTATGCCTGGGACCCGGCCCGCCCGCTAGGAGACCGGGTCATCGCTGCGTCGCTGCAACTGAACGGCCGTGCAGTCGACGCCGACCGGCACTATCGGGTCACCGTCAATGACTTTCTTGCCAGCGGAGGCGACCGTTTTCAAGTACTGCGCAGCGCCACTGATGCCGTCGGCGGGCCGCTCGATATCGACGCGCTGAGCGAATTCATCCGCACGGAATCGATGCAGCAACCGCTGCAGCCGGACCGCACCGCCCGCGTCGTCCGGAGCAAGTGACCATTCCGGAACGGACGGGGCGCGGTGCGATAATCGGATCACTCTCTTCTAGGACACTCCCATGCGCCGCAACCGCGCGAGCACACGTGCTCGCCAATCGGTCGACGCCGAAACATTGGTCAAAATGGCACGCCGGCTGGCCGAGTCGGGCAGCCGGCTCGAGGATCAGCTCTGGCAGCGTCGCCTGATCGAGCTCATCAACGATCGACTGGCCCGCCGTAACGATGATGCGATCGAGGCAGCACTCGACGATCTCGCGCGCACGAGCCAGCGTGCCTATGACGATCTGGCCGATCTCGCGGAAAGCTGCGCCGAATCGACGGTCGTCGACATCGACGGCAGGCCGCACGATGTGCTGCTGCTGGCATTGCCGTTGCTTGCGTGGTCGCGCTACAAGCTACCGACGACGACGTTGTCGGAAGCAGTTCTGGACAATCTCCGCACGCAGTTCGGCGGACATCTACTGGCGCGCAACGCCCGAGTCGCCCTCGCCGATTACCTGTACGCCATCGATCAGCTGCCCGAGGCCTTCGGCGACGTGCGCCGCATGACCGAGCAACTCGGCGACGCGGCCGCGGAGGGCATCGCGCTGCACGTGGATCCGAAGAAGCTGCGCGAGCCGGTTGGCATGCTGGCGGATACGCGCTACCTGGTCGCGGCCCTTGCCACACCGGCCGGGTCGCCGCTCTTTCACTGGCAGGAGCTCGGAGTCGATCCCGATGCCAAGATCGGTGCGCTGTCGGCGTTTCGCGAGCAGGCCGCGTCGGTGTTGCAGCCGGTGATGACCGGCTGCCGCTTCCGCGTGCTCTCGCCAACGGCCTTCCATTCGGCGCTGCGATTTGCAGATCGCGAGTTGCGTGAGTTCTCCCTCGAAGCCGCGATCGCCTTCCTGAAGCTTGCGTACGACTTCGCACCGTCCGCTCTGGCCGCCGCCGCCGGGCTGTTCGAGGACCCGCAGGGCAACGCGGGCGCGGAAGTTCGCGTTGGCCTGGCAAAGGCCACCGACGACGACGCGGTGATCGAAGGCATCGTCTGGCCGCTGCTTGGAGACGATGAAGAGCAGACACTGGAGGAAGTCGAAAAGGCGCTGCGCACGCTCGGCGTCAGCCGCGCCGTCATGCACGCGCATCGCTTCCCGCTCGAGTTCTGCGATGACTGCGGCGCTCCGATGTTTCCCAATACCGCCGGGCATGTGGTGCACGCCGAACCGCCCGACGAAGCCGAGGACCGCCCGGCCTCACCGCTGCACTGAACGCGCGGCGCCGGCAACTGCGACATCTTCATTCGGCGCGCAAGCAGCGAGTCGCCTGGATCCTAGCTGTCCTTCGAGTAGATCCAGTCGCGCGTCAGCGGCAGTTGCGTCAGCCCTGGGGTCCGTTGACGGCTGCCGAGCAGCTGGTAGATGTTGATCCAGCCACGCTCAAAGCCGTAGGAACAACCCGCGAGATAGATGCGCCAGGTACGAAGTGTCCTCGGCGCCACGAGGCCGGCCGCTTCCGCGCTGCGACGCTCGAGACGCCGATACCATAGCGCGAGCGTGCGCGCGTAATGGGGGCGCAGCGACTCGACATCGGCAATCTCGAAGCCCGCCGCGGACATCGACTGGACCGCCACATGCAGGTGCGGCAGTTCCCCGCGCGGAAACACGTGCCGGTTGATGAATTCGCTGACTCCGCTGCCGACCGGACGACTGTCCACGTCCGCCGACGTGATGCCGTGGTTCAGGAACAGGCCCCGGTCGCACAGCATCGCTGCGATGGTTTCGAAGTAGTCGGGCAGGTTGCGCACCCCGACATGCTCGAACATGCCGATGCTCGCGACCTTGTCGAACGTGCCGCCGGCGAAACGCCGTGGCAGGTCGCGATAGTCCAGCAGGAGGATCTCGAGCCTGTCCTGCAGGCCCGCCTGCGTCACTCGCTGGCGAGCAAGCCGGGCCTGGTTCTTCGACAGCGTGATGCCAACGGCGTGCACGCCGTAGTGCTGGACCGCATGCATCGCCAGCCCGCCCCAGCCGCAGCCAATGTCAAGGAAACGCTCGCCCGGCGCCAGGCGCAGCTTGCGGCAGACATGATCCAGCTTGGCGACCTGTGCATCCTCGATGGACTCGTCACCGGTGCGGAAGTAGGCACAGGAGTAGACCATGCGCTCGTCGAGCCAGAGCCGGTAAAAATCGTCGCCGACGTCGTAGTGGTACCCAATGGCCGATCGGTCGTCGCCACGTTGATGTCGCCGCCATGCCCGCAGCATGCGCTGCGCCACCGACGATCCGCCGGCCTCGACCAGGCGCTCTCCGAGGGGCAGCGCTTCGAGCAGATCGCCGTCGATCTCCAGCCGGCCATCGATGAAGGCATCGCCCAGTGCACCCAGTGTGGGAGCCGCAAAGTCAGCAAGGAGAGACGGATCGGTCACGCGCAGCGCGATCCGCGGTGACGCTCCCAGGTCGATGCGCGACTGGTCCGGCAGGACGATTCGCAGCGGCAAACCGCCGCCACGCACGCAGGTCTCGGCCAGGCGGGCCACACCCGACCGCAGCGCCTCGCTGGAGGCACCGGTGGCGGTACGCGAGAGTGCGTCGACGTGTCCCATGACAGGCCCCGCAATCTGTGCTGCCAAAGTTCAACGCCGCAGTGACAATTTAGTCCTCCGACACCGGCATGCCAAGAGGGAATCAGAGGGCTCATTGCGCTGCGCGAAACGTAGTGCGCTCGCCGGCCGGCTACTTCCGCGGGAAAGCGACCCTGCCGCGGGTTTGCGCGGGCTCAGATGGCGGCGGCGATGGCGCGGCCGAGGTCCCCGGTGTTCCCGGCGCCGCCGATGTCGCGCGTCAGCGGAGCATGCGCCGGCCCAGCGGACAAGACGCGTTCGATCGCACCCAGCACCGACGCCGCGGCGTCGGCATGGCCGAGCCAGTCCAGCATCAACGATGCACTCCAGATCTGCCCGATCGGGTTGGCGATGCCCTGCCCGGCGATGTCGGGTGCCGAACCGTGCACCGGTTCGAACAGCGACGGGAAAGTTCGATCGGGATTCAGGTTCGCCGACGGGGCAATGCCGATCGTGCCGGTACACGCCGGCCCGAGGTCCGACAGGATGTCGCCGAACAGATTGGACGCCACGACGACGTCGAAGTATTCCGGGCGCTGCACGAAGTGTGCAGTGAGGATGTCGATGTGGAACTTGTCGACGCTGACCTGCGGGTAGTGCGGCGCCATCGCCGCGACGCGGTCGTCCCAGAAAGGCATCGTGATCGAGATGCCGTTGCTCTTGGTGGCGGACGTCAGGTGCCGCCGCGGACGCTTCATCGCCAGTTCGAAGGCGAACTTCAGTACGCGATCGATCCCGGTCCGCGTCATGACGGTCTCCTGGATCACGACCTCACGCTCGGTCCCTTCGAACATGCGTCCACCGATCGAGGAGTACTCGCCTTCGGTGTTTTCGCGCACGATCATCATGTCGATCGCACCGGGCGGCCGCGGCCGGCCCTGGCGATCGACCAGTGGCGACGCGATCCCCGGCATCAGCCGGCACGGCCGCAGGTTCACATACTGGTCGAACTCACGGCGGAACTTGAGCAGCGAACCCCACAGCGACACGTGGTCGGGCACGGTGGCCGGCCAGCCGACGGCGCCATAGAAAATGGCGTCGACGCCCTCGAGCCGACTCTTCCAGTCGTCGGGCAGCATGGCGCCGTGCTTGAGGTAATAGTCGCAGCTGGCGAAGTCATGATGCTCGTACGTGAACTCCAGGCCGTGCCGACGCGCCGCGGCGTCCAGGGCACGCAGTCCCTCGGGCATGACCTCCTTGCCGATGCCGTCACCGGGAATCACTGCTATCCGCTGTTTCATCAGTCCTCCATGAAGCGTGTGAAGCCGGCGACCGGCTCGCGTTCGGTCACCAGCGTGTTCTCGATGCGGCTCATGTCGGCATAGCCCAGCGACATGCCGCAGACGACCATCTCGTTGTCGGGCAGCGCGAGTTCATCCCTGATCACGCGGTGAAACTGCATGAAGGCCGCCTGCGGGCAGGTGTCGAGTCCGCGCGCACGCGCCGCGATCATGATGTTCTCGAGGAACATGCCGTAGTCGAGCCAGCTGCCCTGTTCCATGATGCGGTCGATCGTGAAGATCATCCCGACCGGCGCATCGAAGAACACATAGTTTCGCCCGTGCTGTGCATGCATCCGCTCCTTGTCCGTCTTGCCGATGCCGAGCAGTCCGTACAGGTCCCAGCCGATCTTGCGCCGGCGTCCGAGGTAGGGTTCGATCCACTGTGTCGGGTAGTAGGCGTATTCCTCGGTGTGCGTGCGGCGCGCCTCGGCGTCGTCGTACACGTTCATGATCGCCGCGCTGAGCCGCATCCTGGCGGCGCCGGTGAGCACCGTCACCTTCCACGGCTGCGTATTGGTCCCCGATGGCGCGCGCGTCGCGATGGCGAGTATCTCCTCGACCGTCGCGCGCGACACCGGCGTCGGCAGGAACGCGCGGACCGACTGGCGCGACGTTATCGCGTGGTCTACTACTTCGTGCGGCCCCTTCGGCGAACGATCCTTCATGCCTGAATCCTTTCGAGGGCACTGCGCAGTGGCACCGGCAGCGCTGTTGGCCGTCGGCTCGCCCGATCGACATAGACATGGACGAAGTGTCCCTGCGCGCACGCGGTGTCCTCGTCGTCCGCGAACACGCCGATCTCGTAGCGCACGCTCGATGTTCCAAGACGCGCGACCCGCAATCCGGCATGCACGGTCTGGGGAAACGAAAGCTCGCTGAAGTAACGGCACTGGGTCTCGACGACGAGTCCGATCACGTCACCGCGTTCGATGTCCAGCACGCCGGCGCGGACGAGGTATTCGTTGACCGCGGTGTCGAAGTACGAGTAGTACACGACGTTGTTCACGTGACCGTAGGCGTCGTTGTCCATCCAGCGCGTCGCGATCGTATGGAAGTGCCGGTAGTCGCTGCGCACGTGCGGCGCCTCTCGCGTGCTCATGCTCCCCTCCCCCAACGACGCAGCACGAGCGCCACGCCGGCCATCGTGATCACCACACCGACCCAGGCCATCACGCCCAGGCGCTCCCCGAAGACCAGCCATGCGAGCAGCGCCGTCACGGCCGGCGTCAGGTACATCAGGCTGGCCACTTCGGTGGCGCGGCCGCGGCGGATCATAACCAGCAGCAGCGAGATGGCCACGAGCGACAGCGCGACGATCGACCACGCCAGCGCCGCCCAGAACTCAATGGTGTGATTGACGACCAGTGATTCGAACGCGACGGCAAAAGGCAGCAGCACGACAAAGGATGCACCGAACTGGATGACACTGCCGGTGCGCAGATCGATGTGGGCGCCCCGGCGCTTCTGATACAGCGTCCCGGCCGTGATGCCGATCAGTGCCAGGCCATTGACCGCCAGAGCCAGGGGGCCGACACCAGCGAGTGTCAGTCGGTCGGAGAGCACCAGCGTGATGCCGATGATCCCGAGCAGCAGGCCCAGCCATTGCACGCGCGTGACGCGCTCGCCCACCGTAGCGCCGAAGACCGCAGTCAGCAGCGGCTGGGTGCCCACGAGCAGTGACGAGACACCGGCCGGCATGCCGAGCGCGATCGCCACCCACACGCCTCCAAGGTAGGTCGCCTGCAGCAGCACACCGACCAGTATCGTGTCCCACCAGGCGCGCGGCGAACTCGGCCACGGCGCGCGAGACAGCCACACCAGCGGCAGCAGCACGACGATGACGCCTGCAAACCGGTAGAGCAGGAAGGTCAACGGAGGCGCATGGGGCGCGGCGACCTTCGCGACGATGAACCCGGTGCTCCAGAGCAGCACGAAGGCGAAAGGCATCGCCGCCAGCCAGACGGCGTTCGCACTGCGGGCCGGTGTATCAGCCACGCTGGGCGGCCTCGCTGCACTTGCGCGCGGCCTGACGGCCGCGCCACGCGTCGTGCGCCGCGCGTACGGTGCTGAAGTGCACGTCGACCGTCGTCGCGATGTCGCGTCCGTAGCCTCCGGCCATCGCAACCGCGATCGGCACGCCGAGACCCTCTGCAAACTCGAATACACGGCGGTCACGGGCTTCCATGCCCGCGCTCGACAGTGCCAGCTTGCCGAGACGATCGCCCTCGTGCGCATCGGCACCCGCCAGGTAGATGATGAACTGCGCTGCGAAGCGCTGCTTCAGCTGGAGCAGGGCTTCGTCGAGCGCCGCCAGGTACGGCTCGTCCGTGGTCCCGTCGGCCAGCGCGATGTCGAGGTCGCTCGACTGCTTGCGGAACGGGAAGTTCGTCGCGCCATGAATGGAAAGCGTGAACACCGATGCGTCGCCCGCGAGGATCTGCGCGGTGCCGTCGCCTTGATGCACGTCGAGATCGATGATGGCGACCGGAATCGAACGTCGCGCTGCAGCCGCATCGGACTGCACCACGCGCGCCGCGATGACGGCGTCATTGAATACGCAGTAACCGGCACCCCGTGCCTGCTGCGCGTGGTGCGTCCCGCCGGCGAGATTGACGGCTACGCCTTCGATGGCCGCTGCGCGACACGCACCGATGGTGGCCCCGGCCGAACGGCGCGAGCGTTCAACCATTTCAGGTGACCACGGAAAGCCGATCGCACGCACCTCCGCGGCATCGAGGGTGCCCTGCAGAACCCGCTCGATGTACTGCGGCGAGTGCGCGAGAGCCAATTGCCCATTCGTCGCCGGTTCCGGTTCGTGCAGTGATACGCCGGTCAGCTCGGAACGCACGCGTTCCCTCAACAAGCGGTACTTGGCCATCGGGAACCGATGCCCCGGCGGCAATGGCAAGACGAAGTGGTCGCTGTAGTAAGCCCGCACCGGCCGATTGTAGGCAGGACCCCATGGTGACCCGTTTGGTGCGGCGCGGCGGGATGGGCAATTGCATGCCCAGACGCCCGCCTTGATACATCGCGCATGGCATTGATTCAATGATGATTTATTGCCGATACCGGATTTATGCGGCGACGCACAAAAAGTGCTTGACAGCGCTCGTGCCAGCCCTCAGAATTCGTCTTGTGCAGTGCACCATGGCTGCAAAAGAATCCCTCGCAAGAGGCAGTAGTTCAGTAACTGCAATCTCGTACCGGCAACCCACCTGAGGAGTCATCCATGTTCACCACCCCCGCTCAATTCTCCGAACTGCAAAAAGGTCAGATGGACGCAGCGTTTGCGCTGGGCCAGACCTTCTTTGATGCCACCGAGCGCCTGCTCGAGCTCAACCTTGCCGCCGCCAAGGCGACGCTGGAAGAGTCGGTCGAGCGCGTCCAGGCCCTGATGAGCGCCAAGGACGTCCAGGAATTCGTGGCCCTGAGCTCGGCGCTGTCGCAGCCGACGCTCGAGAAGGCTGTCAGCTACTCGCGCACCGTTTATGGCATCGCCAACGGCGCCGGCACCGAAGTGTCGCGCATCGTCGAGTCGCAGATGGCCGAGAACAACAAGAAGGTCACGCAACTGATCGACTTCGCTGCCAAGAACGCCCCGGCCGGCTCCGAGCCCGCCGTTGCCGCGCTCAAGAGCGCCGTCGCCGCCGCCAACACCGCGTACGACACGTTCACCAAGGCCGCCAAGCAGGCTGTGGACTTTGCCGAGTCGAACGTTGCCGCCGCCACGTCGGCCACGATGAAGGCTGCTGCTGCCGCCAACGACTCCGTCAAGGCCCCGGCGAAGCGCAAGGCCGCCTAAGGTCGTCCTCACGGGAGAGGGAAGGCTCTTCCCTCTCCGCTGTGATGCGCCTGTCATACGGAAAGAACACGCACCGGCCAGAATCCGGGCACTCCGGTCCGAAATGACCGGCGACAGTTGCGGAATATTCACGACTCCGCACACATCAGGACGAGTAAGGTGCAGTCTGTTGCTGCACCGGATTTGACAGTCTCCTTGGCACCACTGCTTGGGCCTAGCCCAAGCCCCCTTCTGTCTCCTCCTTGGTGGTGCTTTTCAAAGCCCGGTCTCATGACCGGGCTTTTTTTCGCCCCTTTTTTACTCCGATATCTCGAACTCGGCGCCAAGCGCGGCGACGCCTGCGCACAAGACGGCAAACGCCTCTTCGATGCTCCCGGGCGGACCTTTTACGCCCAGTTCGATATGGCGTCGCGCCACTCGTCCATCGCGGCCATCGCCCACCGAAGGCAGGCTGAATGCCTTCACCACCTCGAAGCGCTGCTCGAGGTCACGCATCAGCGGGACCAGCAGGGATTCTGCGGTCTCGAACACCACAAGCGACCGTTCGGCAACCACGCCCGTCCCGAATGCAGAGCGGTAGTGCGTGTCCAGCACCCACTCGATCATGGGCCACGCCATCACCGGGAAACCCGGCATGAACCAGTGCGAATGAATCGAGAACCCGGGAATCCGGTTGAACGGATTGGGAATGATCGCGCTGCCCTGCGGAAACTCGCCCATCGTCAGCCGCTGCCGATTCTCGGGCACGGTCATGTCGGCACTGCCCCTGCCTTCGCGAGCCATGTCGGCGCAGCGTTGCGTGATCAGCGCCTCCGCTTCGGGATGCAGCACCAGCGGCACGTCCAGTGCCGATGCGACGGCCTGCCGCGTGTGATCGTCGGGCGTCGAGCCGATGCCACCGCAACTGAATACGATGTCCGGCCCCGCCAGCGTGCGCCGATACAAGGCGATGAGCGCATCGCGGTCATCGCCCGCGTAGTGGGCCCAGTCAAGACCGAGTCCCCGCGCCTTCAGCAGTTCGATCACCTTGACCAGATGCTTGTCGGAACGTTTGCCCGACAGGATCTCGTCGCCGACAATGACCAGTCCGAACCGGGCTGCGCTCATTTCGACGCGTCGCCCGATTTCTGGACGATCACGCCACCGGCAGGCGGTTTTGCCTCGCCACTGACTGCCGCGAGCCACCGCACCACGGACTTCCCTGCACGCATTGCGCCCGACTCCTCGATCAGCAGTCTTTCCGCAGGATCGCGGCGGATTCTAAGGCAGCGCTTCCGATCGAATCGACGCGCGCAGATGCATCGACCGATTGGCGGACACGTCCAGCCTCGGACCACCGACGATGCAACTTGTTGTGCAATGTGACGTCATATCAACGAACCTGACCGCCGATCAACTGTGATTAAATCGGACGATCACGAGCCGATGTCTTTACGCCTGCTGGAGGTTGCCGATGCCGCCACGCTCTAGTTTCGTCGCCCTGGCGCTGACTGCCACACTGGTGGCCGCCTGCGCGACGCCCGGTCCGGCCCCGGTGACTGGCGCCACATCGGTTCCGTTACCGGCTCCGCAACCGGTACCCGGCAAGTCGGCGCCGCTCGAGGTGGTTTCGGCCCAGTTCGGCGTCTTCGGCGCCGACCCGGCCGGCCGCCGCGTCCTTTACGAGACCGACAAGTTTCCGGCGGTCATCGCGGCGCCCTATGGCTGGTACATCGTCTTCAAGACGGAGAAGCCGACCGTGATCTGGCGCGAGGAGTTCGAGTTGCCCGAAGCGCCGCCGACATGGGGACCGGGCGAGGCCATGGGCATCTACACGATTTCGCCCGATCGCAAGACGGCGGTCACCGAGCGCATCATCCCCACCCGCCTCGGCTTCATCGCCAACGAGTGGCGCTATGCGCCAGGCGACCCGATCGGCGCGCACAAGATGCGCGTCTACATCGATGGGCAGCTGATCCGTGAGTTTGCCTTCGACATCGAACAGGGTCCGAAGGACGACCTCGGTCCGCGTCGCAGTCCACATAGCGGTCCGGCGCCGCGCTCAACGACCTGAGGCACGCAGTCGCGTGAGGTTCGCCACCGCACTGCTGGCCGGCGCGTGCGTGGCTGCAACCGTGGCGGACATCGACTCGATGTGGGAGTACGGTGATCCCGCCGCAAGCGAGCGGCGCTTCCGTGAATCGCTGGGCAAAGGCCGCGCCTAGTTGCGGCGAATCAGCTTCACGACAGCCAGCAGGATGATCGCCCCGACCAGCGACACCAGCAGGCTGCCAATGCTGAAGTCACCCTGGTTCACCGTTCCGGCACCCACCAGCGGCGAGATCAGCCAGCCACCGATCATTGCTCCGACGATGCCGACGACGATGTTGAGCAGGACACCCTGCTGCGCATTCGTCTTCATGATGATGCTGGCAAGCCAGCCGATCAGACCACCGATGACGAGCCAGATGATGAAGTTCATTGTCTACCTCCGCTGCTTTCCGCAGCCGACTCGTCCTGCCGCCTCGTTCGTCGGCCTGCCGGACGCTACTCTGGGCAAAGCCGCCCCGGGCGATCTGCATGCGCGTGCATTATCGCCGCGCGAGCCTCGGTCGCAAGCGGAACACTCGATGCCGGCGCCGGCGTGCAACGGGTCCTCTCACTAGCGCCGCAATGCTTCCCAGGCCTTTTGCAGGCGCTTGCTGCTCACCGGCATGGGCGTGCGCAATTCCTGGGCAAACAGGCTCACGCGCAGTTCCTCCAGCATCCACCGGAATTCCTCGAGGCGAGGGTCGCCGACGCCCTTCCGCGCCGTGAGTTCACGCAGCCAGGGCGTCTGCAGTAGAAGCACCTCCTGGAGCCGCTGGGCGTCACGCGCAGGATCGCCTTTCAGCTTCTCAAGCCGCAGCCCGATCGCCTTCAGGTAGCGCGGATAGTGCGCGAGCTGTTCAGGCCGCACGTCGACGACGAAGTTGCGCTCGAACAGCCGCGCGAGCTGCTGCTCGATGTCGGCAACCGCAGCGGCGAAGGCACGTGCCGAATTCAGCTTCTTTGGCAGCGCCACGGCCTCGGCGACGATCACCGCCACCAGGCGCGCGACTTCCTGGGCGATCAGACTGAGCTTGGCGCGTGCCTCATCCTTGCGCGTCACGAACGATGTGCGGTCAGTTGGCCATGGATCGATGAGGCAGGTGCGATCGATGGCCGCGACGATGACCTGCTCACGCAGCGCCTCGAATCCCGGCAACGCCGCGGCCAGCGCAGGCACCGTGGCCGCCTGCATCTGCGTGGACTGCAGGACGAAAGACTCTTCTCCAGGAACTTCAGTTGCTCCCGCAGTTGCAGGCGGAACAGGCGGCGCAGGCCGCCGCGATGGCGCGCAAGCGCCTCGTCCGCATCATCGAAGACGTCGATCTCGCAGTGGTCCGAGCGATCGACCAGGGCCGGGTACCCCACGAGCTTGACGGCGCGCCCGTCCGGACCCTTGCGTTCGACCTGCATCAGTTCCGGCAACTCACCGAAGTCCCAGTCACGGATATCTCCCTGCAGGCTGTCGGCGACCCGGGCATCGGCAGCGGCCGCGCTGCGGAAGCTGGCCTGCGCTTCCGCCCCGAATTCAGCCCGAAGCTGTGACAGATTGCGACCCATCGCAAGCTGCCGTCCGTGCTCGTCGACGATCTTGAAGTTCATCGTCAGGTGCGCCGGCAGCGTCTCGAGCTTGAAGTCGCTGCGCTGGCAGACGACGCCCGCGTTCTCGCGCACGTCCGCAATCAGCACGTCGAGCAGCGGCTCGTCGGTCCGAAGGCCCTGCCGTGTCGCGAAGTTGGCGGCGTACTCCGGCAGCGGCACGCAGTGACGGCGCAATTTCTGCGGCAGCGATTTCAAAAGCAGGTGCGCCTTTTCCTTCAGCATGCCGGGCACCAGCCACTCGGCGCGTTGCGCATCGATCTGGTTCAGCGCCAGCAGCGGCAGTGTGAGCGTCACGCCATCCCGCGGACTGCCGGGCTCGAAGTGGTACGACAGCGCCACCACTGTCTCCGGCCCGCCCTTGCCGCGCAGCGTGAGTTGCCTGGGAAACAGATCCGTGGTGACGCCCGCGGCCTCGTGACGCATCAGCTCGTCGCGCACCAGGTACAGGCAGCGAGGCTGCTCGCGCTCGGCCGTCGCACGCCACTTCTCGAACTCCGCGCCGCTGGTGACGTTCGCCGCGATTACACGGTCGTAGAACGCGAAGATCAGTTCGTCATCGACCAGCACGTCGAGACGTCGTGAGCGGTGCTCGAGTTCGCGGATTTCGCGCACCAGCCGCTGGTTGTGCGCGAAAAATGGCGCGCGCGTCTCGTACTCTCCCTCGACCAGTGCTTCGCGGATGAAAATCTCGCGCGCGTGTGCGGGATCCAGCGGCCCGAAATTGACGCGCCGCTGCTGGTAGACGAGCAGGCCATAGAGGGTCGCGCGCTCGAATGCGACGACCTGTGCGGCACGCTTTTCCCAGTGCGGATCGCCGTGCGACCGCTTCAGCAGGTGCGCGCCGACCCGCTCGAGCCAGATGGGTTCGATGTTGGCGATGGTGCGGGCAAACAGGCGCGACGTCTCGACGAGCTCGGCCGCCATGATCCAGCGACCTGCCTTTTTCAACAGCGGCGAGCCCGGCCAGACGAAGAACTTGATTCCTCGCGCACCGGCATAGGGCGGCTCGCCGCGGTCGGCATCCAGCACACGGCAGCCCAGGTTGCCCAGCAATCCGGCAAGCAACGCCAGGTGCACCTGCTCGAAGGTTGCCGGCGACGGGTTGAGGCGCCAGGCGTGTTCGCCCGCCAGCGCGGCGAGCTGCCCATGCACGTCGATCCACTCACGCACGCGCCGCGGACTCAGGAACTGGCTGCGCAGTTCCTCGGTCAGTTTCCGGTTCGACTTCTTGTGACCGATTCTCTCCTGCACGAAGTGCCATAGCTTCACCAGCGTCAGGAAGTCGCTCTTGTCGTCGGCATGACGGCGATGCGCCTGATCGGCGGCCTCCTGCGCCTCCAGTGGCCGCTCGCGCGGATCCTGCACCGACAATGCCGCGGCGATCACCAGCATTTCACTGATGCAGTTCTGGTCGCGGGCCGCCAGCAGCATGCGTCCGACGCGCGGATCGAGCGGCAGCTTCGCGAGTTCCCGGCCGACCGGTGTCAGCTCGTTGCGTTCGTCGACTGCGTTCAGCTCCGCCAGCAGTTGCATGCCGTCGGCAACGGCCCGGCCGGTGGGCGGCTCGACGAACGGGAACTCGGCTACATCGCCGAGGCCCAGCGATTTCATGCGCAGGATCACGCTCGCCAGCGAGGCGCGCAGGATCTCGGGGTCGGTGAAGCGCGGGCGCTTCGCGTAGTCGTCCTCGGCATACAGCCGGACACAGATACCATCGGCGACACGGCCGCAGCGCCCCGCACGCTGGTTGGCGGCCGCCTGCGACACCGGCTCGATCTGCAACTGCTCGACCTTGTTGCGATACGAGTAGCGCTTCACGCGCGCCAGCCCGGTATCGACGACGTAACGGATGCCGGGCACCGTCAGCGAGGTCTCGGCCACATTGGTGGCAAGGATGACGCGACGTCCCGACCCGGATGGACGGAACACCCGATCCTGCTCTTCGCCGGACAGCCGCGCGTAGAGCGGCAGTATCTCCGTGGCCGATACGGCTCCGCCCGGCCGATGCTTGCGCAATGCCTCGGCCGCCTCGCGGATCTCGCGCTCGCCGGGCAGGAACACCAGCACATCGCCGCGGCCGGCGCGCGCGCATTCGTCCACGGCATCGACCAGCGCTTCCATCAGCGTTCGATCGTCGGCGTCGTCCGCCTCGGCCACCGGCCGGTAGCGCACCTCGACCGGATACAGCCGCCCCGAGACCTCGATCACCGGCGCCGGTTCCTGCGCCGACCCGAAGTGACGCGCGAAGCGCTCGGCATCGATGGTCGCCGACGTGATGATCAGCTTGAGGTCGGGCCGCCGCGGCAGCAGCTGCCTCAGGTAGCCGAGCAGGAAGTCGATGTTGAGCGAGCGCTCGTGGGCTTCGTCGATGATCAGCGTGTCGTACTGCGACAGCAGCGGATCCGCCTGGGACTCCGCCAGCAGGATGCCATCGGTCATCAGCTTGACCGAGGCACCCGGCCGTGTCTGGTCGGTGAAACGGACCTTGAAGCCGACGACATCGCCCAGCGGTGTCTTGAGTTCCTCGGCAATGCGCCGTGCGATGCTCGACGCAGCGATGCGCCGCGGCTGCGTATGCCCGATGATGCCGTCCCTGCCACGACCCAGGTTCAGGCAGATCTTTGGCAACTGCGTCGTCTTGCCGGAGCCCGTCTCGCCGCTGACGATCACGACCTGGTTCGCGGCGATGGCACGAGCAATGTCCTCGCGCCGGGCCGAGACCGGCAACTCCTCGGGAAAGGTGATGGCC
This sequence comes from uncultured beta proteobacterium, assembly GCA_963769745.1. Lineage (GTDB taxonomy): Bacteria > Pseudomonadota > Gammaproteobacteria > Burkholderiales > Burkholderiaceae_F > JALORV01. The sequence continues at coordinate 36,401 of CAVYNB010000025.1, forward strand.
GGCAGCGGCGCGCGAACCCGTGGCCCCCGGTGACGGGGCGGGTTGGGCGGTGGGGGCTGCATCGGCTCGCGTCGCACCTTGCGGTGCTAGCGCGTCATGGGATTCTCGTGGTCAGGGGCGCCGCACGCGCAGGAAGTGCGCTGGATCGCGGCGGCTTCTCGGCGAATGCGCGGTGATCAAAACAGCGAAAGTATACTTTCGCCGATGAACGATGCCGCGCTCAACGACGCCGCAGTGAAGCAACCGCCGGTCCAGGCCACTGACCAGGCGCAGTTCGTCGCCTGGCTGCGGCAGGTCGCGCCCTACGTCCATGCGCATCGCGGGCGCACTTTCGTGATCGCGTTCTCGGGCAGCCTGATCGAAGCCGGACAGCTGACCGCGCTGGTCCAGGACGTATCGCTGCTGAACGCGATGGGCATCCGGATCGTGCTGGTGCACGGCTCTCGGCCGCAGGTGCAGGCGCAGCTCGCCCTCAAGGGCATCGACGCCCGGTTCCACAACGATATCCGCGTCACGGACGCCGCGGCGCTCGAGTGCGTGAAGGAAGCCGCGGGTGAGATCCGGCTGGACATCGAGGCCGCGTTCTCGCAGGGCCTGCCGTCGACCCCAATGGCCCACTCGAAAGTGCGGGTCGTCAGCGGAAACTTTGTCACGGCCCGGCCGATGGGCATCATCGACGGCATCGACCTGCAACTGAGCGGCGTGGTGCGCAAGGTCGACACCGACGCGCTGCGCTTCGTACTCGCGAACGGCGGGCTGGTGCTGCTATCGCCGCTTGGCTTTTCGCCGACCGGCGAAGCGTTCAACCTGACGATGGAAGACGTGGCCTGCAGCGTTGCAACCGCGCTCAAGGCCGACAAGCTCGTGCTGCTGACCGAGACCGCCGGCATTGCCGGAACAGAAGGCCAGCTGCTGAACGAACTGTCAGTGGAGGACGCGGAGCGCCGGCTTACGGCCGGCGAGGTCACAGGCGATGCCGCCTTCAACCTGCGCTATGCGGTCAAGGCCTGCCGCGCAGGTGTGGCGCGTGCGCACATCCTCTCGTACGCGCTCGATGGCGGTGTGCTGGTTGAACTGTTCACGCACGAAGGCGTCGGCACGATGGTCGCGCCTGAAAACCTGGAGAAGATGCGCGATGCGACTGCCGACGACGTCGGCGGCGTCATCAAGCTGATCGAACCTCTCGAGGCCGACGGCACGCTGGTCAAACGGCCGCGCGAGCTGATCGAACGCGAGATCGACCGCTTTACCGTGCTCGAGCACGATGGCTTCATCTTCGGGTGCGCGGCGCTGTACCCGTTTCCGCGCGAGAAAGCCGGCGAACTCGCATGCCTCACGGTTCACCCGCAATATCAGGGCTACGGCGATGGCGAGCGCCTGATGAAGCGCATCGAGGCCCGCGCCAAGGCCGCTGGCATTGAACGACTGTTCGTGCTGACCACCCGTACCGCGCATTTCTTCATCAAGCGCGGGTTCAGGCCGGCCACCGTCGACGACCTGCCGCCGACGCGACAGAACATGTACAACTGGCAGCGCCGCTCGCAGGTGCTGATCAAAACGATTTAGGAGAACGCACCATGGCGCGCATGATTCACTGCGTGAAGCTCGGCCGCGAGGCTGAAGCTCTCGACTTTCCGCCGGTCCCGGGCGACCTTGGCAAGCGGATCTGGGAGAACGTGTCGAAGGAAGCATGGGCCGGCTGGCTCAAGCACCAGACGATGCTGGTCAACGAGAACCGCCTGAACCTGGCCGATGCCCGCGCCCGCAAGTACCTGCTGACGCAGATGGAAAAGCATTTCTTCGGCGAAGGCGCGGACGCCGCGGCGGGCTACGTGCCGCCGTCGAGCTAGGTGAGCGACTGACCGGGCGCCGCCGTCCGCAGGGTCCGCGTGGCTCAGCGCGCCGGCGGCTGCGGCAGGTGGTACATCACGGCCGTATCAAATGGCGCCCAGAAGGCGGTGCGTACGCCGGCCGCCACCAAAGCGCGTCGCGTCCACTCATTGCACGTGTACCAGAACGCGTACGTCGGCACCGCCTCGTAGAACGCGTCGGAGTCGAAGTATCCCGGCGCGTCGATCTGGCGCGCCTGCCCGTCCGGGTCACGCACGAACGACGCACGGATGTAGGCGACGAGGCGCTCGTACTCCGCGGCTGACAGGCGCACACGCTTGGCCTTGTAGGCGGTCGGCGTCTCCACGTACTCGACGTGCATTGCGCCGTCGCCCAGGCCACTCAGCGCCACGATGGCGGTCGTCGGGTGCAGATCTGACCAGGTGGGCGTGTTGACCATGAAGCCACGGTCGCCCCAGCCGAATGCAATCCAGTCCGTCGGTGCCGGCAGCGCACGCATCTGCCGCACCGGAAACTCGGCGCTCCAGTCAACGACCCCGTGCCGCGTCGGGAGGATGAGTTCCGCATGCACGCCGTTGGTCCGCACGTACACCGGGATGCCGTCATGGGACTCGACGAAGTCCGTATTGCGCGGCAGCGCGCCGAGCACCAGCGCCGCGATCACGTAGCCGGTGAGCACGAGGAAGAGCACCGCGGCGGCCAGGCCCGCGCCGCGCAGCCAGGCGTTCATGGCCGCCGAGTTTCCCGGACGCCGTCCGGTGTGCCGAGCAGCAGCACGTCTGCTCCCCGTCGCGCAAAGAGACCGTTGGTCACGACACCGACGATGCCGTCGACTCGCTGCTCGAAAGCCGCCGGAGCATCGATCCGCAGCCCGTGAACATCGATGATGACATTGCCGTTGTCGGTCACGAAGTCCGCACGCAGTCGCGGCGATCCGCCAAGCCGCACGAGTTCGCGGGCAACCTGCGCCCGCGCCATCGGGATGACCTCGACCGGCAGCGGGAACTGGCCGAGCACGCCGACGAGCTTGCTCTGGTCGGCGATGCAGACAAAGGTGCGCGCCACGGCCGCGACGATCTTTTCGCGGGTCAGCGCACCGCCGCCCCCCTTGATCATCGAAAAGCCGGCATCGATCTCGTCGGCACCGTCGACGTACACGGCGAGCGCTTCGACATCGTTGAGGTCGAAGAGCGGAATCCCGAGCGCGGCGAGCCGCCGGGCACTGCGCTCCGAACTGGCGACTGCGCCCTTGATGCGCGACCGGATCGCCGCGAGTTCATCGATGAAGAAATCGGCGGTCGATCCGGTCCCGACGCCGATGATCTCGCCGTCCGGCACATGACGGATCGCAGCCCGCGCGACCGCCCGCTTGAGTTCGTCCTGGGTAGCCATTGCCTTCCTTGCAACGGCCGGGATGATAGCGACTGCGGGCGAGTCGAAGGGCTAGTGAGCCGCCGGGCGCACCGGCTGCGAACGGACTATCCAGAAAGGCCGCGGCCGATGCTCACAGTAGCTGCGCATCGCGCTGTCCGCGAAGCGCGCCACGCGCGGGCGCACCGCAAGATTGGTCGTGACCAGTTGCGGCGAATTGTCCTCGCTCTCGACGATATAGCCGTGTCCGTACGGCTTGAGCACGACGTTGCCGCAGATGCGCACATGGCGCGAACCGACCGTGACGATGCCGCGCTGGTACGAATGCTGCACCAGGCAGCCGCTGACGGAGCTTTCGGCCGCATCGCCGTTGTTGTGCCAGTGCAGCGGATAGCGACCCGGACGATTGAACTGCCCCATGCGCCGGAACTCGACACCGGAGAAGCGTCCGATCGCACGCCGTCCCGCGGTGCCGGGCTGAAGCGAACTGGCGATCATGCAGTAGCCGCCCTGGCTCGCGCGCTCCGACTCCTCGCAGCCCTGGACGACGATATTGCGTTCGAGCAGCACCGCCTTCGCGATCGAGCCCGGCTGCATGTGCAGCAGCGGCGCATGCTGGCCATGATGACGATGGGCGACCGCTCGGTCGAGCATCAGCGTCATGCAGTCGCCGCCGACATCCACGATCGTGCGCTCTTCTACCAATGCGTGATCGTGGCCGGAGGCGATGGCAATCCGTTCGCCGACGCGCCAATCCACCGGCTGCGCCAGGCGGATCGTGTTGTGTCCCGGCGCGACACTGCTGCCGAGTGGTACCCAGGAGGAGCGCTGCTCGCCATGCAGGTCGATGGTGCCGCCGTCGAGTGCGGCGAGGAACTTGCTGCCGAGCGCCGCGTGCGGAACCACGCCCTCGCGGGCACACAGCGTGATGCTCAGTTGCTGGCGGAACGGCCGCTCCGGACCGCCGGCGGCCAATCGGCCGTTGCCATGAACGAGGATCCACCCGGCACGCACTTTGGCGTCGCGGGTGGCGAGCAGCAGCGTGCCCTCGACATCGAGGCTGGCCACGTCGATGTCCTGGTCCAGCACGACGGTACGGCCTGCCTCGATATGCACTGGAGAGCCGTCCACGGGGACCCGGCCACCCCAGGTGGCGGGATCAGACCAGTGCTGAGCTCCCTCGGGGAAGATGTCGGCCGGCACCGGCGGTGCGCCGGCGGCCTGGAATTCGAGGAAGCCCATCTGTGCTCGATGCGGTGGTCTCTGTCGGCGCGACCAACACGGCCGCACTCGTCTGAACACGAAGGGTACGACGCCACCACGGAGCGTCAATCGCGCCGCCCGCATCCGGATGGATGACAGCGTCCGGCGCCACCCTTAGCGGCGGCAATTCCGGCAATCGACGATGCCTTCGGAGAGGTTCAGCGACGCGGCGGCGGCAGGTCCGTGCAGGCGCCCTCGGCGACTTCCGCGGCCATGCCGACCGATTCGCCGAGGGTCGGATGCGGATGGATGGTGCGGCCGATGTCGACCGCGTCGGCACCCATCTCGATTGCCAGGGCGACCTCGCTGATCAGGTCGCCGGCATGTGTCCCGACGATACCGCCACCGACGATGCGATGCGTCTCCTCGTCGAACAGCAGCTTCGTGACGCCCTCGTCGCGACCGTTGGCAATCGCACGCCCGGATGCCGACCATGGGAACACGCCCTTTTTTACCTTGCGACCGGCTTTCTTCGCGTCGTCCTCGGTCAGTCCGACCCACGCCACTTCCGGATCGGTGTAGGCGACCGATGGAATGACGCTGGCATCGAAGTGAGCCTTGTGGCCTGCGATGACCTCCGCCGCAACGTGGCCCTCGTGCACCGCCTTGTGCGCCAGCATCGGCTGGCCGACGATGTCACCGATCGCGAAGATATGCGGCACGTTGGTACGCATCTGGCTGTCGACCGGAATGTAGCCACGCTCGTTGACGACGACGCCGGCCCGGTCCGCACCGATCTTCCTTCCATTCGGCGTGCGACCAACCGACTGCAGGATCATGTCGTACCACTGCGGCTCGGCCGGGGCCGACTCGCCTTCGAAGTAAACCAGCAGGCCCTCGGGCTTGGCCTCGACCGACACTGTCTTCGTCTTCAGCATGATGCTGTCGAAGCGGGGCGTGTTCATCTTCTGCCAGACCTTGACGAGGTCACGGTCGGCACCGAGCATCAGCCCGTCGAGCATCTCGACGACGTCGACGCGGGCGCCGAGCGACGAGTAGACCGTGGCCATCTCGAGTCCGATGATGCCGCCGCCCACCACCAGCATTTTCTTCGGCACGGCACGCAGCCCGAGCGCACCGGTGGAGTCCACGACGCGCGGATCATCGGGAATGAACGGCAGGTGCACCGCCGCCGAGCCCGCTGCAATGATCGCGGCTCCGAACCGAACGACCTGTTTCTGCCCGGTCTTGTCCTGGGCGTCGCCGGTCGTCAGTTCCACCTCGAGGTGGTTCGGCCCGACGAAACTGCCGTAGCCGCGCACGACGGTGACCTTGCGCATCTTGGCCATCGAGCCCAGGCCGCCGGTGAGCTTGCCCACCACCTTGTTCTTGTGGGCGCGCAGCTTGTCGAGGTCCACCTTAGGAGCACCAAACTCGACACCGAGGCCGGCAAAGTGTGCGGCCTCGTCCATGACCGCCGCGACATGCAGCAGCGCCTTCGACGGGATGCAGCCGACGTTCAGGCACACGCCGCCCAGCGCTGCATAACGCTCCACCAGTACGACCTTCTGCCCCAGGTCAGCCGCACGAAACGCAGCCGAGTAGCCACCCGGCCCGGCACCGAGCACCAGTACATCGCACTCGACGTCGGCGGCACCGTCGAAGCGGGCGGCCTGCGGTGCGGTCGCAGGGGCCGACGCCACGGCGGGTGCTGGAACTGGAGCGGGCGCAGCCGCCGGAACTTTCGCGGGACTCTTGGCCGACGAAGCCTTTGCGGCAGGCGCCGAGTCGCTTGCACCTGCCTCGAGCCTCAGCACCAGCGAACCCTGCGAGACCTTGTCTCCCAGCTTGACGACCAGTTCCTTCACGACGCCGGCCGCCGACGACGGGATCTCCATCGACGCCTTGTCGCTTTCGACGGTGATCAGCGACTGCTCCTTGCTGATCGTGTCCCCGGGCTTGACCAGAACTTCGATCACTTCGACTTCCTTGAAGTCACCGATGTCGGGTACCACGACGTCCATGGTCTGGCTCATCTCTGCTCTCCTGCGCTGCGCGCCGTCCGCCCGCGCTTGTTGTCACACGCCGCTCGGTATCCGCGCGGCATGCTCATGCGTCCTCGCGGCCGCCCACGGCGGTCGGATCAATACTGAATACGCGCGCCGGCAGCGCGGAACTCTTGTCGAACTCGGCACCGGCCCTGACGCCGAGTTCCGCGATCCGGCGTGCCGACGCGATGCGGTCGTAACTCGAGTACATCGCGCCAAGCGCGAAATTGCGACCGGACCCGATGCCCCAGAAACGGTCGAAGCTGAAGACCTCGCGATACGAGTAGACGCCGTAGATGCCGCTGGCATTGGCGATCAGTGCCGTGATCTGCGACGACTCGTAGGGGTCGCTGTCCTCTTCCTTGGGATTGAGGAAGAAGCGCTCCTTGAGGACCGGGTGCAGGCGCTGGAATGTGCTGAAGATCTCCTGCCGGCTGCCCAGCCGGCAATCGTCACCCACGTGCTTGAGTGCCTCGGCGAACACGGCGAAGTGCGCAGTGCTGCCCGCCAGACCGATGTACGAATCGTGTACCCGGAAGATCTTTTCGTTCATTTCGTAGCCGTGCGGCAGACGCGTCTCGCCGAAGGTGACGAGCGCATCCGAGGCGATCGCGATCTCCCCCTTCTTCTTGACGACCACGATCGTCGTCATCGGCGCGGCTCGGCGCGTCTCATCATCGAAGCAGGCCGATCCGCTACAGCATCACGCGACGAAAGTCGGCGAGGATCTGCGCCACCATCACATTGAAGCGCGCCGCGCCCGCTCCGTCGACGACGCGGTGATCCCACGACAGCGACAGCGGCAGGATGAGCCTCGGCACGAACTGCTTGCCGTCCCACACCGGCTTCATCGTCGAACGGCACACCCCGAGGATCGCGACTTCCGGCGCGTTGATGATCGGCGTGAATGACGTGCCACCGATCCCGCCCAGCGACGAGATCGAGAACGTACCGCCCTGCATGTCCGATGGTCCGAGCTTGCCATCGCGCGCCTTGGCCGCGAGCGCCGACGTTTCCTGCGCGATCTCGAACACGCCCTTCTTGTCGGCATCCTTCACGACCGGCACCACCAGACCCTGCGGCGTGTCGGCCGCGAAGCCGATGTGCCAGTAGTTCTTGCGGATGATCGCGCCGCCCTCGGGGTCGATCGAGCTGTTGAAGTCCGGGAACTTCTTCAGCGCTGCCACGCAGGCCTTGATCAGGAAGGCGAGCATCGTCAGCTTGAGGCCGCTCTTCTCGTTTTCCTTGTTGAGCAGTACCCGGAACGCCTCGAGGTCGGTGATATCGGCGTCTTCCTGATTCGTGACGTGGGGAATCGTCACCCAGTTGCGCGACAGCGCCGGTCCGGAGATCCGGCGTATGCGCGACATCTCGACCCGCTCGATCGGACCGAACTTGGCGAAGTCCACCACCGGCCACGCCGGCAGGTTGAGTCCGAGTCCCGAGCCCGCAGCAACCGCTGGCGCAGCGGCCGGCCGGGCTCCACCCGCCATCACGCCCTTGACGTGGTCCCGGACGTCGTCGGTCGTGATGCGGCCCTTGGGCCCGCTGCCACGCACGTGGGTGAGCTCGACACCGAGTTCGCGCGCGAACTTGCGCACCGAGGGCGAGGCGTGCGGCTTGGCGCCGGCCGCCGGCCCGAGATCGAGCGGTTGCGGCCGCGCACCCATCTCGGTGGCGAACGCGGTCGACCGGGGCTCGGGCGCGGCCGACGACGCGACCGCTGTCGCCGGCGCAGCCGCTGCGGTCGGCGATGCTGCCGTCGCAGTGCCTGTGAGCACGAGGACCGGAGTGCCCTTCGACACCTTGTCGCCGATCTTCACGCGCAATTCCTTGACGACGCCCGCGGCTGACGACGGGATCTCCATCGAGGCCTTGTCGCTCTCGACCGTGATCAGCGACTGCTCCTGCGTCACCGAATCGCCGGGCTTGACCAGGATCTCGATCACCTCGACTTCCTTGAAGTCACCGATGTCAGGCACGACGACCTCGATCGGTCCGGCGGCGGGCGCGGGGGCAGGCGCGGCGGCAGCAGCGGGCGGGGGTGCCGCGGCGGGTTTCGCCGCTGTCTTGGGTGCGGGTGCCGGTGCCGGTGCCGGTGCCGGCGCTGCCGCTCCATCGCTGGCTTCGAGGACGAGCACAAGGCTGCCTTGCGCGACCTTGTCGCCGAGCTTCACCCGCAGCTCCTTGACGATGCCGGCCGCCGATGACGGAATCTCCATCGAGGCCTTGTCGCTCTCGACCGTGATCAGCGACTGTTCCTTGGCCACGGCATCACCGGGCTTGACCAGCACCTCGATCACCTCGACGTCCTTGAAGTCGCCGATGTCGGGTACCTGAACTTCCACGCGCTGGCCCATGTCGGTGGCCCTTTCGTTGGTGGTGTCCTTGCGCTGCGGGGCAGCGCGGATCGTCAGAGGCTCACTGCCCGCGCGCGATGGATCGTGCGCGGGCAGCGATCAGACCGTCACGGGATTGCGCTTGGCGGGATCGATCCCGTACTTCTTGATCGCCTCTGCCACCTTGGCGATCGGCACGATGCCCTCGTCGGCAAGCGACCGCAGCGCCGCGATCACGACATAGCGACGATCGACCTCGAAGAACTCGCGCAGCTTGGTGCGTGTATCGGAGCGCCCGAAGCCGTCGGTGCCGAGCACGCGGTAGTCACGTCCTCGGGGGATGTAGGGCCGGATCTGGTCGGCGAACAGGCGCATGTAATCCGTCGTAGCGACGATTGGTCCGGCGGTGCGTTCGAGCTGCTGGGTCACGTAGGGCTTGCGCACCTTGTCCGCCGGATGCAGCAGGTTCCAGCGCTCGGCATCGATGCCGTCACGGCGCAATTCGGTGAAGCTGGTGACGCTCCACACGTCGCCGGACACGCCCCAGTCCTTCTCGAGCATCTCGGCCGCGGCGATGGCCTCGCGCAGGATGGTTCCGCTTCCGAGCAGTTGCACGCGCGCGATCGACTTGCCCATGCCGCTGCCGGCGGGCCCCTCGCGCAGCAGGTACATGCCGCGCAGGATGCCCTCCTCCTGGCCTTTCTTCAGGCCCGGATGCGGGTAGTTCTCGTTCATCACCGTGATGTAGTACCAGACGTTTTCCTGGTCCTGCACCATGCGCTTGAGGCCGTGCTGGATGATCACCGCCACTTCATGCGCGTAGGTCGGGTCATAGCTGATGCAGTTCGGGATCGTCGCGCTCATCAGGTGCGAGTGCCCGTCCTGGTGCTGCAGCCCCTCGCCGTTCAGCGTCGTGCGCCCGGCGGTCGCGCCGAGCAGGAAACCGCGGGCCTGCATGTCGCCGGCGGCCCAGGCGAGGTCGCCGATGCGCTGGAAGCCGAACATCGAATAGAAGATGTAAAACGGCACCATGATGCGGTTGTTCGTCGAGTACGAGGTCGCCGCCGCGATCCACGAACTCATGGCGCCGGCCTCGTTGATGCCCTCCTCGAGGATCTGGCCCTGCTTGTCCTCGCGGTAGTACATCACCTGGTCGCGGTCGACCGGTTCGTAGAGCTGGCCCTGCGAGGAGTAGATGCCGAGCTGGCGGAACATGCCCTCCATGCCGAACGTGCGGGCTTCGTCGGGAATGATCGGCACGACCCGCGGGCCGACGCTCTTGTCGCGCACCAGCTGCGTGAGGCAGCGCACGAAGGCCTGCGTGGTGGAGATCTCGCGTCCCTCGGCCGTCGCCTCGAGCACCGGGGCGAACGCGTCCATCGTCGGAGCCGCAAGCTTCTCGTCGGCCGTGCGCCGGCGCTGAGGCACGAAGCCGCCCAGTGCGCGGCGCCGATCCATCAGGTACTTCATCTCCGCCGAATTTGCGTCGGGTTTGAAGAACGGGACAGTCTCCAGTTGGTCGTCGCCCACCGGAATCGCGAAGCGGTCGCGGAATTCCCGGATCGCGGTCGTGTCGAGTTTCTTCAGCTGGTGCGTCGGGTTCTTGCCCTCACCGACCTTGCCCATGCCGAAGCCCTTGACGGTCTTGGCGAGAATCACGGTCGGCTGCCCTGTGGTCTTCACCGCGGCCGCGAAGGCAGCGTAGATCTTGTGCGGGTCGTGCCCGCCACGATTGAGCCGCCAGATGTCGTCGTCGGTCATGCGCGACACCATCTCCAGCAGCTTCGGATCCTTGCCGAAGAAGTTCTTGCGAACAAAGGCGCCATCGTTGGCCTTGAAGTTCTGGTACTCGCCGTCGACGGTATCTTCCATCACGCGCAGCAGCCGGCCCTCGGCATCGCGCGCCAGCAGCGGGTCCCAGTACGAACCCCAGATGACCTTGATGACATTCCAGCCGTCACCACGGAATCCGCCTTCGAGTTCCTGGATGATCTTGCCGTTGCCGCGCACCGGGCCGTCGAGGCGCTGCAGGTTGCAGTTGACGACGAAGATCAGATTGTCGAGCTGCTCGCGCGCGGCCAGCCCGATCGCACCGAGCGATTCCGGCTCGTCCATCTCGCCGTCGCCACAGAAGACCCAGACCTTGCGCCCTTCGGTGTTGGCGATGCCACGGGCATGCAGGTACTTGAGGAAGCGCGCCTGGTAGATCGCCTGGATCGGACCCAGGCCCATCGAGACGGTCGGGAACTGCCAGAAATCCGGCATCAGCTTGGGATGCGGATAGGACGTCACGCCCTTGCCGTCGACATCGCGACGGAAGTTGTCGAGCTGCTCCTCCGTGAGCCTGCCTTCGAGGAACGCGCGCGCATAGACACCCGGCGCGCAGTGCCCCTGAAAGTAGATGAGGTCGCCGCCGAACTCCGCATTCGGTGCACGCCAGAAGTGGTTGAACCCGACTTCCATCAGCGTGTTGACCGAGGCGTAACTCGCGATGTGGCCGCCGAGATCGCCTTCGCCGCGATTGGCCCGCACTACCATCGCCATCGCGTTCCATCGCATGTAGGAACGAATGCGTTCTTCCAGCACCGGGTCACCCGGTGAGTGTTCCTCCAGGTGCGGCGGGATGGTGTTGATGTAGGCGGTGTTCGCCGAGTACGGAATGTGCGCACCCGAACGGCGCGCCTTGTCGATCAACGCTTCAAGCAGGAAGTGCGCACGCTGCGCACCTTCGCGCTCGAGCACCGTTTCTAGCGCTTCGATCCATTCCTGGGTCTCGAGCGTGTCGGCGTCGTTGGCAGCCTTGGGAATGGCGGACATCGTTGTCTCCTGATCGATGGGTCCAGCTCATCAAACCGAATGGCCCCGCGACATGGGCGCGGCCTTGTAGTGAAAGGCGACGATAACAGCATCGCCAGAATCTTTCAAATTATGGTGTTACATTTTGCTATACGGAATTCCCCTGACGTTCCCGCAGGCCCGGGAGAGCCTGCAAGCCCTCTCGATCATATGCGCGCCGGGATCCGATGGGATGATCCGACTTCGCGCCCGTGGACCCCATCCGTTCCCCTTCCTCCTCATCGCTTCCGCCCGACGCGGTCCTGCTCGCGTTCGATCGCATGGGGCGCGCGCACGCGCGCCGCGTCGATTTCACGCGCTTCGTTCCGCTGCTGGCAATTGCGCTCGTCGTAGCGCTCAGTGCCGGGCTCGCCTACCTGCTGGTGAACGAAGATCGCGCCCTGCAGCGCGATGCCTTGCATCGTGACACGGACACATTGGCCCAGTCACTATCCCTGCGGCTCCAGGGAATCAGCGAAGCGACGAATGCACTGGCGCGCGAGGCCGCGACCGCGGATCGGGCGGAGCGCCGCTTCGTGGCGGCCGCGCGTGAAGCCATGGTCGTCAAATCGGAGATCGTCCACGTCGCGGTCGTCGACGATGCCGTGCGCGTCGTGTGGTCTGCCGCGTCTCCCGGCCCGCTCGGCGAATCCGTAAGAACCCCAAAGACGCAGCTGACGTCGGACCGACTTGTTGCCGCCATCAGCAATGCGCGCAATGCGCATTCGTCGTTTTTTTCGCCGGTCTATGACGATCCCTCGGGCTCGGCCGGTCCGGACAATGGCGGCCCGTTCACCGACCTGGTCGCTCCGATCTTTGTCGAGGATCTGTATCGGGGCGCAGTGGTTGCCCGAGTGTCATTGCCGGAACTGCTGCGACGATCCGTCGCACCGGACGTGGCCATGCGCTACCGCGTCGCCCTGCTGAACGACGCCGGCGACGCAGTGGCCTCGACCACGGCAAGCGAGACGCCGCGCGATGCCCTCGTCTATCAGGTGCCGATCTACCTGTTGCCGTACGGTGTCTCGCTGCAGGCATCGGCGTTTCGCGTGCGCTCGCCGTTGCTGGGCAATGCTCTCGCGTGGGTGGTCGCGGGCCTGACGATCGCCGTTCTGGTCACGCTCGTGGCACTGATGCGGCGCGACGCCAAGCAGGCGCGTGTAGAGCGCGCATTGCGCGCCGAAACGGCGTTCAGGCGTGCGATGGAAGATTCGCTGGCGACCGGCCTGGCCGTCATCGACCGTCATGGGGTCATCCGGCACGTGAATGCAGCGTTCTGCCAAATGACGGGATGGGACTTACCCGACCTGGTCGGGCGCAGCGCCCCCTACCCGTACTGGCCGCCCGGCCAGTTTGCCGACCACCAGGCGACCCTGCGGGCGCTGCTCGAGGGCAAGGCGCCCTCCAGCGGCTTCGAGCTGAAGGTGCTGCGACGCGACGGCTCGCTCTTCGATGCCCGGCTGTACGTGTCACCGCTGCTCTCGGACGATGGCGAACAGCTCGGCTGGATGACGGCCATGGCCGACATCACCGAACCCAAACGCATCAGCGAGCAGCTCGAGGCCGCGCACGAACGGTTCACCACGGTGCTGCAGTCGCTCGACGACGCCGTTTCTGTCGTCGCATCCGGAGTGTCGGGCTCACCGGATCCGGCTTCCGACGGGCTGCTCTTCGCCAACCGGGGCTACAAGAATCTCTATGGGTCGACCGCGCTGGGGCACCTGCGGCTGCAGTCGTCCCTCGCGGCCAACGGCAGCGCGCCCGCAGGCGAGGTCTTCGACAGCGAACTCAAGCGCTGGTTCGACGTGCGCACCCGCGAAGTGCGCTGGGTCGATGGCCGCGACGTGCGACTGCAGATCGCCACCGATGTCAGTGACCGCAAGGCCACGGAGGAAATCGTCCGGCAGCAGCAGGAGAAAGTGCAGCTGACATCGCGCCTGATGACGATGGGTGAAATGGCGTCATCGCTTGCGCACGAGCTCAATCAGCCGCTGACCGCGATCAGCAATTACAGCCTGGGCACCGTGTCGCGCCTGCGGGGCGGCAACGTCGTACCGGCAGATCTGCTGCCAGCGCTGGAAAAGACGGCGGGCCAGGCACAGCGTGCCGGCAACATCATTCGCCGGATACGCGAGTTCGTGAAACGCGCGGAACCGCGCCGACGCCCAACCCCGATATCGCGCATCATCGAGGACGCGATCGGGTTCGCCGAGATCGAGGCGGCCAAGAAGAAGATCGCGATTCGCACGCAGGTGCCGACGGATCTGCCGCCGCTCGATGTCGATCCGATCCTGGTCGAGCAGCTGCTGCTGAACCTCCTGAAGAACGCAGTCGATGCGTCGGACAACGCAGTCGTGCGCCGTATCGATGTCGTCGTCCGTCGACTCGACGACATGGCCGAGTTCACCGTCATCGACCGGGGCTGCGGCGTTCCCGTCGAGCATCGGGCGAGTCTTTTCCAGCCATTTTTCAGCACGAAGCCGGATGGCATGGGCATGGGCCTCAACATCTGCCGATCGATCGTCGAGTTCCATCAGGGCCGCCTGCAGCTCGAGGAAAACCCTGAGGGCGGAACGATCTTCCGCTTCACGCTGCCGCTTGCCGCACCCGAGACCGTCAACGAAAATGCACGGCACTCCGCAGAAAAGTGAACGACATGGATTCTGAAGATACCCTGGGCGTCGTCTACGTGATCGACGACGACGACGCCGTCAGGGATTCGCTGCAGTGGCTGCTCGAGGCCAGCCGTTACCGCGTGATCGGGTTCGACAGCGCCGAGAACTTCCTCGCCGGGCATGATCCGGCGGCAATTGCCGTGGCGATCATCGACGTGCGCATGCCGGGAATGAGCGGCCTCGAGCTGCAGGACGAACTGATTGCACGCAAGGTGACGTATCCCGTGATCTTCATCACCGGCCACGGCGATGTGCCGATGGCCGTGTCGACGATGAAAAAGGGCGCGGTGGATTTCATCGAGAAGCCGTTCGATCAGGACGCGCTCAAGGCATTGGTCGAACGGATGCTTGCCGACGCTCGCGCGCAGGCCTCCGAGACCGAACGCCGCCGAATGAGCGAGGCGCTGATGGCCAGGCTCACCGCACGCGAGCAGCAGGTGCTCGAACGCATCGTCGCCGGTCGATTGAACAAGCAGATCGCTGACGACCTCGGCATCTCGATCAAGACCGTGGAGGCGCATCGCGCCAACATCATGGACAAGCTCAATGCCAACACTGTCGCTGACCTGATGCGCACCGTGTTGGCGGGAGGCGGATTGCGGCAGTAGGCAACAACGGCGCCGGTAAACTCCGCAGCTTTCCTCTGGAAGGCTCGCCGGCATGACCGCGCGCATCATCGATGGCAAGGCCCTGGCGGCGTCCATCCGCAGCAGCCTCGCACCGCGGATAGAACGCGTCGCGGCCGCCGGACAGCGTCCCGGGCTCGCGGTGGTCCTGGTGGGCGACGACGCTGCCTCCGCCGTGTATGTCCGGAACAAGATCCAGGCCTGCCAGGACGTGGGCATCCGGTCGTTCGCCGACCGGCTTTCCGTCGAGACGACGGAGCAGGCGCTGCTCGCGCGCATTGCCGAACTGAATGCCGACGACGCCGTGCACGGCATCCTGGTGCAGCTGCCCTTGCCGCGCCACATCGATGCACAGAGGATTGTCGAGTCCATTGCCTTCGACAAGGACGTCGACGGCCTGCACGCGATGAATGCCGGGCTGACACTGATGGGCGTGCCGCACTTCCGCTCGTGCACGCCCTATGGCGTGATGAAGATGCTGGAGCACACCGGCGTGGCGATCGAGGGCGCCCATGCCGTCGTGCTCGGACGGTCGAACATGGTCGGCAAGCCGATGGCCATGTTGCTGCTCGCGGCCAATGCAACGGTGACGATGGCGCACAGCAAGACGCGCGACCTCGCAATCATCACGCGTCAGGCGGATATCCTCGTGGCCGCCGTCGGTCGACGCAATCTCGTCACCGCCGACATGGTGAAGCCCGGCGCAGTCGTCATCGACGTCGGCACCAACCGCACGCCGGAGGGCAAGCTCGCCGGCGATGTCGACTTCGGCGGCGTGCGCGATGTTGCCGGCTGGATTTCACCGGTTCCCGGCGGCGTCGGTCCGATGACAATCACGATGCTGCTCGTCAATACGGTCGAGGCGGCCGAGCGGCGCGCGGGACTGTTGCAGCAGTAACGCAACAGGCCTCTCGCGCTGTCGGGCTCGACGGACCACTGAATCATGACCATGGCCATTGCACCGGAAAACCCACTGCTCGACTTTGGCGGGCTCACCCGCTTCGACCTCATCCGGCCCGAACATGTCACGCCTGCGATCGACGTCCTGCTGGCCGCCGCGCGCAATGCAATCAGCGAGGCCGCGCGCGCCCAGCCGCCGGTGTCGTGGAAGACCGTCGTCGAACCGCTGGACGAGGTCACCGACCGGCTCGCGCGTGCCTGGGGCGCCGTGGCCCACATGAACGCTGTCGTCGACACTCCGGAACTGCGCGCGCAGTACAACGTCAACCTGCCACGCATCACGGCGTTCTGGACGGAACTGTCGCAGAACGAGGCGCTCCACGCGCGCTTCAAGGAACTGGCCGCGCTCGACGACTTTGCACACTGGCCGGCCGCGCGTCGGCGTCTGATCGAGAACGAGTTGCGCGACTTCCGACTCGGGGGTGCCGAGCTCGCGGCCGAGCAGAAGCAGCGGTTCAGGGCCATCCGCGAACGTCAGTCGGAAATCTCGACGCGGTTCGCCGAGAACGTACTCGATGCAACCAATGCATTCGCGCTCTACGTCACCGACCCTGCCGAGCTCGCCGGCGTGCCGGACGACGCCCTGCAGATGTTGCGCGAATCGGCCGGCGCCGAGGGCCGGTCGGGCTACAAGATCACGCTGCAATTCCCGAGCTATTCGGCGATCCTCGACTACGCCAGCGATCGCTCCCTGCGTGAGCGGCTCTACCACGCCTTTGTGACGCGCGCGTCGGATCACGGCAATCCGGACTGGAACAACGGCCCGTTGATGGTCGAGCTCGTGCGGCTGCGCGATGAACACGCGGGCCTGCTCGGCTACCCGCACTACGGCGACCTCTCGCTGGTCCCCAAGATGGCGGAGAACCCGGCCGACGTGCTGAAGTTCCTGCGCGATCTGGGGGCACGCGCGCGGCCGTATGCGCAGCGCGACATGGATGAGCTGCGTGACTTCGCCGCCCGCCATCTCGGTCTCGATGAACTGATGCCCTGGGACTTCAGCTTCGCCAGCGAAAAGCTGCGCGAGGCGCGATATTCGTATTCGGACCAGGAGCTGAAGCTCTACTTCAGTGAGCCGCGCGTACTGGCCGGACTCTTCAAGGTGATCGAGACCCTGTTTGCCGTCGCGATCCGCGAGGAAGCGGCGCCGACCTGGCATCCTGAAGTGCGCTTTTATCGCATCGAGAATCTGCGCGGGGAGCTGGTCGGACAGTTCTACCTCGACCTGTACGCGCGCGAGCACAAGCAGGGCGGCGCGTGGCAGGACGATGCGCGCAGCCGCCGTGGCGGCCGGTCCGGGCTTTCATCGCCGGTTTCGTACCTGACCTGCAACTTTTCGCGACCGGTCGGCGGACGACCGGCGACGTTCAAGCACGACGAGGTGCTGACGCTGTTCCACGAGTTCGGACACGGCCTGCATCACATGCTGACGCAGATCGACGAGCCCGCGGTTTCGGGCATCCGCGGTGTCGAATGGGACGCGGTGGAGTTGCCCAGCCAGTTCATGGAGAACTTCGCCTGGGAATGGGAAGTGCTGCAGCTGCTGACGGAACACGTCGACACCGGAGAGCGACTGCCGCGGCCGCTGTACGAGCGCATGATCGCCGCCCGCAACTTCCAGACCGGTTACTACACCGTCCGCCAGCTCGAGTTCGCGCTGTTCGACATGCAGCTGCACTCCGGCACGATTCCGCGCACCGAGGCGGACATCCTCAAGCTGCTGGCCGAGGTCCGCCGGGAGGTCGCGGTGCTGGTTCCCCCCGAATACAACCGTTTTCCGCATGCTTTCTCGCACATCTTTGCGGGCGCTTACGCGGCAGGCTATTACAGCTACAAGTGGGCCGAGGTGCTGTCAGCCGACGCGTATGCGGCGTTCGAGGAAGCAGGCGTGCTGAATCCGACCATCGGGCAGCGGTTTCGTGACGAAATCCTGGCCGTCGGCGGCAGCCGCCCGGCGATGCAGTCGTTCATCGCCTTCCGAGGCCGCAAACCGACGATCGATGCACTGTTGCGGCACCACGGAATGATCAACTGAGAGGACACCATGCAGGCTCGCTGGGCGGTCGCACTGATACTGCTTGCGATTGCCGGCGCTGCCGACGCGCAGTACCGCTGGCGCGATCCCAGTGGGCAAGTCAGTTACGGCGACATTCCGCCGACCGACTCTCGAGATGTTCAGCCGGTCAACCCGCGGGTGCCCGTCGCCAGGACCGATGGCAACACGACCCTGCCGTTCGAACTGCGTCGCGCAACGGCACATCATCCGGCCGTGCTCTACACCAGCAGCGACTGCACGCCGTGCGACAACGCCCGTGCCTTCCTGCGCCAGCGCGGCATCCCGTTCTCCGAACGCACGATCGAGGCACCGGAGGACGTGGAGACGTTGCGCCGCCTGACGGGCGTCGACAAGGTGCCGGTCCTGACGCTGGGACGCGAGCGCTTATGCCGGGTTCAACGGCGCCGAGTGGAATCGCGGTCTCGACTTCGGCCGGCTATCCGACCCAGTCGCGACTGCCGCCGGGCTACTCCGCCGAGCCTCCGCAGCCGTTGATCGCGCGCGCGAGCGGCCTGGCCAACCGCGTCGGTCCCGCCGCTGCGGCGCGCTGATCACCGTAACTCCAAGCCGACGATCGCACCCACATGATCCTGACCACCCTGTATGCCAGTGTCCTTGTCATCGCCCTGCAGGCCCAGGTCGGTATGGCCGGCGAAACGCCAACGTCCGGATCACCCAAGGTGCTGTGGCGCTGGTCCGACTACCGCGCGCAGATCAACTACGGCGATCGCCCGCCGCCCGACGCACAGAACCTGCTGCGCATCGACCTGCTGACGATCGGCGAACAGACACAGTCGCTGCTGCCGTACCAGGTGCGTCGCGCCGCGTCGAACTTTCCGGTGATCCTGTTCACGGCGAAGAACTGTCCGCCGTGCGGGACAGCGCGCGACTTCCTGAACAAGCGAGGCGTGCCGTTTGCCGAGCGCACGATCGAGACCAGCGACGATGCGATGGAACTCAAGCGCCTCACCGGGGCCGAGGGCGTTCCGGTCGCGACGCTCGGATCGCAGCCACTCGTTGCCTTCAATCCGGACGACTGGAACAACGGGCTCGATGCGACGGGCTACCCCCAGACGTCGATGCTGCCTCGCCAGTTCAAGCAGGAACCCGCGCGTCCGCTGACGCAGAAGGCGGTCCCGCCACCCGCGGCACAATAGGGGATGACATCTCACCCTCGCGACCTGGAACGTCAATTCGCTCAAGGTCCGACTGAACCACCTGCTCGACTGGCTCGCGACGCACCGCGTCGACATTGTCTGCCTGCAGGAAACCAAGCTCATCGACGAGAACTTTCCGGTGGCCGCATTGGCGGACGCCGGCTACGACGCCGTCTTTACCGGCCAGAAGACCTACAACGGCGTGGCCGTGCTGACGCGACGGGCGACGATGCCCGCGGCCGTCGATGTTGTCACCGCGCTGCCCGGTTTCGAGGATCCGCAGAAGCGCCTGATCGCCGCGACGATCGGTCCGCTGCGCGTGGTCGGAGCCTACTTCCCCAATGGGCAGAGCGTCGGCAGTGAAAAGTACGACTACAAGCTGCGCTGGATCGCCGCATTGAATGCCTGGCTGCGCGACGACCTCGCGCGCCACCCGATGCTGGCACTCGCGGGCGATTTCAACATCGCCCCGGAGGAACGCGATGTCCACGATCCGGCGGCCTGGGCCGGGCAGGTGCTCTTCTCGGAGCCCGAGAGACAGGCCTTCCGCGATCTGCTCGCACTCGGCTTCGTCGACAGCTTCCGCCTGTTCGAACAGCCCGAGCGCAGCTATACGTGGTGGGATTACCGGATGATGGCGTTCCGTCGCAAAATGGGCCTGCGCATCGACCACGTGCTGGTGTCGGCATCGCTGGCACCACAC
Organism: uncultured beta proteobacterium; assembly: GCA_963769745.1. Lineage (GTDB taxonomy): Bacteria > Pseudomonadota > Gammaproteobacteria > Burkholderiales > Burkholderiaceae_F > JALORV01. Next base: position 56,222 of record CAVYNB010000025.1, read on the forward strand.
TGCACCGCCTGCAGCATCGATGTGGCACCCCGTCGGCTCGAACAGCCGAGCGACCACGCGCCGGTGATCGTGACACTCTCGGTCTGACGCGTTCCGGGGGTGCCGTGCGCTCGCCAGACTACGGCAGCAGCGCCACCCAGCCGATGATGCCGAGCTCGCGCAGTTCCATCAGCAGATGGATCAGCGCCGGCAGGCCGATGAACCACAGCACACCACCCAGCGACTGCCGCAGCGTCTTGGGCCGCACTTCGTAGTGATCCGGCTCGGTCAGCAGGCCCCAGCTCGGGAAAAAGCGTGGCGTGCGGTCGCAGTAGTCGGTGTAGCTCGCACCGAACTTCTCACGCAGGAAAGCTTCCTCGCCATGGATGACGGACGGATAGACCGCCCAGAAGAACACGATCACGAACACTGTCAGCGTGATTGTTGCCGTCGAAAGCCCGATGCCGACGAGACCGACGAGAGAAAAGAAATACAACGGGTTGCGCGATATGACGTACGGTCCCGCCGTCACCAGCTGGGAGCTCTTGTATCCGCTCGAGTACACCAGGCACCAGATGCGACCGACCATGCCGGCGGCAGCGAGCATCAGGCCCACGAGGAACATCAGATCAGCCGCAATGGTGCCCTGCCAGCGGCTGCCGGTGAGCAGCACCGCTGCCGCAAACGCAAACCCGAAGATTCGGGAAACACCGATGCGGTGCTCGGAGAAGACACGGGCAACAGCGGACATGCAGAAGATTCCGAATGGCGAAACAGGCCGAATTATCCACCGGACCGCCGTGGCGAGGTTGCGCGCTGCTAAGGATTCGAGTCGATCGCCCTTTCCAGTTCGCGTCGCCGGCGATACGGCGCAACGACCTGTGTGTCGACCCAGCGCGTGAATTGACCGGCCGATCGATCGGTACGTCGGTCGAGCCAGGCCGCCAGGCCCTTTTCGGAGAAGCTGAGCACACCGGTCACCGGCAACTCGGTCAGGCCATCGCGGCCGACGATGAGACGCACGCGCTCCGGATCGCGTGCATCGGGTTGTGTGCCGAGGACGTCGAACACGTCGCCAGCGGCGAACCAGATGTTCTCGCCGTCGAAAGTGACGCGGACGCGCCGGCCGTCAAACTCGTAGTGCTGGCCGTTCGGAACTCCCCAGGCTGCAGCGCCTTGCCATCGGATGTATGCACGCAGGCCACGATAGGCAGCCCACAGGGCCCAAAGCGCCCAGAACGGTGCGGCCAGCACGGCCCCGATGCCGATCGCCCCGCCGCGATAGTCGCCCAGCAGCAGAGCGCCGCCCACGGCGGCCCATGCAATCCAGAACACCCAACCCCAACGAACGGTTCGTTCGTCGGGATCCTGGGCCAGGAAAGAGAGGCGACGATCCATGGCACTAGGGTAACCGAGGCCCGGGAGCACCCGTGCGGCACCGACCCGCGTTACCGAAGCATCGACGCTGCGACGCTTACTGCCGCGACTGTTCCTCGTCGATCAGTTCACGCAGGCGGCGCCGCTCCCAGTCACGGGCGACACCGTGGAGCCCGAAGACGCTCAACGCGTGCACGGCAATCCCGATGCCCCAGCCGAAGGCCGGCCAGTAGAACCACCAGGGCGCGCCGGTGCGGGTATTGAGGAAGAACAGAAAGGCGATCACCACCGCATACACCGTCAGGTGGATGTAAAAGCCCTTTTCCGCCGCCAGGCGTCGCTCGGCGCGCACGACAGCCGCGTCGCCCGCATTGCCGGAATCTTCCCGCGAACTCGTCACGCCTTGTCCGCCGGCTGGTGCGCAAGTACCGCCGCCCCTTTGCGCCGGTTCTTGAGCCGGCGCTCGAAGGCATCGATATACGTGTAGATCACCGGCACGACGACCAGCGTCAGCAACGTTGATGTGATCACGCCTCCGATGATGGCGCGACCCATCGGTGCCTGCTGCTCGGCGCCTTCTCCGAGCCCGATCGCCAGCGGCAGCATGCCGAAGATCATTGCCGCCGTCGTCATCAGGATCGGCCGCAGGCGGACCTGGCCGGCCGCGAGCAAGGCCGCATGCCGGTCCAGGCCCTCGCGCTGCCCACGATTGGCAAAGTCCACCAGCAGGATCGCATTCTTCGTCACCAGGCCCATGAGGAACACGATGCCGATCATCGAGAAAATGTTGAGCGTCGTCCCGGTGACGAGCAGCGCCAGCATCACGCCGACGATCGACAGCGGTAGCGACGCCATGATCGCGACCGGGTGAAAGAAGCTGCCGAACTGCGAAGCCAGGACCAGGTAGATGAAGATCACCGCCAGCAACAATGCACCGATGATGGCCGCGTTGATCTCCTGCTGCTCGCGGATCTGTCCGCCGACATCGAAACGCAGACCCGGCGGCAACTCGTAGGTCTTGACGAGCGCCTGGACCTCCTGGCCCGCATCGCCCGCCGGCCGGCCCTGCACGTTGGCGAAAAGCGCCACGCGCCGCTGCAGGTCCTGGCGACGGATGTTCTCGGGGTTGAAGGTCCGCGCCAGCGTCGCGATGGACCGCAGCGGAATCACTTCCGGCGAGCCGTCAGTCAGTTGGCGGCCGGTCGCGATGTTGAGATTCGCGATGTCGTCGACGATCGTGCGATTCGCCTGCGGCAATTGCGTGATCACTTCGTAGTTCTGACCGTCCGGCGCCAGCCAGTAGCCGGAATTCTCGCCACCGACCATCGCGCGCAGCGTCGTGCCAAGTTGGGCATGCGTGATGCCGTACTCGGCAGCCAGTTCCGGCTTCAGGCGCACCGAAAGCGCCGGCGTGCCCTCCTTGACCGAAATCTCGACGTCCGTCACGCCGCGGATCTGCTGCACCTTGGCCTTCAGATCCGCGATGACGCGATTCATCTCGGCGTCGTTGTTGCCGAGAAGCGCGACGTAGATCGGCGTGTTCCAGCCGACCTTGAGGTCGACTCCCGGAATGGTGGCCACGCGCTTGCGGATCGCCTGTTCGAGCTGCTGCTGCGAGCGCGCACGTTCGTTGCGGGGAACGAGCTTGAGATTCAGCGTCGCCGTGTTGCGCGTGCCGTCGATGCCGATCCCGGTGTCGACCGCATCGATCTCCTTGAACTCGCGCAAGGCCTCTTCGACCCGCTTGACGCGCTCGTTCGCATATTCAAGGCTGGATCCGACCGGCATCGTCAGCCGCACGGACGTGTAGCTCTGGTCCGCCTCCGGCATCATTTCGGTGCCGACCATGCCGGCGATCGGAATGCTCACCAGGAAGCTCAGCGCAGCAATCGCCAGCGTGGACTTGCGATGCGCGAGCGCCCAGCGCAGCAGACGATCGTAGATGGCGTGCACCTTGTCGATGCCGCGCTCGAAGGCGCGCAGGATCGGCCCCACGACCGGCAAGCCACGCGCGCCTTCCGGCGGGTCACGCCAGATGGCCGAGAGCATCGGGTCGAGCGTGAAGCTCACGAACAGCGACACCAGGACCGCGGCCGCGACCGTGATCCCGAACGGATAGAAGAACTTGCCGATGATGCCGCTCATGAAGGCGATCGGCACGAACACCGCGACGATCGACAGCGTCGTCGCCAGCACGGCCAGGCCGATCTCGTCGGTACCTTCGCGCGCGGCCGTGTAGTGGTCCTTGCCCATGTGGATGTGACGCACGATGTTCTCGCGCACCACGATCGCATCATCGATCAGCAGTCCTATGCACAGCGACAGCGCCATCAGCGTCATGTAGTTCAGCGTGAATCCGAGCGCGTAAATGACGATGAACGTGGCGATCACGGAGATCGGCAGTGTCAGTCCGGTGATGACGGTGCTGCGCCAGGATCCCAGGAACAGGAAGACGATGATCACCGTCAGCAATGCGCCCTCGATGATCGTCGTCTTCACGTTGCTGACCGATTGGTCGACGAAGTCGGCCATCGCCCACATGAACTTCAGCTCCATGCCCGCGGGAAGCTGCTTGCGGATGGTCTCGGCCGCGTACTTCAGCTCGCGTCCCACCTCGACAATGTTGGCGTCCTGCGCCTTGAACACCGACACGCCTATGGCCGGCTGGCCGTTGACGCGTGATAGCGACTGCCGATCGCGCTCGGCGTCGACCACCGTCGCGACCTGTGAAAGGAGGATCGGAACACCGCTCTTGCGGGCGACGATGATGCGTTCGAACTGCTCCGGCGACGTCAACCTGCCATCGACGCGGATGATCGATTCCGAGGTTTCATTGTGAATGGTGCCGACCGGCACCGACACGTTGGCCGTGCGCAGCGCCTGCACCACTGTATCGACCGACAGGCCGAACGCTGTCAGCTTGGCCGGATCGACGCGAACCTGGATCTGGCGCGTGACGTTGCCGCCGAGATCGACGCGTCCGACGCCCTTCACACGTTCGAAGCCCTTCTGCACCACCTGCTCGGCAAGCAAGGTCAGCTCGCGCGAGGACTTGCCGCTGCCGATCAATGCGAAGGAGGCGACCGGCTGGTCGTTCTCGCCCCCGGCGCGCTGGACCACCGGATCCTTCGCATCACGCGGGAAGGTCGCGCGAATCTGCGCAAGCTTGTCGCGCACCTCCTGGATCGCGCGATCCATGTCCACTTCGTAGCGGAACTCGACCCACGTCAGCGAACGACCTTCGTCGGAGCGCGACAGGATGCGCTTGACGCCGGCGACCGTGTTCGCGGCGTTCTCGATGGGCTTGGCAAGATCGTTTTCGACCTGCTCCGGCGACGCCCCGGGATAGTTGACCCAGATCTGAACGCCCGGCGGGCTGACGTCGGGCATCGGCTCGACGCCGAGGCGCGCGTAGGAAAAGAGCCCCAGCACCGTGAGGCCCACCATCACCATGGTCGCGAAGACCGGATGGTTGATTGAAACTCGCGTCATCCACATGTGTGCATTCCTCCCGAACGCGGGGCGAAGCGGCCTGGCAGGCGCCTCACTCCGGCTGCGCCCGTGTTCAGTTCGAAGCCGGCGACCCGCTCGTCGTCGCGCGTCGGTCGGCGACCTTTGATTCGCCCGGCAGGCCGACGACCTTCGCGGCCAGTCCGTCCTTCAGGTTGTCGAACTTGGTCGCGAGGACAACATCCGACGCAGCCAGCCCCGACGTGATTTCGACCAGTTGAGCGCGTTCGTCACGTCGGCCCGTCGCGATGTTGCGGCGTACCAGCTTGCCGTCGGCTATCACCCAGACGTAACTTTGCTGGCCGTCGGACCGCACCGCGGACATCGGCAAGGACGCCGCCTCGGTTTCCGGCATCGTCGTCAGCAGCACGCGCGCAAACATGCCCGCCTTCAGCAGCGACTCCTCATTGGGCAGCGAGACGTAGATGTTGACGGTCCGCGTGCCCGTTTCGGTGCTGGGATTGATGCGTTCGACGCGTCCGGCAAAACGACGACCGTTCATGCCTTCGATATCGACCTGCGCCGGCATGCCTTTCCTGATCTGCGGGACGTCGGACACCGGCACCTGGGCCTGGACTTCCAGCTCTGCCAGATCGACGATGGCCATCAGCGGGGCATCGAACGCGAGCTTCTCGCCCGGCTGCACGTGGCGCTTCGCGACGATGCCGGAAATGGGAGCGCGCACCACCGAGTCGCTCATCATGATCTGTGTCTGCTCGAGCTGCGCTTGCGACGCCGCCACCGTGGCCAACTGGGCCTGATGAGCGGAATCCGCGGTATCGAACGCGTTCTGCGAAATAAAGTTCTGCTTGACCAGCTGAGCATTGGACTGGCGCGTGCGCTCGGTGGTGGCCAGCTGGGCCTTGGCCGATGCCAAGGTGGCGGTGCGTTCGGCCAGCTGGGCACGAAGCTGCGCGGTGTCGAATTCGGCCACCACCTGGCCGGCGCTCACCTTGTCGCCCTCGCGGACCAACACGCGCTTGACCTCCGCCGACAGCTTCGAGCGCACCGTGGCCTGCGACACGGCCAGCACGCTGCCAGGCACCGCGAGTTCCACCGAAAGCCGCTTCGGTTGCAGGGTCACTACGTCAGCCTGAGCGAATTCCAGTGCCGGGCGATCATCCTTCTTCGCCGCATCCTGGGCCGGCTTGGATTGCCGCGAGGCGATGACGGCTCCCCCGCCCCCCGCTATTGCCAGCACCAGCAGCCCGACCACCCACACAAGCTTTGCGCGTTTCGTCATCGATTCCCCCAGGACGGCCACGGCACCGGATTGGCGCCAGAAGTGTGCGCAGGTTCGTGACCCGCGGGCCGTGTCTTATCGTGGGAGCGGATTATCCGCAACCGCCCCGGATTGTCGCCGTTGGTGCGACGAATTGCAGGCAGCCGCGACGAAACGCAGTAAAAGTGGACGGAGGGCCCGCCGCTCTGCGGTCCGGAAATCGGCCACTTACTGTCCGGATTGATTCAGCCCGTCAGTCTTCCAGCTGCAGTTCCTGGATCTTGCGGGTGATCGTGTTGCGTCCGACACCGAGACGGGTGGCGGCGTCGATGCGGCGTCCGTGGGTGTGCCGAAGTGCCGTTCGAATGACGGCCGCCTCGAAGTCGCGCGCCAGCGTATCCATGACATCGGGCACACCGGACTGCAGCCGGCGTTCGACCTCGGCAATCAGCGAGGACGTCCAGTCGCCTCCGGCGGTGGATGCCACCGCCACCGGAACTGTTGTGGCGGCCTCTGTCCGGTCCGATCTCACGGCAGGCACCGCCATCAGTTCCTGCCGCATTTCCAGCGGTAGGTCCTCAACCTTGACCACCTGGGCCGGTGCGAGGACCGTCAGCCAGTGGCACAGGTTTTCGAGCTGTCGTACGTTGCCGGGAAACGGCAGCTGGCTGATGAAGCGCGTCGCCTCCTCGGACAGCCGTTTCGGCTCGACCCCCAGCTCCTGTGCACTCTTGACGAGGAAGTGCCGGGTCAGCAGCGGAATGTCTTCGCTGCGTTCGCGCAGCGCCGGCAGGCGCAGCCGGATGACGTTCAGTCGATGGTAGAGATCCTCGCGGAACAGACCCTGCCGAACGCGCTCCTCGAGATTCTGATGGGTGGCTGCGATCACGCGCACGTCGGCCTTGATCGGCTGGTGTCCGCCGACGCGATAGTAAAAACCGTCGGACAGCACGCGCAGCAGGCGTGTCTGCAGTTCCGCCGGCATGTCGCCGATCTCGTCGAGGAACAGTGTTCCTCCTTCGGCCTGTTCGAAGCGGCCACGGCGCATCGCCTGCGCACCCGTGAATGCGCCACGTTCATGGCCGAACAACTCGCTTTCCAGCAGGTCGCGCGGAATCGCTGCCATGTTGAGCGCAATGAAGGGAGCCGCCACGCGCGGGCTGTGCTTGTGCAGGGCACGCGCGACGACTTCCTTGCCGCTGCCGGACTCGCCGGTGAGCAGCACGGTCACGTTCGACTGGCTGAGGCGGCCGATGGCCCGGAATACGTCCTGCATCGCGGGTGCCTGGCCGAGGATCTCGGGTACTTCGCCCAGGGCTTCGTCGGCGCTGGATTCGCGCACGCTCTCGTCCACTGCACGGCGGATCAGTTCGACCGCCTTGTCCACATCGAACGGCTTGGGCAGGTACTCGAATGCGCCGCCCTGGAATGCCGACACCGCACTTTCGAGGTCCGAGAACGCGGTCATCACGATCACCGGCAGCGCCGGGTGCCGACGCTTGACTGCACGTAACAGCTCGATGCCACTCATCCCGGGCATGCGTATGTCCGAAATCAGCACCTGCGGGCTGTCGTGCTCGAGTTCGTTCAGCACGTCCTGGGCCACGCCGAAGGCCTTGCACGGCAGGTTTTCGCGCGCCAGCGCCTTTTCCAGCACCCAGCGGATCGAGCGATCGTCGTCGACGATCCAGATTGGTTTCATGGCAGCGCTCATGGCAGCGGAATCAGGATGCGGAAATCGGTTCGGCCCGGTCGGCTGTCGACCTCGATGATGCCGTCGTGCTGTTGGATGAACGTCTGTGCCAGCGTGAGCCCCAGGCCGGTGCCGTCGTCGCGCCCCGACACCAGCGGATAGAAGATGCGGTCCTTGATGTCATTCGGCACGCCCGGCCCGTTGTCAGTCACATGCAAGTCCAGTGCCAGGCGATGGCGGGACCGCGCAATCGTCACCTGGCGCGCCACTCGCGTGCGCAGCGTGATGCGTGCATCGCCGGATTCGATGCGTGACTCCAGCGCCTGGGTCGCGTTGCGAACGATGTTCAGCAGCGCCTGGATCAGCTGCTCCCGGTCACCGTGGAAGTTCGGCACGCTGGCGTCGTAGTCACGTTCGATCGTGAGGCCACGAGGAAACTCCGCCAGCATCACCATGCGCACGCGTTCGCACACCTCGTGGATGTTGAGTTCGGCTACGACCCGTGCAACACGATGCGGCGCCAGCAGCCGATCAACCAGTGCCTGCAGACGGTCGGCCTCGGCGATGATCACGCGCGTGTATTCGCGCTGCTCGGGCGAGGCAAGCTCGGCGTCCAGCAACTGGGCGGCGCCGCGCACACCTCCCAGCGGGTTCTTGATCTCGTGCGCAAGGTTCCGCAGGAGCTGACGGTTCGCTTCCGACAGTCCGAGCTGCCGCTCCTCGCGGTCGACCTTCAACTGCTGCTCGATTTCGGAGATTTCGAGCACCAGCGGAGTGCTTGAACCGTACTGCGCCGTGGCCGTCACCCGGACAGGCACCGGCTCGCGCCCGAGTCGCTTGAGTTCCAGGACCTGGCGGCGCTCGCCGAAGACATTGGCGCGCGCGTCGGCGACCAGTTGCTGCATCTGCATCTCGTCGCCGATCACGCGCTCGGCCGACTGCCCCAGCAGGTTCTTGCGCGACATGCTCAGCAGGAGTTCTGCCGACTGGTTGGCGTGCACGATGCGCGCCGCCTGATCGAGAACGATCACTGCGGTCGACAGCAGATCGAGTCCGTCGAACTGCGCTTCCACGACGGGATCGAACCGGGCGACCGCGCTCATCCGATCCACCCGCGCGGAAATTCGGGACAACGGCCATGGAGAAGGGTCCGGAGGACCGATGCCGGCCCGTGCGCCCGGCCGCAGCAAACGCGCGCCGGTTGGGTCCTGCCGAAACTACTGGGTGCGGAGCAGCGCGATCTCGCGGCGCAGGGCGCCGACGTTGGTCTCGACCCGCCCGATGTCCTCGCGCAGTCGCTGGATGCGCTCCTGGTACAGCGCGAAGTTGCGCTCGTCACCGCGCCGCTCCGGCTCGCCGTTGTTGAACTCGGACCGCAGACGTGCGAGCCGGTCTTCCTCGGCCTTCAATTCGTCTTCCAGTATGCGGCGCCGGTCGCTGTCGCGCGTGCGCTGCGTGTCGCGATCGACCCGCGGAAACGACGCCGGTGAGACGGATGCACGCTCTTCGACGGCCGGCTGAACCGAACCGCGTGCCGCGGGCTGTCTCGTCGCCGGAACCGACAGCACCGGACCGACATCGACCCGCTTGCAACCCTTGCCGCTGCCGACGTTCTGGAACGACTTGTTGCCCTGGTCGTCGACGCACAGGAAGATGTCCGACGACTGGGCATGGCTCGGCCACGACAAGGCCACTCCCACCCACAGCACGACAAACGGCAACGTTTTCTTCACTCGCGTGCCCCCTGCGACACAGACCGCCGGCAGTGTACGGCAGCCTCGACGCCTGGAAAGTAGCAACTGCAAGCAGTTCCACGGTCAGTTCCCGCATTTCAGGGAGGTGGGGGTCATCCGCAGCCGACGCAAGCAAACAGGGGCGGTTTCCCGCCCCCATTTGGCTTTGACGGCGGATTCGATTTACGACCCGTAGTACATGTCGAACTCGACCGGGTGCGTCGTCATCCGGAAGCGCGTGACCTCATCCATCTTCAACGCGATGTAGGCGTCGATCAGGTCGTTGCTGAAGACGCCGCCACGCGTCAGGAACTCGCGGTCCTTGTCGAGGTATCTCGAGCGCCTGGTCGAGCGACGAGCACACGGTCGGGATCTTCGCGTCCTCTTCCGGCTGGCAGGTCATACAGGTTCTTGTCGGCGGCCTCGCCCGGGTGGATCTTGTTCTGCACACCGTCGAGGCCGGCCATCAGCATCGCGGCGAACGCGAGGTACGGATTGGCGGTCGGATCGGGGAAGCGCACCTCGATGCGGCGCCCCTTCGGATTGCTGAACGTACGGGATGCGAATCGACGCTGAGCGGTTGCGGGCCGAGTACGCGAGCTTGACCGGTGCCTCGAAACCCGGCACCAGACGCTTGTAGCTGTTGGTGCCCGGATTGGTGAATCGCATTCAGCGAGCGCGCGTGCTTGATGATGCCGCCGATGTAGTACAGCGCGAAGTCCGACAGCCCGCCATAGCCGTTGCCGGCAAAGAGGTTGTTGCCCTCCTTCCACACGGACTGGTGCACGTGCATGCCCGAACCGTTGTCGCCGACCACCGGCTTCGGCATGAACGTCGCCGTCTTGCCGTAGCTCGCCGCGACGTTCCAGATCGTGTACTTCATGATCTGCAGCCAGTCGGCGCGCTTCACCAGCGTCGAGAACTTGGTGCCGATCTCGCACTGGCCGGGCGCAGCCACTTCGTGGTGATGCACTTCGACCTCGACGCCCTGCTGCTCGAGCAGCAGGCACATCTCGGAACGGATGTCCTGCAGCGAGTCGGTCGGTGGCACGGGGAAGTAGCCGCCCTTCACCGGCGGGCGATGCGCGAGGTTGCCGGCTTCGTAGTCGATTCCGGTCGACCACGGGGCCTCTTCGGACTTGATGCGCACTGCGCTGCCCGACATGTCCACATTCCAGGTGACCGAATCAAAAATGAAGAACTCGGGCTCGGGACCGAAATACGCGGTGTCGCCGATGCCGGTCGACTTCAGGTACGCCTCGGCGCGCCGGGCCAGCGAGCGCGGATCGCGGTCATAGCCCTTGCCGGTCGACGGCTCGACCACATCGCAGGTGATGATCAGTGTGTTTTCTTCGCGGAACGGGTCCATGCGGGCCGTCGCGGGATCGGGCATCAGCAGCATGTCCGAGGCCTCGATGCCCTTCCAGCCCGCGATCGAGGAACCGTCGAACGCGTGTCCGTGCTCGAACTTGTCTTCCTCAAATGCCTTGGCCGGCACGGACACATGCTGTTCCTTGCCCTTCGTGTCGGTAAACCGCAGATCAACGAACAGCGCCTCGTTGTCCGTGATCATCTTGATGACGTCTTTGGCCGTGGCCATTCTTTCTCCTCAATCGCTCGTGGTTGATAACGATCCCCGGGCAAGGGCCTCCATGCCCACACGGGAACTGGTGCAGCGCAACGCAGGAACTATGCCAAAAGGACACAAACTGCGCTTGACGCTGCACTAGCCTTGTGCGGCAGCCGGTTAGGAAGTCGCGAGTCCCGGCTCAGGAAGGTCCCCGAAGGGGATCAACGCACCACAGTGCCGCATTATGCCCTTCAATGGGGCAGAGATGCACTATTTTGGGCTGTTCGGGCGATCGGGCAGAAAGAGCGTCTGAAGATCACTCAGGAACCGGGCCCCTAAGGGGGTCGGGGCCCAGTGAGCGTGGTCTATCGCCAGCAGGCCGCGACGTTCGGCTTCGGCCAATGACTTTTCGATCGCCGTGGGTGGCAGGCCGGTGCGCTCAGCAAACCAACGGCTGGGCACTCCTTCCAGCAGCCGCATGGCATTCAGCATGAATTCGAACGGAAGTTCGTCCCTCGCAACTTCACTGCTTTCGGCAAGAAATTCGCCGCGACTCGCGCGCTCGAGATAGGTGCGCGGGCCGCGATAGCGCACCTGACGAATGATTCGATGCGGAAACGAGATCTTCGAGTGCGCACCGGGACCGACACCGAGGTAGTCGCCGAACCCCCAGTAGTTGAGGTTATGGCGGCACTCTCGACCGGGCTGTGCGTAGGCTGAAATCTCGTAGTGGCGATATGCCGGCCTCGGCCGTGCGCGCCTCGATCCACGCCTGCATCGAGGCAGCGGTGTCCTCGTCCGGCAGCTGCGGTGGGTGCTTCGCGAAAACCGTGTTCGGTTCCAGCGTCAACTGATAGAGCGACAGGTGCGGCGGTGCCAGCGCGAGAGCCTGCTCGACATCGTCCTGCGCCGCTGCGAGGTCCTGGTCCGGCAGTCCGTACATCAGATCGATGTTGAAGTTGTCGAACACCTGCCGCGCCATGTCGATGGCACGCAGGGCCTGCCCTCGGTCATGAATACGACCCAGCGCTTGCAACTTGGCGTCGTCAAAGGACTGGACGCCGATGGACAGCCGGTTGACTCCGGCGTTCCGGTAGTCGGCAAATCGTCCGGCCTCGACCGTCCCCGGGTTGGCCTCGAGCGTGACTTCGCAGTCGGCTTCCAGCGCAAGCAGTGCGCGCACGTCCGACAGCAATGTGTCCAGGCCCTTCGCGCTCAGCAGGCTGGGTGTGCCGCCGCCGATGAAGATGCTGACAATGCGCCGGCCCCAGATCAGCGGCAGCGCGGCTTCGATATCCGATCGCAGCGCCGTCAGATAGTCGGCTTCGGGGATTCTGCCCGCGCCGCCCTCGGGTTCATGCGAGTTGAAATCGCAATACGGGCACTTGCGCACGCACCACGGATAGTGGACATACAGCGACAGCGGAGGCAGTGCCGGCAGTGAGAGCGTTCCCGGTCGCAGGTAGGCCGCGATGTCCGTCGGCGCGGGTCCGTCCGGCGCTATGGCAATCGGGATCACGCCCATCCGACCCGGCCCTCCTTCATCGCCAGTCGGCAAGACGCCGCACCAGTTCGCGCAAGGCCTGGCCACGGTGGCTGATGCGGTTCTTCTCGTCTGCGGACAGCTCGGCAGCAGTGCAACCCCGTTCGGGCACAAGGAATAACGGGTCGTAGCCGAACCCCCCGGCTCCGCGCGGGCTTTGCAGGATCTCGCCCTGCCAGCGCGCGTCGGCAACAAGCGGCTCAGGGTCATCGGCAGACGCCACCGCCACCAGCACGCATGTGTAATGGGCTCGACGATCGCCGTGATCCTGCAGGCGGCGCAGCAGTTCAGCGTTATTGGCTGCATCGTCGGCCGCCGGGCCGGCAAAGCGTGCTGAACGGACGCCTGGTGCGCCCTGCAGCGCTGCCACACACAGGCCCGAGTCGTCGGCCAGCGCCGGCAGGCCACTGCTTTCGGACGCGTGGCGTGCCTTGGCCAGCGCGTTCTCAAGGAACGTCAGGTGCGGCTCGTCGGCCGATTCAATTCCGAGATCGCCTTGCGCAATGACGTCGAAACCCAGCCCGGCCAGCAAGTCCCTGAGCTCGCGTAGCTTGCCGGCGTTCGACGACGCCAGTACGACACGCCGCGTCACTGGGATACCCTCCGCGCGATGCGCTCCGGGATGAGCGCTTCGGAGCGGCCGTGCGCGCTCATGCCTCACCGAGTACGTGCTTCTGGGCGGCCACGAGTTCGGCGATGCCCTTGCGCGCGAGCGCCATCATCGCGACCATCTGCGCTTCGCTGAAGGGTTCACCTTCGGCGGTGCCCTGGATTTCGACAAAGCCGCCCTTTCCGGTCATGACGACGTTCATGTCGGTCTCGCATCCGGAGTCTTCCGCGTAGTCGAGGTCGAGGACGGCGGCCTCGCGAAAGACGCCGACCGACACCGCCGCCACGTAGTCACGCACCGGCAGGTTCTCGATCATGCCGCGCTCGCGCAACCAGCGCGCGGCGTCGACGGCGGCGACATAACCGCCGGTGATCGCAGCGGTGCGTGTGCCACCGTCAGCCTGGATCACATCGCAGTCGACATGCAGCGTGCGTTCGCCGAGCACACGCAGGTCGAACACCGCGCGCAGGCTGCGACCGATCAGGCGCTGGATCTCGAGCGTGCGTCCGCCCTGCTTTCCTCGCGCGGCCTCGCGGTCGCTGCGAGTATGCGTGGCGCGCGGCAGCATGCCGTACTCGGCGGTCAGCCAGCCCTCGCCCTTGCCCTTCAGAAAGCCCGGGACTTTTTCTTCGACACTGGCGGTGCAGATCACCTTGGTGTCGCCGAACTCGACCAGCACCGACCCTTCCGCATGCTTGGTGTAGCGACGCGTCAGGCGTACTGGTCGAAGTTCGTCGTGACGCCGGCCACTGGGACGCGGCGTGCTCAAGGATGCGGAGTTCATGGAGCTCTGCAGATATTGAAGGCGCGGATAGCCGGCAAGGCTACCGCAGCCTGGAAACGCGCGTGCGCAGCAGCGCCGGACAGCGTCAAACAACTGCGCGACCGGTCGGTCGATGCGCTTACTTGCTGACGAGCTTGGACGAGCGCTGAATCGCCTTCTGGATCTCGGCGACCGCGTCGTCGATCTGGTCTTCCGACAGCTCTTCGTCGGGACCGGGTTCGCCGTGTCGCGGCATCTGGATGGTCGATGCCACCGTGCCTTCGGGGATGAGCAAGGTCGAGACCGGATCGTCGGTCGGCGGCACCATCTCGACCGACTCGGTCCCGGCCCAGGTGATCGCGATCGCGGTGCAGTTGTCTGCCTCCGGACCACTCAGTTCGAGCGCGAGTTCCATCAGCTCGGGAACGGCGCGCATCACCGTCTTGCCGGTGAACGCCTCGGCAATCTGGCGATCGCTCAGTGCGCCCCACAGGCCATCGGAACACAGCAGCAGCGTGTCGCCGTTGCGCATCGCGAAGGGTCGGCTGATCTCGACGGTCGGTGCGACGTAGGCGCCGATGCAGTTGAAAATGCGGTTGCGCTCCGGGTGATCCTTCGCATCTTCGGGCCGGATCAGCCCGGACTGCACCAGGTGGTGCACACGCGAATGATCGATCGTGCGTTCGAGGATGCGGCCGCCGCGGATCAGGTACAGACGCGAGTCACCGACATGCGCCCAGATCGCGACACCCTGCTGGACGATGCACGCCACCAGCGTCGTCCGTGGCGCCTCGGGAAGGCTGTGCTCGGCCCGATACCGATGCAGCTCGCGGTGCGAAGCGAGCACGGATTCCTCGAGAAAGCGCGTCGGGTCCGGCAGGATCGGCTTGGCGTCGCGCTGGTAGATCGACGCGATCGTCTGCAGCGTCAGCTGCGAGGCGACCTCGCCACGCGCATGGCCGCCCATGCCGTCGGCCACCAGGACCAGCATCGAGTCGCGCGTGTACAGGTAGCCCATGCGGTCCTGATTGACCCGCCGGCCGCCCTTCTTGCTTTCCTGGTAGACGGAAAAACGCATCAGCGCTCCATGGCACCCGAGGCACAGTGCCAGCTTTCGCTGCCTTTGTAATCAAAAAAATCGACTGGCTCTGCCAGCGATTCTTTCACTTCAGGCGAGCAAAAGTCGGGGTGCACTTTGGCACGCCTAGAACCACGTGATGTTGTGTTCCTTCATGAACCGCATCATCCGGTCCTGAAGGCTGCGCCAGCGGGCACCCGTGCGCTCCATGATCGAAAACTCCGGACGTTCCGGCACGTTCTGCAGGAGTTCCTTCTGCACCGCATAGACCGTCTGCGGTCGCTCGAGCGAGTTCAGTCGCAGGCAGCGTTCGACCATCGAGATCAGCTGGTTCGAGTACAGGCCGCGGAACGACCGCAGCGCCGTCGGCATCTTGTCTTCCTTCAGGCGCTGGTCCGACTCCTGCGGCGGCATGCCGGACATGCAGGCATAGATGCACGAACCGATCGAGTACACGTCGGTCCACGGACCCAGCTCCGCGTCGCGCTTGTACAACTCGGGGGCAGCAAATCCCGGCGTGTACATCGGATAGGTCTTGCTGATGTCCCGCTGCAGGGTCTGCCGTGCAGCGCCGAAGTCCAGCAGGATCGGCGTGCCGTCCATGCGCAGGTAGATGTTCGCGGGCTTCACGTCGAGGTGCAGCAGGCGGTTCGAGTGCACCTCGCGCAGCCCGTTCATGACCTGCGCAAACACGCGCCGGACGAACCGTTCCGACAGCACGTCCTTCTGGTCCTTGTTGCGATTGCGCAGGACATGCTCCTGCAGCGACCGTCCGGACTCGTAGTTCATCACCATGTACACCGTGTCGTTCGCGCGAAAAAAATTGATGACGCGCACGATGTTGGGGTGATAGATCGACGCCAGTGCCCGGCCTTCCTCGAAGAAGCACTTCAGGCCGATGCGGTAGGTGTTCAGGTTCTCCGGAGAGACATAGGGCGACAGTTCGCCGGGCTTGCGCTGCGCGAGCGCCGCGGGCATGTACTCCTTGATCGCGACCGAATTGCCGTTCTCGTCCGTGGCCAGGTAGACAATGGAGAAGCCGCCGCTGGAGATCTTCTTTACAATGCGGTAGCCGCCGACTTCGAGGCCTTCGGGCAAAGATGCGTTGGTCTGCGCCGCCATGTGCACTACTGCGTGGGAATATCGGGACGATTCTAACGAAAAGGGTTCCGTGTCCCGAAGCCTATAGGGCAGAAAAACACCGCTATACCGAGCCTTAGAGCGAGTCCGTTATCGGCATTCCTCCAACATCCGCATGAAACCCGTTGCCAGCATGACCGGATTCGCGGTCGCCAGTCGACCCACCGTGATCGGTCCGGTCACTGTCGAACTGAAGTCCGTCAACTCGCGTTTCCTTGACCTGTCGGTCAGGTATCCGGACGAACTGCGCAGCGTCGAGCCGGCATTGCGGGAAGCAATCAGCGCACGTGTCAATCGCGGCAAGATGGAGTGCCGCCTCGCCGTCAGTCGCGTTGCCGGTGAAGCCAGTGGCGGTGTCAACACTGCGGCCCTGGGTCGCCTCAAGCAACTGGCGGCGGAAGTCGTCGCCGTGCTTCCATTCGCGAGCCCCCTGACGACTGCCGATGTGCTCGGCTGGCCCGGTGTCGTCGACGCGCCGGTCGCCGACCCGGATGCGCTGCGCGTTGCCGTCCTGGATGCCCTGTCCGAAGCGCTCGATGCACTGGCCGCCTCGCGCCAGCGGGAGGGCTCGGCGCTGCGGGATGTGCTGCACGCACACTGCAATTCCATCGATGTGATCGGCGCGCAGGTCAAGGCGCGGGCACCGGAGCTGCTCGCCGCGGTCGAGCGCAAACTGGTCGAACGGCTGGAGCAGGCCCTCGGCCGCGCGCTGGCCGACACCTCGACGCTGACGCGCGAGGAGGTCGCCGACCGTATCCGTCAGGAAGTCACGCTCTATGGCCTGCGCATGGACGTCGACGAGGAACTCAAACGCCTGACGACACACGTCGGCGAAGTGCGCCGGGTCCTCGACGCCGGCGGACCGGTCGGGCGGCGCCTCGACTTCCTGATGCAGGAACTCAATCGCGAGGCCAATACGCTCGGTTCCAAGGCGGCCGCGATCGAGATGACGAACGCCTCCGTCGAACTGAAGCTGCTGATCGAGCAGATGCGCGAGCAGATCCAGAACCTCGAATGAGCGCATCGAACGTCACTCCGCGCGCAGCACTCGATGCCGGCCAGGCGGGCAGCATCTTCCTGGTCGTCGCGCCCTCGGGCGCGGGCAAGTCGACGCTCGTCAACGCCCTGCTCGACCAGGATGCACGTATCGAGCTGAGCGTTTCGCACACGACGCGTCCGCCCCGGCCCGGAGAGACCGATGGCCGTGAGTATCACTTCGTCTCGGTCGACGAGTTCATGCGACGGCGCGCCGCGGGCGAGTTCCTCGAGAGCGCCGAGGTGCACGGCAACTACTACGCGACCTCGCGCGTCTGGATCGAGGAACGGCTCCGGGCCGGCACCGACGTGCTGCTCGAGATCGACTGGCAGGGTGCCCGCCAGGTCAAGTCGCACTTCGGCCATGCGGTCGGCATTTTCATCCTGCCGCCGTCGATCGACGCGCTCGAGGCACGCCTGCACAAGCGCGGACAGGACAGTCCGCAGGTGATCACGCGTCGCCTGCTGGCGGCGGGCAGCGAGATCGCCCATGCCTCCGAGTTCGACTACGTCATCATCAACGAGGACTTCCCGACCGCGCTGTCGCAGCTGGCGGCCATCGTCACGGCAACGCGCCAGCGCTACGCCCGCCAGGCCGCACGCCATCACGAACTCTTTGCGCAGCTCGGCATCGCATTGCCTTAGCGCCGACCGCGATCCAGCAGCCTCCCTCTGGCTCTGCCCGGCCCTGGGCGCGATCGCCCCGCGGCGACCGAATCCGCGCTTCGATTGCACTGCAGACACTGGCCACACAGGCTCTACGGAGGAGGTCGGCTAGAATCAGGCCAATTTCGTTTTCCCTCTGGAACCGACCATGGCGCGTATTACTGTTGAAGACTGTCTGAAGCACATCCCTAACCGTTTCCAGCTCGCGCTGGCGGCGGCCTACCGCGCTCGCCAGCTCGCGCAGGGCCACACCCCGAAGATCGACACCAAGGACAAGCCGGCCGTCGCCGCGCTGCGTGAGATCGGACAGGGCAAGGTCGGCATTGAAATGCTGCGAAAAGTACCGACCTGAGCTGTGTCGTGGTTCGCAGCGTGTGACGCCAGCCCCGACGCCCGGCAATCACGATGCGGCCACAGGAACCCGTTCCCCCACCTGACCAGCCTTCCCAACCAGGCTTTGCGCGCCGCGCCGCCGAGGCGCTGAAAAAAGCGGTCTGGCGCAGCGATTCGGCTGAGCCGGCGACGGCCACCGGAGTTGCGACCGTCGGCACGCTCGCCGAGCGGGTCAAGAAATACCTGCCGTCGTCCGACGTGCAGAAGATCAAGGATGCCTTCCGCTTCTCCGACGAGGCCCACCTCGGGCAGTTCCGACAGAGCGGCGCGCCCTACATCACCCACCCCATCGCTGTCGCCGAGATCCTCACGGACTGGCGGCTGGATGGCGCCGCGATCCAGGCCGCCCTTCTGCACGATGTCCTGGAAGACTCCGGCATACCCAAGCAGCAGTTGATCGAGCGCTTCGGCACCACCGTCGCAGAACTGGTCGACGGCGTGTCCAAGCTGGACAAGCTGCAGTTCTCGTCGACCGAGCAGGCGCAGGCCGAAAACTTCCGCAAGATGCTGCTGGCAATGGCGCGCGACGTGCGCGTCATGCTGATCAAGCTGGCAGACCGCCTGCACAACATGCGTACGCTCGACGCCGTCGAGCCGGACAAGCGTCGTCGCATTGCGCGTGAAACCCTCGAGATCTATGCGCCCATCGCGCACCGGCTCGGGCTCAACAACCTGTTCCGCGATCTCGAGGAGCTGAGCTTCCAGCACCTGCATCCGATGCGCTATCGGGTGCTGCAGCGGGCGGTGCTGTCCGCACGAGGCAACCGGCGCGAGCTGCTCAGCAAGATCCTGCAGTCGGTGCGCAAGGCGCTGCAGGAGACCAAACTGCGCGCGGAGGTCTACGGCCGCGAGAAGACGCTCTTCGGCATCTACCGCAAGATGGTCGAGAAGAACCTCTCGTTTTCCGAAGTGCTCGACATCTACGGCTTCCGCATCGTCGTCGACAAGGTGTCGGAGTGTTACCTCGCCCTCGGCGCACTGCATGGCCTGTTCAAGCCGGTGCCGGGCAAGTTCAAGGACTACATCGCAATCCCGAAGGTCAACGGCTACCAGTCGCTGCACACGACCCTGATCGGCCCCTACGGGACACCGGTCGAGTTCCAGATCCGCACGAAGGAGATGCACCACGTCGCCGAGTCGGGCGTGGCCGCACACTGGCTCTACAAGGACGACGACTCGGACCTGTCCGAGCTGCAGTCGCGCACGCACCAGTGGCTGCAGTCGCTGCTCGAGATCCAGCGGCACACCGGTGATTCGACCGAATTCCTCGAGCACATCAAGGTCGATCTCTTCCCGGACAAGGTCTATGTCTTCACGCCGAAAGGCAAGATCGTTTCGCTGCCCCGCGGCGCCACGCCGGTGGACTTCGCCTACGGCATCCACACGGACGTAGGCAACAAGTGCGTGGCCGCGCGCATCAACGGCGAGATCCAGCCGCTGCGCACACCGCTGCGCAACGGCGACATGGTCGAAGTCGTCACCGGACCCGTGGCCCGACCGAACCCGGCCTGGCTGACGTTCGTGCGGACCGGCAAGGCGCGGTCGGAGATCCGCCACTTCCTGCGCACGATGAAGTTCGACGAGTCGGCCGAACTCGGCGAGCGGTTGCTGGCACAGGCCGCGCGCCAGTTCAATCTGTCGCTCGGGACCGTCAGCGAGACGCAGTGGGACGACGTGATCCGCCAGGCGGAAATCGAGTCGCGTGCTGCCCTGTTCGCCGACATCGGCCTGGGTCGACGGCTCGCCGCCGTGGTCGCGCGCCAGCTCGCGCTGGCTGCCGGCGCCGACATTACGGGTGATCCATCGGACAGCTCGGCGATCCCGTCAGCCTCCGTCCCGGTGGTGGTCCGCGGCACCGAAGGCATGGCCGTACAGATGGCGAACTGCTGCCACCCCATCCCGGGCGATTCGATCGTCGGTCACATCCGCAAGGGCCAGGGACTCGCCGTGCACCAGTCGGACTGCGTGCACGCCCTGCGCGCCCGGCGTGCGGACCCGGACCGCTGGATCGAGCTGCAGTGGGCGCGCGATCCGGCAACCCACTTCACCGTCGGGCTCGACGTCAGCGCGGACAACGAGCGCGGCGTACTCGGCCGCATCGCCGTGGCTATTGCCGAGGCCGAATCGAACATCCTCAACGTCCACATCGACGACGAGGATGCGCTCATCGCGCTGATTCACTTCAAGGTGCAGGTGCGTGACCGCACGCACCTGGCGCGGGTCATCCGGACCCTTCGGCGGGTCAAGCAGGTCGTGAAGGTCGTGCGGCCGCGCGGCGGCTCGCGCGCCCACCCTCACGACGCCGCGTAGCGCACCGCCAGGATTTCGAGCATTTCGACGCCCGCGGGCGTCTTCAGCTGGACGACGTCGCCCTCGCGCGCCTTCAGCAGTGCACGCGCGATCGGCGAGATCCAGCTGACCTTTCCCCGCTCCGGCTCCACTTCGTCGATGCCAACGATCGTGATCTCGCTCTCCCGACCGCCCGTTGCGTACTGCACCGTGGCGCCGAAGAAGACCTGGTCAGTGGCAGGACGGGTCGCCGGGTCCACGACCTCGGCGATGTCGAGGCGCTTGGTCAGGAAGCGGATGCGCCGGTCGATCTCGCGCAGCCGCTTCTTGCCGTAGATATAGTCGCCATTTTCCGAACGATCGCCGTTGGACGCGGCCCATGACACGACACGCACCACCTCCGGCCGCTCGGTCTTGACCAGGTGCGCCAGTTCGGTGCGCAGGCGTGTGTAGCCCACCGGCGTGATGTAGTTACGGACGCCCGCAGGCAGCTCCGGCAATGCGACGTCATCATCGTCGTCGGTAGCATCATCCTTTACAAAGGCCTTGCTCATGGCGTGTTCTGCGGTACTCCGGTTCTGCAGCCCCCATTTTGCGCGCAACGCGTAGCCCTCGTCCGCGGGTTCCGCTACCGTCGCAGTCTTCAGGGCTTTCCGGAGCCGCGATGACCGCACCAGAGGCAATGCGAGCCGAGCGCGACAGTTTCGGGCCGATCGACGTCCCGGCATCGGCGCTGTGGGGCGCGCAGACTCAGCGCGCACTGCATCACTTTCCGGCGGGCGACCTCATGCCCCTTCCGTTGATCCATGCGATCGCGCAGGTCAAGGCTGCCGCTGCCCGGGTCAACCAGTCGCTCGGGCTCGTCGACCCGCGCCTCGCCGTCGCGATCACCACGGCTGCGGACGAGGTGGTCGCGGGTCGCCACGACACGCACTTTCCTCTGCCGGTGTGGCAGACCGGCTCCGGCACGCAGACCAACATGAACGTGAACGAGGTCATCGCCAATCGCGCCGGCGAACTGCTGGGACATCCGCGCGGTAGCCGTACCGTGCATCCCAACGACCACGTGAACCGCGGGCAGTCGTCGAACGACGTCATCCCCACCGCCATGCACGTCGCGCTCGCGCTCGTGCTTGCCCGGCAACTGCTGCCTGCGCTGGATGTCCTGCGCGCCACACTTGCCGCCAAGGCCGCGGCGTTCGACTCGATCGTCAAGATCGGCCGCACGCATCTGCAGGACGCCACGCCGCTGACGCTCGGACAGGAGTTTTCCGGCTACGTCGCGCAGCTCGACTTTGCCCGCACAGCCGTTGAAGCCGGCCTCGCGTCGCTCCTGCCGCTGGCCATTGGCGGCACCGCCGTGGGCACAGGACTCGCGACGCATCCCGAGTTCGGCGCCCGGGTTGCCTCCGACATTGCCGCAACGACCGGACTGCCCTTCACACAGGCAACGAACCGGTTTGCCGCGCTCGCCGGGCACGAGCCGATCGTCTACGCCCATGGCACGCTGAAGACGCTGGCGGCGGCCCTGTCGAAGATTGCGAACGACGTGCGCTGGCTGGCAAGCGGACCGCGTTCGGGGCTGGGAGAACTGGCGATTCCCGAGAATGAACCGGGCAGCTCGATCATGCCGGGCAAGATCAACCCGACGCAGAGCGAGTCGCTGCTGATGATCTGTGCGCAGGTGTTTGGCAACGATGTCGCCGTCAACATCGGTGGCGCGTCGGGAAACTTCGAGCTGAATGTCAGCAAGCCGCTGATCGCGGCCAATTCGCTCGACAGCGCACGGCTGCTTGCCGACGGCATGCGGCACTTCGAGGAACACTGCGCACGCGGCATCGAGGCACGACCGGAGCGCATCGCGGAACTCATGCGGAGCTCACTGATGCTGGTAACCGCCCTCGCGCCGCACATCGGATACGACAAGTCCGCCGCCATTGCGCACAAGGCGCATCACGAGGGAACCACGTTGCGCGAGGCGGCCGTGGCTCTCGGGCACGTCACCGCGGAAGACTTTGATCGCTGGGTCGACCCGCTGGCGATGACCCGCCCGTCGCACGACTGATGCGAAGCGTGACCTGGTCGTGCGGGACTAAGGGGACGGAAAAAAACTGGGGTGGCTGACGGGACTCGAACCCGCGACAACCGGAATCACAATCCGGGACTCTACCAACTGAGCTACAGCCACCACTCGAGAAAACTGGCCTGCCCGACAGGAATCGAACCTGTGACCCTCAGCTTAGAAGGCTGATGCTCTATCCGACTGAGCTACGGGCAGATCGAAACTCGCCGGGTGCGCCCTGGAGGGCGCGTGGTCGGGGTGGAGAGATTCGAACTCCCGACATCCTGCTCCCAAAGCAGGCGCGCTACCAGACTGCGCTACACCCCGAGGGCGGAGCGATGATAACACCCGTGCTCCAAAGGTCGTCACTCACCGTCACGCCGCTTGCGCCATGCCGTGATCGACCACGGAGATCAGGCGCTCGCCGGGAATGACGGCACTGAACGTGCTGCCCTTGCCGATCTCGGAGTGGATGTCGAGCCGCCCGTCGTGGCGCAGCAGGACGTGCTTGGCGATGGCCAGGCCGAGACCCGTTCCACCGGTTTCGCGCGAGCGGCTCTTGTCGACCCGGTAAAAGCGTTCGGTCAGCCGCGCCAGGTGTTCGGGCGCGATGCCGATGCCGGTGTCCTCGACCTCGAAGCGCCCTTCGCCGCCGGACTCGACCCAGCGCACGACGATCTGTCCACCATCGGGCGTGTAGCGGATCGCATTGGATACGAGGTTGCCGAACGCGCTGCGCAGTTCGTCACGGCTGCCGCGGACGAAAGCCGATGGAGACTCGACCTCGACGCGATGCCGGCCGTTAGACAGGACTCGCGCCTCGTCACCGACCTCTCGGACCAGCTGGCGTATGTCGACGACGTCGTCGGTGACGAGACTTTCGCGCGACTCGAGCCGCGACAGCGTCAGCAGGTCCTCGACCAATCGCGTCATGCGCTGCGCCTGTTCGTGCATCAGCCCGAGGTGATGCTGCCGCGTGGCGGCGTCGTCCGGCTGTGCATCGAGCAGCATTTCAAGAAAGCCGGTGACCACTGTCAGCGGCGTACGCAGTTCGTGCGAAACGTTCGCGATGAAGTCGCGCCGGACCGCGTCGACACGTTCGCGCTGCGTGATGTCGCGCGTGATGATGATGGAACGCGACGGCTCGAAATCGACCACGCGCACTTCCAGAGCGATACCCGGGCGCGACAGCGGACGAAACACCAGCGGCGCCTCGAAGTGCGCCGAGGTCATGTAGTTGATGAACTCCGGGTCGCGAACGAGGTTCGTGACCCGCAAGCCATGGTCGGCCGTCAGGCGGATACCGAGATGTTCTTCGGCCACGGGGTTGCACCAGTCGATCTGCAACGAGGCATCGGCGAGCACGATGCCTTCGGGCAGAGCACTGATCGTGCGCCGGAAACGTTCTTCGTTCTCGAGCAGGCGACGCTCGTTGATCTCGGTCGCACGCCGCTGCCGGTACAGCCGCGCGAACACATCGGTCCACAGTCCCCAGCCGTTAGGAATCGCGTCGAGTTTCGGAGCCTCGAGCCAGGCCGCCAGCCGGCTCGCGTAGCTCATGTGGATGGCCAGGAGACCGACCAGCCCGACGATGACCAACCAGAGGGCGGGTACGGTTCCGAAGAAGAATCCGACGATTGCACCGACGACCGCCAGCGTCGCCAGTCGAAGCAGCGGCCGACCGAGCACAGACAAACTGACCTTCAGGCGATCAACCATGGAAGCAGTCTAGCCGGTGGGCTCGGCGGCGTGCCTTGGATCAGCGCAAACCCTGAACGGGCAGTTTCGCCGTCACATCGGCACCGACCTGCGACCGACTTCAATGTTCCGGACGCGTCGACAGGCGGTAGCCCAGCCCGCGCACGGTCTGCACCAGGTGCTGTGCACGGGCCGGCGTCAGGGCCTTGCGCAGCCGCAGGACGTGCACGTCGACCGTGCGCTCTTCGATGAAGACGTGATCACCCCAGATGTTGTCGAGCAGCTGCGCGCGCGAGTACACGCGATCGGGGTGATTGACGAGAAAGCTCAGCAGCTTGAATTCCGCCAGGCCCATGCTCACCGGGTTGCCGTCGACCAGCACCTCGTGCCGTGCCGGATCGATGGTCAATGGCCCGTAGGTGACCGACTCGCCACTGTGCTGCGGCGCGCGGCGCCGGAACACGGCGCGGATGCGTGACACCAGCTCACGCGGCGAAAACGGCTTGACCACATAGTCGTCGGCGCCGGTGTCGAGCCCGACGACGCGATCGGCCTCGCTGCCGCGGGCCGTCAGCATGATGACCGGCACCGCGCGGGTGCGGTCCTCGGTGCGCAGATCCTTCAACAGGTCGATGCCGGGTTTGTCCGGCAGCATCCAGTCGAGCAGCACGAGGTCGGGCAGCTGCTGCCCGATCGCCTCGCGCGCGGCGCTGACCGACTCGGCGCGGCGAACGGTATACCCGTTGCTGCTGCAGGTATAGGCGACCAGCTCCTGGATCGCGGGTTCGTCTTCGACAATCAGAATGTTGGTGGACATCACGGGATCAGCCACGCGCGATCGCGCGTTCGAGTTCTTCCGGCGTCAGGTGGCGAGCATCGACGCCTTGCGAAATGAAGATCACGTGCTCGGCGATGTTCTTCGAGTGATCGCCGATGCGCTCGATCGCCTTGGCGGCCCACACGGTGTCGAGTGACGCAGAGATGGTGCGCGGATCTTCCATCATGAACGTGATCAGTTGCCGCAGGATCGCCCGGAAGCGGTCGTCGACACCCTGGTCGTCCTTGATGATCAACGCCGCCGCCTGGGCGTCGAGGCGCGCAAACGCATCGAGCGCGCGCCGCAGCATCGACACCGCCGCCTCGCCCGAGTAACGGATGTCGGGCACCCGATTCACGCGCGACTGGCCGTCCTTCTCGCGCAGCCACTTGGCGGCGCGGGCAATCTTGCTCGCCTCGTCACCGATGCGCTCGATGTCCGTGATCGCCTTGGCAATGCCGGTAATCATGCGCAGGTCGCCGGCGGTGGGCTGCCGTCGTGCGATCACATGATTGACCATCTGGTCGAGGTCCATTTCGAGCTCGTTGACACGCCGGTCGGCATCAATGGCCTGCTGCGCCAGCTCGACATTGGCCGTCTCGAACGCATCGAGCGCGGTGCGCACCTGCGACTCGACGAGGCCGCCCATCTGCAGCACGCGCGACCGCATCGCCTCGAGTTCCTCGTCGTACTTCCTCATCGAGTGATCACCGGTTCCCATTTCGATTCTCCTGCGGCCCGGCCGCGACGCGCCTAGCCGAAGCGGCCAGTGATGTAGTCCTCGGTCTCCTTCTTCTTCGGCTTGATGAAGATCTGGTCGGTTTCGCCGAACTCGACCATGTCGCCGAGGTACATGTAGGCCGTGTAGTCGGACACTCGCGCGGCCTGCTGCATGTTGTGCGTGACAATCGCCACGGTGTAGTCAGACTTCAGTTCGTCGATCAGCTCCTCGATCTTCGCGGTGGAGATCGGGTCGAGCGCCGAGCACGGCTCGTCGAACAGGATGATCTCGGGACGGTCGCGAGCCGCGCGCGATGCACAGGCGCTGCTGCTGGCCACCGGACAGGCTGGCCACTCGCCCAGCTTGTCCTTGACCTCGTTCCACAGCGCCCCATTGCGCAGCGCCCACTCGACCTGGTCGTCGAGGGATCGCCATTTGTCGAGCCGCGTCACGCCGTAGACGATGTTGTCGTAGATCGACATCGGAAATGGGGTCGGCTTCTGGAACACCATGCCGATTGCGCGGATCACGCGACATCAATCGGGTCGACGTGAGGATATTGTCGTCCCATCGACGGATTTCGCCGTCGGCGCGCATGTTCGGATAAAGATCGTACATCCGGTTGAAGCAGCGCAGGAGGGTCGACTTGCCGCATCCGGACGGACCGATCAGGGCGGTGACCTTGTTCTCGGGTATGGCGAGGTTGATATTCTTCAGCGCCTGGAAGTTGCCGTAGTAAAAGTTC
>CAVYNB010000026.1:0-73215 GCA_963769745.1 uncultured beta proteobacterium
ACTGGCCTTTTGGCATTCGAGCCGCGAGTATCAACCCACATTGTGATTCTGCCGCCTCCTGACCGCCGAAGTCGGCCAAGGCCGTGTACTGAAGGCGCGCCGGCATGGCCTGCGAGCGCGCGCACGCCCGCGTTCCCCAAGAAAAGATCTTGTGCCAGGACTTTCGTCAGCTGCTCGCGGCGGAAACGGCCAAGCTCTGGACCTTCAGATAGCCGTGGTGAGAGCATTACCGGGTTCGGCCAACTCGTTTCGGCCGGCTAAAGACGGCCCATCAAGCTGCGTGCAACTCCTCTCGGAGGATCTTACGGAGCGCCGCCGCCGTTAACGGCTTCTCGCCAGCCACCTTTCCCTTCGTCCCGGTGGCCGCTTCGCGCAAGGCAGCGTTGATCATCGTTTGATAGCCCATGCCCTCCGCCTCGGCACGCGCACGAAAGTGCTCAAGGATGTCGTCGTCGAGCATGATCGTGATTCTGGTCTTGCCCTTCGAAGAAACAACCGCGCCGCGCCGCCCCTTGCTGAAGTCGTACTCTTTACGCATGGTATTGCTCCACTTCGCCTTTGCTGGCCTTCCTTGCTGAGATGAGACGCGCTCGGTCGCCCCGGGCAGTGTGGACAACGACCAATACTCGCCCCAGAGTGTCCATCCCCAGCGTGACGAAGCGTTGCTCGCCATCCGCGTCAGGATCGTCGATTGTTACGGCAAACGGATCTCGCAGCGCTTGTTCTGCGTCCGCGAAGCTGACGCGGTGCTTGCGTAGGTTTGCCCGCGCCTTTGCAGGATCGAACTCGATGTCCACATCGCCATTATGCATATAGTATGCATATAGTCAAGGGCCAGTTTCGGGCAAATCACGGGCATCCGCGCGGCCGCTTTAGCGCGCCATTGGCGCTGGCTCCTCGCGACAGCTACTGGACGACTGCGCACTTCAAACCGCAATTACTGCCCACGCGGTGGCTGCCACAATTCAACCTTGTTGCCTTCGGGATCGATCACCCAGGCAAAGATCCCGTACTCAGACTCGTCAATCTTGTCGAGCACATCGCATACTTCCTGTTTCAGCACTGCGACTGCTCTGGTACTGCGGACCCGATGGATGCGCCGCGGCGGACAATCACTTTCATCGCGAAAGACAGTATCTCTCGCTCGAACGGGCCGCTCTTCGCGATGAATTGACCCGGGCCCGCAGGACGACCATGAGCGTCGCTCCGCTCTGACGGCGCAAGTGAAGGCCCTCGAGGTGGAAAACGATGAACTTCGGCGCCTCTGCCGTCGAGGCACACAGCTTGCGGAGATCAGCTCTGTATGTTCAAAACTGAGCTTCCTTATTGCAATGCTGCAAGACGCCCGCCCAGAGGTCCTGGTTGCGAACGCGGCTGGCTGAAGAGCCCGTCCCGAGTTCCGTGCAGAGAGGCCGCGGCCCTCAGTCCACCTTTCGGGCATCGCGAGTCACCCATCGCTAGCCCGAGCCGGCGAGCGCAAGCGAGTCATGCGCCGTGCCCTGGAAGGCCAGTTCGGACTGTGGACGACGGCGCCGCGACTGGCGGGCCTCCTGCTTGTCGCGCAGCCCATTTGCCCAAGTCTCAACGGTCTGCCAGAACCCAGCCGGTAGGTCCAGCCGGATGATCTCGAACCTTTCGCTGCCGCTGCCCAGCGGCACGAACGTCCGCACGATGGCGCTGAATGCCTGACCGGTACGCCACAGCAGCACAAGCTGATCGACGAGCATCTTTGACTTCGCCCGCACCGGCAACTCCGCCTCGGCGGCAACATGGATGACCCGTTCGCCGCGGGCCGGCTGCGCCGCCGACCAGATTCCTGCGACTTCGAAGGCGTCTTCGCCACGGGACTTTGTCACCATCTGGGCGTGAAACCGTTGGTCGAACGACGTTTCCGCAGGCGCCGAAGACATGCCCCCGACGCGGATCCTGTCGTTGAGCAGCACTGTATCGTCCCTCCTGAGGGCATCGAGCAGCGCACGCTGCATCTTGCCTTTCTTGGTCTGCCTGGAGCGGATCAACATAAGCTCCGGCAGCACCTCGCGACCCTCCGTCGCGTCAAGCAGCAGGCGTCGCATCCGTTCCGCTTCGCGTTCCACCTCGGTTGCGTGAGCCGCTATCTGTTCCTCGAGGAGAAGAAGCTCGGGGGGCGTCCCGTCCGGTACTTGCGGCGTGAGATAGAGCTGCGAATTGCTGCGGACCTCCGCGACAAGGGCGTGGAGCAGGAGCTCGTCCTTCAGCTCGCACACGATGATCGGCAGTGATCCATGCGGCAGCAGCCGCTTCATTCGGTCCGGGAACTCCCGCACGAGCTGGCGCAGCTGCTTCAGCTCCAGCGACATTGCCTTGTCGAGCTTCAGGGTCGTCGCGACTTGGGTGAGCAAGTTTCCTTCCTTCAGTTCTCGCAGCACATGGAAAGCATCGCGATGGTTCATGGAGTGTTCCTTTGGATGTATCGGTGGACGAGAGCCGCCAGAAGGGCGGCGGAGGCGATGAGGGATCCAGGTGCCTCGCGAAGCTTGCTGCGGGCACGAGGCTCCGCGACGACTCGGAACGAAACTCGAAGCCCCGTATCCGTCGCCGGGCTGCGCACGACGTCGAAGATCCCAACGCGCTTGGCGCCAGCGATGGTTTCTGCGCAGTAGGCGCGGGCGGGGACGTGCAGGCGCGCAGCCAGTCGCCCGGCGAACCGGCTGATGGCACCGCAGCGCTGAAGATCGCCCATCGTCGCAACCGCCCATGGCTCATCGACCAGCCCGGCGGTGCCCGCGAGAACGCGGGCCTCGATATCCGAGATCGGATGCAACGCCAGAGCTGCCGCGCAATCGACGACAAGGTGACGCCAGTCGGCGCGGTCGTGCAGTCGCTCATGCAATCCTTCGCCAGCACGCCGCAGTTGCGGGCGCCAGAACTGCAGGGCGTCGACGATCAGCTCAACGTCCCGGTTCGTGAGCTTCGTTCCCCGGGCAGCCTGCCAGGCCTGCGCGCCGCACAGCAGGCGCAAGACCGCTGTCGTGACCTCTGCAGATTTGGCGCCGTGTGTCGCAGGGAGTGCGAGGCGCTCGCCAGCGACGTCCGTCCGGGCCTGGCGGTCGTACTCCGATCCGAGTGCAAAGATGCGCCGACAATCGCAGGCGACGGAGGCCTGCTGCAGCAGGTAGCACTCGACGATCGTCCTGGACCCTCCGTTTCGCTCTTGCCACTTGCGCATCGCGTCGACGGATCTGCCGCACAGTTCGCCCACGAACTGTTTGGACACACCGAGCCCAAGGGCAACGACGAGTCGATCCCACAGGATTCGGCGGACACGGTCGCCCTCGTGGAAGTACATGGCGGGGCCGCCAAGCGGGGAAGCATGCCCGTTTTCGGCAGCTCCGAGTGCTCCCACGTTGCGCCGCTGCAGGCTAGTGTGCAGGCCGACGGACTGCGGATCAAGCAGGCGCGGCGTTTGTCGCCGTGTAATCACGGCGCCACGGATATCGTGAAGGCGCACTTCAAGTGAGCCGCAGGCATACTTCAAGGCCGCGCGGGCGTACATCACGGCGGCTTTCGCAGTCGCAAGCGATCGTGGATTATCTGCGTCGCCAAGTACGCGAGACTCGGGATCGACCGCATGCTCCTCGAGACACGGCCCGAATATCCCCGAGTACTCCGCGGGTTCGATTTCGACAAGCCGCTCGCCGCTCGCGGATTTGTTTGCTGACTCGGCGGCCCTCGTGATGTTGGCGAAGGGCCGAGCGCCGCCATGCAGGTCGATCCATCGCACCTTCAAGCCCTCATCGGGGCGGCAGCCAAGGGCTCGGAGCGTCACCAGGTATTTGCCGGCGAGCCGTGCGATGTCGACAGGAACGTCCTTTGCCGCAGCGAGGCATTCCACGGCTTTGTCCACGCTTTCGATCGCGACCGGATGAATGTAGTTGTCCGCCAAACAGGGCCGGACGTGGCTGAAGGCGGGCAGTCCCAGGATCTCCTGCATGCGATTGGCCATTGCGTCGAAATTGCCCGTCAGCTGCTTCCCGGACGCCTCGCAGCGGCTTCGCCACTCTGCAAGCTTCACCTGCAGGTCGAGTTGTTCGAGCGGGGTCTCTTCGTCCGCGAGGCAGAGCAGAAAGCTGTGGAACGACGATATGTAGGGAGGGAGTGTCCGCACGCTGTACTTGCCTCTTCCACGGCGTCGCTTCTCTCCGCGGAAAAGCTCATGCAGGAGTGCGAAGTAGACGCGGGCCAGCTCCGACATGCCGCTCACCGGCACGCCGCACGCGAGCTCCCACTGTTCACGGGATGCGGGAAGCTTGGCCCATGTGCCTTCGCTGATCTTGCGCAGGTAGAGGCGTTGGACGATCCAGAGCTCCTCCGCCGTCGAGGTCGCCGGCTCCTCGCCGGCAAGCGACGATAGATCCACGCGCTCAATGCGGCTGCGGCATTGCTCGCCGGACTGATACGAGAGCGAGTCCGGGTGCGCCGTGCGGCAGTTGTATTGCATCTGCGCGAGGCTGCGTGCGAGGCCGGGCCAGTGAAGCGTCTGCGCCGCGCGCACGCCAGCGAGGAGCTGCCCGAGCGCATCGGCCGGTGGTATTTCGGCGTCGAGCGACTTCGCCACGCAAGCACCGAGATCACTGAGTGCGGCGTGCACGTCCGAGCGCTCGTCTGGCAGCGCGCGGATCGCGAGGACCGTGACAGGGGAGAGCTGCACGCGACGCAGGCCGAGGCCTGGGATTTTTGTGTCCAGCAAGGCGATGAAAGGTTCCCTCCGGAGGCGAACTTCATCGGTTTCGATGGCAACCAGCAGCGCCTCTAGCTCGCGGAGCATCCCGATCCCGTCGAGGATCACGAGGCAAGCGGCGACGCGCGCAAGGGGGTTGGCTGGAAGCGCAAGGACGCTGCCCACGTGCAAGAGCACGCGATAGGCGTGCGCCATGTCAGGCGGGAACGGGCATTGCTCGTGGCCGCGAAGACCGGACGCCCGGGCTGGCTGTGCAGGACGCAGGCGGAATGCTGCCGGGCGCGGCGACCAGCGCGTCCGCGGGATGCGCGCGATCAAGGGATCGAGCCCGAACGTGGTCATCGCGCTCTTCCAGGCCGAATGCAAGTTGCCAAGGAATTCGTCCGGGCGCAGGCCCGACCCCCGTGCGAACGGCTCCTGCCCGGCGCCTGCGTGCCCGGACTGGGCGGCGGCCTCGATACTGCCGAAGCCCGCCGCCCGCACGATGTGCTCGACGACGCGGCGGCCGACGTTTTCGTCCAGGCGTACCCCGCGGACCCGGAAGCATCGGTCAACGCTTCGTTTCGGGATGTCGACGATCTGGACGCCGCTGAACTGGAACAGGACAGGAAGAGTGCTGTCGCTCGCAAGACGGTCGCGGATCGCGCCGGCAAGTCGCGGATGCACGGGTTCGATCCTGTCAGCCAGTTCGGACAGACGCTGGAAGTACAAGACAAGCAGCGAGGGCAGCGGCTCCGGCAGGGCGACGAGCCGCCGGTCTAGGTACTCCGACGTGGCCTTGTCCGCGGTGACAACCGCCCAGCGACCCTCAAGCGAGAGGCCACGCATCGACAATTTGATGTGCCGGACTGGCCGCAGGGCACCCAGGAAGCGCACGAGGGCCGCTAGCGGTGGCGCCGCCGCGTTGAAGCGCGCAAGTAACGTCGCGGGGCGCGCGTTGGAGGGAAGCGGGCATATCGCGGTGAGCACGCGGTCGACGTTCGCTTTGATGAACGCCGCGATCGTTGCGTCGGACGGCGTGTCATTCAGCGAAAAGTCGAGTTCGCTGGCTGCGGCGAGTTCGCCACTCAGGCCGATTGCGCGGAGCACCTGCGACGCGGCCCAGTCGAGGTCCGGCGCCTTTCCCAATACGTAGTGAAGCAACGATTCTGTGCTGACCGTGGAGTCACCCGCGGCGAGGATGCTCGCGGTGCCCTCATCCCCACAGTGCTCGATGGCCAGTCGGGCGTAGGAAGACCGAACGCGCGTCTCGGTCACGGCCCTGGAGGAGGGCGATCGCTCGCGCCGGTAGGCCGTCATTGCTTCCCGGGTGGCCTCGTCAATGTGGAGCAGCTCGGCAAGGTTGCGCGGCTCCGAAGCCAGCGGCTGGAGTTTTTTCAAGGCGCGGCGGACTTCCGCCGGCAAGGGTGTGCCGAGCAGCCGGTGCGTTGTCCGGAAATGCGGGCCGCCGCGAGGCGGCCTCGCAGATTTCAGCAGCCCGTCTGCGCGGCAGTGAAAATGCGACAGGTCGGCTGTCACAAATGCGCAGGTGTCTGGCGCATCTCCGATCGCGATATCGGAGAAACCGGAGATCGACGTTCCCGTGAGAAACACCATCATCTCGATGCAAGCGAGGCGGCGCGTCGCCGCGTCCGACGCATTAAGCTCGTCGCCAACGCGCCGGAAATACGACTCCGCTTCTGGCGCGAAGAGTCCATCGCCCAACCGGTCGAGGCCGCTGCGCGCCTGCCAGGACGCGCGTAAACCGGCGAGCCTTCTGCGTCCCAGGAAGTCCACTTGGGCGGCCGGTCGCGCACGGCGGTCGCCAAGCAGCCAAGTGATTCCCCTGGACACAGCGGCCATGCGCCCCAGCAATCCGCGGAAAGCCGCTGTCCCGGCATGTCGATGCACGAGAGGCGGCTCGTGATCGCGCTTGAATCGCTGTGCCGACGAAGCCAAGGCCGAGAGGCCGGTAGAGGCGAGTTCGGCAGCGTGGCGTGCATCGGCATCCTCCCCGCCCAGCAGGCTGCAGGTGGCCTCGAGGACCGACTTGCCGAGGGGTCGCCCGGTCCGGATCACTTCCTGGACGACGGCGACGACACGAAGGAAGACGAGCTCGTTCCCGCGATAGGACTCGGGCCTGAGATCAGTTTGCGCGTGCGTCGCGCGGTCAGTTCATCGCGCCGCGAAAGCGACAAACTCAGCTGCGTGGCGCCCGATGTCGCGTCGAGAACCCATATGAGTTCGTCGACGTCGAAAGCCGCACCCATGGCATTGGCGCGCTGCGCCAGCGCTATTACGCGCGGAATCAAGGCGCGCGCTTCCTCAGCCGAAAAGCCAAGGCCGTTCGCGACTCGCCGCAGGACGACCTTGGCCGGAATGAACCAACTTCGCGTCCCACTTCGGGATTCCGGCGGCGTTGCCGCCCGGGTGTCAGTGCCACGCCCAGCCCCGAGATCCCCAGGACGCGGCTGGACCCTCATGCAGTAGCAATCTGCTGTCGTCCACCTTGGTTACCTCCTTGCTTGGCCGGCCAATGCGGTCACGTTAGGGAGGATGGACTTGCACAAGCAGCAGCCAGATCGGCCTTTTCGATCAAGAATCACTCCGTTTGGAAGGTCTCTTGCGGGGCCGGAATGGGACGCAAGCAAACCGCCGGCGTTCAAGCGCGGCAGGGTCGGGGCTCCCTTAGCCGCTAGCGACGTTGAAGACAAAAGGGCGCCTTCAGCTTGAACGGCGCCTTGGCGCGCTTTCCGTTTCAGTTTCATAACAGTCCTCCTGCAATGCAGATGTCGCCTCGTGGGACGTGGGTCGATTGAGACCGAATTCGGGTGACGTGCGAAACCCACGAGGCGACGAAAGCGGGCGCACGAAAGGACTCCGCCCGCGCTAGGCGCGGGAAGGCTCAGAAGGTCGGCAGACGCGCGCAGACGCGCGACGCGACCAGGGGGTCTCGGATGAGGGTGCGTCGCCCTTGCCGTCAGAGCGCCATGAAGCGTCGAAGGGCTTGGGGCGATACACACCGGTGGCCGCGCTCCGGAGAGACGGCCACTGAGCCAGCCACGCGCGCGCGAAATGCCACGCGAACGACCGCGCTGCCTGCGGAAGCGAATGGAACTCGCTCCGCTAACGCGCCGCATCGTGGCGGCGCACTGCTTCTCGCCGATCCGCAAAGCGTCTCGCTCTGCCCTCGGCTCGGCGCCCGGAGCAACTTGCGGCCGGACGCCCTCAATGGGACTCTATTTTCCCGAAAGGGGCGGTACAGCTGCCGCGCGGCGAGGGCACTACTGACTGCTGCCTTTGCCGACTGCAAACATTGTTGCGCCGGGAGAATGCGTTCGTCAACCGCGCTAAGGGGCGGTTTTCGCCCCTTAGCGCGGTGGTGCCGCAGATTTTTTGGCGCCGAGGGGCTGCGCGCTGGGCGCGAAGATAGACGCACGGCCCGATACGCATTGCGCCACGCGTCGATCCCATGACGAAGGATTCGGGGCGAACTTCACCATTGGACGTCCGCGGATGGACCGCCGATCAGAGGACGCGACCACTGTGTCCAGGCCGAGCGGTCCAATCGTGGCGCCGTTCGACGCTCGAACTACGACGCAACGTCACCGTGGATCGAGGATTGACTGTCCACGGCTGGACGCTCAATCGAAGGACATGATGGGAGTGTCCGGGCGGCGGCGTCCAACGGGGTGCTCCGTCAGACCAAATCGGGAGGGAATTTACGTTTCTATAACAAAGGTTTGGAGCTGAAAGCTAAAGTACCTTCGTCATTTGACATAATATACATTATGCGCAGTCACGTCAGGTGGGCTAGATCGGCCTTCGCAAGCCGGTAAAGCTCGGACTCGACGAGTTCAGGCATCCGGGAAGCAACGCCCCGCGGCATCAGTCGCTGCACACGTTCGCCGAAGGCCCTAGTGCGCCGCCAGCGCAGACCGGCAAGCACTTCGTCCATCGCATCGAGCGCGTTACAAACGAGCACCAGGTCACATCCGGCCGCAAGGGCGGTCTGTGCGCGCTCGACGACCGAGCCGTGCGTGCTGGCTCCTTCCATCAGCAGATCGTCGCTGAATACGGCGCCGGCGAATCCCAGTTCCTCCCGCAGCAGGTCAATCCAGTGCCTGGAGAACCCCGCTGGCGCCGAATCGACGCGGTCGTAGACCACGTGTGCCGGCATCACCGCGCTGAGTTGCGGTCCGAGCCAGCGATACGGTGCGGCATCGCGCGCCAGGAGCTCGGCCCGGCTGCGCTCGTCGTGGGGCACAGCGACATGCGAGTCGGCTATCGCCCAGCCATGGCCGGGATAGTGCTTGCCGCAGTTGGCCATGCCGGCCAGTGCCAGCCCATGGGTCAGGTGTGCCGCGAGCATGGCGACCACGCGCGGGTCCGGGTGGAATGCCCGGTCGCCGATTACGCCGCTGCGTCCCCAGTCAACGTCGAGCACCGGTGCAAAGGTGAAGTCGACCCCGTGGGCGCGCAGTTCAGAGGCAAGGACAAACCCGGCCGACGCCGCCACCCGGCAGGCCAGCAGTACATCTCGATCCCAGAGTTCCCCGAGCCGGCGCATTGGAGGCAGGTGCGTGAATCCCTTGCGGAAGCGCTGAACGCGCCCTCCTTCGTGGTCCACCGCAATGAGTAGCTCAGTGTCTCCCTGCGCATGGATCTCCGAGGTGAGTTCCTGCAACTGCTCCGGTGACTCGAAGTTGGCACTAAAGAGGATCACCATGCCCACGAGGGGATGTGCAAGTCGCGCACGGTCGCGCTCCGTCAGCCTGACACCCTCGACTCCCACCACCACCGGACCTCGCATCACGCACTTCCCTCCACTTCGGCGATGGCGTAAGCCATCGCAAATTGCTTCTCGTCAGTGACGGACACATGCAACCGCAGCCGCCGCTCCTCAGCAAAGCGCCGCAGGGCGTCGCTGCTGATCTGCGGGACCGGCCGCCCCGACGCGTCGTTGACGATTTCGACGGCACGCCATGTCATCGGATGTCTCATTCCCAAACCGAGCGCCTTGGAGATTGCTTCCTTGGCGGCAAACCGCGTCGCCAGGAACGTGATGCCGCGCTCGTTCGACCGCGCGCGCCGCAAACGGTAGCGTTCGATCTCGAGCGCGCCCAGGATTCGTGACGCGAACCGGTCTCCGAACCGCGCGTCGGCCGCCCGGATGCGCTCGATCTCGACCATGTCGGTGCCGATGCCGAAGATCATGCGCCCCGTTTCATGCGCCAGGTTTCATGCAGCATGATTCATGACCAAGCACCGGCCTTGCGGATCTCCGCCTGGTACTTGCGGACCGCTGCCGCCAGGCCGAACTCCAGCGCATCGGCGATCAGCGCATGCCCGATGGACACTTCATCGATGCCAGGCACCTCGCGCAGGAACACCGCAAGGTTGTGCAGATTCAGATCGTGGCCGGCATTGACGCCGAGCCCGGCGGCCCGCGCCGCGTTTGCTGCCTCGGCATAGCGACGCAGGACCGCGCCCTGCTCTGCCGATCCGTAAGCCTGTGCGTAAGGCTCCGTGTAAAGCTCGACACGGTCGGCACCCAGCGCCGCCGCATGCGGCATGGCTCCGGCGACAGGATCCATGAACAGGCTGACGCGCACGCCGAGGCTGCGCGCATGCTTCACGAGAGGTTCCAGGCGCGCTGCATCGGCCGGCAGGTTCCATCCGTGGTCGGACGTAAAGGCGCCGGACTCGTCGGGCACGAACGTGCACTGATGCGGATGCACCTGGTCAACGAAGTCGAGCAGCCCGTGGAAGGGATTGCCTTCGATGTTGAACTCGCAGGCGGGCCAGCTTCGCAGCAGTGCAGCGAGTTCCGCCACGTCGGGTGCGCGCACGTGCCGACCGTCGGGACGCGGATGCACGGTGATGCCATCCGCGCCGGCTTCAAGCGCCAGCACGGCCGCGTGCGCGACACTCGGAATGCCGATCGTGCGCGTGTTGCGCAACAAGGCGACCTTGTTGAGGTTGACGCTGAGCGCCGTCACGGAGTCACCACGGATGGACTTCAGAGCTGATGCAGGTCGAGCAGGATGCGACGCGTGTTGAGCGGCTTGCCGTCCAGATGGTAACGAATCACCTGGCGCAGCATCCCCTTGGCTTCGGATGCGACCACCGGATCGGTGAATTCGCCCCGCGCCATCGCCAGTAGCGTGGCCCCGGACACCGGCGCGCCACCGTCGTCGCGCTCGTGCGGTCCGACGCGATGGGCACCGGCCTCGACACTAAAGCGGTACTGTCCTAGGGGATCGATCGGCTCGCCGTCGGCGCAGTGATCGAGCGGCACCGCGTAGCCGACCTCGCGCAGCAACTCGAGCTCGAAGTGGCGCAGCGTGACATCCTGGCGCGCCTCGCCCAGTCCGCGCAGCATGTCGAGGTAGTGCTCGAACAGGCGCTCGTGCGGATCGGCACGCGCAAGCAGCCGCACGATCAGCTCGTTGGCATAGAACGCCGCCAGCAGCGCATTGCCGCGCAGCGGGGCCAGGCCGCCGACCCACTCGACGCGCACCAGGTTCTTGATTTCGTTGCGGCCGCTCCATGACAGCGCAAGGGGCGCAAAGGGTGACAGCATGCCGCGGAACTGCGAGGTCGGACGCTTCGCACCGCGCGCCACCAGCGCCATGCGGCCATAGTCGCGTGTGAGGACTTCGACGATCAGGCTGGTCTCGCGCCACGCGTAGGTGTGAAGCACGATGCCCGGCTGATGGTCGACGCGCACGTCGGAGCTGCGCCGGCGAGGGCGCGGCATACCCTGCCCCACCTGCTGGCCTGAGGCCGCTTCAGCCATAGCCGAGCGAGCGCAGTGCGGCCGGATCGTCGCTCCAGCCCTTTTTCACGCGCACCCACACCTCGAGGTTCACGGCCTTGCCCAGCATCTCCTGCATGTCGGCACGCGCCAGCCGTGAAATCTCGCGCAGCTTCGCACCGTCCTTGCCGATGACGATGCCCTTGTGCGCATCGCGTTCGACGACCAGCGTGGCGGCGATGTCGGCGCGCGCTTCATTTTCGTCCCAGCGGTCGATCGCGACCGCAATCCCGTAGGGCAACTCGTCGCCCAGCAGGCGGTAAGCCTTCTCGCGGATGCGCTCGGCGGCGAGAAAGCGTGCGCTGCGGTCGGTGTACTGGTCGGCGTCGAAGAGCGGCAGTCCTTCGGGCAGCAGCGGACGCACTTCCTTGAGCAGATCGTCGAGCTGTCGCCCTTTTTCCGCGCTGACGGGGACGATGGCGTGGAACGGGTACCGTTTCATCGAAGCGGCCATCAGTGGCAGCAGCCGTTCCCGGTCTGTCACGAGGTCGGTCTTGTTGATCGCGAGGATGACGCGGCCGGAGTCGGCCGGCAACAGCTGCAGCACGGGCTCATCCGCGGTGGACCAACCTGCCGCATCGATCACGAGGACGATTGCATCGACATCGGCCAGGGCACCCATGACCGCCTCGTTCATACGCTTGTTGAGCGCATTGCGGTGGCGGCGCTGAAACCCCGGCGTGTCGACAAAGATGTACTGGGCGTCGGCATCCGTGCGCACTCCCAGCACCCGGTCGCGGGTGGTCTGCGGCTTGCGCGAGGTGATGCTCACGCGCTCACCGACGAGCGCATTGATCAGCGTCGACTTGCCGACATTCGGACGGCCGATGACGGCCACCATGCCGACGCGGCGGGCGGTGTCCTGCATCAGGCCGGGTCGCCGGTCGTGACCGTGCTCGCCGCCTTCTCGGTCGTTGCATCCGTCGGCGCGGCGGGCTCAACGGTCGTGGCGGCGACCGTGGTCGGCTTCTTCCGTGTTCGCCGGCCCAGGTGCATCGCATGCTGCGCTGCTTCGAACGCCTGCTTGGCCGCCGATTGCTCCGCCGCCCGGCGGCTGCGTCCGGTGCCGTGGACGCTGATCTCGAGCTTCGGGAATCGCGCACTCGACCTCGAATTCCTGGTTGTGCGCGGCACCGCGCGTTTCGACCACCGTGTACACCGGCAGTGCGATGCGCTTGCCCTGCAGGTACTCCTGCAGCAACGTCTTGCTGTCCTTGCCCAGCGTTTTCGGGTCGACGGTCTTGAGCACCGGATCGAAGAGCTTGCCTATCACGCCCTTGGCCGCGTCGAACCCGCTGTCAAGAAAGATGGCGCCGAAGATCGCTTCCATCGTATCGGCGAGGATCGACGGGCGGCGAAAGCCACCGCTTTTCATCTCCCCTTCGCCCAGCCGCATGAAGTCCGAGAGCACCAGGCGCTCGGCGATGTCGGCCAGTGACTGCTGCTTGACCAGGTTGGCGCGCAGGCGCGACAGGTCGCCTTCGTCGAGCCGCAGGTACTTCTGGAACAGGATCTGCGCGATTGCGCAGTTCAGGACCGCGTCGCCAAGAAACTCGAGGCGCTCGTTGTGAATCGCGCCATGGCTGCGGTGCGTGACGGCCTGTTCGAGCAGCGTGTGCTGGACGAATGTGTAGCCGAGGCGCTCTTCAAGCGCCGCAAGTTCCATCGGATCGGATCCTCGGCCGGCCGGTCACGGGATCGCTTTGCGCTGGCGATCGCGCGTCGTGCCGGCGAAGTCGATGACGAGTGCCACGTTGTCCAGGATCGGGATCCGCTTCGTGTAGGCGTAGCTGACGACGATCCGGTCGCCCTCCTTCGTGATGTCCAGATCGCTGCTGGTGATCGAGGTGATGTCGTCGATCGTCCGTGCCTTTCGAAGGCGTCCTTGATCTCGCCGACGGTGTTCCTTCACTCGTGATCTTCTGCACCGCGCGCTCGATCGCGATGTACTCGATGACCGCCGGAACGGTCCTGAATCCCAGAGAGAGCAGGCCCACCACGATCAGCCCGATGAAGATGAGGCCGATGATGCTGAGTCCGCGCTGTCGCCGGCGAGTTCGTAGCGTTTCCATTTTCCCTTTCTTTTCAGTAACTTAAGACAAATACCTTCAGTGGAAGCTGCCGATGCGCCCGATATTGCCAAAATTCATCCAAATGAGAAAGGCTCGTCCGACGATGTTCTGGTCCGGGACGAAACCCCAGAAGCGGCTGTCTTCGCTGTTATCGCGATTGTCACCCATCATGAAATAGTGCCCCGCCGGGACCGTGCAGACGAGCCCGCTGCCGCTGTATTGACAGGCTCCAGGGTGCGTGTTGGGGAATCCCCCGCCCAGTCCCGGTGGCGCCGCCTCGTTGACGATGATGCGGTGACCGGCCTCACCCAGGACCTCGTCGAACTGGGCGTAGTACTGCATCCGGTCCGGATCGTAGTAGTTGTCGAGCTTCTTCATCGCCACCTCGCGCCCATTGACCGTCAGGCGCTTGTTGAAGTACTCGATGCGGTCACCCGGCAGTCCGACGACCCGCTTGATGTAGTCCTGCGACGGGTTCAGCGGGAAGCGGAACACCATGACGTCGCCCCGCTTCGGCTGGCCGACCTCGATCACCTTCTTGTTGATTACGGGAAGCCGGATGCCGTACTCGTACTTGTTGACGAGGATGAGGTCGCCGACTTCGAGGGTCGGCAGCATCGATCCCGACGGAATCCGGAACGGCTCATAGAGGAACGAACGCAGCAGGAACACCAGCAGGATCACCGGGAAAAAACTCGCGGTGTACTCGAGCCAGGCCGGCTGCCGGATTGCACCGTCCTCCAGGCTGCGCCGCTCCTGCTCGACGATGGCCTCCTTGCGGGCCAGGGCGGCCGCGTTGCGGCTGTCGAAGTCGGCCAGCAGCTTTGCCGCGCGGGCGCGCCGCTGCTTGGCGAACACCATCTTGTCGGCGACCCACAGGATGCCGGTGAAGATCGTCAGGACGAACAGAATCAATGCAAAGTTCATTTGTCTTCCACTTGCAGGATCGCGAGGAAGGCCTCCTGCGGAATCTCGACGGTGCCGACCTGCTTCATGCGCTTCTTGCCGGCTTTCTGCTTCTCGAGCAGCTTCTTCTTGCGCGTGATGTCGCCGCCGTAGCACTTCGCCAGCACGTTCTTGCGCAGCGCCTTCACATCCTCGCGCGCGATGATGTTGGCCCCGATCGACGCCTGGATCGCCACGTCGTACATCTGACGCGGGATCAGCTTGCGCATCTTGGCGGTCACTTCCCGGCCGCGGTAGGTCGCGTTGGCCCGGTGAACGATGACGCTCAGCGCATCGACCCGGTCGCCGTTGATCAGCATGTCGACCTTGACGACATCGGCCGCGCGGTATTCCTTGAACTCGTAGTCCATCGACGCATAGCCGCGTGACACCGACTTCAGCTTGTCGAAGAAGTCCATGACGATTTCCGCCAGCGGCAACTCGTACTTCAGGATCACGTGGCGGCTGTGGTAGGTCAGATCGGTCTGGATGCCGCGCTTGCCGATGCATAGCGTGATCACCTGCCCGACGAACTCCTGCGGCACGAAAATCGTGACGTCGACGATCGGTTCGCGGATCTCCTCGATCCGCGCCGGATCGGGCATCTTCGACGGGTTCTCGACCGACATGACGCTGCCGTCGCGCAGCAGCACCTCATAGACCACCGACGGCGCGGTGGTGATGAGGTCCATGTCGTACTCGCGCTCGAGCCGCTCCTGCACGATGTCCATGTGCAGCAGCCCGAGGAAACCGCAGCGGAAGCCGAACCCCAGCGCCTGCGACACCTCGGGCTCGAAGTGCAGCGAGGCGTCGTTCAACTGCAGCTTGGTCAGTGCGTCGCGCAGCGCTTCGTACTGGTTGGACTCGACCGGGAACAGCCCCGCGAAGACCTGCGACTTGACTTCCTTGAAGCCGGGCAGCGGCTCGGCCGGCAGGCTTGCCCGCGTGCGTGACCGTGTCGCCCACATGCGCGTCGCGCAGTTCCTTGATGCCCGAGATGACAAAGCCGACCTCGCCCGCCGACAACAGCTCACGCGCGCGCGACTTCGGTGTGAACACACCGACCTGCTCCACCAGGTGGGTGGCGCCGCTGGCCATCAGCAGGATCTTGTCCTTCGGTTTGATCACTCCGTTGACGACCCGTACCAGCATCACGACACCGACGTAGTTGTCGAACCATGAGTCGATGATCAGTGCCTGCAGCGGCGCCGTCGTGTCCCCTTTCGGCGGCGGCACGCGCTCGATGATGCGTTCGAGGATCTCCTCGAGTCCCATGCCGGTCTTGGCACTGGCCAGGACCGCGTCATGGGCGTCGAGACCGATCACATCCTCGATCTCGGCACGGGCCTCTTCGGCGTTGGCCGAGGCCAGGTCCATCTTGTTGAGGATCGGCAGTACTTCGACTCCGAGTTCGATCGCCGTGTAGCAGTTGGCGACCGTCTGCGCCTCGACCCCCTGC
Source organism: uncultured beta proteobacterium (assembly GCA_963769745.1). Lineage (GTDB taxonomy): Bacteria > Pseudomonadota > Gammaproteobacteria > Burkholderiales > Burkholderiaceae_F > JALORV01. The sequence continues at coordinate 15,996 of CAVYNB010000026.1, forward strand.
GAAGCATCGACCACGAGCAACGCGCCCTCGCATGCCGACAGCGAGCGGCTGACCTCGTAGCTGAAGTCCACATGGCCCGGCGTGTCGATCAGATTGAGGTTGTACTTCTGTCCGTCGGCAGCGACGTACTCGAGCGCGGCGGTCTGCGCCTTGATCGTGATCCCGCGCTCGCGCTCGAGATCCATCGAGTCCAGCACTTGCGCCTCCATCTCGCGATCGGACAGACCGCCGCACCGCTGGATCAGGCGATCCGCAAGCGTCGACTTGCCGTGGTCGATGTGCGCGATGATGGAAAAATTACGGATGTGCTGCATGCGCTTTGCGCCGGAACGACCGGCTGGTCCCCGGCAGTGCGATTCATGGCGTCGGCGGCGAGCAAGGCTGCCGCACAACAAAGAAATGGGGGTGACCGCAAGGCACACCCCCACTACCGGTAGGGCCGCGGATTTTACCGCGACCCGGCCAAAGGCCCCGGACCAGCGCCGGATCAGCGCCGGATGATCACGAAGCGCGAGGCTTCGCCACGCCGCACGAGCACGGCAACGTCCTTCTTCGGATCGAGCTTGGACACGGCTTCGTTGAACTGGCGGGCGTTCTGCACTTCGCTGCTGTTCATCTGGGTAATGACGTCGCCGGCCCGCAGTCCCGCCGCGGCGGCCAGTCCATCGACCACATCGACCTGGACGCCGCCCTTGATACCGAGTTCCTTGAGTTTGTCCGGCGTCACGTCGGACACGCCGAGGCCAAGAGCGTTGGCAGGTGTCGCCGGCTTGGCCGGCTCTGCGGCGCGGGCGCTGCGTGGCCGATCCTGCGGCATCTCGCCAACCGTGACCTTCAGTTCGCGCTGAGCTCCCTTGCGAAACACGGTCAGCGTGGAGTTGGTGCCGGGCTTGGTCCCGCCGACAATGCGCGGCAGGTCACTCGAGCGCTCGATCGTACGTCCGTCAAAACGCAGGATGACGTCGCCCGGTTCCAGACCCGACTTGGCTGCCGGACCGTCTTTCTCGACGGAATTGACCAGCGCGCCGCGAGGCGGTGCCCCGAGACCGATCGCTTCAGCGACTTCCTTCGAAACGCCTTCGATCCCGACGCCGATCCGCCCGCGGATCACGCGCCCGGACGAGCGCAGCTGCTGCTGCACGTTCATCGCCTCGTCGATCGGAATCGCGAAGGAAATGCCGTTGTAGCCGCCGGACGTGGTGAAGATCTGCGAGTTGATGCCGACGACCTCGCCGCGCATGTTGAGCAGCGGCCCGCCCGAGTTGCCCGGATTCACGGCCACGTCGGTCTGTATGAAGGGCAGGAACTCGCCGGTCTCGCGCGCCTTCGCGCTGACGATGCCGGCGGTGACGGTGTTTTCCAGGCCGAACGGCGAACCGATCGCCACGACCCATTCACCCACGCGCAACCGGTTCGGATCGCCCACCTTGACACTCGGCAGGCCGGAACCCTCGATCTTCACCAGCGCGACATCGGTACGACGGTCGACGCCGATGACCTTGCCCTTGAATTCGCGCTTGTCGGTCAGCGTCACCGTGATGTCGTCCGCACCCTCGACGACGTGTGCGTTCGTCATCACATAGCCGTCAGCCGAGAGGATGAAACCCGAACCCAGGCCACGCGGAACATCGCGGCGTGGGCCCGGACCCTGGCCAGGCCCCTGACGCGGGCTCGGCTGCGGACCCTGTTGCGGGGGATTCGGGAAAAAGCGCCGGAAGAACTCGTACATCGGATCGTTCTCGTCGATGTCCGGGAACGGCAGTGCTCCGGCACTGGGGGCCACGCGGGCCGTCGTGCGGATATTGACGACCGCCGGTCCCGCTCGCTCCGCCAGATCGGCGAAGTCGGGCAGGCCCTGGCTCGGCTGCGCATGCGCGCCCGGAGCCAGCAACGGCAACGCAACCGCCAGCAGCGGGGCGAAAAGGGCAGCAGCAAATTTTCTGATCATTCCTGTCTTCCTCTACGAACTTGAGACGACCCTTGTCCAGTCACTTCAGCGAGGGCCACGAAACTCCACCGACTTCGACACGGTCCGCACGGCTTCCGGCGGAACTTCGCCGACCACGGTGACCAGCGCATCGCCGAGTCGCCGCGAGTAGGCGGCGGTCGGCCCCATGACCTGTACTGCGTCGCCGGCTACCTTGCCGTCGGCAGCCGGCTCGATGAATACGGAAATCGTGGCCAGACCATCGCTGAAGACGACCTGCATCGCGTCGCGTGAACCCATGCGGCGCAGTACTTCCTTGGTCCGGCGAAATCCTTCGGGTGTCGGTACCAGCCAACCCGCCTTCTCGAGATCGACACGTCGATACTCCGTGCGTTCGACGGTCCACCCTTCGGTGGGCCAGGCCGGCTTCAGGCGTGAGCGTTCGATACGTTCGCCGATGCGAATATCGGTGAACGCGACCTGTTCCACCACGTCCCGTCCTTCGCCCAGGGTCTGTGCCTTGAGCAGCAGGCCGGTCGCCCGGTCCACGCACAGGCGATAGCCGTAGCGCAGCGCGTCGCGCGGCTCAAGCGTCAGGACCTGGCACTCGATGCCTGCAACGCGCTCGATGGCGCCGATCTTCACGTCGTACCGCTCCAGGATCGCCTCGGCCGGAGCGCCGGTCAGCCCAGGGAATGGATCCTCGACGGCGCGATGCTCGATGACGACGCGGCGCGACTCCGGGATCAGGCAATGCACTTCGTCATTGTTGCCGGTGCGCACCCGGATGTACTCACGCGGCTTGCCGTCCAGCGTCTGCACGCGCTCATGCGAATTGGTGCCATCGAACAGGTGCGTGATGCGCGATGAACTCATCTCGCCGCCCGACTGGTAGACGACGGTGCCGCTGTAGTTCACGCGCACCGCGGCCTTCTGGATCGACTGGACCCATTGCAGTTCCGTGCGCGCCGGCAAGGCGCCGCCCTGCCGCGACCGTTCCTGCGCAATCACGCCAAGCGCTGCAACCGCCCCACCGGCGAAGACAAGAGCTGGCAGCCAACGACTGAGGACCGCCGCCAGCGGTGAAAGACGGGCCTGCTGCATTACCGGCCGTCGGGCTGTTCGCCCGTGGTGCGCAGATAGGGCGTTGCGCGAGGCAGTGCCGCGCCCGTCGTGAGCTCGCGATGTGCCACCAGATAGGCCTGGAAGGCCCGCGCATTGGCGACCGTGGCTGCGGCCCGGCGTGCGGTCTGTTCCGCTGCCGATGCCGGAGAGGCGGCAGGAAGTGCCTGCACGGCCGCCTGCTGAACCCCCGGCACCGGGTCCTGGGCCCGCATCAGCGGCACTGCCACGAACCCGATCACTGCCGCCGAGGCCGCCACGGCGAGTCCCGGAGCCAGATAGCGGCGCAACGGTGAACGGACGGGCGCCAGCGCGCGCGGCGCGACGATCGCCGGCTCGCACGCGATCGCCTCGGTCATACGGGCGCAGAACGCCGATGAATGCGTGGCCGCGACCTCGGTCGACTGCAAGGCGTCAGCGACGACATGAAATGCGACCCATTCGTCGCGCAGTCGCGCGTTGGCGCACAAGGCGTCGAGCAGGCACCGCGCCTCTTCCGGGCCCAGTTCCCCGTCCATCAGGCTCGACAGTGCTTCGCCATCGGGGCGCGAAGCTGCCGGGTCAGCTGCCTTCTTCATGGATTCCTCTACCACCGCTGGTCTTTCGTCGTGTTTAGAACGGGCCGGAGTTCCTCGGCGATCGCCTCCCGTGCCCGGAAGATACGCGAGCGGACCGTACCGATCGGACAATTCATGGTCTCTGAAATCTCTTCATAGCTGAGCCCTTCGAGCTCGCGCAGCACGATCGCCGTCTTTAAATCCTCCGGCAAGCGCTCGATCGCCCGGTTCACCGCGCCAGCGACCTCTTTGGTCAGCAGCATTGCATCCGGTGTGTTCAGGTCTCTTAGGTGCTCTCCGTCGTCAAAAGTTTCCGCTTCTTCGATATCTGCCTCTGTCGAGGTCGGGGCCCGCCGGCCCTGGGATACCAGCCAGTTCTTCGCTGTGTTGATCGCAATGCGATAAAGCCAGGTGTAAAAAGCGCTTTCCCCGCGGAAATTGGGGAGTGCCCGGTAGGCCTTGATAAACGCCTCCTGGGCGACATCCTCGACTTCGGCCGAATCGCGGATCAGCCGCGAAAGCAGCCGAAAGATCTTGCGTTGGTACTTTACGACCAGCAGGTCGAACGCCGCCTTGTCGCCGCGCTGAACGCGTTCAACCAGTTTCTGGTCGATATCCCGATCAGACACGGGGGCCCCCGCCGGCCAGGGCCGTGCCGGTCGGATTGGGCTCGCCCGTCGTCTCGGCGCTTTCGCACCGTTCAGGAAGGATCGTCGTCATCAAGGGTCGATCGGGTTTCCGGGTTCTGGTTTCGGCTTTGCCTTGTCCGCTGAACCCGACCACCGCGCACAGGCATGCAGGCGGCGAAAGGCATCCAAGGGCAGTGAATCCGGCCAGACAGCGATCAACATGGCACCAGAACGCAAGGTTATCAACCAGGGGGCGGCGAAAACACAGCGCGACTCGTGCTCTGAAGCGGAGATGGAACTGAAAACCCCGGCTTGAATCCGCGTCCAGATTGAACCGTCGGCATCGATCTTCACCTCTCGCCTGCCGCCGGACGACGGGCGGGCACGTACCAGTGCCCAGACAGAAGCCGCAGCCGACACGAGAGCGCCGCTCCAGACGCGTCCGGGATAGCGCGGATCGGCAACCAGGGCCGCGACCGCCAGCACGCAGGCCGATGCCGCGGTCGCTGCGACGGCCGCGAGCCAGAGCCGCCGTTCCCGCGCCGATGGCTGCAGGACGGTCCAGCCGAGGATCACTCAATGTCGCTTGAAGACCAGGGTCCCGTTCGTTCCGCCAAAACCGAACGAGTTCTTGAGGGCGACGTCGATCTTCATTGCGCGTGCGGTGTTCGCGCAATAGTCGAGATCGCACTCCGGATCCTGGTTGAAGATATTGATCGTCGGCGGCGATACCTGGTGATGTACCGCGAGCGCGGTGAACACAGACTCGATGCCACCGGCACCGCCCAGAAGATGACCCGTCATGGACTTCGTCGAATTGACGACGATGGCGCGGGCGCGCTCGCCGAGGGCTGACTTGATGGCCTTGGTCTCGTTGATGTCGCCCAGCGACGTCGAGGTACCGTGCGCATTCAGATAGTCGACCTCGTCGGCATTGACGCCGGCGTTCTTCAGGGCGGCCAGCATGCAGCGCCTCGGACCGTCCATGTCGGGTGCCGTCATGTGGTGAGCGTCTGCGCTCATGCCATAACCGACCAGCTCGCAGTAGATGCGGGCGCCGCGCCGGCGCGCGTGCTCGTACTCCTCCAGCACGACTATGCCGGCACCCTCCGCCAGGACGAAGCCGTCACGATCGCGGTCGAACGGCCGGCTGGCGGTCGTCGGATCGTCATTGCGCGTGGACATGGCTTTCATGCTGTCGAAGCCGCCGACGCCGAGCGGACACGTCGAGCCCTCGGCACCGCCGGCCACCATCACGTCTGCATCGCCGTACTCGATCAGTCGACCGGCATCGCCGATCGAATGCAGGCCGGTCGTGCAGGCGCTGACGATCGCGAGGTTCGGACCACGCAAGCCATGCCGGATCGAGACGCGTGCCGGCGATCATGTTGATGATCGAGCCGGGAACGAAAAAGGGCGATACGCGGCGCGGTCCGCGGTTGAGCAGCTGCGTGTGGTTCTCCTCGATCATCGGCAATCCGCCGATGCCCGAGCCGATCACGCAACCGATGCGATCGCGATTGGCATCGCTGATCTCGAGCCCGCTGTCCTTCAGGGCCTCTGCCGAGGCGGCGACACCATAGTGGATGAACAAATCGACGTGGCGCGCTTCCTTGGCCGACATCACGGTTGTGACGTCGAAGCCCTTGACCTCGCCCGCAATACGGCAGTTCAGGCCGGACGCATCGAAGCGCGTGATGGGCCCGATCCCCGAACGGCCTTCGAGCAGCCCCGTCCAAGTGCTTGGCACGTCGTTGCCAAGCGGGCTGACAACGCCCAGGCCGGTGACGACGACGCGACGCTTGCCTGACATCGAACCCCTGCTGATTGTTGCCAGCGGCCCCGTTCAGGCCTTCTTGAGGTGACTGTTGATGTAGTCGACGGCCTGCTGCACGGTGCGGATCTTCTCGGCTTCCTCATCCGGAATCTCGCACTCGAATTCGTCCTCCAGCGCCATCACGAGCTCGACCGTGTCGAGCGAGTCGGCACCAAGGTCTTCGACGAAGGCCGATTCGTTCTTGATATCGGCTTCGTTGACTCCGAGCTGCTCGGCGACGATCTTCTTGACGCGTTGTTCAATGTTTTCCATCGACTCCTCCTGCCTCATGTGTGTTCGGGGTGCGCCACGATCTGCGCAATGACTGCCGCCGGTGCGCACCGCCCTATTCTTGGCCGGCGAAAAAAGCGCGCGGATTCTAACAGAGGCACTCTGCACAGCCTGTGCTGCGTGCCACGACGAGTTCACTCAGTTCATGTACATGCCACCATTGACGTGCAGTGTCACACCGGTGATGTAGGACGCCGCCGGTGAGGCGAGAAACACGACGGCAGCACCGATATCGTCGGGCTGCCCAAGGCGGCCAAGCGGAATCTGTCCCAGCAGCGCCTGAGTCTGCTGCTCGTTCAGGGCGCGCGTCATGTCGGTGTCTATGAAGCCGGGGGCAATGCAGTTGACCGTGATGCCCCGGCTGCCGACTTCGCGTGCCAGCGCCTTGGTAAGCCCGACCACACCTGCCTTCGCCGCAGCGTAGTTGGCCTGGCCGGCATTGCCGCTCGCTCCCACGACCGAGGTGATGTTGATGATGCGACCGTGCCTGCCCTTCATCATTCCGCGCATGACTGCCCGCGACAGCCGGAATACGCCCGACAGATTGGTATCCAGCACCGCGCTCCAGTCATCGTCCTTCATGCGCATGGCCAGCGTGTCACGCGTGATGCCGGCATTGTTCACGAGCAGCGACAGCTTGCCGTATTCCTTCGCGATGCCGTCGACCAGCGTATCGGTGGCGGCGGCGTCGCGCACGTCAAATACTGCGCCTCGTCCGCGTGCACCCAGTTCCGCCAGGCGCTCCGCAATTCCGGCAGCGCCGGCGGCGGTCGTGGCGGTTCCGATCACCACCGCACCGGCGCGTGCAAGCTGCTCGGCGATCGCTCTTCCGATGCCGCGCGATGCACCGGTGACGAGCGCCACCTCGTCACTCAGGCATTGCGACTGAAACACGTTCATTCGGCCGAGGCTCCAGGGTTGGCCATCGTCGCGAGTGCGGCGTCGAGGCTCGAATCGTCGTGGATCGCGAGACTCTCCAGCGTCGGCGCGATGCGCCGCGTGAGTCCGGCGAGCACCTTTCCGGGTCCGCACTCGATGACATGGGTGATGCCCTGCGCTGTCAGTGACTGGATCGTCTCGACCCAACGCACCGGGCTTGCGGCCTGCCGTGCCAGAGCATCGACGATACGCGCCGGCTCGGATTCGCGGGCGACATCGACGTTGTTCACGACCGGCACCGCCGGCGAGACCAGGTGCACCGACATCAGGAACTCACGCAGGCGCGTCGCCGCCGGTTGCATCAGCGAAGAGTGGAACGGTGCCGATACGGGCAGGATCAATGCGCGCTTGGCGCCGAGCCGCTTGGCAGCATCGCAGGCGCGTTCCACCGCGGCCTTGTGGCCTGCAATGACGACCTGCGCCGGGGCATTGAAGTTCACGGGTTCGACGACTTCGCTGCCGGCGCTCTCGGCACAGGCGCGCCGCACGTCGTCATCCGACAGCCCCATTATCGCGGCCATCGCTCCGACGCCGACCGGCACGGCCTCCTGCATCGCGGTGGCGCGGAACCGGACCAGCGTCACTGCGTCCTCGAGCGTCAATGCGCCCGCCGCAGTCAACGCTGTGTACTCGCCCAGGCTGTGGCCTGCCATCAGCACCGGCTCGGCACCTCCGGCAGCGCGCCAGGCCTCGTACATGGCAAAACCCGCCACCAGCATGGCGGGTTGAGTATTGACTGTCAGGTTCAGGTCTTCGGCGGGCCCGTCTTCTATCAGTGATCGCATGTCCTGCTTCAGCGCCGCCGAAGCACGATCGATCACCGAGCTGACGGCCGGGCGATCCGAAAAGCTGGACAGCATCCCGACGGACTGAGAACCCTGGCCTGGAAAGACGAATGCAAGCTTCAATTCATCACCATTTCAGCATCACCATCTCAGCAGCACCGAACCCCACGTGAACCCTCCGCCAACACCCTGCAGCAGCACGTGGTGGCCGCTGCGGATGCGACCGTCACGGACGGCGGCATCGAGCGCCAGCGGCACCGACGCTGCCGACGTATTGCCGTGCTGATCGACCGTAACGATCATCTTGGATTCGGGCAGTCCGAGGCGGCGCGCAATGGCGTTCATGATCCGGATGTTCGCCTGGTGCGGGATCAACCAGTCGAGCTGATCCGTTGCCATGCCTGCCGCCGACAGGACATCGACCGCCGACGACCCCAGGCTTGAAACGGCAAGCTTGAAGACCGCCGGGCCGTCCATCGTGAGAAACGGATGCCCCTGTACGGCGCCGTGGCTGACTCGCCCGGCCGCGCAGAGGATGCCGGCCTGACTGCCGTCCGCGCGCAGTTCGCTGGCCAGGATGCCGGGTCGGTCGGCAGCCTCGAGCAGGACCGCCCCGGCGCCATCACCAAACAGTACGCAGGTCGTGCGATCGTTCCAGTCGAGAATGCGCGAAAAGATCTCGGTACCGATCACCAGCGCCCGGCGGTGTTTGCCTGACTCCAGCATGGCCTCGGCCACCGTGAGTGCATAGATGAATCCGCTGCAGACCGCCTGGACATCGAACGCGGCACAGCCCGGATGACCCAGCCGCGCCTGGATCAGGCATGCCGCGCTGGGGAATATCTGGTCCGGCGTCGACGTCGCCACAATGATCAGGTCGACTGTCTCTACCGGTGCATCGGCCATTGCAAGCGCAGCGCGTGCGGCCTGCGTTCCAAGCTCTGCTGACGTGACGCCGGCTTCTGCGATGTAGCGCTGGCGAATGCCGGTGCGCGCCACGATCCATTCATCCGATGTCTCGACGCCCCGTCCGGCAAGCTCGCGGGCAAGCTCCGAGTTGGTCACCACGCGCTCCGGCAACGCGGACCCCGTGCCGATGATGCGTGCATGGCGAAGTTTCTGCGCCGAATTGTCGGTTCGCGCGCTCACCGTGTCGTCCTTGGCATCTGCGCCGCCATCATGCGTCGGTCTCAGCCGCTTCGGGTCGATTTCCGTGCATCTGCTCGAGTTGCACAACAAATGGCTGCATGGCGGCCACCGTGCGCTCCAGGACGCGGTGGCGCGCCTCCTCGAACCCGCGACGCAACGCGCACGCGAATCCGAGACGATCGGCCGAGCCATGGCTCTTCAGCACCAACCCCCGCAACCCCAGCAGGCTCGCGCCGTTGTAGCGGCGCGGATCGACGCGCCGCCGGAAACGGTTGAGCACGGGATAGGCGGCCAGCGCCATCAGCTTCGAGAGCGGATCCCGCTTGAATTCCTCGCGCATGAAGTCGCCGAGCATGTGCGCCAGGCCCTCCGAGGACTTCAGCGCGACGTTGCCGACAAAGCCGTCGCAGACAACGACATCGGTCGTGCCCTTGTAGATGTCGTTGCCCTCGACATTGCCAAAGAAATTGAGCGGACTCGCACGCAGCAGTTCGGCAGTCTGCTTGACGATCTCGTTGCCCTTGATCATCTCCTCGCCGATGTTGAGGAGGCCAACGGTCGGACGTTCCTTCTCCTCGACGGCGGCAACGAGGGCCGAGCCCAGCACGGCGAACTGCAGCAGGTGATCGGGGCCGCAGTCGACGTTCGCGCCCAGGTCCAGCATCGTCGTCCCCCCGCCGCCGCGGTTCGGGATCACGCCGGCGATCGCCGGACGGTCGATGCCATCGAGTGTCTTCAGCACGAACCTCGAGATGGCCATCAGCGCGCCCGTGTTGCCGGCGCTCACGACGACATCGGCTCGCCCTTCCTTGATCAGGTTGATGGCGACGCGCATCGACGAGTTGCGTTTGCTCCGGAGCGCGACTGCCGGCGCATCGTGCATCTCGACGACTTCGTCGGCATGCACGACCTCGATGCGCCGGGAGGCAGTCCCCTTCGAGGTAACACCAATTGCGCGCTCGATCTCGGCGCTGCGGCCGACCAGCAGCAGCGTGGCCCCCGGCTCTTCCGCGATGAAGTGGAGGGCCGCAGGAACGGTCACGGAGATCCCATGATCTCCGCCCATGCAGTCGATGGCGATACGGATGTTCACCGCGCAAACGATTTCACGGCGCACGCAGTGCGCCGTGAACAGGTAATGCGGAAGTTGTGATCGACGCGCGAAGGCACGCGCACGACGGCTGGACCGATCAGGTGGCTGATCGAGAAAGCTTACTCGTCGTTCTTGGTCTGGAGGACCTTTTTGCCGCGATAGACACCGTTCGGGCTGATGTGATGACGGCGATGTACTTCGCCTGTCGTCGGCTCGATCGCCGTCGGCGGGTTCGTCAGAAAGTCGTGCGCGCGATGGGTTCCGCGTTTCGACGACGACTTCTTGTTCTGTTGGACAGCCATGGCTAACCCCACGAAAGAAAACAGGAAATTGTACCCGACCCAGCGCACTAGGGGAAAACTTCAGCCTAGCTCGCCTTCGAACCCGGCTTCAGGCCGGCAAGCACCGCGAACGGGTGCTCACGCCCGGTGGAGTCTGCGCTGGGTTCCACTGTCGTCCCCACCTCAGCCGCGGGACTGCACGCCACGTCTTCCCATTCGTGACGCGCGATCAATGGCAGCGACAGGATGGCCTCGTCCTCGATCCAGGTCGACACATCCATCCGGCGTGCGCCAACGATGACGTCGACCTCATCGTCCTCGATCGGCAAGGCATTCAGTTCACCCTCGCTGTCGACGAACCGGAAGTGCGCTTCGCGCTCGAGTCGGAAGCTGAAGGGCTTGCTGCATCGCTGACACTCGAGCAACAGATCGCCCTCCAGAGTCATGCAGGCCCCGGGCCGTCCCAGCTCGTCCAGTTGGCCCCGAATCTGGTAGCGAAGCTCTCCTTCCGGACGTGCGAGCGCCGCGGCGAGCCGCGGCAGCGTTGCCAGCTGAAAACTGCCTTCGATCGTGGCCCGGTCACGGGCCAGCTCGAATGCATCGATGTATGGATGCGAACGCGGGGTCATGAAGCGAATCTTGGAGTCGAGAACCCTGCAACGCGCGGCTACACTGCGCGCGCCATGGACTCGCCGCGCATCGTACTCGCCTCGACATCGCGCTATCGCCGCGAGTTGCTCGGGCGGCTTCGGCTGACATTCGACGTGGCCGCCCCACAGGTCGATGAGTCGCCGCGCGATGGCGAAGCGCCAGGCGCGACAGCGCTTCGACTGGCTGTCGCAAAGGCGCGCGAGGTGCATGCGCGTCACCCGGGAGCGATCGTCATTGGTTCCGACCAGGTTGCAGAGCTGGACGGCAGAGCCCTCGGCAAGCCGCACCAGCACGAGGCCGCACTGGCGCAACTCGAACTGATGCAGGGGCGCGAGGTGGTGTTTCATACGGCCGTGGCGGTCGCGGGTCCCGACCCCGAGGCGATGCAGGTCGACACTGTTCCGACGTTCGTGACGATGCGTTCCTTGCCGCGTGTGGCGCTCGAAAGTTATCTGCGCGCCGATCAGCCGTACGACTGCGCGGGTGCCGCGAAGATCGAATCCCTCGGCATCGCACTGGTGGATCGCGTGCGGTCAGATGACCCGACCGCGCTGATCGGGCTTCCGCTGATTCGGCTCTCCGCCATGCTGGTGGACGTGGGCATTGCGGTGCTGCCGGTGCGTTGAGTCGTGGCGACGCTCTACCTGCTGCCCTGCCCGATCGCCGACGGCTCGGAGCTGTCGGTATTGCCGGCCCAGGTCATCGCGATCGCCCAGCGCCTGACCTATTTTCTGGCCGAGAACGCCAAGTCGGCCCGTGCTTTCCTCAAGGCGATCGGTCATCCGCAACCCCTGCGCGACCTGCAGATCGTCGAGATTGGCCATGAGCCACCCGTCGGTGACATCCCCGCCTGGCTCGAACCACTGCTTGCCGGTCGTGACGGCGCGCTGGTCTCCGAAGCCGGATGCCCGGCTGTGGCTGATCCTGGCGCGGAAATCGTTGCCGCTGCCCATCAGCGGGGACTGCGCGTGCAACCATTGGTAGGTCCGTCGTCGCTGCTGCTCGCTCTGATGGCGTCGGGACTGAATGGCCAGCAGTTCCGTTTTCACGGCTACCTGCCGGTTCCCGCCGTCGATCGGAGCCGGCGCCTGGTCGCACTGGAGCGCGACTCGCGTGCCGGAGAGACTCAGCTCTTCATCGAGACGCCCTATCGCAGCGCCGCGATGTTCGATGCCATCATGACTTCATGCGCATCGGACACACGGCTGTCGGTCGCGGCGGATCTGACCGGTCCGTCAGAGTTTGTGCAGACCCGCACGATCGCTGAATGGAAGCGGTCCCAGCGGCCGCCGGTGGAGCGACGCCCGACCGTGTTCCTGCTGCTCGCCTAAAGGCCCTCCTCCAAGGGACGGGCGTGATGGTCCGGCTCCCAGCAGACCGACGCCGCACTCTCGACGACCGTGAGGGGTCGAAGGCCACCGTGTCCGGCACACGCGCCGCCGCGACACGCGCCGGTGGCCGGGTCGTAGAGAGCCCCATGCGTCGCGCACATCAGGAACTCTGCGTCGGGCTCGAAGAATTCGCCCGGCTGCCAGTCGAGTTCCATCGAAACATGCGCGCACCGATTGAGGTACGCCACCGCCTTCCCCCGATGTCGTACGACAAAGGCGGGGGTCCGCTCGCCACGAAACATGACTTCGAAACGCACGCCACGCGCGCCATCCTGCAGCGTTTCCGACGAGCAGATCGGAATCAGCGCGTCGCCAGCAGCCATCGGCGCAATTCCTCGACCGACGCGGCGAGTCCCAGCGGTTCGTACGAGGCCAGCTGTTCGCGCGGGTGGGCGCCATAGGTGACCCCTATGGACGCGGTACCCGCCGACCGCGCCATCGCGAGATCGTGCGTCGTGTCGCCGATCATCACGGTTCGGTCAGGAGGCACGGCAAGCTCTTCCGTGAGTTCGAGGAGCATCGCCGGATGCGGCTTCGGATTCGTCTCGTCCGCGCAGCGTGACGATGCGAAAAACAGTCGCAGTCCGGTCGCGTCGAACGCCCGGTCGAGTCCGCGACGGCTCTTGCCGGTGGCCACGGCCAGCCGGGTGCCGCTTTCCGCGAGTACGACCAGCAGTTCACGTATGCCGTCGAAAAGGACAATGTCCGGCTCACCGGCAAAGTAATGGTGTCGATAGCGGTCGCTGAATTCGTCAATCCGGTTCGTTGCCAGGTCGGGTACCGCGCCGGCCAATGCGTCCTTCAGGCCAAGCCCGATCACATGGCTGGCCTGCTCAAGCGAAGGAACGACCAGGTCGAGGTCCGCAGCGGCTTTCTGGATGGAACGAGCGATCATCGCAGTCGAGTCGACCACGGTGCCATCCCAGTCGAAAACCACCAGATCAAACGGCCGTGGCATGGTGCCGGGACTTCAGTGCCTTCAGGATGACGCTGCAATCGGGCGGTAGCGCTGCCAGCAGCGCGAGCGGCTCCCCGGAGACAGGATGAGCCAGGCGCGTTGCGCAGGCATGAAGGAACATGCGTCCGAATCGTGCGCCGAACTCGCCGCGCGCCATGCGGCGGTTGAGGTCGAAGTCACCGTACTTGTCGTCGCCGACGATCGGGAATCCCAGATGCGACAGATGGACCCGAATCTGGTGGGTGCGTCCCGTCTTCAGCTCCGCCTCCAGCAGTGAAAATCCGTCGAGCCGCTCCTTGAGCTTGAATATCGTGTGCGACGCCATGCCCTCCGGGTCGACCGCGACGCGACGTTCTCCGCCCTGGTTCACGTACTTCGTCAGTGCGAGCCGGACATGCTGGCGATCGTTGACCCAGTCACCGGCCACCAGCACGAGGTAGCGCTTGTCGACGTGTCCTTCGCGCAACTGCTCGTGCAGTGACAGCAAGGCGCGTCGGGACTTCGCCAGCATCAGGATGCCGGAGGTTTCGCGATCCAGGCGATGTGCGAGTTCCAGGAAGGTCTGGTTCGGACGTGCAGCGCGCACACGCTCGATGATCCCGTGCGCGATACCGCTGCCGCCATGAGCGGCGACGCCGGCCGGCTTGTCGATCACGACCAGATCGTCGTCTTCGTAAAGAATCGGCGGCATCAGCGCCGGGGCCACGGCCGGTCGCGGTGCGTCCCCCGGCTGCGCAGTCCGCAACGGCGGCACGCGGATGTCATCGCCTTCCTGAACGCGGTAGTCGGCCGCTACGCGCCCCTTGTTCACGCGCACCTCGCCACTTCGGACGATCCGGTACACATGGCTTTTCGGAACGCCCTTGGCCAGGCGGATCAGAAAGTTGTCGAGGCGCTGGCCGGCGTAATCGGCGCTGACGCGCACGTGACTCACGCGATCGGCCGCGACGCCCACGGGCTCTTGCCCCAGCGGTGCGCCGGCTTCCTGCCGCTTTCCGGTTTTACGGGCAGCGCCCATCTTGCATATACTTGAGCCGTCGAGGTTTTTCGGGACTCCCGGAGGACCCCGGGGCCCCTGCGGCTCCGGTGGGCGCCCCTGTGGCGCGCCTGGGAGAGCAAGGCGGACTCCGGTTCGCCGACCGGAAATCCTCACATGCGAAGAATTGTAGCGTTGGCAGGCATCGCTCCGCGGTGCCTGCAGGCCACGATTCAATGCAATGGCGCCTGCGGGATGAACTGTCACGCAGGTTTTCGAGGCAAAGATGCCTCTTTGAATTCGCAGTGAGGCCGCCGCAAGGCGGCTGCGGCGGCCTTCGCCGACTGCGCGGGCCCGCGTTTTGCGGGTCCTCGCCGGAATGAACGTGTGGAATTGAGCGCGGCGCAATGCGCCGTGAGATCCCGAGAACAGAGCTTCGGAGCCCTGCAAGTCATGCCTACTGTGCCTTCCCTCCCGCACAGGTCGCCCGAAATCGGCGCGGCCAGGACGGCGCGCGCAGTCGGCCAGGAATCCGTAAGACCGCCTTGCGCGGTCGTTGCTGTGCGTCGCTGCGTCGACCGCACCACCTGATCTCGGGGCCCTCGCGCCCGTCCGTTCCGGCACCTTGAAGCGCCCCTGAGAAGGCGCAAGGAGTGCTGATGAAACGCATGCTCTTCAACGCCACGCATGCAGAGGAACTGCGCGTGGGCATCGTCGACGGCCAACGGCTGGTCGACATCGACATCGAGACCGCGGGCCGCGAGCAGCGGAAGTCGAACATCTACAAAGGCGTGATCACGCGGGTCGAGCCCAGCCTCGAGGCGTGTTTCGTCGACTACGGTGAGGAACGCCACGGCTTCCTGCCGTTCAAGGAAGTCTCCCGATCCTATTTCCGCGAAGGCGTCGACGTCCGCAGCGCCAGCATCAAGGAGGCGCTGCGCGAGGGCCAGGAACTGCTGGTCCAGATCGAGAAGGAAGAACGCGGCAACAAAGGCGCCGCACTCACCACCTTCATCTCGCTGGCGGGCCGCTACCTCGTGCTGATGCCGAACAACCCTCGCGGCGGTGGTGTCTCGCGTCGTATCGAGGGTGAGGATCGCCAGGAACTGCGCGACACCATGGACAAGCTCGAGCTTCCGGCGGGCATGTCGATCATCGCGCGCACCGCGGGCATCGGCCGCACGGCCGAGGAGCTCCAGTGGGACCTGAACTACCTCCTGAAGCTGTGGCATGCGGTCGAAGGCGCCGCCAAGCCGCAGTACGAACTGTCGGTCGACGATCCCGCCAATCCCGGCAAGAAGGTGACGACGTATGTGGATAGCCAGAATGGTTCCGACGGCCAGCGACTCAAACGGGCCAATCCTGCGCCCTTCCTGATTGTCGAAGAGTCGAATCTCGTCATCCGCGCGATCCGCGATTACTTCCATCCGGAGATCGGCGAGATCCTGGTCGACACCGACGACATCTACGAGCAGGCGCGCCAGTTCATGGCGCACGTGATGCCGGACAACGTATCGAGAGTCAAGCGATACAAAGACGACGTTCCGCTTTTCTCGCGTTTCCAGATCGAGCATCAGATCGAGACCGCGTATTCGCGGCAGGTCCCCCTGCCCTCCGGCGGCGCGATCGTCGTCGATCACACCGAGGCGCTGGTGGCGGTCGACGTCAACTCGGCCCGCGCCACCAAGGGCTCGGACATCGAGGAAACGGCGACTCGCACGAATCTCGAAGCAGCCGACGAAGTCGCGCGCCAGCTGCGCCTGCGCGACCTGGGCGGACTGATCGTCATCGACTTCATCGACATGGAGGAGTCGAAGAACCAGAAGGCGGTCGAGAACCGACTGAAGGACGCACTGCACTACGACCGGGCCCGCGTGCAGATGGGCAAGATCTCGCGCTTCGGGCTGATGGAGCTGTCGCGCCAGCGGCTGCGCCCGGCACTGAACGAAGGCAGCCACGTCACCTGTCCGCGCTGCAACGGTGTCGGCGTGATCCGCGACACGGAGAGCTCCGCGCTGCACATCCTGCGCATTCTGCAGGAAGAAGCGATGAAGGAAAGCACGGCCGCCGTGCATGCCCAGGTGCCGGTCGAGGTCGCGGCCTTCCTGCTCAATGAAAAGCGCGGCGACATCGCCAAGCTTGAAGCGCGACTGCGGGTCTCGATCGTGCTGATCCCCAACAAGTTCCTCGACACGCCGCACTATCACGTCGAGCGCCTGCGTCACGATGATCCGCGGCTGGACGATGTCAAGGCCAGCTTCGAGCGGGCCGCCGAACTAGCGCCCAGCACGGACACACCCTACACGCGCGGCAAGGTTGAGGAAGAGCGCGCACGCCCGAAGCAGGAGGCCGTGGTCAAGGGCATCGTGCCCGAAACCCCAGCGCCCATCGTCGCGCCCCCGGTGCCGGCAGCCGTTCCTGCACTCCGTGCGGATGAGCGGCCGCACCGAGGTCTGTGGGGTCGCATCGTCGCCTTCTTCGCCGGTGAGCCGGCAGCCGAGGCCAGACCGACCACAGTCAAGCCACCCCCCGCCGCACCGCGGCCTCCGCGCGAAGCCGAGTCCCGAGGCGAGCGGCGTCGCGGCCATGATCGGGATCGACGTGATGGCCGGCGCGACGACAAGCGTGGCGAACGCAAGGACGCGCACCGCGGCGACAAGCGCACGGAGCGGCAGGGCAGCGAAGGCGGTCGAGCCGAGCGCGAGGCACGGCCGGCGCGCGACGAGACCGCAACGGCACGCCAGCAACCCGAGCGCGACGGTCGCAGGCCACAGGAGCGGCGGGGAGAGCGCAAGCCCAAGCCAGTGCCTCTCGAGGACGTCACGGTCGCCCCGATCGCTGCGGCCGGTGCAGTCGCTGAAATCAATCTGGTCCCTGCGAGCGCCTCTTTGGTCACACCCGATGCGGCCACTGCCGACGCAACCTCGGATGAGCATCGTGGCAAGCGGCGCCGGCGTCGCCGCGGCCGTGGTGGCCGTGGTGGCGAAGGCGAGGCAACGTCCGGTGTCGCGGTTTCGGAACGCGACGTTGATGAAGACCTCGCAGAAGCGGCGCACATGGTGCCCGAGTCAGTCGAGGAAGCCATCATGCCCAGCACAGCCATTGCAGTGCCGGCCGGCAATGGCAGCGCAATCGCGCGACCGGAAACGACGATGACGTCGGTCGAGGACCGGTCGATCGCGTCTGAGCCCGCCGAACAGGGAAAGACCGCGCGAGGCCGCCGCAGTGGCACATCACGAAGTTGCCGCAGTCACACCGCAGTTGATCGTGGTGCCGACAACGTTCTCCCTGCCGGTTGCCGCGGTAGCGCCCATGCCGGTGGAACACCTCGAGTCCGTGCTGCAGTTGGCCGGCCTGACACTGGTGCAGACCGAGCCCGCCAAGCTCGAGCACACTCGCGCCCGCATGGCCACCGAGCCACGCGCACCACGGGTACCACGTGAACGCCCTGTCCTGCCGCCTCTCGACTCCGGTCCCCTGGTGCAGGTTGAAACGCGCCTGACGCAGGGCCGCTCGTCGTAAGAGTCGAACGTGCGGCACGTCTCCTCGGAAACGTGCCGCACTGCGCCATGGCTTGTCTGCCCGCGCCGGTAACATCCGACGCATGACCGATCGCATCATCCAGTTGCTTGACCTGCGTGCGGCGCGGCTGCCCGTTCCGCTCGCCGGCAGCAATGTGGCGGCGGATGGCCAGGTCGTTGACCGGTTGACGCGACCGCTGCGCGACCTGCGGATCTCGGTCACGGATCGCTGCAACTTCCGCTGTACCTATTGCATGCCGAAGGAGATCTTCGATCGCGACTACCGTTTTCTGCCGCATGCGGAGCTGCTGAGTTTCGAGGAGATCACGCGACTGACGCGCGCCTTCGTCAGCAACGGCGTCGAGAAGGTGCGGCTGACCGGAGGCGAGCCGCTGCTGCGCAAGGACCTGCACCGACTGGTCGAGATGCTGGCGCGGCTGACCACGCGCGACGGGCGTCCACTCGATATCGCACTCACCACGAATGGCTCCCTGCTCGCTCGCAAGGCGCGCATCCTGGCCGATGCCGGTCTGAGGCGAGTCACAGTGTCGCTGGACGGGCTTGACGACGCGGTCTTCAAGCGCATGAATGATGTCGAGTTTCCGGTCTCCGACGTGCTTGCCGGGATCGATGCCGCGGCCGCGGCCGGACTTGGCCCGGTCAAGATCAACATGGTCGTGAAGCGTGGCGTCAACGACCAGGAAGTCGTTGCAATGGCGCGGCACTTTCGCGGCACCGGTCACATCGTCCGCTTCATCGAGTTCATGGATGTCGGCAGCTCCAACGGCTGGCGCATGGATGACGTGGTGCCTTCCGCGACGGTGATCGAGCGCATCGATCGTGAAGTGGCTCCGGTGGAGGCGATCGATCCGAACTATCCGGGCGAGGTCGCCGAGCGCTGGCGGTATCGGGACGGCAGCGGTGAAGTGGGCGTGATCTCGAGCGTGACGCAGGCGTTCTGCCGCAGCTGCACGCGGGCGAGGCTTTCGACCGAAGGCATGCTGTACCTGTGCCTGTTCGCCGACCGCGGCTATGACCTGCGCCGTCTGCTGCGCGGGGCACCGGATCTGCCTGCGGTCGAGGATCCAGCGCTGTCCGCAACGATCGCGCAGATCTGGCAACAGCGTGGTGATCGCTATTCCGAGCTGCGCTCCGAGGCGACTGCGCAACGTCCGAAGGTCGAGATGTCCTACATCGGCGGCTGAGTTCGATGCCGCAGGCCGCGCACGACCGCTACAGTGGTTTGACTCTCACGCGATGAGCGGGCCGGAACTCGACGCAGCGACGGCACGTGCCCGACTGAGCCAGTCCGTCGTACCGATCAGTGAACTCGAGCAGTGCCCCACCGGCGCAGCGCTCCGCCGCGTGCTCGGCATGGACGTCATGGCGACGCTCGACCTGCCCCCGTTCGACAACGCGGCGATGGACGGATATGCGGTGCGCTCGATCGACTGCACCGGACCTTCGACGCTACGTGTCGCGGGCCGCGCGCTCGCCGGACATCCATTTGAAGGCCAGGTTTTGCCGGCGGAGGCGGTCCGCATCATGACGGGCGCGGCCATGCCCGCCGGCGCTGATGCCGTCGTCGCACAGGAGAACGTTCAGGTCCGCGGCGACCAGGTGGACATCCTGTCCAGCGTGCCGGCCGCTACTCACGTTCGACGACGCGGTCAACACCTTCAAAGCGGCGCCCTTGTTCTCGCGCGCGGGCGCCGATTGCGTGACTATGACCTCGGCCTCGCGGCGGCCGCCGGGTCCGCCGAACTGACGGTCGTGCGCAGACTGCGTGTTGGTGTGCTTTCGACTGGCGATGAACTGCACGATGCGCCCGATGGACGAGGCCCGGGAGGACAGTACGACGGCAACCGGCCGATGCTGCTGGCAGCGCTCGAGTCTGCCGGGTATCAGGCCGTCGACCTCGGCATCGTCGCGGACCATGCCGACGCGCTGGCCGAGGCGCTGAACGCGGCCGCGCAGAAGCAGGTCGATGCAGTGGTGTCGAGCGGTGGAGTGGCCCAGGGCGACGCCGACATCGTGCGCCGCTATCCCGGTCTGGAATTCGTTCCGCTGGCGATCCGGCCCGGCCGCGGCGTTGCATTCGGTCGGCTGACCTCCGGCGGCCGCAGCCTGTGGCTGTTCGGTCTGCCGGGCAACAGCATTGCCGCCTACGTCATGTACCAGATCGTCGTCGCCCCCCTGCTGGCCCTGCTCGGCGGGACTGCACTCGAAGCCCCGCTTTCGCTGCAGTTGCCGCTGGCGATCGACGCCCGCACGCGGGCCGGTCGCGTCGACTGGCGCCGGGGGCGCTTTGTGCATCGATACGGCGGACTTGCGGTCGAGCCGATGGCGCAGCAGGCCTCCTTCATGCTGCGCAGCTTGAGCGAAGCGGATGTCCTGATCGCGATCGGGCCGCAGGCCGAGGTACAGGCCGGGGATCCGGTCGACGTGATTCCTCTGGCCGCTCTCGCGTAGTTCGGTCGCGGATTCGACTAGAAGCGCTTCATCAGCCGCAGCAGCTTTTCGACATGGGGACGGTACGGCGGCATGAACAGGTTCATGCCGTTGAGACCCGACTGCCGGAACACCGGCGTCAGCTTGCTGAAGGTGTCAAAGCCCCACTGTCCGTGGTAATGCCCCATGCCCGAGGGCCCGACGCCGCCGAACGGCAGCTCGCCCTGGGCCACGTGCATCAGCGTCTCGTTGACGCACACTCCGCCGACATGGGTCTGCTTGAGGGCCCGATTGACGCGCTTGCGGTCGTTGTCGAACCAGTACAGCGCGAGCGGGCGCGGTTGCGCGTTCACGAAGGCCACCGCCTGGTCGACAGTGTCGTAGCCGATGACCGGCAACAAGGGGCCGAAGATCTCGCTGCGCATCACATCGAGCGTGCTCGGCGGATCGACGAGCACGGATGGCGCGAGCCGATGCACTTCGTCGTTGCGGTCGGGTCCGTCGAACAACGTGTGAACCACGACTCCGGCCGCGACCGCCTCTTCAAGATAGCCGACAAGGCGGCCGTAGTGCCTCTGGTTGACGACGCTGCAATAGTCCGGATCGTTGATCCCGCGCGGATACATGCGCCGTGCCTGGTCACGCGTGGCGGCGACGAATTCGGCCACGCTTTGCCGCGGCACCAGCACGTAGTCGGGCGCGATGCAGGTCTGCCCCGCGTTCAGCAGCTTTCCTGCGAGCACGCGTTGTGCGGCACGTTCGATCGGATAGCCGGGCGCGACGACGGCCGGAGACTTGCCGCCGAGTTCCAGGGTGACCGGGGTCAGGTTCTGCGCAGCCGCCGCCATCACCTGTCGGCCGACGACCGTGGAGCCCGTGAACAGCACGTGGTCGAAGGGCAGCGCAGAAAACTGGGCCGCAACGTCCGGACCACCGGTGACGACGGCGAGTTCCTCCGGCTCGAAAGCCTTGGCAACGAGATCAGCGAACAACTGTGAGAAGGCCGGCGTGTACTCCGACATCTTGACCATGGCGCGGTTGCCCGCAGCCAGCGCACCCGCGAGCGGGCCCGCAGCCATGAACAGCGGATAGTTCCACGGCACGATGACGCCGACCACGCCGAGAGGGCGCGGCATCACATGCGCACGTGCCGGAAGAAACCACTTCGATACCCAGGCTCCACGCGGCTTCATCCACCGCGGTCCGTTGCGCAGCGCGTCGCGAATCTCCGCCAGGCTCGGAAAGACCTCGGCAATCTGCGTCTCCATCTGCGGACGAGTTCCGAAGTCGGCACTGATGGTCGCCTCGATGTCGCGCTCGTTGTCGCTGATCAGGCGCTGCAGGCGCCGCAGGCGATCGCGCCGCACTTCCCATTCGGGAAAGGGCGCGGCGTCGTAGCTGGCGCGCTGTCGCTGGAACACGCCGTGGAGGGCGGCCGGCAATTCCGAGGGACTCATAGGCAACCCGGCAATGAACGAATTTCAAGCTTACTGCGGCAGGATCGAGCCTGTGCTCCAATGTCGGGGCTCCGGGGAGGGAGCGGAATGCAGAGCCTGCAGAGCGCATTCGGCCTGGTTGTGATGCTGGCCGTGGCCTGGATCGTGTCCGAGCAGCGCCGGTTGATCCCGTGGCGAATCATCGTCAGTGGCCTGCTGCTGGCGTTCGCGCTCGCGGCCGCGCTGCTCAAGATTCCTGTGCTTGCGGCAGCCCTGGCGAGCCTGAATTCCGCGCTCGCTGTCTTCGAGCAGGCGCTGCAGGCCGGAACGGGCTTCGTCTTTGGGTATCTGGGGGGCGCCGAGCCACCGTTTGCGGTGACGCAGGCGAGCTCGAACTTCGTGCTGGCCTTTCGCGCACTGCCTCTGGTGCTGCTGGTGGCGGCGCTGTCGGCGCTGCTGTTTCACTGGGGCGTGCTGCCGTTGCTGGTCCGTGCCTTTGCCTGGCTGCTGCAACGGACCATGGGCATCGGAGGATCCGTAGGAGTTTCAGCCGCAGCGAACGTCTTCGTTGGCATGGTCGAAGCTCCTCTGGTGATCGCGCCCTACCTGGGCCGCCTCTCGCGTGGCGAGCTCTTCATCGTGATGAACTGCGGCATGGCCACCATTGCCGGCACGGTGCTCGTGCTCTATGCGACGTTGCTGAATCCGGTGGTTCCGAATGTGTTCGGCCACCTGCTGGTCGCGTCGATCGTTGCCACTCCCATGGCCATCGTCGTCGCGGCGATCATGGTGCCGCCACGGCTGACCGACGATGCCCGCGTAACGCTGCGGCGCGAGGACGCCAACGCCGTCGCCGCGCTGACACGGGGAACGCTCGAGGGACTGCAACTGTTGCTGAACATCGTTGCCATGCTGGTCGTGTTCGTCGCGCTCGTGGCACTGGCCAATGCGCTGCTCGGTGCATTGCCGGACTTCCAGGGCGCGCCGCTGACGCTCGAACGCGTGTTCGGGTGGCTCTTTGCGCCGCTGGCATGGCTCATCGGCGTACCCGCCTCCGAGGCGATGACCGCGGGTGCCCTTCTCGGCAAGAAGACCGTGCTGAACGAGCTCATTGCGTATGTCGACATGGCTCGGCTGCCGGCCGATGCATTGTCCGAGCGCAGCCGCCTGCTGCTCACCTACGCCTTGTGCGGGTTCGCGAACTTCGGCAGCCTCGGCATCATGCTCGGCGGCCTGTCGGCGCTGCTGCCGGCGGAACGACGCGCCGAACTGGCCGAACTCGGCTTGAAGTCGATCTTCGCCGGACTCCTGGCGACCTGTCTGACCGCCGCGATCGTCGGCATACTGAACTGATGGACATCATTGTCTTGCGTGGCGAGCGGGTCCTCCTGCGTGGCTGGGAGCCGCGTGATGCGGAGCCATTCGCAGCAATGAACGGCGACCCGGTCGTGATGGAGCATTTCACGTCTCCCCTCACGCGCGGTCGACAGCAACGCGATGATGGAACGATTGCAGCAGGGACTCGAGAGCCGGGGATGGGGAGCATGGTGTCTCGACATCGACGGGACCTGCGTCGGTTTCGTCGGACTTACTCCGGTGTCATTCGAGGCGCCCTTCACTCCCTGCGTTGAAATCGGCTGGCGCGTGGCCGCGGCTTACTGGGGCAAGGGCTACGCCACCGAGGCCGCCCGCCTGGCGGTCGGCCTCGGCTTCAGTACGGCCGGACTGGATGAGATCGTCTCGTTCACGGCGGTGGCGAACTGGCGTTCGCGCCGGGTAATGGAGCGGCTGGGCATGCGACGTCGCGCAAGTGAGGACTTTGATCATCCGCGGGTTCCCCTCGGACACCCATTGCGGCGCCACGTCCTCTATCGACTCTCCGCGCGCGACTTCAAGTGATTTCTCAGGTCGTGTCGGCAGCAGGCCGTCTCTTTGTTCATTCAATCTGAACGTCCTCTAAGTTACTTTAGATATATGACGTAACACATTGAATAAACGATAGAAATTGTCTGTCGTTGCAGCTGCTATCTCGGTAACCTCCCGTCCATGAAGCACGGCCAGCTTCTCCGCAACATGCGGCACGTAGGACGGTTCGTTGGTTCGGCCGCGATGCGGGACCGGCGCCAGATACGGCGCGTCGGTCTCGATCAGCAGACGGTCCAGCGGCACTCCAGCCGCCGCTGCCTGCAGCTCCTTCGCGTTCTTGAAGGTGACGATGCCCGAGAACGAGATATGGAAGCCCAGGTCCATGGCCTGGCGCGCGACTTCGGCCGTTTCGGTGAAGCAGTGCATGACGCCGCCCACCCGATCGGCGCCTTCTTCCCGCATCAGTCGCAGCGTGTCCGCGGCGGCCGCGCGCGTATGGATGATCAGCGGCTTGCCGCAGGCCCGTGCCGCCCGAATGTGGACCCGGAAGCGCTCGCGCTGCCAGTCCAGCGGCTCGGGCAATCGGTAGTAGTCGAGCCCGGTTTCCCCGATGGCGACCACTTTCGGATCGTCGGCGAGCTCGAGGAGGCGATCCACCGTGGGCTCGGGTGCGCCCGTGGTGTCCGGATGCACGCCTACGGAGGCGACGAGGTTGTCAGTCGATCGCGCGATAGCCAGCACACGAGGAAACTCCTCGAGCGTCGTGCAGACGTTGAGAGCCGCCTCGACCTGGGCGGCCTTCATGCGTTCCAGGATGCCTGCAAGATCGCCGGCGAGTTCCGGAAACGACAGGTGGCAGTGGGAGTCGACGAACATGAAGATACCTCCGCCCGCTCGGACGGCGGCAGCGGGGCGAAGACTACAGAGTGTGGGTCGGACGCGCCGACTTCAACGCCGCGCCGAGGGCGTCTTCAATCCGCTTGCGCGCGGTCAGGCCCGACTCGTCAGGCGGAAAGTGCACACCGATGCCCGGTGTCTTGTTGCCGCCCGCCGCGGGACTGATCCAGACGACCTTGCCGGCGACCGGAATGCGGGTCGAGTCGTCGAGCAGCGTCAGGATCAGGTACACGTCGTCACCCAGCTGGTACGGACGCGTGGTGGGCACGAAGATGCCGCCGTTTTTCAGGTACGGCATGTACGCAGCGTAGAGGGCGGCCTTTTCCTTGATCGACAGGGACAGCACCGCGGGTCGCGCACCCGCCTGTTGCCCGTTGGCTGCCGACTTCGCCGCTGCATCGTTCATCAGGCCTTGTATCCCTTGTTGCTCACTGCGCCGGACGGACCGCGTCCAGATAGCTGATCAGCGCGCTCTCAACCACCAACCGCGCGTTGAGCGGGTGCTCGGCTGTGGCTTGCGCATCGTCCAGCCGACCGAGCCAGGCAAGCAGCCGTTCCGGCTCGCAGGCACGGGCGACCGACGCGATCGCTCGCTGATGCCTCGGATGATAGCGAACGCGTCCTGCCGCCCTTTCCGCCAATAAGTCCCATCCCCAGCACTGAAACAGACGGATCGCCGCAGGAACCGGTATGTCTTTCGGCACCGCGGACGCCACCTCCGCCAGACTCAGGTGCCCGCCCCGGGTCAGCAGGTCCAGCAGGCGCGCCTTCAATTCGGGCGCCAGCCTGCGCGCATCCTCATCGACGACCTCCAGACCGACGGGTGCACCGCCTGCTTCGGCCAGTTTTGCCTCGGCATCTTCGACACCCTGTGTTCGCAGCCAGGTCAGCGCCACGTCCGTCCCCGGTACCGGCGCACGCAGCAGGACGCAGCGGGAACGCACCGTCGGCAGTACAGCATCGAGCTCGTCCGTCACCGCGATGAAAACAGCGCCGGGCGGAGGCTCCTCCAGCAGTTTCAGTAGTGCGTTCGCGGCCGGACCGTTCAGCGCCTCGGCAGGCGCCAGGATGACGACGCGCCGCCCGCCGCGGTGCGCCGCCAGGGCGAGGAACTCTCCGATGGCCCGCACCTGGTCGATGAGAATGGCGCGGCTCGGCTTGCTGGTTTTCGACGGACTGGCGATTGCGCCGTCGTCCTGCTCAGCGTCGAGGTCGTCGCGCATCGGCTGGTCGACCTCCGGCACCAGCCAGCGCAGGTCCGGATGATTGTCGGCTGCCAGCAACTGGCATCCGGAACACTGTCCGCACGCCAGCGCCTGCCCTTCCGGCGCTTCGCATAGAAGCGACTGCGCCAGCGCATGCGCGAAGTGCCGCTTGCCGATGCCGCGGGCGCCATGCAGCAGCAACGCGTGCGGCATGCGCTCGCGCCCGGCGGCGACCTGCTGCCAGAGTGCGCCCTGCCAGGGCAGTGGCGTCAACCGTTCCATCGCTCCGCCAGTTCGATCAGTTGCAGGCGCAGTTCGTCGGGTGGGCGCGTACCGTCGATGACATAGAAACGGGCTGGATCGGACGCCGCGCGCGCGAGATAGGCACTGCGGACCGCGGCGAAGAACTGGACATCCTCCGATTCGAAGCGGTCCGCTGCGCGGGCCCGCGACAGTCGTAGGGCAGCGACCTCCGGCGGAACGTCGAAGAGCAGCGTCAGGTCCGGCTGCAGGTCGTCGTGCACCCAGTGTTCGAGCACAGCGATGCGCTCCTCGGCCACGCCCCGTCCACCCGACTGGTAGGCATAAGTGGCGTCGGTGAAACGATCACACAGGACCCAGTGCCCGACCGCCAGTGCCGGCCGGATGACACGGTCGAGGTGCTCGGCGCGCGCGGCGAACAGCAGCAGCGTCTCGGTCTCGGCGGTCATGCGCTCGTTGAGGATCAGCTCGCGCAGCGCTTCGCCGAGCGAGGTGCCGCCCGGTTCGCGTGTCAGCACGAGATGCAGACCCCGCGCGCGCAGCGCCGCGGCGACCGCGTCGATCTGCGTGCTCTTGCCGGCGCCGTCGATGCCTTCGACGGTGATGAAGCGCCCGCGCTCGGTCATCGGCCGATGCCCCGCTGATACTTGTCGACCGCACGATTGTGCGCGTCCAGCGACGTCGAGAACTGGGACGTCCCGTCACCGCGCGCGACAAAGTACAGTGCATCGGTCGCTGCGGGCTTCAGCGCGGCATCGATCGCCGCGCGCCCGGGCAGTGCAATCGGTGTCGGCGGCAGGCCCGCACGCATATAGGAGTTATAGGGGCCGTCGGTCACGAGATCGCGCTTGCGCAGATTGCCGTCGAAGCGCTCGCCCAGGCCGTAGATGACCGTTGGATCGGTCTGCAGCAGCATGCCGCGCTTGAGCCGGTTGACGAAGACCCCCCCGATCATCGAGCGTTCTCCCGGCTGTCCGGTCTCCTTCTCGATGATCGAGGCCATGATCAGCGCCTCATAGGGCGAACGGTAAGGCAGGTCCGCGGCCCGCGAGTCCCACGCCTCCTGCAGTGCAGCCATCTGCGCGCGATATGCCTGTCGCCAGACGTCGAGATCGCTGCTGCCGGGATCGTAGAGATACGTGTCCGGAGCGAACAGACCTTCCGGGTGCGGCTCGGCTGCGCCGATCGCCTGCAGCAGTTGGGCCGGGGTCATGTTCGCGCTGTCCTGCCGCAGGTCCGCAGAGGCCGCGAGCACCGTGCGCATTTCGCCGAAGGTGATGCCCTCGACGATGGTGAGTCGTTCCCGCAGGACCTCTCCTGCGCGCAGCTTGGCCATCAGTTGCGCCATCGTGGTACCACGTGCGATCGAGTACCGGCCCGCCCGCAGTGCCTGCGCCGTGTCGGTCGCGCGTGCCAGCGCAGCGAAGGCAAGTTCGTTGACCTCGATGCCGGCCGCGCGCGCCGCCTGAGCCACGCCGCGAGCGCTCGTGCCTGGCTTGACGCGGAACTCGACCGCGTCGGCGCTCATCGGCAGCGGTCGTTCATTGACGTACCAGCGCGCGCCGAGCGCCGCCGCAGCGCCCAGCACGAACACCACCACTGCAGCAAGGGTCAGCGCCCGTGTGCGCGAAGATTTCGCCATTCCATGAGACATTGCGACGAACGACACCTATGATAATCGGCATGCTGAATCTGCCTTCTTGAACCGATGACGGACACTGTCGACACACCCAGCCGGCTTGGCGCCTTCGCAGCGTCGCACGCGGATCTCGCGGCGCTGCAGACGAGGACCTGTGCTGGCGCGGCTCGACGATCTTGGCTGCATAAGGGTCGAGGGACCCGATGCGATTGCGTTTCTGCAGTCGCAGCTGACCAACGACGTTGCACAACTCGGCCCCACGGCGCTGCAGTTGAATGCGTATTGCACGCCGAAGGGTCGCCTGCTCGCGACGTTTCATCAGTGGCGCGACGGCGAGGCCGTGTTGCTCCAGTTGCCGCGCGAGATTCTGGTCCCGGTAATGAAGCGCCTGTCAATGTTCGTGCTCCGCTCCAAGGCCAGGCTGGTCGACGTCAGCTCCCAGCATGCCGCGTACGGCCTGATCGGGCCGCAGGCGGCCGACGCGCTGCGCGCTGCCGGACTGGATGTGCCGGATGCACCATGGACGTCGTCGCTCCACAACGGGATGCGCGCCAGCCGCATGCCGGCGGCCACGGCAACGGACGCGCGCTTCCTCCTCGATGTTCCCACCGGTGCGGTCTTGCCGCCTGCTCTCGCAGCCCTTCCTGCGGTGGCGGCGGCGGCATGGTGGTGGAGCGAGATCGCGGCGGCGGTGCCGACCGTCTTCGCGGCGACCCAGGAGAGTTTCGTTCCGCAGATGATCAACTTCGAAGTTCTCGGTGGCGTGAATTTCAAGAAGGGCTGCTACCCCGGCCAGGAAATCGTGGCGCGCAGCCAGTACCTCGGCAAGCTCAAGCGCCGCATGCAGGTCGGGCACGCCGAGACGACCGAGCCGCCAGCCGCAGGTGCAGATGTGTTCCATTCGGGCCAGCCCGAGCCCGTGGGCACCATCGTGATGTCGGCGCTCGCGCCACCTGGCGGCGTCGATCTGCTGTTCGAACTGCCCATCGATCGTCTCGAATCGGGCACGCTGCACCTCGATGCACGCGACGGCATCCGTATCGATGTGCGCGCGCTGCCCTATGCGCTCTTTGACCCGACCGCATGAACGCCGCACGGCCGCTCCGAAGGCGTTCGCTCCCCCTCGGGGGGACGGCGCGCAGCGCCAAGGGGGCCGCTAAGTGAGTACCGCGCACGAAAACTGGTACGTCTACTACCCGGCTCCGGCTGCGGCGGGATCGGTGTTGCCTCAGCTGCGCGCGATGCAGCAGCGCCTCGCCGATCGCAGCGGGGTGCGTGCGCGCCTCGAGGAGCGCGTCGGTCCTGGCGCGACCCCGACCTGGATGGAAGTCTATGAAGGCGTGAGCGATCCGGACGGGTTCGCGGCCACCCTGGCAGAGGCAGTCGGCGCCGGTGAGTGGACGCGGGAACTGGCGCAGGCGCGCCGCGTCGAACGATTCCGTTGCCTCTGACACCATGTGCCTGATCGTCTTCGCCTGGCATGCGCATCCCGACTACCCGCTGATTTCGGTGGGCAACCGGGACGAGTTCTATACGCGCAGGACGCGGCCGGCGTCGTGGTGGGGGCAGGCAGTATCACTGCTGGCCGGGCAGGACGAGGAAGCCGGCGGGACGTGGTTTGGAATCACGCGACGCGGACGCCTGGCGGCGCTGACCAACGTGCGTTCGCCGAGCGAGCGCAACCCGCATGCGCCGTCGCGCGGCGCGCTGGTGCTGGCCGCCTTGCAGGCTCCCGAGCGTATTGATCAGTGGATCGATCGTCATGCGCATCGGACGCCGGCCTTCAACGGATTCAACCTGCTGGCCGGCGACATCATGCCGACCGGTCGCGATGCCGCCGGTTCGCTGCACTACTACAGCAATCGTCTCGACGTGCCGGCCCAGCCATTGGCGCCCGGCGTCTACGGACTGTCGAACGCTTTTCTCGACACGCCATGGCCGAAAGTGACGCGTGCGGTCACGCAGTTTGCCTGTTCGGTCGCCAATCGCGTCAGCGTCGATGACCTGTTGTCGCTGATGGCCGATCGGGAACTGGCGCGCGAATCCGATCTGCCCTCAACCGGCGTGCCACTCGACTGGGAACGTGCGCTTTCGGCCATCCAGATACGGGCCAATGGCTACGGTACGCGCGCAACGACCGCGGTGACCGTGCGCGCCGACGGACTGGTCACCTTCTTCGAACGCAGCTTTCGATGCGGTCGATCCCGAGCGTTGGTCGGACCGTCACTTCGAGTTCATGATCGACACCGCTTCGCGTCCCGCGCGGCTCAAGGCACCCGACTCGAACTGAACCGGCGGCCCGGCTCTACAGCGTGCGCTGCATGTCGACGTGGGGAATGCCCGCGTCGAGGTACTCGCCACTGATGACCTCAAAGCCGTGCCGTTGATAGAACGGTATCGCGTGCGTCTGTGCGCTCAGGACAGTCGCGCGATGCCCTCGCCGACGCGCCTCTTCCATCAAGTACGTGAGCAATGCACTGCCGGTACCTGCGCCGCGCGCGGTCGGCAGCACTGCCATGCGGCCGATGTGTCCATCCGGCAATAGACGTCCTGTCCCGACAGCGGTTGCTGCGTCGAACGCGACGGCGTGGACCGACTGCGGATCCCACGCGTCGATTTCCATGTCGGCCGGGACTTTCTGTTCGTCGACGAACACCGCATGCCGGATCGGTGCCGCCCACGCGCGCAGATCATCCCACCCGCCCAGCTCAACGCGCAGCATGCTCGTTCTTTTCCTCGGGCGGAGTCGTCTCGAACGCGCGCACCTGCCGGCACAGGACGTCGGGCAACGCGAGCGGTGACTTGCTCGCCGCATCCGTGTTGACGTAGACGAGCTCGCCTGCAATGAGCGGCGTTGCGGTCTGCCCGCGCCGGTACATCTCGATTGTGAACAGCAGGCTCGTCGTGCCCAGCCGTGCCGTTCGTCCGCATATCTCGAGTTCGTCGTCGTAGCGGGCCGGGGCGTGATACTCGAGCGTGGCCTTGCGTACGAAGAGATCGGAGCCGACGGCAAGAAAGGCGGCGGGGTAGGTCATGCCGATCGCGCGCCAGTATTCGGTGACGCACACGTCGCAATACGCCAGGTAGTGGCCGTTGAACACCACGCCCTGCAGGTCGACCTCCGCCCAGCGCACGCGCAGCGGCAGCCGGTGGCGGAAGTCGACGTACGGCACTACTTGACGCCCTTCTTAGCGTCCCCGGCGATGACGAAGGTCATCTTCTCCGGGTCGATGTACTTGCGGAACGCCGCATTGACCTGCTCGGGCGTGACGGCGCGCAGCCGTTCCTCGAATTGCTTGGAGAAGGCAAAGCTGCGGCCGAGGTCGAGGTTGCTGACCCAGGCACCGGCCACGACCGGATCCTGCGAGCGATTCAGCAGCCGCGACTGCAACAGACCCTTCTTGGCATCGTCGACTTCGGCCGCGGTGAAACCCTTCCTTCCGCGCTCGCTCGAGTTCCTCGCGCACTGCCTGCTCTGCGCGCCCGACATTCTGCGGCGCCGCGATGCCACCGATGCTGAATGTGGCGAGCCGCTCGCGTGAGCCCAGCGCAAGTCCGGAGCCGACGCCGTAGCTCAATCCGTCCTTCTGGCGCAGCCGCACCATCAGCCGGTTCGACATGCCGCTGCCGCCGCCGAAGATCTCGTCGGCGATCATCAGCGCGGCCGCGTCGGGATCATCGTCGCGCATCGGGAATGCAAGCCGCGCGCGGAACACGGCGTTTTCCTTGTCCGGCGTATCGATAACGAGCCGTGCAGGCTTGACGTCGCGGAACTCCCGGTCGACGCGATCGTAGGGCGCCTTCGAGGCCCAGCCGGCGAAACGCTCCTTCAGCAGCGCCTCGATCGCCTTGTCGTCGAAGTCACCGACGATCGAGATTTCCCCGCGCGCGGTGCCGTAGAAGTCCGCGTGGTACTTGCGGACTGCGTCGAGCGGCGTCTTGCCGACCGCTTCGATGCGCTGCTTCAGTGGCAGGTAGTAGCGCGGGTCGCCCGGAGGATAGGTGTTGAAGTGTGCCGACAGGACATCGCGCGACAGCGTTTCGGGGTTGTCGAGCTGCGACGACAGCCCGGTCAAGGTTTCCCGTTGCAGCTGTTCGTACTCCGTGGCCGGGAAACTTGCGTTGCGCAGCACGTCGGACAGGAGCTTCAGCGACTCCGGAAGGTGCGTGCGCGTGGTCTGGAAGCCCATCAGGCCGCCGGTCATCTGCAGTCGCGTCATCTCGTCCGCGATCTGCTGGCGACTGAGCTTGTCGGTGCCGCGCGTCAGCATCGATCCGGCCATCTCACCCTCGATGCTGCGCCCGCTCAGGGTGGCCACATCACCCCAGCGGAAGTTCGTGCGCACGTTGACCGTCTCGCCGCGGTTCTTCTTCGGCAGCAGCGCGATCTTGAGGTCGCCGATCGTGACGATGCGCGTGCGCTTGTCGATGTTGTCCTGGGTCGGTTCGAACGCCTCGGCAGTCTGCCCCTGCGCCGATGGGCGGTAATCCGCCAGCAGCGCCGTAACGGCAGGCGCGGCCGGAATCTCGGCACGCTGCGGGGTGTCCTCGGGCACGAAGAAGCCGACGACCCGGTTGTCGCGGACGAAGTACCGTGCGGCCGCCGCGTCGACCTCGGTCGACGAAATCCTGGTGGCACGGTCGCGTGAATAGAAGAACAGTCGCCAGTCGCCCAAGGCCACGAACTCAGACAGTCCAACACCGAACGATTGAGGATTCGCGAGAATGCGCTCGAATCCCGTTGCGTTTTGTTGTTGAGTGCGCTTGCATTTCGTCTTCGGTAGGCGGCTGTTTGCGCAACGAACCTTCGATCACCTCGATCAGCGTCTGTGCCACGGGCTCGAGCGATTCGCCCTTCTTCACAACGGCACCAAACACGACGAATCCCGGGTCGCGAGTGAACCTCGTGAAACCAAACACCTGCGCCGCCTTGCCCGTCTCGACCAACGCCT
Source organism: uncultured beta proteobacterium (assembly GCA_963769745.1). GTDB lineage: Bacteria > Pseudomonadota > Gammaproteobacteria > Burkholderiales > Burkholderiaceae_F > JALORV01. The sequence continues at coordinate 48,789 of CAVYNB010000026.1, forward strand.
TGTGCAGACGACCGTTCGGAGTGTCGCCAAGAATGTCGACTGCAAAGTCGGCCGCCAGCGTGTCGGGATGAAGCGAGCTTGGCAGCCGATACGCCACGGTGACGAACTGAACCTCGCCCTTGCGCCGAACCGTGAACTGACGCTCGCCATCATTTGTCGGTTCGACAGTCCACAGGTCGGGAAGCTTGCGCTTCGGCGTCGGTATCTTGCCGAAGGCGTTTACGATCCAGCGCAGCACCTTGGCTTCGTCGAACTTTCCGGCAACGATCAGAACCGCATTGTCGGGCTGGTAATACATGCGGTAAAAAGCCTGCAGATTCTCGATGCGCACGTTCTCGATGTCCGACCGAGCACCGATTGTCGAGTTGCCGTAGTTGTGCCAGTCATACAGCAGCGCCTGCGTGCGCTCGAACATCAGGCTCGATGGGTTGTTCTTTCCCATCTCGAACTCGTTGCGAACGACCGTCATTTCCGAGTCGAGATCCTTCTTCGCGATGAAGGAATTGACCATCGCGTCGGCCGACCAGTCGATCGCCCACTTAAGGTTGTCGTCGCTTGCCTGGAACGTCGAGAAGTAGTTCGTGCGGTCGAGCGACGTGGAACCGTTGTTCTGGAATCCACGCTTGTTGAACTCGACGTCGGGCTTGGGATGGTTCTTCGAGCCCTTGAAGATCAGGTGCTCGAGCAGGTGGGCCATGCCGGTTTCGCCATAGCCCTCGTGGCGCGATCCGACCAGGTACGTGATGTTCACCGTCGCCGTGGGCTTGGACGGGTCCGGAAAGAGGATGACCCTCAGCCCGTTGGCCAGCCGGTATTCGGTGATTCCCTCGACAGCAGGCCCGCGCGTGACGCCGGCGGGCAGCGCTGCTGGCGTCTGTGCCAGTACGGTCGAAGCCATCAACAAGAGGGCGAGCGCGGCGTAACGCACGCGCATCAGGTAATTCATCGGGACTGCTCCATTGTTTTCAGTGTGTGGATTCTGCCAGCGGCTGTCGCGCCGACCGGACTCGCGCGACGAAGCTGCCTCCGGGAGGCTCAGGAGGCACGACAGAAGGCGTGAATGGCGGCAGCGATACGCTGTGGTTCCTCGTGCGCGAGCCAGTGCGTCGCGTCCGGGAGCCGTTCGATCGTCAAATCGTCAACAAGTTCATCGAGTCCGTCGAGCAGCCGCAAGGGCAAGGCCGTGTCCGCTTCGCCCCACACCACCAGCGTCGGCACCCGGACGCGAAAATTCGCCGGGTCGAGCGTCAGCGCGGCGGCGCCCGGTGCGTCGGGTGTGGGCGGGAAAAGTGGCGACGCACGGTAATAGTTGAGCCCGCCCGTCAGTCCGCGCGCCCACACCTCGCGGTAGCGTGCCGCCCGCTCGGCCGTGTACCAGGCATGACCGGGACGCTGCATCTCGAGGAAGAAGCTCTCGATCGCCCGGTAGTCGTGCTTGGCCAGCGCCGTTTCCGCGCCCGCTGCCCGCAGCCAGTTCATGTAGGCGCTGGCCGACTGCTGCACCGGATCGCTGGCCAGTGCGCGCGCAAACGGAATCGGATGCGGCGAGTTCAGCATGATCAGTCGTTCGACGCGTTGCGGGTGCGCAGTCGCCCATTGCCATGCGGCCGCGCCGCCCCAATCGTGGGCGACCACAACCACGCTGTGCCAGCCGAAGAACCGACAGACGGACTCGAAGTCTCCGACGAGTTCACGTACGCGATAGGCCGTCACGTCGGCGGGCTGGCTCGACAGGTTGAAGCCGCGCAGATCCGGCGCCACTGCGTGCCATCCTTCGGCGAAGTACGGCAACACGTCTTCCCATGCTGCCCAGAACTCCGGAAAGCCGTGCAGGAACAGGATCGGTCGCGCGCCCGGATCGCCGACGCTGGCGTAGTGCAGGCGTATGCCGTTGTCGAGCTGCGCGTACTGGCCCGTCCGGATCATGCGGGCGTGGACGGCCGCGTCGTCGGCCGCGTGGCATAGGGGTCGGCCGGCGCAGTGCCGCCCAGCACCGCTGCGAAGCGTGCCTCGACGCTCGGCATGATCTGCGGGTGGGTGAAGACGTAGAAGCGGTTCTCGCGTATCGCGTCGAAGGTCATCGACGCCACATCGGCCGCGCTGATCCTGCCGCTCGACACCGCCTTTTCCGAACCCGCCTGCGCCATCTGCTGGGAGCGAGTCGGTCTTGCCCGGATTGACGAGTTCCGCGGGACGCACGCGGTGCGAGTGCGCGATGCCGGTGGGTACGAAGGCCGGATTGAGCAGCGTGACACCGATCGATGACTGCGCCAGCCGCAGATCGTGAAACAGCGTCTCGGTCAGTGCGACGACCGCATGCTTCGAAACGTTGTAGACGCCCATCAGGGGCGCCGCGAGCCAGCCCGCCATCGACGCCGTGTTGACCACATGGCCCGGTTCGCCGCGACCATTGGCCTCGAGCATGCGCGGCAGGAAGTGCTGCACGCCGTGCACCACGCCCATCAGGTTCACGCCAAGCACCCACTGCCAGTCCTTCTCGGAGCTTTCCCACACGTAACCGCCACAGGCGACACCAGCGTTGTTCATCAGCAGATGCACGCCGCCAAATTCCGCGAACGCGCGATCGGCCAGATGCGCCACCTGCCGGCTCACCGCCACGTCGACCACTTCGCCGATCACGGAAACGCCGCTTTCGCGCAGTTCGTCGACGATCGCGTCGAGCGCCTCGCGCTGCACGTCGGCAAGTACCAGGCGCATCCCCTCGCGCGCCGCCCTGCGCGCAAACTCGCGGCCGAAGCCGCCGCCGGCGCCGGTGATGACTGCCACCTTGTCGTTGAGTTCTTCCATTGAATCGTTCTTTCAGATTGACGCGGAATGCATCGCCGGCGACGACGTCGCCGTGGTCGAAACTCCGCGGGTGGGAGGTACCTGCGCAGCGGCACGAGCATCGAAGATCACGACGAAGCCTGTGCTGCGGGTTCGAGCGTCGCTCGCGGCGCCGTCCGCTTCAGGCAAGTTTCACGAGCTGCTTGCCGAAGTTCGCGCCGCGCAGCATCCCGAGGAAGGCCTGCGGAGCGTTCTCGATGCCATTGGCAATGGTCTCGCGGTACTTGATGCCGCCCGTGGCCACCTGCATGCCGAGTTCCTTCAGCGCCTGCGGCCACAGCTCCATGTGTTCGCTGACGATGAACCCCTGCATCTTCAGGCGGCTCACCAGGAACCAGGTAGGGTTCGCGATCGGGATCGTCTGACCGTCATAGCCGGCGATCAGGCCGCACAGTGCAATCCGCCCAAAGGCGTTCATGCGCGGCAGCACCGCATTCATGATCTCGCCGCCGACGTTCTCGAAGTAGCCATCGACGCCCTGCGGCGCAGCGTCCTTGAGCGCCCGGTTCACGTCCTGCGACTTGTAGTCGATGCAGGCGTCGAAACCGAGTTCGATGATCGCGTAGCGGCACTTCTCGGGTCCGCCGGCGATGCCGACCGCGCGGCAACCGGCGAGTTTGGCGAGTTGCCCGACGACCCCGCCGACCGCGCCAGTGGCTGCGGACACCAGGACCGTCTCGCCCTCCTTCGGTTCGATGACTTTCTTCAGGCCATACCAGGCCGTGACGCCCGGCATGCCCACAGCGCCGAGATAAGCGGACAACGGCACGACACGCGTGTCAGCCTTGTACACACCGGTGCCATCCGAGACTCCGTACTCCTGCCAGCCAAGACTCGCGACGACCTTTTCACCGGCCTTGAATTGCGCGTGGCGCGACTCCACCACGGTGCCTGCCGTGCCGCCGACCATGACGACGCCGACCGGCTGGGCCGCCGCATACGACTTGCCCTCGTTCATGCGCCCGCGCATGTACGGATCCAGCGACAGCCACTCGTTGCGCACGAGGAACTGACCCGGCTGCAGCGTCGGGGTCTGCACCTCCTCGAGCCGGAAGTTTGAAAGAGACGCCGCGCCGGTCGGTCGGCTGGCGAGGACTATGCGGCGATAGGACGGCATGGGTGCTCCGGGAAAATCTCGAGGTGTCAGCGAGGTGTCAGTAGACCGAGGCGCCGCCATCGACGGCCAGGACCTGGCCGGTGATGTGCTTGCCGGCCTCGGAGGCGAAGAGCAGCGCCGCGCCCTTCAGGTCTTCGTCGTCGCCGATGCGCTCCAGCGGCGCAAAGCGCGCGAGCGCCTCGGCGCCGAAGTGCGAAATGACCCCCTGGGTCATCTTCGAAGGAAAGAACCCCGGTGCCAGCGCGTTGACCGTGATGTTGTGCCGGCCCCATTCGGTGGCGAGGGCGCGTGTGAAGTTGACGAGCGCGCCCTTGCTGGTGTTGTAAGCAATCGTGCTCATGAGCTTGGGTGGATTGCCGAGCAGTCCGGCGATCGAAGCGACGTTGACGATGCGGCCGTAGCGGCGCGGGATCATGCACGCCTTGCCGATCGCCTGCGTCAGCAGGAACACGCCGCGGATATTCAGGTTCATCACCTTGTCCCAGGCTTCGAGCGGATGATCCTCCGCTGGCGCACCCCAGGTCGCACCGGCATTGTTCACGAGCACGTCGACATGGCCGAGACGCGCAACGGCCTCGCGGGCAAGGCGGGCGACGTCGTCTTCATGCGCGGCATCGGCCGCGATCCAGCTCGCATCGATGCCCTGCGCTCGCAGCTGCGAGCAGGCTGCGTCGAGTTCGTCGGCCTTGCGGGCGGAAAGGAGCACGCGCGCCCCCATTTCGCCATAGCCCGTCGCAATCTGCAGGCCGAGCCCGCGCGAGCCCCCGGTGATCAGCGCCGTCCTGCCGGTGAGATCGAGCAACTGCTTCAGTGCCATGGCATCCTCATCTGTCGCGCCCGGTCCTCAGAACCACACGTCCTGCATGTCGAGCGTCGTCGTATCCAGCGACTCCACCAGTTCCAGCATCGCGTCGACCTTCGGCAGTTCGTAGAGGAAGAAGTAGCGGCAAGCCTGCCACTTGCCATGATAGAAGTTGCCCTCAGCCCGCTGGTAGTGCTTCGAGGCCGCGAGTGACTGCTCGAGCCAGATCCACGCGAGCACCACATGGCCGAAGGCCTCCATGTAGGCCGTGGCGTTGGCCAGCGTGCGCGCCGGGTCGCCTGCGGCCCAGGCGCGCTGGGTCACCTGCGCCACTCGCCGTACGCGATCGCCCAGCATCGCCGCCCAGCGCTGCGTGTCGGGATGGCGTGCATGAGAGGCACGCCGGATCGTTTCTTCCATGCGGTCACCGAGCAGCCTGAAGGCCGCGCCCTCGCGCATGACGACCTTGCGTCCCAGCAGATCGAGCGCCTGTATGCCGTGCGTGCCTTCGTGGATCGAGTTCAGCCGGTTGTCCCGATAGAACTGCTCGACCATGTAGTCACGCGTGTAGCCATAGCCTCCGTGGACCTGGATCGCCAGCGCGTTGCCTTCAAGGCACCACTGCGACGGCCAGCTCTTGGCAATCGGCGTCAGGATGTCGAGCAGCAACTCCGCCTCGGCGCGCGCGTCCTCGGTCTCGGCGGACGCCTGGTCGTCGATGAGGCGCGAACAGTAAAGCGTCAGCGCCAGCGCGCCTTCGGCGTAGGACTTCTGCGCCAGCAGCATGCGCTTCACGTCCGCGTGCTGGACGATGGGGATCTGCGACTGCGCCGGGTCCTTGCCCGCAGGCCCGATGGGCCGGCCCTGGGGACGGCCACGCGCGTACTCCAGGGCGTGAAGGTAAGCGGTGTAGCCCAGCATCGTTGCGCCGAGGCCCACGCCGATACGCGCCTCGTTCATCATGTGGAACATCGCCGCGAGCCCGCGTCCCGGCTCGCCGACGAGATATCCAACGGCTCCGGCCCGCCCTTGCGGACGGAACTTGCCCTCGCCGAAGTTCAGCAGGCAGTTGGACGTCCCGCGGTACCCCATTTTGTGATTGAGACCGGCTAGCACGACATCATTGCGCTCGCCGACGGTCACACTCGACGCGGAGCCCACGCCTTCGACATCGACGAGGTACTTCGGCACGACGAAAAGCGAGATCCCCTTTGTTCCGGCGATCGGCTTTCCGTCCGGCCCCGGGATCTTCGCCAGCACCAGGTGCACGATGTTCTCGGACAGCTCGTGCTCGCCGGCCGAAATCCACATCTTGTTCCCGGCCAGCCGGTACTGCGCGCCCAGCGGCGAGTCGCGTTCGAACTCTGCACGGGTGGTGATGTCCGACAGCGACGACCCGGCCTGCGGCTCCGACAGGCACATCGTGCCGAAGAAGCGGCCCGCCAGTGCCGGCCGCACAAACGCATCGATCTGCGCCGGCGATCCGTGTGCCAGCAGCAGGTTGGCGTTGCCCACCGTCAGCATCGCGTAGCTGGAACTCGCGACATTGGCGCCCTTGAAGTAGGCAAAGGCGGCCTTGGCCACGACAATCGGCAACTGCATGCCGCCGAACTCCTCGTCGTGCTCCGCCGCCATCAGTCCGGCCGCGACGAAGGCGTCCAGCGCCTGCTTGACCTCCGGGACCAGGTGCACGCGCTCGCCGTCGAAGTGCGGCTCGTTCAGATCGCCCTTGCGCGCGTGCGGGGCGAACAGATCCGTGGCGATCTGCTCGGCCGTGTCCAGTGCCGCCTCGAATGTCTCGCGCGCGTGCGCGGAATAGCGCGGCCGTTGCGTCAGCGATTCGACATCGAGCCACTCGTACAGCAGAAACGCGAGATCACGCCGCGAAACAATGAGTTCCATGGTCACTACTTCGGCCAGCGGCCGTTCTTCGCTGCTTCGACCAGCAACGGCGCCGGCTGCCAGAAGGCCGGATCGGCATGTTGATTGGATGCAAAACGCGTCATTGCCGCAACGACCTTGTCCAGCCCCACGGCCTGCGCGTGGAACATCGGGCCGCCCCGGGCCACCGGAAAGCCGTACCCGGCGAGGTACACCACATCGATGTCGCTGGCGCGCAGCGCGATCCCTTCCGCAAGGATGCGCGCACCTTCGTTGACCAGCGCGTAGACGCAACGCTGCACGATCTCGTCGTCGCCGATGGCGCGCGGTCGCATCCCGATCTCGGTGCGATAACGCTCGATCAGATGATCGATCTCGGAATCGGGCAACGGCGCACGGCTGCCCGGCTCGTAGCGGTACCAGCCCTTGCCGGTCTTCTGCCCGAGCCGTCCGAGCTCGACGACGCGGTCGCCGATGCGGCTGTACGTCAGGTGCGGCTTCTCGACATAGCGGCGCTGGCGGATGGCATAGCCGATGTCCATGCCCGCCATGTCGTACATCGCGAACGGACCCATCGCCATCCCGAACTTCGTGAGCGCCGCGTCGATCTGCTGAGGCGAAGCGCCCTCGTCGACGAGGAACAGCGACTGCCGGATGTACTGCTCGAGCATCCGGTTGCCGATGAAGCCGTCGCACACGCCCGAGACCACGCCGACCTTCTTCAGCCGCCGCGCCAGCTGCATCACGGTCGCCAGCACATCGGTGCCGGTCTTCTTCGCGCGCACGACTTCGAGCAGCCGCATCACGTTGGCCGGGCTGAAGAAATGCGTGCCGATGACATCCTGCGGACGCGACGTCGCCGCGGCGATGCGATCGACGTCGAGTGTCGACGTGTTGGTGGCCAGGATCGCGCCACGTTTCATCACGGCATCGAGCCGGGCAAAGATGTCCTGCTTGACGACCATGTCCTCGTAGACCGCCTCGATGACGATGTCGGCACTGCCGAGAGCGTTGAAGTCCAGCGTTGGCCGCAGCAGCCCGAGACGCTTGTCCACGTCCTCGACCGTCATGCGACCCTTCTTCGCGGTCGCCTCCCAGTTGCGGCGGCACATGGCCAGGCCGCGATCGAGCGCCGCCTGGTCCTTCTCGAACACCGACACGGGGATGCCGGCGTTCGCAAAGCTCATCGCGATGCCGCCCCCCATGGTGCCGAATCCCAAAACGGCGGCGGAACGGATCGTCCGCGTTGGCGTGCCCTCCGGTACATCCGGGATCTTCGCCGCCGCGCGCTCGGCAAAGAACGCGTGCCGCAGCGCCTTCGACTCCGGCGACTGCACCAGTTCGATGAAGTACCCGCGTTCGCGCGCCATTCCCTCTTCGAATGGCAGCGCGACCGACGCTTCGATCGCATCAACGCACTTCAGCGGCGCCGGCAGTCCGCGCGCCTGTTTGCCGACTTCGGCTCGCGCCGTGGCGAAGTACGCCCCCGCGTCCGTGCCGGCAGGCAACGCCGCGCTGCGGTCACGCAAGCGGGGACGGCCGGTGCGGCGGGCGACCTCGCCCGCAAACTGCATGACGCCGTCGAAGGAGTCCCGCGTGACCACGCGCTCGATCAGTCCGTACTTCAGCGCGTCAGCCGCGGGGATCGGGTCACCACTGACGATCATCCGCAGCGCCTTGTCTGCGCCGACCGCGCGTGGCAACCGCTGCGTGCCACCGGCTCCCGGCAGCAGTCCGATCTTCACTTCGGGCAAGCCAAGCGAGGCGTCGGGTGTGGCGATGCGGTAGTGGCACCCCAGCGACAGCTCCAGCCCTCCCCCCATGCACACGCCGTTGATGGCGGCGATCACGGGCTTGGGCGAACCCTCGACGGCATCGATCAGCTGCAGCAAATTGGGCTCCGCCAATGCCGCCGGGGTGTTGAACTCGCGTATGTCCGCGCCGCCGGAAAACACCGATCCGGTACCGGTCACGACGATGACCTTGACCGCCGCGTCATCCAGCGCGCGTTCCAGGCCGTCGAGCAGCGCTTTGCGGGTCACGTGACCGAGGCCGTTGACCGGCGGATTGTCGATCTGCAGTACCGCGACTTCACCGCGGCGTTCGTAGTGGGTGGTCATTGCAGGAAACTCCGGGTGACGCCGCTGGGCGCTCAGACTTCGAGCCACTCCTGGCGGATCAGTTTGTTGGCCTTCAGTTCTTCGGGCGTGCCATGAAACACCATGTGGCCGTGCCCCATAACGTACACCCGCTGCGAGATCTGCATGGCGATCGCCAGCTTCTGCTCGATCAGCAGGATGGACACGCCCCGATCCCGCAGCTCGAGCAGGAACTTGCCCACCAGTTCGACGATCATCGGCGCCAGACCTTCGGTCGGTTCGTCGATGATCACGAAATCCGGACCGCCCATCATGGTACGCGCCAGCGTCAGCATCTGCTGTTCGCCTCCGGACAGCACGCCAGCCTGTGTGCGCGCGCGTTCCCGCAGACGCGGGAAGAGCCGATAGACATCCACGTAGCTCCACTTCGCCGTCGTGCCGCGCTTGACGCCGAGCTTCAGGTTTTCCTCCACCGTGAGCGTCGGGAACACGTCGCGGCTTTCCGGCACATAGCCGATGCCGAGATGGGCGATCTCGAATGTCTTCAGTCGCGTCAGGTCGTGCGGTCCGTACTCGATCGTGCCGGTCGCATCGACCAGCCCCATGATCGCCTTGGCCGTGGTGGAGCGCCCCACCCCGTTGCGACCCAGCAGGCTGACGATCTCGCCATGACCGACTTCGAGGTCGACACCGTGCAGCACGTGGCTCTTGCCGTAGTAGGCCTGCAGGTTCTCGACACGAAGCATCGGGGCGCCGCTCATGCGTGAGTTCCCTGCTGACCGAGGTAGGCTTCCTGGACCGCCGCGCTGGCCCGGATCTCGGCCGGAGGACCCGACGCGATCACCTTGCCATAGACGACGACCGTGATGCGATCGGCCAGACCGAATACCACGCTCATGTCGTGTTCGACCATGACCAGCGTCTTGCCCTGAGTCACGTCGCGGATCAGCTCGACGGCCCGCTTGCTTTCGGCCCGGCTCATGCCCGCCGTCGGCTCGTCCAGCAGGATCACGCTCGCGCCGCCGGCGATCGTGATGCCGATTTCCAGTGCGCGCTGCTCGGCATACGTAAGCAGGCCTGCCAGCGTGTCACGGCGGCGCTTCAGGCCGACGCGCTCGAGCAGGCTCTCGGCGCGCTCTTCGGCATCGGCGAGCTTGTTCACGTTCTTCCAGAAGGAATAGCGATGTCCCAGTGACCACAGCACCGCGCAGCGCAGGTTCTCGAACACCGACATGCGGTGAAAGAGGTTGGTGATCTGGAAGCTGCGCGCGAGCCCGAGCCGGTTGATCTCGAACGGCTTGCGACCCGTTATGGGCTGGCCATGCAGCCGGATGCTGCCCGCGGACGCGCCGAAGCGTCCGCTGATCAGGTTGAAGAGAGTCGACTTGCCAGCCCCGTTCGGACCGATGATCGCGTGGCGCTCGCCGTCAGGAATGGCCAGGTCGATGCCACGGATGATCTCCGTCTTTCCGAAGCTCTTGTGCACGCCGGTCAGTTCGAGCGCATTCATCGTGCCCCCTGGGCGCTGCGCGCCGCCCCCCCGAGGGGGAGCGAGCGCCTTCGGAGCTGAGGCCGGACACAGACAGTCCCTGCGGACTGTCTGTCGCCTGCCGAAGGACAGTGGCCTCCGGCCAATGGCGGCCGCGCGGCGCTCATGCCGGGTTGTCCCGGATCCAGTCTTCGATTTCGATCTGGATCTCGTCCCAGCAACGGGAGAAGTTGCGGCGGTAGTACTCGAAGGCCATGGCGCCGGCCAGCAGGACGAAGGCAGCCAGCACCCACGGGCCGGGAGTCGCGGTGTCCATCGGAATGCCGAAGAGCCACGTAACCGGCCCCTGCCCGGTATCAAGCGTGACGTGGTAGGTGAGCTCGATCAGCATGATGACGCCCAGGGTCATCGCAAGAGCCGTCAGCAGCACCCCGACGTACGGATCGCGCAGGCGCCTGAACTTGCGGAACTTCATCACCCGCAGATTCATCAGCAGCAGGCTCGACAGTCCGCCCGGTGCGAACATCACGAGCCCGACAAAGAAGACACCGAGGTACAGCTGCCAGGCCTTCGTGTACTCGGACAGCGCCACCGCAAAGAAAGTGAAGACGATCGCCCCGAGGATGGGGCCGAAGAAGAAACTCGCGCCGCCGATGAAGGCGGCAAGCAGCACGCCGCCCGAGCGCACGGCGCTGACATTCTCCGCGCTGACGATTTCGAAATTGATCGCGGTCAGGCCTCCGGCGATGCCGGCGAAGAAGCTCGACAGGATCAGCATCAGCCAGCGCACGCGCTGCGTGTTGTAGCCGATGAACTCCGCACGCTCGGGGTTGTCGCGGACGGCATTGGCGATGCGTCCGAGCGGCGTCTGGGTCAGCGCGAACATCGCGACCATGCATGCGAAACACCAGAGTGCGATCAGGTAGTAGACCTGCACCTGCGGACCGAATGTCAGCGAGGGAAAGCCGAGCAACGGCGGACCTGCAGTGCGGTTGCCCGTGATCCCGCCTTCGCCGCCGAAAAACCCCGGGAACATCAGCGACGCTGCGAACACCATCTCGCCGATGCCGAGCGTGATCATCGCGAACGGCGTACCCGCCTTGCGCGTGGTCAGATACCCGAAGATCACGCCGAACAGCGCGCCGGCAGCGCCCGCGATCAGCGGCAGCAGCGAAATCGGCCAGTCGAGAGTGCCGGCCCCGATGCGGTTCATCGCATGGATCGCGAAGAATGCGCCGAGCCCGGAATACACCGCATGGCCGAAACTCAGCATCCCGCTCTGCCCCAGCAGCATGTTGTAGCTGAGCGCGAACACGATCATGATGCCCATCTGCGACATCAGCGTCAGCGCAAAGCCCTTGCTGAAAAACGCCGGCAACAGCGCGAACAGCAGTGCGGTGAAGCCCCAGATGACCCAGCGGCCGAAGTTCAGCGGCCGGAACGTGAGTTCGCGCAGCTCGGTCATGTCGGCCCTCTGCCGGCCACACGCACGACACCGGGGTCCGGCACAGCGTCATCACCGGGCAGGCGCATCATCCTCAGTCCTCGCGCGTGCCGAGCAGCCCCTTGGGGCGCACGATCAGGATGACGACCAGCAACAGGTAAGGCAACACCGGGGCCACCTGAGACATCGTGAGTTTGAGCACCGGATAAAGTGCCGCGTCCGGCGCCAGTTCGAGGCCCAGCGCCGAGAGCAGCCGCAGCCCGGAGACATCCGACACCTTGCCGAAGCTCTCCAGCAGCCCGATCAGCAGCGCGGCCACAAACGCCCCGGCCAGCGAGCCCATCCCGCCGACGACGATCACCACGAAGACAATTGCCCCGACGGTGCCTGCCATCGCCGGCTCGGTGACGAACGCATTGCCACCGACGACGCCGGCCAGCCCGGCCAGCGCGGAGCCACCGCCGAAGACGAGCATGAAGACCCGGGGCACGTTGTGTCCCAGCGCCTCCACCTGCTGTGGGTGCGTCAGCGCCGCCTGGATCACGAGTCCAATGCGCGTGCGTGTCAGCAGTAGCCAGATCGCCGCCAGCATGCCGACCGCGATTGCCATCATGAACATCCGGTACTGGGGGAACGTGATGCCGAGCGGCTGCAGCCAGGCGACCGGGCCATCGAGCTCGACCGGGACGCGGTAGGGAACCGCCGCGCGGCCCCAGATGACCTGGACGAGTTCGACGATGATGTACGACAGTCCGAAGGTGAACAGCAGCTCCGGAACGTGGCCCCACCGATGCACGCGCCGCAGTCCGAAGCGCTCGACCAGGGCGCCGAAGATGAAGAGCAGCACCGGTGCGAGGACCAGCGCGGTCCAGAAGCCGAACCAGATGCTCAGCTGATAGGCCACATACGCACCGAGCATGTAGAAGCTGGCGTGCGCGAAGTTGAGCACCCCCATCATCGAGAAGATCAGCGTCAGCCCTGCAGCCAGCATGAACAGCAGCAGGCCGTAGCTCACGCCGTTGAGGGTCTGGCTGAGGGTCGCTTCGAGCACTGAACGGAACCTGAAAAAGAACCGGCCCGGAAGTCCGGGCCGGCGACGGTGACCTGGTTTTGAAACCTTACTGGGGACGTGCCGGGCGCTTCATCTGGCAGCTGGTCGGCTGCGATGCGACATAGGTCGGGTAGGCGGCCTCGGTCTTCCATGTGTAGCCGGTCTTCTCGACCTCGTTGCGGTTCGGTCCGCCGACCTTGGTCCACGACGCAATCCACAGCGGCTGCAGCAGCTGGTGGTCACTCGTGCGCATCTCGATCTCACCGTGCGGGGCCGTCAGCTTGATGCCCTCCATCGCGTAAGCCACCTTCAGCGGGTCGGTCGACTGCGCGCGCTTGATGCCTTCTGCGAGCAGCCGCAGCGAGGTGTAGGTCGACACGGCGTACCACTCCTCGTTGAAGCGCTTCTTGAACTCCTGCGCCACTTTCTCGTAGGGGTAGTCCGGCACGATGTTCGGGTGCCAGTAGGACACCTGCCGCAGGCGGTTCTCGCCCGCTGCTCCGATCGCCGTCGGCGTGCCGATGACGCCGGCGTAATAGGTGTAGAAATTGGCGTTCAGCCCGGCATCACGGGCCGCGCGCATCAGCAGTGCAAGGTCGGGGCCCCAGTTGCCGGTGATGACGGTGTCGGCATTGGCGGCTCGCATCTTGGCGATGTACGGCGAGAAGTCGCGCACCTGGCCAAGCGGATGCAGGTCGTCGCCGACGATCTTTACGTCGGGCCGCTTCGCGGCGAGCAGTTCCTTGGCGACGCGCGAGACCTGCTGGCCATGCGAGTAGTTCTGGTTGATGAGAAAGACGTTCTTCACTTCCGGACGGTCCTTGATGAAGGCCGTCAGGGCTTCCATCTTCATGTCGGTGTTCGCATCGAACCGGAAGTGCCAGAAGCTGCACTTGCTGTTGGTCAGGTCCGGATCGACCGCCGCGAAGTTGAGAAACACCATCGCCTGGGCCGGATTGCGCTCGTTGTGCTTCTCGATCGCGTCGATCAGCGCCAGTGCCGCGCCGGAGCCCTGCCCCTGGACGACGAAACGAATGCCCTGGTCGATGACCTGCTTGAGCACGGTCAGCGTCTCCTGCGGCGAAGCCTTGTTGTCGAACGGCACGATCTCGAACTTCACGCCCGGTCCGGCGGCCTGCTGCGCGTTGAGCTGTTCGACCATGAACTGGAAGTGGCGCAGCAGGTTCGTGCCGACGCCGGCAAACGGCCCGGACAGCGGGTCGACGTAGGCAATCTTCACTGTCTGCGCGGCCAATGCCGGCGCGGGTGCCGCCTTGGAGGCGGGAGCGGCCTTGCCCTGCGCGAGCGCCACTGGACTGACCGCAGCAGCCAGCAATCCGGCCGCAACCCAGGCCAACGCGTGACGACGAATCATGGTGTGTCTCCTCAGATGGTCGCCGTTGGCTCGGCGATCCGGCGACGAACAATACTGGGCGGCATTGTGCCGGTAAAGCCGCAGCGCAATCAGGGTTTTCGCGCTGATACTTATGCGGTTGGTAGCTTGTACCCGGCGAACTGTTCGCGCAGACGAGTTTTCAGCATCTTTCCGGTGGCGCCCAGCGGTATCGCGTCGACAAAGGCCACGTCGTCCGGGACCTGCCACTTGGCGACACGGCCCTCATAGTGCGCGAGCAGTTCCTCGCGCGTGACTTCGGCGTTCGGCTTCTTCATGACGATGAGCAGCGGTCGTTCGTCCCACTTGGGATGCGCGACCGCGATGCAGGCCGCCATGGCCACCGCCGGATGGGACACCGCGACATTCTCGATTTCGATTGAACTGATCCACTCGCCGCCCGACTTGATGACATCCTTGCTGCGGTCGGTGATATGCATGTAGCCGTCGGCATCAATGGTCGCCACGTCGCCGGTCGGAAACCAGGCCTCGCCCGCCTCGTCGGTCTTCAGCGGGTTGCCGCTGTCGGACTTGTAGTACTCGCGCACGACCCACGGTCCGCGCACCAGCAGGTCGCCGAATGACGTGCCGTCCCACGGCAGGTCACCGCCGTCGTCGCCGACGATCTTCATGTCGACGCCATAGAGCACCCGCCCCTGCTTGTACTGCACCTTGACGCGTTCCTCGCCCGGCATTTCGAGGTGCTTCTGCTTGAAGGTGCACGATGTGCCGAGCGGACTCATCTCGGTCATGCCCCAGGCGTGCAGCACGTGCACACCGTACTTGTCCTGGAAGAGCTTGATCATCGCCGGCGGGCAGGCGGAACCGCCGATCACGGTCCGGTTCATGGTGGAAAACCGCAGGCCGTTGGCCTCGGTGTGCGCCAGCAGTCCCTGCCACACGGTCGGCACGCCGGCCGAGCAGGTCACTCGCTCGGACTCGAACAGGTCATACAGCGACTTGCCGTCGAGGTGCGGTCCGGGGAAGACCATCTTGCAGCCGACCATGGGCGCCACATACGGCAATCCCCAGGCATTGACGTGGAACATCGGCACCACCGGGAGGATCACGTCGCGCGCCGAGACATTCAGCGCGTCCGGCAGGGCGGCGGCCAGCGTGTGCAACACCGTCGACCGGTGGCTGTAAAGCACGCCCTTCGGGTGGCCGGTCGTTCCCGACGTGTAGCACATCGACGAGGCCGCGTTCTCATCGAACTCCGGCCATTGGAAGCGGTCGGAGTGGCTGCCGAGCACCTCCTCGTAGCACTGCAGGTTGTCGACCTTCGTGGTGGCGGGCATATGCGCACGGTCGGTCATCGCGACCCAGTGCTGCACGGTCCGGCAATGCGGCGCAATCGCCTCGATCAGCGGCAGGAACGTGAGATCGAAGAACATCGCACGGTCCTCGGCATGGTTGACGATCCAGGCGATCTGCTCCGGATGCAGCCGCGGATTGATCGTGTGCAGCACGCTGCCCGCGCCGGACACGGCGAAGTAAAGCTCCATGTGGCGGTAGCCATTCCAGGCCAGCGTTGCGACCCGGTCGCCTGCGCGCAGCCCCAGGCCGTCGAGTGCGTTGGCAAGCTGGCGCGAGCGCCGATGCAGCTCGCGATAGGTGGTGCGATGCAGGTCTCCCTCGACGCGGCGTGAAACGATTTCCGCGTCGCCGTGATGGCGATCCGCGTGCGTGATCAATGACGAGATCAGCAACGGCGTGCGCATCATCAGGCCCTGCAACATGGCGTGTCTCCTGGTTGGCGTCGCTGCTCTGATTGCGATCGGCAGCGTCGGCCCCACATGCTCGGGAGTTGATTCGAACTCGTCAAGTCTCGAGCCGTGCGTGCCGGCCACCCTCTGGGACCCGCCCCGCCCCGTAGAATCGTTGTCGGGAGAAGCCCTTGGACACTCGCGTACTGCCGCCTGCCGCTTCGCACGATCCGACCGATCGGTATCCACCGGTTGAGGCGGGGATTTCCTTCGACAATGCGTTCGCGCGCCTGCCGGATGTCTTCTACACGCGTGTTGCACCGACGCCACTGCCAGACCCCTACCTGGTCGCGACCTCCCGCTCCGCCGCCGATCTGCTCGGCCTGACGCCGGCGCGGCTGGCGGAGCCCGATCTCGTTGCAGCGCTGACCGGCAATCGATCACTTGCGGGCAGCGACCCTCTCGCCGCGGTCTACTCTGGCCATCAGTTCGGCGTCTACGTGCCGAGGCTCGGCGATGGCCGGGCCCTGCTGCTCGGCGAAGTCATCGGACCGGACCATCGACACTGGGAGATGCAGCTCAAGGGCGCGGGCAAGACGCCGTACTCGCGCATGGGGGACGGGCGCGCGGTGTTGCGATCGTCCATCCGCGAGTTCCTCGGCTCCGAGGCGATGCACGGCCTCGGCATCCCGACCACCCGTGCGCTTGCGGTGACCGGCTCCGACTTTCCGGTCATGCGCGAAAGCGTCGAGACAGCGGCCGTCGTCACGCGGCTGGCCCCGACGTTCATCCGCTTCGGTTCGTTCGAGTATTTCTACTGGACGCAGCAGCACGACGCGCTGAAGCAGCTGGCTGACTTCGTGATCGACCGCTTCTACCCCGAGTGTCGCGCTGCCCCCCAGCCCTACCTGGCTTGGCTCGAGGAAGTTTCGCGCCGCACCGCCCGCCTGGTGGCGCAGTGGCAAGGGGTCGGGTTCTGTCACGGCGTGCTGAACAGCGACAACATGTCGATCCTCGGCCTGACGATCGATTACGGACCCTACGGATTCATCGACGCCTTCGATGCCGGACATATCTGCAACCACAGCGACGAGCATGGCCGCTACGCCTACGACATGCAGCCGCAGATCGGGCACTGGAACCTCTATGCGCTCGGCCAGGCACTCGTCCCGCTGACCGACGATCTCGATGCCACCAAGGCGGCGATCGATACCTACCTCGACGAGTATTCGCGCGCGATCGACGATGTTTTCCGGGCCAAGCTCGGCCTGACGACCTCGCAGCCCGGGGATGAGGCACTGATCAGCGGGCTGATGGAGTTGCTGAACGCGAACCGGACCGACTGGACGCGCTTCTGGCGCTCGCTGGCAAGGCTGCGCCGCAACGCCGCTGCGCCTGCCGACGATGCCGCGGTACGCGACCTGGTCGTTGATCGAGCCGCGTTCGACGCCTGGGCCGCGATCTACCGCAGCCGCCTCGAGTCCGAGAACAGCATCGACTCCGAACGAGCCGCAAGGATGAATCGCGTCAACCCGAAGTACGTGCTGCGCAATCACCTTGCCGAGACCGCCATCGCAAGGGCTCGTGGTGATGAGGCGCCCCGCGACTTCAGCGAGGTGGCCCGTCTGCTCGCGATCCTCGAGCGGCCCTATGACGAACAGCCCGAGCACGAGGCGTACGCGGCCGAGCCGCCCGAGTGGGCGCAGTCGCTGCACCTGTCGTGTTCATCCTGAAAGCGATCCGATGGAGAAAGTCACCAAGACCGACGCCGAATGGCAGGCGCAGCTCTCACCCATGGAGTACGCGGTCACGCGCGGTAAGGGCACGGAGCGCGCCTTTACCGGCCGCTATTGGGATCACCACGAGCACGGCATCTACCGCTGCGTGGGCTGCGGCACGCCGCTCTTCGCATCCGACACCAAGTTCGACTCGGGTTGCGGCTGGCCGAGCTACTTCAGGGCGCTCAACCCGGACCACGTGCGCGAAGAACGCGACACCAGCCACGGCATGGACCGCACCGAAATCCTCTGCAACGTCTGCGACGCCCACCTCGGGCATGTCTTCCCGGATGGACCCCCTCCGACCGGGCTACGGTATTGCATCAACTCGGCATCCCTGACGTTTGAACCCGCAGAGAAGGAAAGCGGTTCGCGATGAAGCTGCTGTTCGATCTGCTCCCAGTCATCCTCTTCTTCGTGTCCTTCAAGGTCGCCGGCGCGTATCCACAGCAATCGCTGGCGCTCGCGGGATCGACGCTCGGCTGGATGGTCGGCGATGGGACGGTGCCCGCGGACCAGGCGCCGATCCTGCTCGCGACGGCCGTGGCGATCATCGCCTCGATTGTGCAGGTCGGAAGCGTGCTCGCCCGCGGCCGTCGGGTCGATCCGATGCTCTGGGTCAGCCTGGGCGTGATCGTGGTGTTCGGCGGCGCAACGATCTGGTTCCACGACGAGACCTTCATCAAGTGGAAGCCGAGCATCCTTTACTGGCTGTTCGGCGCCTCGCTGCTGGCTGGACATCTCGTCTGGAAGAAGAACCTGCTGCACACCCTGCTCGGCACCCAGCTCGAGGTCCCGCCGCCGGTCTGGGACCGCCTGCTGTGGGCGTGGATCGTGTTCTTCGCGCTCATGGGCATCGTCAATCTCGTCGTGGCCTACTCGGTGCCGACCGACACCTGGGTCAACTTCAAGCTCTTCGGCCTGTTCGGACTGACGCTCGTGTTCACGCTCGGTATCGGGATCTACCTTTCGCGCCACATGAAGGAGGCGCCCGATGGCTGAGGCCACCGTCCGTGAAATGCGGACGCGCCTCGCCGTGCTCGAGCCCATCGAACTGGCCATCGAGGACGAGAGCGCGCTGCACGCGGGCCATCCCGGCGCGGCCAGTGGTGGCGGCCACTACCGGATGACCCTGGTGAGTGCCGCATTCGCGGGTCAGCCGAGAGTGAAGCGGCATCGCCTTGTGTATGATGCGCTCGCCGATTTAATGCAGCGCGAGATCCACGCTCTCGCCATGACGCTGCTGGCGCCCGACGAGACACGACCCGGCCCGGCGCCTCACTTTTCTCACCCTTCCGGACATTGATGCTCATGCAACGACCCGCTTTATTCGCGGCCCTGGCACTGGCCAGTGGAATCGCCCTCGCTCAGAACGTCGCCGTCGTCAACAACAAGCCGATTCCCAAGGCCCGCGAAGACGCCTGGGTCAAGGAACTGACCAAGCAGGGGCAAAAGGACTCGCCCGAACTGCGCGCGATGGTCAAGGAACGACTGATCCAGAACGAAGTACTGCTGCAGGAAGCCGGCAAGCGCGGCATCGCCGACCAGGCCGACGTCAAGTTCATGCTCGACATCCAGCGCCAGAACACGCTGATCCAGGCGCTGCTGCGTGACGAGATGACGAAGAACCCCATCACCGACGCCCAGGTCCAGGCCGAGTACGACAAGCAGAAGGGCTCGGTCGGCAGCAAGGAGTATCGCGCCCGTCACATCCTGGTCGAGAACCAGGCGGATGCCGCGGCGATCATCGAGCAGTTAAAGAAAGGCGCCAAGTTCGAGGAACTCGCGAAGAAGTCCAAGGACACGGGCTCAGCCGCCAACGGAGGCGATCTCGACTGGGCCGCCCCCGATGCCTATGTGAAGCCGTTTTCGGAAGCGCTGATGAAGCTCAAGAAGGGCGAGACGGTCGACGTACCGGTGCAGACCCAGTTCGGCTGGCACGTGATCCGCCTCGAAGATGTGCGCGACACGCAGTTCCCGCCGCTCGAGCAGGTCGCACCGCAGATCCGCGAATCGCTGCAGCAGCAGAAGGCTCAGGCGTTCGTGCAGAACCTGACGAAGAACGCGAAGATTCAGTAGTCGCGTCGGCGACTGTCGAACGGGGCGCTACGGCGCCCCGTTTTGTTGAGTCGGACGCAAACGCTCGGCGGTCGCGTCCGCTCAGAACGGCGCGCGCAGGATCGCGCGCACGGTTTCGCTGCGGTACGTGCCGCTGCTGCCCGTGTAGCTGTATTCGAATCCGAGCGAAGACTCGTCGGCCATGCGCAGCATCAGTCCGAGGCCGCCGAGGGCCTGGGTGTCCGATGCGCTGCCTTCGGTCAGTACGTAACCGAAGGCCGGCAGGTCGGCGTAGCTGAGCGTCTGGTCGACCGACGACGCACGGACCCGACGGGCCTCGAGCCGCAGGCTCGGTTCCAGCGACGCGCGCCCGAGAGGAATCCGGTAGCTCGCATACAAGCCTGCCGCGACGACGTCTTCGATCGCGGTTACGTCGCCGTAGCTGAGCGCGATGCTGGAAGGCCCGCTCTCCATGTAGCCGCCGAGGCGGCTGCGGACGCGATCGACGCGCCCATACGGCATGAGCTGCAGGCCGCCTGAGCTGAACACACCGCTGATGCCGAGCGAGCCGAACGTCTGCGAGCCGTCGCGGCCGCCGAGCATCAGCGCACTGTTCTGCCAGCGCATCGAGTCGTAACTGAGACTGCCGTAGCCGAGGGCGAAGTCGACGTACACCGACTTCAACGGCTGGTACGAGCCGTAGAACGTTGCGTTCACGGTCTGCGCCCGACTGTCGCTGCCGCTCGAGCCGACATCGCTGGCATCGCGGCCATACCCTAGCGCGCCGCCGAGCACGAGGCCCGGCATCACCCGGGCGTCGGCGCCGAGCGTCAGTCCGGATGTCGTGAAGTCACTGCGATCCGTGGCCGTGCTCGGTCGCAGGAACCCGAAGTCCACATTGCCGCCCGCCCACACGGCAAACGGACTGTCGCAGCGCTTCTTCTTCTCGTCCTTCTTCTCCTCGTCCTTCTTCGGATCGCCCTTTTCCGCCGGCACTGCACCTGCCGCCTCAGCCGCGGTCGAGGTCGGGCGCTCCCAGCGGATGTTGGCGCCGACGTCGAACGTGAAGGAACAGGGATCCTGGCCAAGGTGCAGCATGCGGACCCGCGCGCCAACGTTCTGGATCTGCGCCGAGCCGAATCGGCTCGCCGCCGAGATTTGCGAAGCGAGGATGCCGCGCACGGTCGGGTCCTGTGTGGGGTCGGGCCGCGGCTCGACGACGATCGTCTGCGCAAACACGCCCGAGGCTCCGTTGGCATCGACGACGCTCACGCTGAACGCGTACGTGCCTGGAGCGGTTGGGACTCCGTAGAAAGTTCCGGTCGTTGGATTCAGCGTGACGCCTGTCGGCAGCTGTCCGCTCACGATCGCGTACACGTAAGGCGCAACGCCTCCGCTCACCGCGATTGACTGGGTATAGGGGCTGCCCACGACTCCGTTGCCCAGTGTCGTCGACTCCAGTGTGAGGGTCGCCGCGACGATCGCAACGGTGTACGAGCGCGCTCCGGTGACTCCTGCGCTGTCGGTCGTCGTCACTGTGAACGTGCTTGTGCCGGCTGTCGTCGGCGTGCCGCTGATCAGTCCGGTCGATGCGTTGATGCTCAAACCCGCCGGCAGGTTGCCGCTCGAAACACTGTAGGTGAAGGCTCCGTTGCCGCCGGTCGAAGTGATCGTCTGGCTATACGGCGAGCCGACCGTGCCGCCCGGTACGGTCGCCGGACTGACGACGATCGCAGCGCTGATGGTGACCGTGTAGGCGCGTGCGACCGAAGCGCCGCCGCCGTCGGTGGCTGTAATCGTGAAGCTACCGGCGACTGCCGTCGTCGGCATTCCCGACAGCACGCCCGTCGTGGCGTTCAGCGTCAGACCGGCCGGCAATGCTCCCGCGGTAACGCTGTAGGTGTAGGTGCCGTTGCCGCCACTGGCGACCACCGTCTGCGAGTAGGCCGCGCCGACGCTGCCGTTTGGAAGGCTCGCCGGGTTAAGTGCCAGCGCCGGGTTGACGGTGAACGCATAGGCGCGCGATGCCGTGGCACCGTTGCCATCGGTTGCGGTGATGGTGAAGGCGCTCGCTCCAGCGGCGGTGGGCGTTCCAGACAACACGCCCGTCGCCGCATTGAGCGTTACTCCCGGCGGCAGGCTGCCCGCCGAGACGCTGTAGGTGTAGCTGCCGGTGCCGCCCGTGGCCACGAGCGTCTGCGAATAGGCGGTGCCGACCGTCGCGGTCGGCAGCGTGGCCGGACCGACCACCATGCCGGCATTGACTGTCACCGAATAGGCACGCGTTCCCGCGGCGCCGTTGCCGTCGACAGCCCGTATCGTGAAAGCACTCGTCGCCGCCGTCGTCGTCGTGCCGCTGATCAGGCCCGTGGACGCATTCAACGTGAGGCCGGCCGGCAATGTGCCGACCGAGACGCTGAAGGTGTAGGAACCATTGCCACCGGTTGCACTGACGGTCTGGCTGTACGCCGCACTGACGGTTCCTCCTGGCAGAGACGCCGGATTGACCACGATCGCCGGATTGGCGGTGACGCTGTACGCACGCGAGCCCGTCGCGCCGTTGCCGTCGGTCGCGGTGATCGTGAAGCTGCTGGTCGCCGCGCTGGAAGGCGTTCCGGTGATCGCGCCGGTCGCGGCGTTCAGCGTGAGTCCTGCCGGCAACGATCCAGCCGTCACGCTGAAGGTGTAGGTGCCGGTACCGCCGGTGGCCGAGACGATCTGGCTGTACGGAGTGCCCACCGTCGCCGCTGGCAACGTCGCCGGATTGACGCTGATCGTCGCACTGATCGTGATGCTGTAGGCGCGCGAGCCAGTGGCGCCATTGCCATCGGTCGCGGTGATCGTGAAGTTGCTGGTCGCCGCACTGGCAGGCGTACCGCTGATTGCACCGGTTGAGCCATTCAGTGACAGACCCGCCGGCAGCGATCCGGCGCTGACGCTGAACGTGTAACTTCCCGTGCCTCCGGTCGCGGAGACCGATTGCGAATACGCGACGCCGACCGTGCCGCCCGGCAGCGAGACTGGATTGACGGTGATCGCCGCGTTGATCGTGACGTTGTATGCCCGCGATCCGGTCGCCCCGTTGCCGTCGGTGGCAGTGATGGTGAAGCTGCTGGCTAAGGCACTGGTAGGCGTTCCGGTGATCGCACCTGTCGAAGCGTTCAGCGACAGACCTACGGGCAAGCTGCCGGCGCTGACGCTGAACGTATGGCTGCCGGTGCCCCCGGTGGCCGTGACGGATTGGTTGTACGGCACACCCACCGTTCCACCCGGCAACGAAGCCGGATTGACAGTTATCGCTGCATTGACCGTGACGCTGTAGGCGCGCGATCCGAAGGCGCCACTGCCATCGGTGGCGCGGATCGTGAAGCTGCTGGCGCCCGCCGTCGTCGGCGTGCCGGAGATCACTCCACTGGATGCATTGAGCGTCAGCCCCGCAGGCAGCACGCCCGCACTGACGCTGAAGGTGTAGCTGCCGGTGCCGCCGGTGGCGCTGACGGTCTGGCTGTACGCCGTGCCGACGGTGGCAGTGGGCAGGCTCGCCGGGTTCACGACGATCGGTGCCGCCGCGATGGTGATCGTGTAGGCGCGCGTTCCGAACGCGCCACTGCCATCGGTGGCACGAACCGTGAAGCTGCTGGCGGCCGCCGTCGTCGGCGTGCCGGAGATCACGCCACTCGATGCATTGAGCGTCAGCCCCGCAGGCAGCACGCCCGCACTGACGCTGAAGGTGTAGCTGCCAGTTCCACCCGTGGCGCTGACCGTCTGGCTGTAGGCAACCCCAACGGTGCCTGCCGGCAGGCTCGCCGGATTGACGACGATGGGGGCGGCGGCGATAGTGACCGTGTAAGCACGCGTAGCCGATGCTCCATTCCCATCGGTGGCACGAACAGTGAAGCTGCTTGTTCCTGCCGCAGTCGGCGTGCCGGAGATCACGCCGCTCGACACGTTGAGCGTCAGTCCTGCCGGCAGCGATCCGGCGCTGATCGCGAAGGTATACGTGCCGTTGCCTCCCGTTGCCGAAATCGTCTGGCTGTAGGCGATGCCTGTCGTGCCGCCTGCAAGCGTTGCCGGATTCACGACGATCGCGGCATTGATGAGGATGCTGTACGCGCGTGTCCCGGTGGCACCGCTGCTGTCCCTGGCGCGGATCGTGAAGCTGCGCGTTCCCGAGGTCGTGGGCGTGCCGGAAATCAGGCCGGTCGATGCATTGAGCGTCAGCCCGGCGCCCAGGCTGCCGGCGCTCACGCTGAACGTGTAGCCGCCGGTTCCGCCGGTGGCGCTGACGACCTGGCTGTAGGCGGCGCCGACTGCACCGCCGGGCAAACTCGATGGACTGACGACGATCGGAGCCGGGGCGATGGTGACGGTGTAGGCACGCGATCCAATCGCACCGAGCGTGTCGGTGGCGCGGATCGTGAACGAACTCGCGGCTGCGGTCGTAGGCGTCCCGGATATGACGCCGCTCGATGCATTGAGCGTCAGCCCGGCGGGCAACGTTCCGGCACTGACGCTGAAGGTGTAGGAGCCCGTACCGCCGGTGGCCGAGACGGTCCGGCTGTACGCCGTTCCGACCGTGCCGTTGGCCAGCGACGTTGGGTTCACCCGAACCGCCGCATTGATCGTGATGCTGTAGGCCTGTAATCCGAACGTGCCGTTGCCGTCGGTCGCGCGGATCGTGAAGTTTCGTACGCCCACGGTCGTCGGCGTGCCCGAAATCACGCCAGTCATCGCGTTGAGCGTGAGTCCTCCGCCGAGACTG
>CAVYNB010000027.1:0-20259 GCA_963769745.1 uncultured beta proteobacterium
CGCCGAAGGCGTCGCGTACGTGAGCGGCGAGTAGCTTAGGCCGGCGTGAGCTTGGCCACGGCAAGCGCCAGCCACTTCACGCCCTGCGGACCGAAATTGACCTGCGCGCGCGCGTCGTCTCCGCTGCCCTCCAGATTGACGATGACGCCCTCGCCGAACCGGGCATGACGCACGGCCTGGCCGACACGCACCCCGTGCGATGACGCCGTCCGCGGCGGCGGTACGACCGGCGACGCCGGGCGCACTCCGCTGTCGTGCCACTGTCCGAACCGTCCGCCGGCGGCAACCGCGACGCGCGGGGTGAGCCACTTCACCGCGGCTTCCGGAAGTTCCTCGAGGAAGCGTGATCGGATGCCGTAGCGCGTCTGGCCGTGCAGCAGGCGGCTTTGCGCAAGGCTGATGTAGAGCCGGCGGCGCGCGCGCGTGATCGCGACATACATCAGGCGCCGCTCCTCCTCGAGGCCATCCAGTTCGTTGAGGCTGTTTTCGTGCGGAAACAGCCCTTCCTCGAGCCCGGTGATGAAGACGGCGTGGAACTCGAGTCCCTTGGCCGCGTGGACTGTCATCAGCTGCAGGGCATCCTGGCCGGCCTCGGCCTGGTTGTCGCCGGCCTCGAGCGAGGCATGCGACAGGAACGCCGCGAGCGGCGACGGCAGCTGCGACGCACTGTCGGCCTCATTGGCTTGTGTGGCGGGAGCGTCCTGCACATAGCCTTCCTCGGCCACGAACGCCGATGCCGCGTTCACCAGTTCATTCAGGTTCTCGATGCGCTCCTGGCCTTCCCGTTCGTTCTGATAGTGCGGAATAAGGCCACTGCGCTGGATCACGGCATCGACGATCTCCGACAGCGGCAGCTGCGCGGTCTCGAAGCGCAGCGTCTCGATCAGCTTCACGAAGGCCGCGAGGTTGGTACCTGCCTTGCCGGCCATGCCGCTGACCGCCGCATAAAGACTCAGGTTGCCGGGCCGGGCAGCGTCGGCCAGCTGTTCCAGCGACCGCGCACCGATGCCCCGGGGCGGGAAATTGACCACACGCAGAAACGCCGTGTCATCGCTCGGGTTCTCGATCAGCCGCAGGTAGGCGAGCGCGTGCTTGATCTCGGCTCGCTCGAAGAAGCGCAGACCGCCGTAGACGCGGTACGGAATGGCTGAATTGAAAAGCGCGTGCTCGATGACGCGGGACTGCGCGTTCGATCGATACAGGACCGCGATCTCGGAGCGCGTGTGTCCTTCGGCGATGAGGCCCTTGACTTCGTCGACCAGCCAGGCCGCTTCGTAGCCATCGGTCTGCGCCTCGTAGATCCGGACCGGCTCACCCTCGCCGGCCTCGGTCCACAGTTCCTTGCCGAGCCGGCGCGCATTGTTCGCAATCAGCGCATTGGCTGCGTTCAGGATGTGGCCGACCGAGCGGTAGTTCTGCTCGAGCTTGATGAGGTTGCGCACCCGGAACTCGCGCTCGAAGTCGGCCATGTTGCCGACGTTGGCTCCGCGGAATGCGTAGATCGACTGATCGTCATCGCCGACCGCGAAGATCGAGCTGCCTTCGCCGGGGTGGGAGGCGCCTCCCGGACCTCCGGCAAGCTGCTTCAGCCACGCGTACTGCAGCTTGTTGGTGTCCTGGAACTCGTCCACCAGGATGTGGCGAAAGCGGCCCTGGTAGTGCTGCCGCAGGATCTCGTTGCGGTCGAGCAACTCATAGCACCGCAGCAGCAGTTCCGCGAAATCGCAGACCCCTTCGCGGTTGCACTGCGCGTCGTACATCGAGTAGAGCTCGACGAACTTGCGGTTGTAGTCATCATTGACCTCGACATCCTTGGCACGCAGCCCCGCTTCCTTGGAGCTGTTGATGAACAGCTGCAGATTGCGCGGCGGGTAGCGCTCGTCATCGATGTTGTTGGCCTTCAGCAATCGCTTGATCGATCCCAGCTGGTCGGCCGAATCGAGGATCTGGAACGTCGACGGCAGCCCGGCATCGCGGTGATGCGCACGCAGCATCCGGTTGCACAGGCCGTGAAACGTGCCGATCCACATGCCGCGCACGTTGATCGGCAGCATTGCGGCCAGCCGCGTCAGCATCTCCTTGGCCGCCTTGTTGGTGAAAGTCACCGCGAGCACGCCCTGCGGCGAGACCTGGCCGGTCTGGATCAGCCAGGCGATGCGCGTCGTCAGCACGCGCGTCTTGCCGCTGCCGGCTCCGGCGAGGATCAGGGCGGACTGGTTCGGAAGGGTGACCGCGGCGAGCTGCGGCTCGTTGAGGTTCTGCAGCAGATTCATCATCGGCCGCGAGTTTAGCGGCCCCTATAATCGCCCTCTTGAATCAAATACTTAGAACAGCAATGGAACCGAAGTACGACCCGCAGGCGGTGGAAGGCGCAGCGCAGGCGCACTGGGAGCGCACGAAGGCCTACCGCGCGGTCGAACACGTCAGGGACGCGAACGGGCAGCCGAAGCCCAAGTTCTACGTCTGCTCGATGCTGCCCTACCCCAGCGGCAAGCTGCACATGGGGCACGTGCGCAACTACACGCTCAATGACGTCATGTACCGCATCCTGCGGATGCGCGGGTACAACGTGATGACGCCGATGGGCTGGGACGCGTTCGGATTGCCGGCCGAGAACGCCGCGATCGACAAGAAGGTGGCACCGGCCGAGTGGACCTACGGCAACATCGCCGAGATGAAGGCGCAGATGCAGCCGCTCGGGCTGGCCTTCGACTGGTCGCGCGAAGTCGCCACCTGCACGCCCGGAGTACTACCGGTGGAACCAGTGGATGTTCCTGAAGATGCTCGAGAAGGGCATCGCCTACCGCAAGACACAGGTCGTCAACTGGGACCCGGTCGACCAGACCGTGCTCGCCAACGAGCAGGTCGTCGACGGCCGCGGCTGGCGCTCCAACGCCATCGTCGAGAAGCGCGAGATCCCCGGCTACTACCTCGGCATCACGCAGTACGCAGAAGAACTGCTCGCCGACCTCGAGGGGCTCGACTGGCCGCCGCAGGTCAAGGCCATGCAGGAGAACTGGATCGGCAAGAGCGTCGGCGTCAACTTCGGCTTCCCGTACGAGCTCGACGGCGAGAAGAAGCTGCTGCGCGTCTTCACCACGCGTGCCGACACGATCATGGGCGTCACGTTCATGGCGATCGCCGCCGAACATCCGCTCGCTGCACGGCTCGCGCAGGGGCGCCCCGACATCGCGGCGTTCATCGACGAGTGCCGGCGCGGCAGCTTCGCCGAGGCTGACCTGGCGACGATGGAGAAGAAGGGCATCGCCACCGGCTTCGCGGTGACGCACCCGCTGACCGGCGCCGCCGTGCCGGTGTGGATCGGCAACTACGTGCTGATGGGCTACGGCGAAGGCGCGGTGATGGGCGTGCCGGCGCACGACGAGCGCGACTTCGCGTTTGCGCAGAAGTACGGCCTGCCGATCGAGCAGGTCATCGCGGTGCCGGACGAGATCGTTTTCGCTCGACGGCTGGCAGGAGTGGTACGCCGACAAGTCGCGCGGCGTCTGCGTCAACTCGGGCAAGTACGACGGCCTCGACTACGCGGCGGCGACCGACGCGATCGCAGCCGACCTGAACGCGAAGGGACTCGGCGACAAGCAGGTGCAGTACCGCCTGCGCGACTGGGGCATTTCGCGCCAGCGCTACTGGGGCACGCCGATTCCGATCATCCACTGCGAAGCCTGCGGGTCGGTGCCGGTACCGGAGAAGGACCTGCCGGTCGTGCTGCCCGAAAACCTCGTCCCGGACGGCAGCGGCAGCCCGCTCGCAAAGTACGAACCGTTCCTCAAGTGCACCTGCCCCAAGTGCGGCAAGCCAGCGCTGCGCGAGACCGACACGATGGACACCTTCGTCGACTCGGCCTGGTACTACATGCGCTACTGCTCGCCGGACGCCCCGACGATGGTCGACGCCCGCAACGACTACTGGATGCCGATGGACCAGTACATCGGGGGCATCGAGCATGCGGTGCTGCATCTGCTGTACGCGCGCTTCTGGACCAAGGTGATGCGCGACATGGGGCTGGTGAAGTTCGACGAGCCGTTCAAGCGGCTCTTCACGCAGGGCATGCTGACGCACGACTGCTACTACCGCGAGGATGCGGCGGGCAAGAAGCGCTGGTTCTACCCGGCCGAAATCGACGTTGAGTTCGACGACAAGGGCCGGCCGCTGAAAGTGACGGCGCGTGAGGACGGTCAGCCGGTCATCTTCGGCGGCGTCGAGAAGATGTCGAAAAGCAAGAACAACGTCGTCGAGCCGCGCGACATCATCGCGAAGTTCGGTGCCGACACCGCGCGCGCCTTCGTGATGTTCGCTGGCCCGCCCGACCAGAGCGCCGCGTGGAGCAATTCCGGCGCGGAAGGCACGTATCGCTTCCTGCGCCGGCTGTGGAACTTCTGCGCCGAGCGCCAGGCAGCGCTGAAGTCGCGCAGCTCGCTCGACGCCATGGCGCTGAGCCCGGCGCAGAAGGCGTTGCGACGTGACATCCACGCGCACCTGAAACAGGCCGATTTCGACTACGCGCGCCTGCAGTACAACACCGTGGTGTCGGCCGCGATGAAGATGTTGAACGCGCTCGAGGACGCCAAGCTGGGCGCGGCCCCGGCCGACACCGCACTGCTGCACGAGAGCGTCGGCATCCTGCTGCGCACGCTGTACCCGATCGCGCCGCACATCGCCCATGCGCTGTGGAACGAGCTTGGCTACGCCGTCCAATTCGGCGCGGAAGTTATCGATGCGCCGTGGCCGCAACCCGACCCAATGGCGCTGGCGACCGACGAAATCGAGCTGGTGGTGCAGGTCAACGGCAAGCTGCGCGCATCGATCCGCGTGCCGGCTTCGGCCGACAAACGGGCGATCGAGCAGGCTGCGATCGCCGACGCCAATGTGCAGAAGTTCGTCGCCGGCCAGGCGGTGAAGCGCGTGGTCGTCGTGCCCGGCAAGCTGGTCAACGTGGTCGTCTGATGCGACGGCGTCGTTTCGGCCTTGCGT
Source organism: uncultured beta proteobacterium (assembly GCA_963769745.1). Lineage (GTDB taxonomy): Bacteria > Pseudomonadota > Gammaproteobacteria > Burkholderiales > Burkholderiaceae_F > JALORV01. The sequence goes on from CAVYNB010000027.1 coordinate 4,993, forward strand.
TGCTGGCCCTTGTCGCGACACCCCTGGCCGGGTGCGGCTTCAAGTTGCGCGGCGAGCAGACGCTGCCCGTCGACACGATCTACCTCGCGCTGCCGGTGAACTCGATCATCGGCGCCGAGATGTCGCGCCTGCTGCGCGCATCCACCAACGCAAAGGTGGTGACCGAACGCAAGGACGCTCAGGCCGTCTTTGAACTGCTGGGCGAGAGCCGCGAGCGCGAGGTGCTGGCGATCAACGCCCAGGGCCGCGCCACCGAGTACCAGCTGCGCCTGCGCGTGCGTTTTCGAGTGCTCGACAAGGACCAGCTCGAACTGATCGGGCCGACCGAACTGATGGCTCGGCGCGACATCACGTTCAATGAGTCGGAACTGCTGGCCAAGGAGTCGGAGGAAGTCCTGCTCTATCGCGACATGCAGAGCGACCTGGTGCGCCAGATGGTGAACCGCCTGGCCGGCATGCGTTCCGAGCGGCATGAGCTCGACCCAGGACCAGGCGCGAGAACGTTTCCGCTTTGCTGGCAAAGGCCGAGCGCGAGCGCCGCATGCCGGCGCTCATCACGATCAGCAGCGACGAAGCCCTGCTGGCCCTCGAAGCGCAGGATGCCATCCGCGCCACCGCGCGCACCCTGGGCTACACCGAGCGCGAGGTGCTGAACACCGATGCGCGTTTTGACTGGTCGCGGCTTGCGCAGGCGTCACAGGGGCTGTCGTTCTTCGCCGAACGTCGCATCGTCGAAGTGCGACTGCCGACAGGCAAGCCCGGTGTCGCCGGGGGGACGGCACTCGAGGCCCTGGCGCAGGACCCGTCCGCAGACACGCTGCTGCTCGTCTCGCTGCCGCGCCTCGACCGCAAGACACGCGATGCGCGCTGGGCCAGTGCGCTCGCACGCGGTGGCGCCTGGATCGACATCGACACCATCGAACGGGCGAAACTGCCACAGTGGATCGGCCAGCGCCTCGCGCAGCAGAAGCAGAAGGCCTCCGCCGAGGCGCTGGAGTTCATCGCCGAGCGCGTCGAGGGCAACCTGCTGGCAGCACACCAGGAGATCGCAAAGCTCGGTCTGCTGTATCCGGCCGGCGAAGTCTCGCTGGAGCAGGTCCACGACGCGGTCATGAACGTCGCCCGTTACGACGTCTTCCAGCTTCCGGTGGCGATGATCGCCGGCGACGCGGCCCGGGTCGGGAAAACAATGGCCGGCCTGCGCGCGGAGGGCGAAGCCATCCCGCTCGTTCTCTGGGCGATCACGGAAGAGTTGCGAACGCTGCTGCGGGTCAAGTCACAGGTCGACGCCGGGCGGCCCTTTGCGATGGCCGCGCGCGAAAACCGGGTCTGGGGACCCCGTGAACGACTGGTCGAGCGCGCACTCGGGCGACTCGACGTCGAGCGCCTCGGGCAGGCGCTCGCGCGCGCCGCCGACGTCGATCGTCTCGCCAAGGGACTGCGCGCACCGCGGGCGGACAGTGACGCTTGGCTAGAATTGACCGAAATCGCACTGGACGTTGCTCACTGAGGACGTCGAGCACTGACGTCACCGCCGCCGCGGACGACTTGAGGATCCCTTGAACGCTCCGAACGACACCCGACTCGCGTCGCAAGCCTCGGCCGGCAAGCGCGCTGGGGATCGCGTTCAGTCCGAGTTCGGCGGCGATCTGGCCGCCTACATGGCGCATGTCGGTCGCACCGCACGTAACGTCGCAGCCGCGATGGCTGCTGCGGGTACCGCGCAGCGCAACTCGGCGCTCATCGAGCTTGCGCGTTGCCTGCGGGCGGAGCGCACCACGCTGGTCGCCGCGAATGCACGCGATGTGGAGCGCGCACGGCGCGAAGGCCTGGCCGCAGCCATGGTCGATCGGCTGATGCTGGACGACCAGGCCATCGAGCAGATGGCCGACGGTGTCGAGCAGGTCGCCCGCTTGCCGGACCCGATCGGCGAGATCCTCGACGTGCGACCGCAACCGAGCGGCATCCGCGTCGGACGCATGCGCGTGCCGCTGGGGGTCATCGGCATCATCTACGAGAGCCGGCCCAATGTGACGGTCGATGCGGCGGCGCTGTGCATCAAGAGCGGCAACGCAACGATCCTGCGCGGCGGTTCCGAGGCGATCGAGAGCAACCGCGAGCTTGCGCGTCTGATCGGCGCTGCGCTGTCGGCCGCGGGACTGCCGGCAGAGGCGGTGCAACTCGTGGATACCACGGACCGCAATGCCGTCGGACTGCTGGTAACGATGCCGGAGTTCGTGGACATCATCGTGCCGCGCGGCGGCAAGGGACTGATCGAGCGGCTGATGCGTGACAGCCGGGTACCGATGATCAAGCACCTCGACGGCATCTGCCATGTCTACATCGATGCCGCCGCCGACCCGGCGATGGCAATCCGCATTGCAGACAACGCCAAGACCCAGCGTTACGGCACCTGCAACACCATGGAGACCTTGCTGGTCGCTCAGCCGATCGCTGCCGAGGTGCTACCGGCGCTCGGACGCATTTACTCCGACAAAGGCGTCGAACTGCGCGGCGATGCCGCAGCCTGCGCACTTCTTTCCGCTGCCGGGCTCGTCTGCGGCGCGGCCACCGAGGACGACTGGCGCACCGAGTACCTTGCGCCGATCGTGTCGATCCGCGTGGTTTCCGGGCTTGCCGACGCCATCGGCCATATCAATACCTATGGCAGCAAGCACACCGATGCGATCGTCACGCAGGACCACGCGGCCGCGATGCGCTTCCTGCGCGAGGTGGACTCCGCTTCGGTGATGGTGAATGCATCGACGCGCTTTGCCGACGGGTTCGAATACGGTCTCGGCGCAGAGATCGGCATCAGCAACGACAAGCTGCATGCGCGCGGCCCGGTCGGACTCGAGGGGCTGACGTCGCTCAAGTACGTCGTGTTCGGCCAGGGCGAGATACGCCGCTGAGCGGTTCACCCGGCGCAACGCGCAATGAATCTCTGTCTTGGGACCGGCTGCTGCTTCGATCGTTCGCCTTCAGCAGGCTTGCAGGGTTTTCGAGCAGCTTCCCTGCCAAGCTGGCGGTCGCGCACAGCTCGGTGTTGTGGCGCGGATACGGGTTGGAGAGAATGCGACCCGGATGCATGCCCAGCTTGACCTGGTGCTTGGCCTGATGATCCATCAAGCCTACTGTTCCATCCCCTACCAGCGCGTGGGCCAGCGTGCTTCAATCGTCGGCCGTGCGCGGTCTTGTGTGATGTTGCCGTTCTGAATGCCCCGCCCGTGCTCATGCAGTTCGCGATCGCTGTTGCCGCCGGTCAACCCTTTCGAGTGAGTTCCGTTAGCTAGCCATGCCCGCCACCGTCGACTACTACATGACGCCCGTCTCCCCGTTCACCTACATGGGGCACGAGCGGTTCCGCCAGATCTGCCGGCAGCACGGCGCTCAGGTCAACCTGCGGGTGATGGATCTGGGCAAGGTGTTCCCGGCATCGGGCGGCCTGGCACTGAAGGATCGTCCACCGCAGCGGCGTGCCTACCGCATGATGGAACTGAAGCGCTGGCGCGACTATCTGGGCGTTGCCCTCAATCTCGAGCCGAAATTCTTCCCGGTCCCAGCCGAAGCGGCTGCCACGCTGATCCTCGCCGTGCTCGCGCGCCACGGCGTCGATTCCGCGCTCGACGTCGCCGGCGACTGTCTGCGCGCCATCTGGGCCGAGGATCGGGACATCTCGGCACCCACTACGTTGCAGGAAATCGTCGCCGCGCGCGGGCTCGACGCCGACGCGTTGCTGGCGCATGCCACGTCCGCGGAAGTCGCGGCACGGTATGTGATGCATTCGCAGGAAGCGATCGCACGTGGCGTGTTCGGGTCACCGACCTACGTGCTGCGGGACGAACTGTTCTGGGGCCAGGACCGGCTCGACTTCCTGGATCGCGCGCTCGCTCGCGCGTGATGCACTGCCCGCCCCGGCGCGAGCCTCCTGCTCACCCGCGCCGATGACTGCCCGCCTCGACACCTACTTTGCCGTCTGCCCGCGCGGTCTGGAAGCGGCGCTGGGCGATGAACTCGAAGCCCTGGGTGCCCGTTCCGTCCGCCAGGACAGCGGCGGCGTCACATTTTCCGGAACGCGCGAGACCGGTTATGCGGCCAACCTGCACTCGCGCATCGCCAGCCGCATCCTGTGGCAGGTCGGCCGTCGCGGCTATACCAACGAGCAGCACCTGTACGACGCCACGCAGGAAGTGCGCTGGCAGGACCTGATGTCCGCGCAGCAGACCCTGCGCGTCGACGTCAACGCGTCACGCTCGCCGCTCGCCAGCCTGGAATTCGCGATGCTGCGGATCAAGGACGGCATCGTCGATCGGCTGCGTGACCTGACCGGCGAGCGTCCGTCGATCGATCGCACCAGCCCCGACGTGCGCGTGTTCGCCTACCTCGATCAGCGCACCGTCACGCTCTACATCGACCTGTCGGGCGAACCACTCTTCAAGCGGGGCTGGCGCGCCGACAAGGGCGAAGCGCCGCTGAAGGAAAATCTCGCCGCCGGACTGCTCGCCTTGTCCGGCTGGACACCCGAAGTGCCGCTGCTGGACCCGTTCTGCGGCAGCGGCACGATCGTCATCGAGGCCGCCACCATCGCCGCCCGGCGCGCGCCGGGCCTGGCCCGGTCGTTCGCGTTCGAGCGGCTCGGCAACTTCGACCGCGCTGCCTGGCGCCGGCTGCGCGAACGTGCCCAGGCTGCGGTAGACGACGCGGTGCCGGCCGTGATCGTGGGCTCGGACATCTCGACCCGCGTGGTCGAGCAGGCGCGGACGAACGCGGGACTCGCCGGTCTCGACGCCCTCCTCGCCGACGGCCGCCTGCGACTGGAGGCCGGCGATGCCCGCCAGGCCGAGCCCCCGGCCGAGCACGGGATGATCATTTCCAACCCGCCCTACGGCGAACAAAGCGCCCCGCGCTCTGCCACCGTGCCGAAAATGATGGGCGAGATCGGCGATCGCCTGAAGGCCGCCTTCCCCGGCTGGCACGCCTGGTTCCTGACCTCCGACCGCCAGCTGCCACGCCAGATGCGCCTGGCCGAAACGCGCAAACCGGTGCTCTACAACGGGGCGCTGGAGTGCCGGTTCTTCCGGTTCGAGGTGGTGGGAGGCCGGTATCGGCCGCGCGGCGCGGATCACTGAATCCCAAAAAGACGCCCGAGGCGGCTCCTGACCGGATAACCATCGCCTCCTTGTGTGAATCTGCGGCAAGTGCAATGCTGCACACACTGCACGCCGCCTGTAGAAAGTCCGCCTTGAGGTGACGAGCGCCCGACCGCAAGATCGTCGCGATTGATCTGGGGAGGGAACTTGACGCAGGCCGCCATGCTGCTGGAGTTGGACGGTGCCCATCCAACGGGACGGGCGCCGGAGGTTGGCCTCGCCAAGCGAGGGGAACCCGTGATCACGGAAGCCTTGCCGTCAGTCGTCGAACTTGCCCGGGTCGTGCGGACCGTGCTGGTCGTCGATGTCGTCGAGTCCGTGCGCCTGATGCAGGAAGACGAGGCCGGCACCGTCCAGAGGTGGCGCAGCTTCGTTGACCACGTAGTGCATCAGTTGCTGCCCGGCCAGGACGGCCGCCTGGTCAAGAGCCTGGGCGACGGTCTGATGCTGGAATTTCCCCGCGTGGCCACCGCGGTTGGAATGGCCTTTGCGATGCAGGAGGCCATCGGGCTGGCGAACACCGACGCGGCGCCTGAGCGGCGACTGCACCTTCGAATCGGCATCCACGTCAGCCCCTTGGTGACTGACGAGCACGATATTTACGGGCACGGCGTCAATCTGGCGGCACGCCTGACCACGCTCGCCGGTCCGGACGAGATCGTCGTCTCAGCCGACGTACGCGACCAGCTCACGCCCGCGCTCGATGCCGACATCGAGGACCTGGGCGAGTGCTACGTCAAGCACGTTCAGCAGCCGGTCCGCGCGTTCCGGGTCGGTGCGCCCGGCGAACAGCCGGTGATCGAGCGCGGCAATATGGCCGAGGACCTGCGAGCGACGATCGCCGTGATTCCGTTTCGGCCACGCACGCTGCAGCCCACCGACGACGTGCTCGGACAGCTCCTCGCCGACGAAGTGATTTCGGCCCTGTCGCACTCGCCGGAGGTCAACGTCGTGTCGCGCCTGTCGACCACCGCGTTCCAGGGACGCGAGGTCAAGCTCGACGACGTCAGCACCTATCTGCGCGCCGACTACGTCGTCTCCGGCTCGTATCACGTGGATGGCGACCGCGTGACACTGAAGGCCGAGCTGGCCGAAACGCGAACGATGCAGGTCGTGTGGACGCAGACCCTCAAGGGCAGCGTCCAGGGCATCGTGTCCGGCGACGATCCGCTTGCAGGTCACCTGTGTCAACGAAGCCTGCGCGGCGATGATGGTGCGTGAACTGCAGCGCTCGCAGGGCAAGGCGCCGCAGAGCCTGCAGAACCACACGCTGCTCCTGAGCAGCATCACGCTGATGCACCGCATCTCGCCGCTCGCGTTCCAGCGCGCGCAGCAGATGCTGCAGGTGCTGATCGAGCGCACGCCGCGCCTGGCGTCGCCGTACGCGTGGCTCGCCAAGTGGCACGTGCTGCGCGTGACGCAGGGCTGGTCCGCCGACACGCAGGCCGACGGCAAGGCCGCGCTCGACAACACCAAGCGCGCGCTCGACCGCGACGCAACGTCGTCGCTGGCGATGACGGTCGAGGGCCAGGTCAATACCTACATCCTGAAACGGCTCGACGTTGCCGAGCAGCTTTACGCACAGGCGCTGCAGTCGAATCCCAATGACTCACTGGCGTGGCTGCTGAAAGGCACGCTGCACGCCTTTCGCGATGAGGGCAAGGAAGCGGTGCGGCATACGCGGCAGGCGCTGAAGCTGTCACCGCTTGATCCGCTGAAGTACTACTTCGATTCGCTGGCGGCCACTGCCGCGTTGTCCGCGCGTGATTACGCTCGCGCACTACAACTGACGGAACGTTCACTTCGTTTGAACAGCACGCACGCTTCGACCCTTCGCGTAATGATCACCGCGTTGTGCCGACTGGGCCGCATGGACGAGGCACGCCGGCAGGCTCAACAACTACTCAAACTCGAACCGGGTTACAGCGTGGCGCTTCTTATGGAGCGGTCGCCGGGTGCCCCCTACAAGATTGGTCACGACGTTGCGACGGCGCTCGCGGATGCAGGCGTTCCACTGCGTGCCTGATGACAAGCCGATGAACGGAGAGGAAGCTGATGAGCTGGCTCGAGGGCATGGAAGGCATGGAGGGGATGGAGGGGATGGAGGGCATGGAGGGGATGGAGGGCATGGAAGGTGGATGGCTCGACGGCATGGAATGTTTCAGCGCTTCCCTTCAGGCTCCTTGATCACTCACCGCGACGGCATCGTCGGCTCCTGGGCAATTGGCGCCGCCGCATCTGCGTGGACGCTCCCCGCGCGTAACGTCGGAGGCCCCAACGTCGCCCAACACTTGAATCTCTGGGATGCGCGAATACGGCGCTTCGTATTCGAATCGGAGCTGTTGTCGCGCCTGTGCTTTGGCGTTGACCCGCCGCCGGCACCTGGTGGTGTGCAGTGGGCGACGCTATGGTCCCTGGAAGTGACTCAGGCCGCGACTGGATCGACCGCGCCGAAATGGACAACGCCGGCGGCAATCAACGTTGCGGCCGGCGCGTCAATACCAGCAGGGAATTGGACCCCGTTGGTGCGCATGCGTGCTCCCGGCAGACGTTGTGCTTAAGGATCAGCTCGAGCTGGTCAATGGCTATGCGGATCTACGTGGTGATCGAGCACGCGAAATCTTGGCGCAGGTGACTCCCCAGTATGCGTTCTGGGGCTCCGTCGTCCCGCTCTATCCGGCGCGACACGGAAGACGCTCGAGCTGGTTGGCTTGGTGCTGCGCCTAGCGAAGTATGCGGAAATGAGCTTCAAGAATGCATTCGCCGTGTTACGGCCTCATGAGCTCTCGCCACAGATACAGCCGATGATCCAGACGCCGGCTCATGGGTCGTTCCCGAGCGGCCACAGCACTGAGGCCTTCGCGGTCGCCCGCGTGCTGTACGAGTTGGTGACTGAAACTTCGGCTGCCACTGCAGCCGAGAAGCAGCAGTTACGCGAACAGCTCTTTCGCCAGGCGGCGCGGATTGCGATCAACCGCACGGTCGCCGGGAGTGCACTACCCGATCGACAGCATGGCCGGACAGCTACTTGGGCTCGGTGTGGCTGACTACATCCTGGCCAGCATTGGGGCGGCGGTCGCGGTCGCCGCAGGCCCAATTGACGCGTGGGAGTTGGATGCTTCTTCGCAAGCCGAAGTCCCGAATGGAACCGATTTCACGGGAAGCGAGCTCCTAGACTTTGTTACGGCCTCGCGTAAACCTCCGACAACATATGCCTTGAAAGTCGATCTCGGCTTGGGCGCTGTAACTGTTCCCGTCGCGCCTTCTCCGAATCTCAAATGGCTTTGGGACGCAGCCCGCAAGGAGTGGCAGTGAAATGCACGAACCGCCTCCGACCTCAAGTACCCGCAATTTTCCGTCCGGCCCAGCACAAGCCTATCTTGAGTGGGCGTTAGAGACGAATTTCAGCTATCTCCGCGACGGAGATTGGATCCCCCTGCTAATTGAGTTCGATCCGAAGGAAGCGCGGGCGCGGAGTGGCAACGAGAAGCTGACTGCCCTGGAGGCGTTCGCCACGCGGCGCTGGTTGCACGACAATCCGCGCACACTGGACGATAAGTTCATCATCCCTGAGTTGTTCGACAAGCCGCCGGAGCTGCTGCTGCGCGCTTCCGCTTTCGACTTCAACTTCTGTGTCGGGCTGATTCGACGAGACCCCGAGGTTGTGCGTCAACTGATCGCCGCCGTTGGCTGGAACCGGACCCTTGTGCGCCTTGAACTAGGGCCGCCGGTCAATTTCGCTGCCAAGGCCCCGCCGAAACCGCCGCCGGGACCGACTTCGCTCCCGATGCGGCCACCGTTACCGCGCGCCCGGGATCGCAATGCCGGATTCCTCGGCCGCGCCGGTGCCACGATCGGTCGGGCAATCGACTGGATCAAATCGAAACTCTTTGGTGCGGCCCGATTGGACCTTCCGAGAAAGGGAGCGCCAGCGCCTTCGGCGCCTAAACCGCCTCCGGTTCCGCCGCCTGCTACACCGCCCCCTTCAGCGAGCCCGCCGGGAGTTCCGGGGCCGCCAGCGTCGGGCTCTCCGCCCGCGCCTCCGATACCCGGTTCTTCTATCGGCATAGTCGCAGGTGGAGGTTCTGCATTGACGATCGACCGGGTCGTCATCGCCGTCATCGATCAGGGCATCGCGTTCGCGAATTCGCGCTTCTTCGACGGCGGAGCGCCCCGCATCGAATACCTGTGGCAGCAGAATCTGCTCAGCACGGCGCCGAGTGGCCGCCTCGTAATGCCGTTCACGCCGGGATTCGAACTGGATAAGGTGGCGATCCAGAACGCCGTCACGCGCAGCGACGCGATCGGTGCCGGGGAAGACTGGCTGTACCGCAACAATGGCGGACTGAGCTTCAGCAAAGATGGCTACAAGCCGCTTGCACGCCGACGTAACGCACGGTACGCACGTGCTCGATTTGGCGGCCGGTACGTCAGCCGACCGCGACAAACACCCGATCATCGCGGTCGACATGCCGGAAGATGCCGTCGGCGACCCGGCCGGATCGACGCTCTCCGTGCAAGCGGCATGGGGACTCATTTACATTCTCGACCGCGCTGAACAACTGCGGCGGCTGCGAACGAGAAGACACTGCCGGTCGTCGCCAACCTCAGCTACGGGCCACATGAGGGACCGCATGACGGCACTGCGCTGCTCGAAACGCTTCATGGACCGCATCTGGCAACTTGCCGACGGTTCGGACACACCTCTGGAAATCGTGCTGGCAGCGGGAAACTTCCGGCAGACACGGATGCACGCAGAGCTTGATCTGCAGGCGCGGAGACGAAAGAGCCTCCGGTGGCGGTTGCAGCCGGGCAGTCTGTCGCCCAGCCTGATGGAGATCTGGCTGCCGCCGGGAGGCGGCCAGCAACGTAACGGTGACGCTCACGCCGCCCTACGCGACCGCCGCGCTTCCGCCGATCAGCGTGTCACCGGGGAATCCGGGTCCAATCGCCTTCCGGGGGGAGGTGCACTTTATCGAGCGCGGTACGTTGCAGCTGCGACGTCCCGGCGGCTGGGACTCGATCGTGCTCAGCATCGCGCGTACCGCGCCTGATCCGGCCGGCGTCTGGGGCAGCGCAGTGGCGCCATCCGGCGTGTGGAGCGTGACGTTGAGTCTCCACAGCCGCGGTGCATGGAGTCAAAGGCGTGGATCAAGCGATCCGACACGCTGTCGGGCCGCCGCGCAAAGGGTCGTCAATCCTACTTCGATGATCGCCGACAGTATTCCCGCTTCGAGCCAACGGGCCGCCCGCTACGACTTCGACCCGCCGACCTCGACCAGCTACGTGCAGACGGATCCAGACCTTGAGCGGAATCGCCACCGGCGACAAGACACGCGTCATCTCGGGGTATCGGGACTCGGATTTCTATCCCCAGCGCGCTACTCGTCGCACGGGTCTCGCATCGTCAGCGGCACGCCAGTCGGGCCCTGACTGGATCGAATGTCTCCGAGGAGTCCGATCGTGCTGCGCGGCGTACTCGCCGCGGGCACGCGGTCGGGATCGGTCGTCCCGATGAACGGCACCAGCGTGGCGGCACCACAGGCGACGCGCTGGACCGCCGAGGCGTGGCTGCGGACTGACCAAGGGCAGTCGCCCGCCGCCAGTGCGTCCGGGGCTCAAGGCCCCGAAGGTGCCGCCGCAGCGCCCATCCCACCTGCGGACCTCGCGTCCGTCGGTAATCGGCTCGCGCCGGTCACGCCGCGGTGGCCGAACGCGTCGCCGCCTGACTAGCTAGGCCGCCAGCGCCTTCTCGACATCCTTCTCCAGATCCTCCGGCTTCGTCGTCGGCGCATAGCGCTCGACGACGCTGCCGTCCTTGCCGACGAGGAACTTGGTGAAGTTCCACTTGATGCCTTCGCTGCCGAGCAGGCCCTTCTTGGTGCTCGTCAGGTACTTGAAGAGCGGATGCGCGGCGTCGCCGTTGACGTCGATCTTGGCGAACATCGGAAACGTGACGCCGTAGTTCATCTCACAGAACTCGGCAATCTCGCTTTCAGGGCCGGGTTCCTGCTGGCCGAACTGATTGCTCGGAAAGCCGAGCACGGCAAAGCCCTTGTCCTTGTACTTCTTGTACAACTCCTCCAGCCCCTTGTACTGCGGCGTGAAGCCGCATTTGCTGGCGGTGTTCACCACCAGCAGCACCTTGCCCTTGTAGTCGGCGAGCTTGCGCGGCTTGCCATCGATGGTCTTGGCGCTGAAGTCGTAGACAGTGGTCATGATCGGCCCCGGAGTGCGAAGAGCGAAAGTGTAGCGGCCGGGTTGGTGCCGCAATGAAAACGGGGCGCAGTGCGCCCCGTTCCGACATTCCACTCGACAAGCCTAGCCCGCGAGCCCCATGTGTTCGATTCCCTTGTGGATGCCGGCCACACCGCCCGACAGCTTGCTGTTGAGCTTGATCTGCAGGCGCAGGTCGTTGACCGAATCGGCGTTGCGCAGCGCATCTTCGTAGGAAATCTGTTCACGCTCGTGCAGGTCGAACAGCGACTGGTCAAAAGTCTGCATGCCCTGCTCGCGCGCGCGCTTCATCACTTCCTTGATCTCGTGCACCTCGCCCTTGAACACGAGGTCGGAGATCAGCGGGTTGTTGATCATGATCTCGACGGCCGGGATGCGGCCCTTGCGGTCCTTGAACGGGATCAGCCGCTGCGACACCATCGCGCGCAGGTTGAGTGACAAGGTCCATCAGCAGTTGCGAGCGCTTCTCCTCCGGGAAGAAGTTGATGATCCGGTCGAGCGCCTGGTTGGTCGAGTTGGCGTGCAGCGTGCACATCACCAGGTGGCCGGTTTCGGCAAAGGCGATCGCGTGCTCCATCGTTTCGCGCTCGCGCACCTCGCCGATCAGGATCACGTCAGGCGCCTGGCGCAGCGTGTTCTTCAGCGCGATCTGCCAGGTCTCGCAGTCCACGCCGACTTCGCGCTGCGTGATGATGCAGTTCTTGTGCGGGTGAACGTACTCGATCGGATCCTCGATCGTGATGATGTGGCCATTCGAGTTCTCGTTGCGGTAGCCCACCATCGCCGCCAGCGATGTCGACTTGCCCGAACCCGTCGCGCCCACCACGATGATGATGCCGCGCTTGGCCATCGCGAGTTCGTTGACCAGGTTCGGCAGGTTGAGTTCGTCGGTGGTAGGAATGTGGTCCGCGATCGTACGGAAGACGATGCCGACCTTGCCCTGCTGTATGAAGGCCGAGACCCGGAAGCGGCCGATGCCGGTCGGGTTGATCGCGAAGTTGCACTCCTTGGTCTTTTCGAACTCGGACGCCTGGCGGTCGTTCATGATCGCGCGCACCAGTTCGCTGGTGTGCTGCGACGTCAGTGGCTGGTTCGATACCGGCAGTACGCGGCCGTCGATCTTGAAGGCCGGCGGAAAGTCCGCGGTGAGAAAGAGGTCCGATCCCTTCTTGCTGTGAAGAAGCCGCAGCAAGTCGTGGACAAATCGTGTGGCCTGGTCGCGTTCCATCGTTGCTTGTTCCTTCTGCCTCAGCCGACAAAGGTCTCGGGCGTCTTCGCGTACTGCCGCGCCTCGGCGATCGAGACGACATTGCGTCGAACCAGTTCCAGCATCGTCTGATCAAGTGTCTGCATGCCGTGCTGCTGTCCCGTCTGGATCATCGAGTACATCTGCGCCACCTTGTTCTCGCGGATCAGGTTGCGGATGGCCGGTGTGCCGACCATGATCTCGTGCGCCGCCACCCGGCCGTTGCCGTCCTTCACCTTGAGCAGCGTCTGGGAGATCACCGCGACGACGGACTCGGACAGCATCGCGCGCACCATTTCCTTCTCGGCCGCCGGGAACACGTCGACCACGCGGTCGATGGTCTTGGCCGCCGACGAGGTGTGCAGCGTGCCGAACACCAGGTGACCCGTTTCCGCTGCGGTCAGCGCCAGACGGATCGTCTCCAGGTCGCGCAACTCGCCGACGAGGACGATGTCCGGGTCCTCACGCAGGGCGGATCGCAGCGCGTTTGCGAACGAAAGGGTATGCGGTCCGACCTCGCGCTGGTTGATCACCGACTTGCGGCTCTCGTGCACGAACTCGATCGGGTCTTCGATCGTCAGGATGTGGCCGTACAGATTGTTGTTCACATGGTCGACCATCGCCGCCAGCGTGGTCGACTTGCCCGAACCCGTCGGCCCGGTCACCAGCACCAGCCCGCGCGGCTTCAGCGAGAAATCGGCAAAGATGCGTGGACATTGCAGTTCTTCGAGCGACAGCACGCGCGAGGGAATCGTCCGCAGGACCGCCGCTGCACCGCGATCCTGGTTGAACGCATTGACCCGGAAGCGCGCCAGTCCCGGCAGGTCGAACGAGAAGTCGGTCTCCAGGTTCTCGTCGTACTGCTTGCGCTGCGAGTCGTTCATGATGTCGTAAATCATGCCGTGCACGTCCTTGTGCTCGAGCGGCGGCAGATTGATACGCCGGACATCGCCATGCACACGGATCATCGGCGGCAGCCCGGCCGACAGGTGCAGGTCGGACGCCTTGTTTTTGACGGAGAATGCGAGCAGTTCTGAGATGTCCATGGCGGAACGCGTGTGCTCCTGGGCAATTCTGGCGATCGGGCAGCCCGTCCCGACGTGGGCAAAGGCTTGGTAGAGCCACTAAAGGGGCTAGCGTAGGCCCCGCCGGCATCGGCGGAACGGCAAAAAAGCCAGAAAAAATAAGTCTCTAGCGGCTTTGTAATCGATTATGTCCAGGTTGCGAGATACCTTGCAAGCCAATTTGCGGGGGGTTCACGAGCGCATTACCCAGGCTGCGCGAGGCGCAGGACGATCGCCGGACGACATCGTGCTGCTGGCCGTCAGCAAGACTTTTCCGGCGGAAACCGTCATCGCGGCAGCTCAATGCGGCCAGAGTTCGTTCGGCGAGAACTACGTCCAGGAGGCCGTCGACAAGATCGCGCGAGTGCGGGAGCTGGCGCCGGAGCTGCCCGTGAGCTGGCATTTCATCGGCCCGATCCAGAGCAACAAGACACGTGCGATCGCCGAGCACTTCGACTGGGTGCAGTCGGTCGATCGGCTGAAGATAGCGGAACGGCTGTCACAGCAGCGGCCACCTCGACTCGGACCGATCAATGTCCTGCTGCAGGTGAACATCAGCGGCGAACCCACCAAGAGCGGCGTCGCGCCGGACGACGTCCCGGACCTGGCCCGGTCGGTCGCGGAGTTGCCCAACCTGACCCTGCGTGGACTGATGGCGATCCCGGAGCCCGACGCGGACCCGGCACGACAGGCCGGCCCGCTGGCGCGGATGAGGTCGCTCTTCGACGTTCTCAGGCGCGATCATCCGCATTGCGACACGCTGTCGATGGGTATGTCGGCAGACCTCGAGGCCGCCATTGCGGCGGGCTCGACGATGGTGCGCATCGGCACGGCGATCTTTGGTGAACGCGAAAGGACAACGGCGTGATCGTGGCATTTATCGGCGGCGGCAATATGGCGCACGCCATGCTGGGCGGTATGCGGGAGAGCGGCATGCCGACAACGGCGATGCACGTCCTCGAACCTGACGTCGCCAAAGGCGCCGAACTCGAACGTGCGTTCGGCGTGGTCGCGCACATCGGCGCCGGGGAATGGTTGCGCGGCGCCGACGTGGTCGTGCTGGCAGTCAAGCCGCAGCAGGCGCATGACGCGGTGGCGGCCGCTGCGCCGTTCATGGCCGCGCCGATGGTCGTCTCGATCGCTGCCGGGGTCCGCGGCAGGACGCTCGCGCGCTGGCTCGGCCATGAACGCATCGTCCGGGCGATGCCGAATACGCCTGCGCTGATTCGCAAAGGCATCACCGGCGCCGTGGCCCGGCCCGGCGTGACCGACACTCAGCGTTCGGTCGCCGAGCGCATCCTGCAGTGTCGGCACGGTGCTGTGGCTCGACGACGAGGTGCAGCTCGATGCGGTCACCGCCGTCTCGGCAGCGGTCCCGCCTACGTCTTTACTTCATCGAGGCGCTGCCGCGCGCGGCGCTGGACTGGGACTGAGTGCCGGCCAGGCGTGGACGCTCGCGGTCCAGACATTCCCGGGGGCGGCCGAACTCGCGGCGCCAGTCCGACGAACCGGTGTAGGTGCTGCGCCAGCGCGTTACGTCAAAGGGCGGCACCACGGCGGCCGCGCTGGC
>CAVYNB010000028.1:0-78945 GCA_963769745.1 uncultured beta proteobacterium
CGCGAAGTCCTCGAGACACCCGAGGAGTTCATCCCACATTTCAAAGCTCTTAAATGCGCGCAGCGACGCGGCGAGGCGCGGCTGTGCCGACTCCAAGTCTCCTTTGCGAACGTCACACTTGCCCAGGCATCTCAGTGCATTGGCTTCGCCACGGCTATCCGCCGCCTCTCGGCACAACGTAAGGGACCGTTTGAACCAGAGTTCGGCGTCCGGCAAGTTGTCCACAGAGAGCGCGACTTTGCCGAGGAGTAGTTCGCACTCTCCCTGAAGCTCCTGATGCTTGATCTCCCTCGCAATTGAGAACGCCTGTTCAAAATTCGACTTCGCTTCCTCCGATCGTGGCCAAGGTACTCGGCGACCTGGCCCAAGATGAATCAGTCCGATCAGTTCTCCCGCGACGATGGCCGATGTCTCGAAAGATCTGCAGTGCCTCGCGTTCGCCTTCGGCAGCGCCTGCGACATCGCCGGTCTGCAGTCTCACCAGCGAAAGCGTCGACAGCGTGGCTGCGATATCGACCGGGTTTCCGAGTCGGCGCTGATCTCAAGGCAGCTTCTCGAGCATCTCTCGCGCTTCGCGATGGTCGCTCTGGCTCTCGGCCAACGCGGCTGCCACATACAGCGCCCACGCCTGCGCGAGGTCGGATGCACCAATCTCGCGGCTTTCTCAGGGCCGACCTGATCAGGGCTCGACCTTCGGTCGCGTATCCGCGCAGCATCCAAAACGGCTGTAGCGCGACGGCCATCTTTACCGCGATGAATGGATCTGCGCCGCCTTCAAGAGCGAACGACATTGCAGTGCGGATGTTGTCAATATCCATCTCGACTCGTTGGATCCAGTCGGCCTGCTCGGGACACCTGCCATTCCAGCGCCAGCGCCATCGCGCTGCGCAGATTGTCGATGTCGCTCGACCCGCGATCCACTCCGCCTGCTCCGGCCCCTGCATGCCTTCGCGGGCCAGCTTCGCCATCGCGAAGTAGTGCTGGGCGTGCCGCGCGGCTGCGTCGTCCAGGGCGCCGTCCTGCGCCAGCTTCTCGCGCGCGTAGTCGCGGATGGTCTCGAGCATGCGGTAGCGCGCGGAGCTTTCCTGCTCGTCCAGCAGCACGAGCGATTTCTCGACCAGCGAGCCGAGCAGGTCCAGCACGTCCTCGCGGGCCAGCGGCTCGATGCCGCAGACCTGTTCGGCCGCCTCGAGGTCGAAGCCGCCGACAAAGACTCCGAGCCGCGCGAAGAGCGTCTGCTCCTCGGCTGTCAGCAGGTCATACGACCAGTCGACCAGCGCACGCAGCGTCTGCTGCCGTTCCTGCAGCACGCGCGCACCGCCGGTCAGGATCTTGTATCGGTCCTTCAGCCGTGCATTGATCTCGGCGACCGGCAACGACTTGACGCGCGCGGCCGCCAGTTCGAGCGCGAGCGGGATGCCTTCGAGCCTTGCGACCAGTTCGGCCACGGCTGCGGCCTGGGTCGCGTCGAGCGTGAACGAGGGCTTGTGCTGCTGCGCGCGTTCGACGAACAGGCGCACCGCGGTCGACTGCGACACGTCGTCGATGCCGGCGCCGCGCGGCGGCAGTGGCAGGGGGTGCACCGGGTAGCTCTGCTCGCCTGGTACGTGCAGCGCCTCGCGGCTCGTTGCGAGAAGTCGCACGTACGGCGCGGCCCGCAGAATCGCCTGTGCCAGCTCGGCCGAGGCTTTCACGAGGTGCTCGCAGTTGTCGAGGATGATCAGCACGCGCCGCGCTTTCAGGTGCGCGCAGATCGCCTGCACCAGCGTGCGGTCGGGCTCGGCCTTCACGCCCATCACCTGCGCGGCCTCGGCGGCCACGTGGGCGTCGTCGCGCAGCGGTGACAGGTCGAGGAACCAGACGCCGTCCGGATACAGGTGCATCGTTTCCGCGGCGACCTGCAGGCACAGCCGCGTCTTGCCGAGGCCGCCCATGCCGAGCAGCGTCAGCAGGCGCACTTTCTCTAGATACGACTTGACCTCGTCGAGTTCGGTCTCGCGGCCGATGAACGACGTGGCCTGGAACGGCAGGTTGTTCGGAATGTCCTTGACCGGCAGCCACCAGTCGGCCGCGCGCACGACGCGATAGACCTTGTCGCTGTCCGCGGGTCGGATGAAGCGCGTGCCCGGCGCGCCGGCCTCGAACAGTTCGATCGGCTCCTCGACTCCCTTGACCATCCAGTGGCCGAGGGACTCCACCTTGAGTTCGGTCGGGCCGAGGTTCTCGCGCGCTTCCGGCGTCAGCAGTGTCTGGCCGCCGCGGGCGAGCGACATCACGCGCGCGGCGGTAGGCTTGGCCATGCCCTCGACCTCCAGCGGCTTCGCGCCGCGGGCGATGTCATCGGCGTTGTTCTCGCGCAGCAGCACGGGGCCCACATGCAGGCCGGCGCGCGCGGTCAGCGGCACGGGCAGGCCGGCGAGCGCCCGGTGATAGGCCATTGCAAAGCTCACCGCGTCCGCAGCGCCGCTGAACATCATCAGCATGCCGTCGGTCTTGTCGATCTCCCGCCCATGGTGAACCTGCAGCAGATCCCGTGCGACCCGGTCGTGTGCCGTCCACACCTCGGCCATCGCCGCATCGCCGATCGATTCGGCGAGCTTCGTGCTGTCGACGACGTCGGTCAGGAGCAGCGCTCGGATTTCACTCATCGTGGGGTGGCAGGCACGTTCGCCCGCCGATCATTCCTGTTCTGGAAATTTACGACGACTGCACCTTCGGGCCGCGGGGATGATCCCCGGGACCAAAGCGCGCGACAGTGTACGGTCTGCTCGACCGTTCCCGCGGCGACAAGCCCGCCGCGAGCAGCACCGTGTCAGGCGTGCCGGACCAGCAGCAGCGGCACGTTCGAGTGTGCCATCACGCGGGTCGCAACGGATCCCAGTACGGCGGCCTTGAACGCACCGTATCCGTGCGAACCCATGACCAGCACGTCGAGTTTCTTCTTCTTCGCGTACGCGCACAGTTCGTCGCCGGCGTTACCGACGAGGCAGACCTCGGTCGGCTTGATGTTGCCTTTGGCCAGCAGCTTGCGAGCGGGGCCAGCCGCGGCCTCGAAGGCCTTCTTCTGCAACGTGCGGATTTCATCTTCCGAAAACGCCGGCAACGCGATCCCACCCATGTCGGGCATGACCGCGCCGGCGAAGTCACTGACGACATGGAGCAACGTGACCTCCGGCCTGGCGCCAAACAGTGCGAGATGACGCAATACATACTTGACCGCCTCGCGACCGTACTTGCTGCCGTCGACCGAGATCCCCACCTTCAGCGCGTCGGTGGTCGGCGTCTCGCGATGGCGTACGACCAGCATCGGCACGCGCGTGCGGGCGAGCACATTGTTGGTGACCGAGCCGAACAGCAGGCCGCGCAGCGCCGAGTGGCCGTGCGAGCCCATGACAATGAGGTCGACCTTGTCGCGGACTGCCGCAGCACTGATCTCCTCGCCCGGATGACCGACGAGATAGTGCGCGGTTGCAGTCAGTCCCGCCTTGGCCAAGCGCCGCAGAGCCGGCTTCAGTGCCTTGTCGGACTCGTCGGTGTAGTACTCGGTGAGCGCTGCCTTGCCGACGACGCGTGCGGCGCGCGCTGGGACGGCGAACTGGACATTGATCACATCGACCTGTGGCTCGGTGCCGATCAGCGTGGACCGCGAAGCCACGAATTCGACTGCGGCACGGCTGAACTCGCTGCCATCTACCGGGACGAGAATTTTCATTGATGTCTCCGTCGAACCATCTTCAAACGACCGATATCAGTCTACGGCAGGGGCTGCGGTGCCGCGTGACGGCGGGCAAGTTTTCACCGTTGCAGGACGACGATCTCCGGGGAACTCCGGATTGAAATCGCGCCGGCCGACCGAAGATGGGGCGGATCGAGCACAGCGCAGGACGCGTAAGCTCGCATGACTGGAGACGGACCGCATGGAAGCGAAAGAACAGCAAGCCGTTATGAGCATCGCCCTGCTCGCTGCGTTTGCCGATGGCCGCAACGCGGATCGCGAGCGCGAGGAACTGCGACGCGTGGCCGACGCGCTGGGCACGTCGCTCAACACGCCGGCGCTGGTGCAGGATGTACTGCTGAAGCGGACCTCGGTGGAGGCGGCTGCGGCGGCGCTTACCACGCCGGAGTCGCGCCGACTGGCATTCGAGCTCGCGGTGGGGGTCTGCGACGTCGACGGACTGCGCAATGAGGCGGAAACGCGCTTCCTCGCCGAGCTTGGTAATCGGCTGGGACTGGACCAGCCGACCATCGTCGAAACAGCGGTCGATGCCGACGAACTGGCGACCATGCCGCTGCCCGCCGGCACGGCGACAAAGGACGTGGTCGCCGCGGCTCCGTCCGTGACCGCCGCGGAACTCGACCGGATGATCCTCAATGCGTCGATACTGAACGGCGCGCTTGAACTGCTGCCGCAGTCGATTGCCTCGATGGCGATCATTCCGCTGCAGATGAAGCTCGTCTATCGCATCGGTCAGTCGCATGGCTACGAGTCGGACAAGACCCAGATCCGCGACCTGCTCGCGACGCTCGGCGCAGGACTGACCGGGCAATACCTGGAGCAGATCGGGCGGAAGCTGGTCGGGGGGCTTTTCGGCAAGGTGGCCGGCGGCATGGCCGGTTCACTGGCGCGCGGCGCGACCGGTGCGGTGTTCTCGTTCGCCACGACCTACGCCATCGGCGAGGTGGCGCGCCGCTATTACGCCGGCGGTCGCGTCATGTCGGCCGATCTGCTCAAGCGCACCTTCAGCGAGATGCTGTCGCAAGGCAAGGCGATGCAGGCGCAATACTTGCCGCAGATCGAGCAGCAGGCTCGCACACTGGATGTGTCGCGCATCGTGCAGATGGTGCGGAACAACTAGTCCGGACGGCCGCGTGTCCGCTCTCGATCTGTCGCCACCCGACGCCGACCTTGCGCGCCGCTTCGGCGGGGTCGCACGACTCTATGGGGAGGAAGGCGCCGCGAAGCTGCGCCGCGCCCATGTCGCCGTCATCGGCGTCGGCGGGGTCGGCACCTGGGCGGCCGAAGCGCTCGCTCGCTCTGCCGTTGGCGTGATCACCCTGATCGACATGGATCACATCGCCGAGTCGAACACGAACCGCCAGATCCACGCCCTGGGCGATGCCTACGGGCGGGCCAAGGTCGAAGCCATGGCGACGCGTATCGCGGCCATCAACCCGTCCTGCGACATTCGCCCGATAGACGACTTCATCACCGTCGACAATGCGGAGCAAATGATTGCTGGCTACGACTTCGTTCTCGACTGCATCGACCAGGTGAACGCCAAGGCCGCGCTCATCGCCCGGGCGCGCGCCGTCAACATCCCGGTCGTCACGTGCGGGGCCGCAGGCGGTCGTCAGGATCCGGTGAGAATTTCGCGCGGCGACCTTGCCGTCGTGACTGGCGACCCACTGCTGGCCAAGGTCCGACAAAGGCTGCGTCGTGACTATGGTTTCCCGCGAGAGTCCGGCTCGCGCCGGACGAAGTTTCATGTACTGGCCGTGTACTCCGATGAACCGGTGCAGCGGCCAGTCGCGGCCTGTGGCGAGGTTGAGGACGTGGTGGGCGGCCTCGCGTGTGCGGGCTACGGATCCAGCGTGACTGTCACGGCCACCATGGGATTTGTCGCGGCGTCCGTTGCATTGACGCGGCTCGCACAGGCGCCAGACGGCGGCGCTTGACGCCTGTCAACCATGACGATGTGCGGTGGCCTAGGCTTTAGTTGAAGGAGTTAGCAATCAATGTTCAAGAAGATCCTGCTACCGACCGACGGTTCCGATCTTTCGACGAAGGCGATTGACGGTGGTTTGGAGTTCGCCAGGGCGCTCAAGGCTGGAGTGGTGGGCCTGACCGTGATCGAACCGTATTCGTATTCGAATCTGTCCGAGTACCGTCCGGAGACGCTCGACGACTACGAGCAGCGCACGTTAAAGATCGCCGCCGAGCGTCTCGGCAAGGTGGCCGATGCCGCGGCCAAGGCGTCCGTGCCGGTCGAGACGGTTACGGTCAAATCGTTCTCTCCGTTCGAGGCCATCATTGACACGGCGAAGGCCAAGGGCTGCGATGTCATCTTCATGGCTTCCCACGGCCGCAAGGGATTGAGTGCCGTGCTGCTGGGCAGCGAAACACAAAAGGTCTTGACTCATTCGACGATTCCGGTCATGGTGTACAGGTAACGGTATCGGCGGCCACGGCTGCCACCCACGGCGATCCGTCGCCGCGAGGCCCGGCACACATCGATGTGTCCGGGCCTTTTTCTTGATACCTTGCGCGCTGCCGGGTGGCGGTCGCCACGTTCTTGCTCTGTGTCAACTGCCGCCGCGTGCAAGGCCGTAGCTTCGCCTGGGAGCCAACGTCTTCAGGGGCAAGTCATGAACGCCGCCACCGTCCATCACAGCCGCATACTGGTCGGATTCAAGCCGATCGACGATCTGCACAAAGAATTCGAATCGATACTCGAGGCGCTCAACGATCCTGCCGAGGCCGACTACGGTGCCCATCTGCTCGCGTTGCACGAACACCTGCTGCGCCACTGCGATACCGAAGAGTCGTTCATGCTGCAGGAAAACTACTCGCACTACGCGCGCCACAAGCGTGCGCACGAGCATCTGCTGGATTCCGTCTCGGATGTCCGCCGCAAGTTCGATGCCGGCGATGTCGATGCCGTGCACCGCTATTCGTCCGACCTGATGAACTGGTTTGCGATCCACGCATCGTCCGAGGATGCGGAACTGGCTGCCTTCCTCAAGGGGCAGGTCGCCTGACCATGGGCAGTGGCGCAGGGACGCTTCGCGGTCGGTGTGGACTCGATCGATGCGTTGCACGTCGAGTGCGAAGCGATGATCGCGCAACTGGCGTCAGCGCTCGAATCCGGTGGCGACGCAACCGCAGCGCTCGCGGGACCTGCACGACCATCTGGAGCGCCACTTCCAGCATGAGGAGTCACTGATGTCGGCGTCCGACTTTCCGCCGGCAGGCTGTCATCAGCGCGAACACGGCTCGGTGCTCGAAGTGGTTGCCGAAGTGCGGCGGCGCTATGCCGGCGGCGAGCACGACCCGGCGGCGCGGCTTGGCCGACGCACTCGTCGAGTGGCTCGAGCTGCATGCCGGCAGCATGGACGCTGCGTTGGCACAGTGGCTCAACACGGCGCGCGAAGAAGTGCGGTCACCGATCAGTCGGTGGCCTAGCGGCTCGCTCCGAACAGTGGACGGACGAGCGGCGCGCCGTCGACAGCATCGCGCCGCGACCGTTCAGGCGGTACGCCGCTGCCTCATCTCTCGCCGAATCCAGTCGTGCATGTGAATCATGCCGTCCTCGTGCGGCGTGTGATACGGCCCTTCGTCGTCCTCGCCCGCCAGCCATAGCGCACGCCGGCCCCGGTGCAGCCGCCCGCAGGCCTCGGCATCCTCGACGGCCGACTCGGCGTAGGCAGCCTGATGTGCCTCGACGATCTGCCGTTCGAACGCCTGCACTTCTTCGGGGTAGTAGAACTCGACGATATTGGTGGTGTGGTCGGGTGAGCGCGGGATCAGCGTGCTGACGACCAGGCCATAGGGATACCACTCGAGCATGACGTTGGGATACAGGATCGACCACACCGTGCCGTACTTCGGCAGCACGCCGCCGGAATACGCAAGGATCGCATCGCGGTAGCGCTGGTAGTTGGGCGAGATCTGCGACTGCAGGCCGTCCTTGATGCCGAGGATCTGGTAGCTCCAGCGATCGCCGAAGCACCACTCGTAGTTGCCGGCATCGACCCACTTCTGCAGGCCGGGATGCATCGCCTCGACGTGATAAAGCTCGAGGAATATCTCGAGGAATGTCTTCCAGTTGAATGGGCACTCGTCAACGATGACCTTGTCGAAAACGTACTTCGAATAGTCGTAGTCGGTCGCGAGCGGAAACGCGGCAAGATCCGCCGCCGCGTCGCGCGGTCCGGCAAACAGCAGCCCGTTCCATTCCGTCAGCGGTGTGCGCGGCAGCGAGCAATCGGGTGTCTGCTCGAAGTCCGGCGCACCCAGCAGGCGGCCGTCGAGATCGTAGGTCCAGCGGTGCAGCGGACAGACAATGTTCTGATGGTTGCCGCGGCCTTCGAGCAGCAGTCCCTGTCGGTGACGACAGGTGTTCGACAGCAGGTTGACACCGTTCGGGCCGTGCACCAGCACCTTGCCGTGGTCGGTCCACGGCAGCGTCATGGTGTCGCCGACCTCCGGCACCATCATGCGGCTGCCGACGTAGTTGGGGCCGCGGTCGAACAGGAGCAGAAGCTCGCGCTCGAGCCATGCGGGATCGAAGTACGAGGAAATCGGCAGCGGTGATGTGCGCGCCAGGAGAGCGGTGTCGAGATTGGATCGGCGCGAGATCGAGTCCGGGGCGTTCATGGCATGACGTCGGAGGTGGGCTCAGGCGAACTGCTGAAATCGATAATACCTGCGGCGTGCTGCCATCAGCGCGACATCCGCTACGTTCGTGAAGCCGGTGCGACCGACTGAAGGGAATCTCGATACAGCCATCCCCGTCGCACGGCCCACTTCTCCACCTCGACGCCGACAAACACGACCAGGGGGAGCGCACAGGCAAGCACGAGCGCGTGCGCCGACAGGGCCTCCGTCCCGAAAATCCGCTGCAGCCACGGCACGTAGATCAGCAGCATGTGCAATGCGACGCTCGCAGCGACCGCCAGCAGCAGCAGCCGGTTGCTGGCGACGCCGATCGTGAACAGGCTCTCGCGTTCCGAGCGGATCGCCATCACGTGGGCCAGCTGGGCAAACGTCAGCACGGTAAAAGTCATCGTCTGCGCATGCTCGCCGTTTTCGATGGCCCAGTAGCAGGCGTACAGGCTGATCCCGCCGATCAGCAGCCCGGCCCACAGGATGTGCTGCCACACGCCGTGAGCAAAGACCGACTCGTTGCGTGGTCGGGGCGGACGCCGCATGACATGGGGCTCCGCCGGTTCGCTGGCCAGCGCGAGGCCCGGCAACCCGTCGGTCACGAAGTTGACCCACAGGATCTGTATCGGCGACAGCGGGATCGGCAGTCCGAGGAACGGAGCCAGGAAGATCGTCCAGATCTCGCCCGCGTTGCCCGCCATCACGAAGCGTATGAATTTGCGGATGTTGTCGTAGATGCGGCGTCCCTCGCGCACGGCCGCCACGATCGTCGCGAAGTTGTCGTCCAGCAGCACGAGGTCGGACGCCTCGCGCGCCACGTCGGTGCCGCCGCGACCCATCGCCACGCCGATGTCGGACTTGCGCAGTGCCGGCGCATCGTTGACACCGTCGCCCGTCATCGCGACGCACTCGCCGCGCGCCTGCAGCGCTTCGACGATGCGTATCTTCTGCGCCGGATCAACCCGCGCGTAGACCTGCACGTGGTGGACACGGTCGGGCAGCGCACCGGCATCGATGCTGGCCAGCTCATGGCCGGTCATGGCGCGTGCCTCCGGACCCACCATGCCGAGCGAACGTGCGATCGCCAGCGCGGTGGCGGGATGATCGCCGGTGATCATGACCGGGACGACGCCGGCGCTCATGCACTCGGCCACGGCGGTTGCGGCCTCGGGGCGCGCCGGGTCGATCAGTCCGACCAGTGCCAGCAGTTCAAGGCGCGTGTCGAGCTGGTCGATCGCCTCGTCGAGCCGCGCAGACCGCGCGGCCAGCGCCAGTACGCGCTGGCCTTCGGCGGCGAGGCGTTCGGAGCGCTGGAGCCACTCGTCCTGGTCGATGTTGATGCAACACGGCAGTACGGACTCCGGCGCGCCCTTCACAGTCAGCAGTGCAGCGCCCTGGTCTGCATGCAGTGTCGACATGCGCTTGGTCTCGGAGTCAAATGGCAGCTCGGCAATGCGCGGCGTGGCGGCGCGCAAGGCGTCGACGTCCACGCCCGCGGCCGCTGCGGCGTCGACGAGTGCGATCTCGGTCGGGTCACCGATCCACATCCCCTCGGTGGAGCGCGAGGCATCGCTGTTCAGCGCCAGCACCTTTAGCGCCTGTTCACGGGCGCCTTCACTGGTGAGCTCGAGCCGCTCGACGCGCAGGCGGTTCTCCGTCAGCGTTCCGGTCTTGTCGCTGCAGATGACCGTGACCGAGCCGAGCGACTCGACGCTCGGCAGGCGGCGCACCAGCGCCCGCTCGCGCGACATGCGATGCGCGCCGAACGCGAGCGCAATCGACACGACTGCCGGCAGTGCTTCGGGGATCGCCGCCACCGCAAGGCTGATCGCCGTCAGGAACATCAAGGTTGCGGGCTCGCCGCGGAAAACCCCGGCGACGAAGATGACGGCGCAGATGACGAGGACGATCAGCGCCAGCCGACGACCGAAGCGCGCCAGACGGTCCTGCAGCGGCGTGCGCTGCTCGCCTGTCGAGCCCACCAGCTGCGCGATGCGGCCGAGCTCGGTTGCCGCTCCGGTTGCGATCACCAGGCCAAGCCCACGACCGGCCGTCACCATCGTTCCCGAGTACGCCATGTTGCGTCGGTCGCCGAGCACGGCATCCGCCGCCAGTACCTTGCCGGCGTCCTTGTCGGCCGGTACGGACTCGCCCGTCAAGGCGGCCTCTTCGACGCGCAGGGCGGCACTTTCGACCAGCCGCAGATCGGCCGGAACCTTGGTTCCGGCCTCGAGCCAGACGATGTCGCCCGTGACGAGATCCGCAGCCGGAATCTCCATGCGGGCGCCGTCGCGAATCACGCGCGCGCGCGGTGCCGACAGCGCACGCAGCGCCGCCATGGCCTGCTCTGCGCGCCACTCCTGGGTGAATCCGAGGAGGGCATTGAGCACGACGATGGCAAGGATGGCGGCCGACTCGACCGGCTCGCCGATCACCGCGGCGACCACCGCCGCCACGATCAGCACGCCGATCATGAAGTCGGCGAACTGTCGCGCGAACATCGCGAGCATGCTGACCGGCGCGACTTCCGGCAGCAGGTTCGGACCGTCGCGCTGCAGCCGGTCGGTGGCCTCGAGCGCGGAAAGTCCCTGGTGACCGGATGCAAGCTGCCCAACAGCGGCGTCCGCAGCGATGGCGTGCCACGCGTTGGCACGGGGTACGACGGTTGGCGCAGGAGCGGGACTGGGTTGCACGGCGTAGTCGCTGCAGTCAACAGCGAGGGTAGGGGCTGCCGGGCCGTCGGGCGCTGACCTGGGTCCAATGCAGCCCCGATTTACTCACCCGCTTTACACATCTTTACAACCTGGCCGAACACGGGCAACGCAAGATCCCTACAGTGCGAGCACCACCCCGATGGTGATGAACAGAGGGAGCATGCAATGACAGAACCGAACTCCGACGTGCCCACGCAATCCGCGGCGTCGTCCAATCGCAAACGGCGCTGGACCGTCCTCGGCCTCGGCGTGGCGGCACTGGCCACCGTCGGTGCGCTGACCGCACATCGGCATGCAGGCGCCATGGGATTCGGCGGGCACGGCCTTGGTCATGGGCCTGGCGGCTGGCACGGTGGCATGGGCGGCATGGGTGACATGGACCCCGCCGTCGCGGCCAAGCGCATCGATGCACGAGTGGCCTACATGCTGGCCGAAATCGATGCCACGCCCGAGCAGCGCGAGCGCATCGCGACGATCCTGAAGGGCCTGGCGAACGATATGCAGCAGAACCGCCAGCGCCACATGCAGGCGCGTCGACAGTCGCTCGAACTGCTGGCAGCGCCGACCATCGATCGCGCGCAGCTCGAAAAACTGCGCGTCGAGCAGATGCAGCTTGGCGACGTGACATCGCGCCGCATGCTGCAGGCGATGATGGACAGCGCCGAAGTGCTGAATCCGGAGCAGCGCGCCAAGCTGATTGAACGCTGGCAGCGCCGCATGCCGCCGCGCAAGTAACCTTTACCGCCGCGGCCCCGGACCCCTCCCCGAATTCCGGCGGCCCCTCCACCTCACCGGTATTCACCGGTGGCCGCGGCTCCTCCCTCCTGCTTAAGATCCGCCGTATGCAGCGGCTGCTGATGATCGACGACGACGTGCGCCTTGCTGCCATGGTGCGCGACTACCTCGGCGCATCGGGCTTCGACGTCGACGTGGCCGCCGATGCGGCGAGCGGCATCGCCGCGCTTCGGTCGCGGCCGGCTGAACTGCTGATCCTCGATCTGATGCTGCCCGACGGCGATGGGCTCGACGTCTGTCGCCGCCTGCGCGCCGAAGGCTTCGGCTTGCCGGTCCTGATGCTGACGGCCAAAGGTGACCCGATCGAGCGTGTGATCGGGCTCGAGATCGGCGCCGATGACTATCTGCCGAAGCCGTTCGAGCCGCGCGAGTTGCTCGCGCGCGTCAAGGCGCTGCTGCGGCGTGCCACCGGAACGGCCGCATCCGCGACGTTGCGGTTCGGACGCCTCGAACTGGATCGCGCGGGCCGTGTGGTTCGCGTCGATGGTCAGGTCCGTGCGCTGACGTCGCATCAGTTCGAACTGCTGGTCGCGCTGGCCGAACGTGCCGGACGCGTGCTGACGCGCGAGCAATTGATGGACCTGGTGCGAGGCGAGGCGATCGAGGCGTTTGACCGCTCGGTCGACGTGCACATTGCCCGTATCCGGGCCGCCGTGGAGGACGATCCGCGCAATCCGAAGCGCATCATCACCGTGCGAGGTGCGGGTTACGTCTTTGCGCGGTCGCAGGATGCAGCGTGAGCCATCGCTGCGAACTGGTCTGCGAACGCTACTGCCGGTGTGACGTGGAGGCACGCCCGTGACCGCAGTGCATCTCGGCCGGCATCGCCTGTACTGGCGCATCTGGCTGGCGATCCTCGCCACCGTGGCGCTCTTCGCCTTGCTGGCCGGCGCGGCCTGGCGAATGCTGGGCGAGCGGCCGCAGCCTCCCAATGTCACCGGATTTGCCGAGCTGGCGAGCGAACTGTTACCCGCGGCGGACGCGCCGGCAGCCGAGCAGCAATCCGCGCTCGACCACTGGCGCGGTCGCCTGGGCGGCGACTATGCGCTGTACTCGCGCGATGGCGTGCTGGTGGCCCGTACCAGCGAGGATCTGGTCATGCGGTCGCGGCAGGAAGAGGAACCCAATCATCACGTGATGACGCCGCGGGGACCGGCGATCGCACTGTCCCTGCCGGACGGTCGCGCGCTGCTGGTACGCCGCCCGGGTCGGCCGCCGCCGCCCGGCCCGATACTGACCTTCGCGCTGATCGCGCTCGGCATTGGTGTCGGGGCCTATCCGGTCGTGCGTCGACTGACGCGACGGCTCGAGCGCCTGCAGGAAGGAGTGACCGAATGGGGTGCGGGCAATCTCGGTGCCCGTGTCGCCATCGAGGGCCGCGACGAAGTCGCCGGACTCGCGGCCAGCTTCAACGACGCCGCAGTGCGCATCGAGCAGCTCGTCAACGTGCACAAGTCGTTGCTTGCAAACGCCTCGCACGAGCTGCGCTCGCCGCTCGCGCGTATCCGCCTCGGTGTGGAACTGATGACGGTCGATCCGTCGCCGGCCCGCCAGGCGGAGCTGGCGCGCGACATCGGCGAACTCGATCAGTTGATCGATGAAATCCTGCTGGCGAGTCGGCTTGAAGGCGGCGTCGCGCCGAAACACGAGCCGGTCGATTTCACGGCCGTCGTCGCAGAAGAGTGCGCACGTTTCAACGTGCCGCTGCAGGCCGACGCCGTGACCGTCGACGGCAACGCGCGGCTGCTGCAGCGCCTGGTGCGCAACCTGCTCGAGAATGCCGCGCGCTACGGCGGTGGCCGCGTCGAAGCGGCGCTGCGCGCATCGGACGATGCCATCACCTTCGACGTTCTCGATCGCGGCTCCGGCATCAGCGCCGCCGAGCGGGAGCGGATCTTCGAGCCGTTCTATCGGGCCGCCGGGCGCCAGCGAAGCCAGCGGCGGCGTAGGCCTTGGCCTGTCGCTGGTGCGGCAGATTGCGCGCCAGCACGGCGGCGATGTGCACTGCCTGCCGCGCGACGGCGGCGGCAGTATCTTCCGCGCTGTTTTTACTCGCCGCTTTAGCGTGAACAGGCCCTAGTCACCCAGCCATCCCTCGGCGCGTGCGCGTGCGGCGGCATCGTGTGGGCTGAGGCCCTGCTCGTACAGGTCGGACCAGCGGGTTTCGTCGAGCATCTCGTGCGATCGCATGACGCTCCAGCCGAGTTCCCCGCAGACCGCAGCGAGCCATTCGAACAGCGTCATCGCGCCCCGATCAGATGTTGGCGTCGAACGTATTGCAGGCCGCGATCTGGCCGCTCTTCATCCCGGTCATGAACCAGCGCATGCGCTGCTCGGAGCTGCCGTGCGTGAAGCTGTCGGGAACGATGCGACCCTGGGTGCGGCGCTGGATCGTGTCGTCGCCGATCGCGGCGGCGGCGCGCATCGCCTCTTCGATATCGCCGGCCTCGAGCAAATTGCGGTTCTGCGCGTGGTGCGCCCACACGCCGGCGAAACAGTCGGCCTGGAGTTCGAGCCGCACCGACAGCGCGTTGTACTGCGTCTCGCTCATGCGGCGTCGGTACTCATCCATCTTCTGCATGATGCCGAGCTGGTTCTGCACGTGGTGCCCGACCTCGTGCGATATCACGTACGCCTGCGCAAAATCTCCCGGCGCGCGAAACTTGTCCCGCAGCGCCTGGTAGAACTGCAGGTCGATGTAGACCTTCTGGTCGAGCGGGCAGTAAAACGGCCCCATCGCCGTCTGGCCGGTGCCGCACGCGGTGGGCGTCGCGCCGGTGAACAGCACCAGCGCCGGATCGCGGTACTGGCGGCCCAGCTGCTGGAACAGCGTGCCCCAGGTCTTCTCCGTGTCGGCCAGCACGCCGGCCACGAAGCGACCCATCTCGTCGCTGGGCGGGCCGGCCTTGCCCTGAACCTGCTGCTGCGAGGCGCCCATGTTCTGCACCGTCTCGACCGTTCCCGCGAGGCCAAGGATCACGCGTGGATCGATGCCGAAGAGCATCCCGACCACGACCAGGATGACCATCCCGATGCCACCGCCGACGATTCCCTTCCCGCCGCGGCTCATGCCGCGACGGTCTTCGACATTTGAACTGCCTGGTCCTTCAATGCGCATGTTCGCCCCCGCGTTTCAGTGCGGGGACAAGCATAGCGGGAGGTCGGCGCTACTGGTAACGCCCCTTGCCGTTGTGGTGCTTCACGTGCCCGGGGGGCACGCGGTAGCTGACCTGCTGCCAATGACGGTCACGGTGGCGAGGCGGCGGGACGAACACCGGGGCGTACACAACGCGCCGCGGGACCACGACCACGGGCGCACGATGGATCACGCGCGCAGGAACGACGATCACCTGCTGCGGGACAAAGACCGGAGGCGGTACGAACACCGGCGCCGGTGCGTAGACCGGGACCGGCCCGAAGACCGGTGCGCCATAAAGCGGCGCGCCGATGCGGAAACCGAACTCCGGCGTACTGACACTGACGGTGACGCCACCGCCGGCATGCGCGGCCAGCGGCGCGAGGGCGGCAACGGCGAGGGTGGCAACTAACAGACGCTTGTTCATCGTTCGATCTCCTGGTGTGACAGGAGGTTCAACGGTGCACGTCGGTCAGTCGTCGACCGGGAGTCGTTTCAAGTTGTAACGGCGGGTCAGTTGCGAGGCAGGCGCAGCACGCGCATGCCGCCGCGTTCGCAGGGTTGATCCGCGTAGGTGACGCGCCCCCGGAGCTCGCAGCGGAACACCGTGAAGGCGGGCGCGAACAGTTGTACCGGTCCGGTGCCCAGGGCGTTGTCGCGCAGCGCCGCCGACGCGGGCGGGCCGACTTCGTCGGCGTCGCCGGAAAGTCGTGGCGCCAAGCGTGGAAAGCGGATCAAGTTCGATGATCGGCGTGTCGCCCTGCCACCGCTGCAGGTCGATCCATGGCTCGATCAGTACGAAAAGGTACCAGGCCAGCGCCGAGGCGATGACGCCGGAGACGAGCAGGCTCAGAAATCGGAGAGACAGGTCAATACGGGGGTCGGGCGCGGCGACGTGCATGACGGAGCGAATTGGGAAACTGCGTCATTATCGCCGATTCGGAAAAAGATGGCCGCGGCTGATCCGCGACGGATCGCCGGATGACGGTATCAGGCGACCGCCATGCCCTGTCGGTACGAGAGCCACACCGAGAGCAGGTCGCGCTCGCGCTGGCGCGTGATCTTTCCCGCGCGGCGTTTGTCGGACGCGACCGGGATGCCGGCTTCGAGGATGTCGTTCAGCGTGACGGCCATCGGGCGCGTCTTCAGACCGCTGGACTTCGCACGTGTCGTATCGACGTAATGAAAGCCGCGCGTGGTCGGGTCATGCGAAGGAATCCACAGCGGCAGTTCGAGCCAGGGCTGAACACCCTCGCGCTCGAGGAAGCGCTCGTCAACCCACTCGACCTCGACCTCCTCGCCGCAAATCCAGCGGCAGGTGTCGAGCAGTTCGACAAAGGTTGCGCCCTCGTTGGGTCCGGTGCCGTTGAACGCACCGCTGGCGCGCTGCGCGATCAGTCGCAGGATCCAGGCGGCGAGATCACGGGCGTCGATGAACTGGATCGGCCGCTCCGGCAGGCCGGGCGCGAGGACGCGCCCACCGGCGGCAATCCGCCAAGGCCAGTAGGAAAAACGGCCGGTCGGATCGTCCGGACCGACGATGAGTCCCGGTCGTATCAGGATCGAGCGCGCGCCGAACACACGCGCCACCGTGCGCTCGCACTCGGCCTTCATCGGCCCGTAGTTGTTGCCGTTGACCGACTGGGTGTCGATGCCCAGGATAGAAGCGGTCGGGTCGCTCTCCCGGATCGGCGGCTTGGCGAAAGATGCATAGGCCGAGACGCTCGAGATGTAAACGTAGCGCTCGCAACTGTCGAAAAGTGCGGCACATGACAGTTCGACGTCCTGCGGGCGGTAGCCGCAGGTATCGATTACTGCGTCCCAGCTTTTGTTCATCAGCAGGTGCAGGTCTTCGACGCGATCGCCAACCACCCACTTCACGCCGGGCGGCCACCACTGGCGCGACATGCCCCGGTTGAAGACCGTGACTGTGTGGCCGTTTTCCAGTGCGGCGCCGAGCAAGGCTTGCCCCAGAAACACGCCGCCGCCGATGATCAGCAGGTTCATGGCGACCGATCTTAGGGGGCAACGCGGCATTCAGCCAGCTTTTCGGACTACCGTTCAGCCAGCCAAAGCGACGCGCGGTCGCGCCTTGACGTGAGTGGACCAGTGGGCGACCGACCGCGTGTCGAAGAGATGCCGTAGCGGATGGGATAAATTCCCTTGTCCGCGGCAAGGGTGGCTGCCCCGGCGCCGCCCAACGACCCCCGGAGGAACGACTTGTCGCGATTCGATCGTCCGGCCATCGACGGCGCCCGCAGGACGCTGTTGCGCGACGGTCGCTGGGCCAATGCCCGTGTGTCACTGGTCGATATCGACGGGCGGCACTGGGTCGTCAAGGACTTCGCGCCGCGGTCCTGGTGGGTGCGCAACAGCATCGGCCGGCTTTTCGTAAGGCGCGAGTTGGCAACGCTGCGTCGCCTGGCGGGCATCGACGGTGTTCCGCCGGACGCATTCCGTCTCGACGCCCACGCGATCGCATTCGGCTACATCGAAGGCGAAACCTTCGGCCGGATCGACGAGGCGCGCCAGACGCCGGCCTATTTTGCGGCGCTCGAAGGACTGATGCGGGCGATCCATGCGCGCGGCGTCGTGCACCTGGATACGCGCGGCACCGGCAATGTGCTGATGCGGCCCGACGGTTCGCCGGCGGTGATCGACTTCCAGTCGGCGCTGTCGACGCGCTGGATGCCGGGCTCTCTGCGGCGCTTCCTGGAGAACGTCGATCTGACCGGGGTCTACAAGAAGTGGCTGCAGCGGGACGCGGCGTCGATGGGCCCCGAGCGCATCGCATTGAACGAACGCATGACCCGCTGGCGCCGGTTCTGGGTGCTGCGCGGGTATGCTGGCGCCCGCAAGTCTCAAGGCCGCACCGATGGTGCGCCCTGATCCGCGACGGCAGAACGCATGCTGACCTCGATCCGCTCCGTCTTCAACCACCCCGGCATACGCCGCGCTTACGTGCGCCTGCGCGTGCCGCTTGCCATCGTCGCCATCATCCTGGCGTTTCCGTACCTGCGGCGCGACTGGCTCATCGCGGGTTTCGTCGTATCCATGGTGGGGGAACTGATCCAGCTGTGGAGCTTTGCGTCTCTCGACAAGAACTCCGACCTGGCCATCCGTGGGCCGTACGCGATGGTGCGCAATCCGATGTACCTGGGGCGCTACTTCATCCTGCTCGGCTTCCTGATGCTGCTGGGCACCTGGTGGATTCTCGTGCTCTACACGGTCGCGTACTGGTTCTACATGGACACGCGGGTCGAGCGCGAAGAAGCGCATCTGCGGCCGATCTTCGGGCCGCGCTACGACGAGTACTGCGCGCGCGTGCGTCGGTTCATGCCTGGGCCGCCGCTGCCCGGGCAGCCGGTCGCCTACTGGAACTGGACGCTATTCCGCCAGAACAATGCGGCCGCCAACCTGCTCGGGACGCTGGCCGTCTGGGCTGCCGTCGCCGCGTGGTTGTTGCTGCGCTGACGCGGCAGTAGCGTCCACTCCGTCCTTGATACAGCGTCCGGATGAACCCGGACGGGATAGGCGCGCGACCGCCTGAGCGGCAGCATTCGGAATGCCCGGTTCGCGGGCGCTCTCGTCTTCACGCCGGGCGGTTTCTTGATTTCAAACTTGGTCGACGGGTCGTGCAGGCTTCCTCGCTGGAGGCTCCTCGGTGCCTGCGTGGCCGCGGCACTGCTGTCGGCCTGCGGCGGCGGCGACAGCGCACCGTCGACTGCGGCGGCGCAGGTCAGTCCCGACACCGTAACGGCGCCCTCGGCCGCCAGCGCAGCGATCACCGGCTTTGCACCCACGGCCGGCGCGCCCGGAAGCGTCGTGAATGTCAGTGGCGCATCGCTGAGTGCCGTGACCTCGGCGCGCGTCGGCGGCGTCGACGCGACCTTCCGCGCACCCTCCGATACCACTCTCGAAGTCACCGTGCCGGCCAGCGCCCGCACCGGTCGCATCGAGTTGAACGCGGCCGGACGCGTGCTGCTGTCAGAGACCGACTTCACCGTCATGTCGATACCGGCGGTCTCTTCGGTGACGCCGACGACGCTGCTGCCGCCCGGGCGCATCACGTTGACCGGGACCAGCCTCGATCTCGTGCGCGAAGTGCGCCTGAACGCATTGGTGCTCACGATCGCCACGCGCACACCGACATCACTGGCCGTCGATGTTCCCGCGGGCGCGATGTCAGGGACACTGACCCTCGTCGATACGGCCGGTGTCGCGCGCCCTCTGGCGCAACTCATCACGATCGCCGGTCCGGTGACGATGAGCTCGTTCTCGCCGGCCTCGATCGTGACCGGCCAGACGCTGACGGTGAACGGAACGAACCTTGATCGGGCGACCTCGCTCGTGTTTGCCAACGGGACGACCGCGACGATCGCGGCGCGCACGGGCACGACACGACTGACTGCCGTTGTGCCCGATGCGGCGGCCAGCGGCGTGTTCCGTGTGCGTGCCGATGCCGGCGACGAGGCGCTGTCGGCGACTCCGCTGCAGGTGATTCCGGCAGTTCGCGTCGACGCGAACGCCGTCTATCGCGTCGCGGCCGCTGGGAATTCCGTGACGATGACCGGCACCGGACTCACCGAGGTCGCCACCGTGCGGGTCGGGTCGACCGCGGCAGTGATCGTCTCCAAGGCCGCGACCCAGCTGGTCTTTACCGCCCCCGCCAGTCTGGCCTGCGGTGCGATCACGCTCGAGTCGGCATCGCAGCCGTCCGTGGCCGGCGGCAGCCTCGTCGTCGGGGCGGGCTGCGTCGCGACGGTGGCCGGCGTCGAGTTCGCGCAGGTCCTTTCGCAGGGACCGACGGACTCTCGGCTGCGGCTGGTACCGGCCAAGGAGACCTGGGTGCGTGCCTTCGTCGTGTCGGCGCAATCGAATGTGCCGGCGCCGCTCGTTCGACTGACCGGATACAACGGCGCTGCGGTCCTCGGGACCATCGACATGGCGGGGCCGGCGATGTTGCCGGTCGCTTCCGGGGCGACGGCACCCGATAGCGTCCGCTACAACGAAGCGCAGAGCTTCAACGTGGAACTGCCGGCAATGTGGGTGCGCAGCGGACTCTCGGTGCGCGTCGAGGTCGACCCGTTGCGCCAGCTCGGCGCGCCCGTCGTGGTCGACGCGACTCCTTCGGTGGGTGTGAACACGCGCATGGAAGTCGTGCTGGTGCCCGTGGTCTCGGGATCGTTCGTGCCGACGATGCCGACCGTCGATGCGGTGCGCGACGAGATCATGCGCCGCTTTCCGATCCCGCGCGCCAACATCACGGTCACGGTGCGCCCGTCGTACACGCTGACCAGCACGACCGATGGCCTCGACACATCGAGCGAGTGGACCAATGCCCTGATCGAGCTCAACCAGCTGCGCTCGATGGAAGCTGGCTCGAACGCGACCCGCTTCTACTTCGGCGTCGTGCGCCGGTCCGGTGGCGGAATTGCCGGCATCGGCTATGTGCCGGGGCGTACCGCGCTCGGCTGGGACTCGAGTACGCAGTGG
Source organism: uncultured beta proteobacterium (assembly GCA_963769745.1). GTDB lineage: Bacteria > Pseudomonadota > Gammaproteobacteria > Burkholderiales > Burkholderiaceae_F > JALORV01. Next base: position 20,528 of record CAVYNB010000028.1, read on the forward strand.
GCGCGAACGATGTCGCATGAACTGGGACACAACCTCAGCCGGCCTCATGCGCCGTGTGGCGGCGTGGCAAGTCCGGATCCCAACTACCCTTATGCCGGCGGCGTGCTGAGCGGCACTCCGCTGATGGATTCGGTGCCGGCCGCGATCGACATCGTGTCGCCCGTCAATCAGACCGACATCATGGGCTACTGCAGCGGGTCCTGGTTCTCCGACTACAACTTCCGCGAAATGCAGCGCTACATGGAAGGGCAGCCGAGCCTTATTGCCACACAGGCTGCGCAGATCGCCGCCGACGCGGTCGAGCAGGACATGCTGCTGGTGGCCGGCATCATCGGGCTGGACGGACTGCAGCTCGCACCGGTGCAGGCCATGCGTGCCGTGCCTGCGATCGGTACTGGCGAGTACACGCTGCGGCTGCAGTTGCGAGACGGCCGCACGATCGAACACGCCTTCGACGCCGAGCTGGTCGATCACGCCGAGCTGCCGGAGCGCCACTTTGCGATTGCGATCCCCGATCCAGGTGCCGCGCTCGCGCGCATCGACGTACTGCGCGGCTCAACCCCGGTGCCGGTGCGAACCTCGGGCCTGGCCACGGCGCAACGCGCCAGCCGGGCCAGCATCGAGCGATTGCGTGGCGTCGACTGGAACGAAAGCAACGGCAGGCTGCGCGTCGAATGGGACACCGAGGCTGCGTCGCACGTTGCGGTCACCTATGTGCTCGACGGCACCCGCACGGTGCTCGGTGTGAGTCGCACCGGTGGCGTGGCCGAGTTCGACACCGCCGCACTGCCGGCCGGTGGTCGATTTGAAATTGCGCTCACGGACGGGCTGAACGCCCGCTCGCTGCAGATCCGCCGCTAGCGGTAGCGCGCTGCCGTGCGGCAAGGCGCGCAGGCCACGGCGACGCGGTCGACAGCGCTACTGGCTGTCGGACAGCAGCGGCTTGACCTCCGGATGGCGCTGCACCCACGCCCTCACGTACGAGCACACGGGCAGCACGTCCATGCCGTTGTCGGCCGCATGTTTGAACGCGGCCTTCACGAGGGCCGAGGCGATGCCCTTGCCTTCCAGCTGCGCCGGCACCTCGGTATGCACCAGCATCATCGTGTCGCCATGCAAGCGGTAGTCGGACCGGCACAGCATGCCGTCCACCACCGCCTCGAAGCGCATCGCCGCCGGATTGTGCTGGATCGCGATTTTGGGTTCGTCCATCGATACCTCGCGTCGCGGCTCGTCCCTGTCAGGAACGCAAGCTTAGCGCCCGCGCCGATGCGGAGGCTGCATGAACGCAGGAATGTTGGTGCGGACCAGCGAGTCCCCACCGGACGCTCCCTGCGTGCGGGCCGTTTGGCTCCGCGCGGGTGATGTCGAGGGCTTCGCCGTCGAACGTTCACTGGTTGTCGTGCGTGCGCCGCCGGACGCCGGCGTCGTGCGCTTCGACGCTCCCGTGTTTGCCCGCTGACCGGACGATGGGCCGGGTTGTGCCGGCGGACTGACGCGCCCCTTGCCGTGCGACGGCGCGGACCGCGCAGGTTGATCACGTCGTGCCGGCGAGCGGGGTGCCGTGCGCGAGGAGCTCGACTTTCGCCCATGCGGTGCGCGCGCCGGACGCTGCTCGACGTCGTGCGTCGCGCCAACCGCGGCGGACGGTTGATAGCTGGGCACGGTCATGCGCGGAATCGGGCGCTTGATCAGGCGTTCGATATCGCGCAGCAGCGCTTCTTCGTCGCGGCTCACGAGGGAGATCGCTTCTCCGGTCGCGCCGGCACGGCCCGTGCGGCCGATGCGGTGCACGTAGTCCTCCGGTACGTTCGGCAGGTCGAAGTTGACGACATGCGGCAGTTGCTCGATGTCGAGTCCGCGTGCCGCGATGTCGGTGGCGACCAGCGCCTGCAGGTCGCCGCGCTTGAAGTCGGCCAGTGCACGCGTGCGCGCGTTCTGGCTCTTGTTTCCATGGATGGCCAGGGCCGTGACGCCGTGCTTGCCGAGATACTCGGCGAGGCGGTTGGCGCCATGCTTGGTGCGCGTGAATACCAGCACCTGGAACCACTGGTTGTCCTTGATCAGGTGCGCGAGCAGCTCCGACTTGCGCGTGCGCTCGATGCTGATCGCTTTCTGGTCGACGGCCTCGACGGTCGAGTTGCGCGGCGTGGCCTGGACCGACACCGGATTGCGCATCAGCGTGGCTGCCAGCGTCCGGATCTCGTCCGAGAACGTGGCCGAGAACAGCAGTGTCTGCCGCTGCTTCGGCAACTGCGCGAACACGCGCTTCATGTCCGGCAGGAAACCCATGTCGAGCATGCGATCGGCTTCGTCGAGGACCAGCACTTCGATCTTCGACAGGTCAATCGTCTTTTGCCCGACGTGATCGAGCAGGCGGCCGGGCGTGGCCACGACGATGTCGACGCCGCGCTTGAGCGCGTCGAACTGCGGCCGGATCGACACGCCGCCGAAGATGACGGCGCACTTGGCGTGCACGTGCTTGCCGTAGTCGCGCACGCTTTCCTCGACCTGCGCGGCGAGTTCGCGCGTCGGCGCGAGGATCAGGACGCGCGGTGCACGGTGCTCGCGCGGGGTGGTGCCAAGACGTTGCAGGATCGGCAGCACGAAGGCGGCGGTCTTGCCGGTCCCCGTCTGCGCGCCCGCCATCAGGTCGCTGCCCGCAAGGACCGGGGGAATCGCCTGCAACTGGATGGGCGTGGGCTGGGTGTACCCGAGGTCGGTGACCGCGCGTACGAGTGCCTCGGACAAGCCGAGGGCTTCAAACGATGAATTCAAACGAAACTCCTGAGCACGGCCTGCGCGAGCTTTGCTCGCCGGACCGGTTCAGGCAGATGCAACTAGGGAAAAAGACTTCGAGGGAGCGTGTTGACAACCACGATGGACGGGTGCGAACCGGAACCGACGCACCGCAATCAGGGCCGAATGGTACACGAAGTCAAGGACTTAGGCGGGTTTTGGTTCACGGGCCGCTCACAGACCTGTATCCGCGCCCCACAGCACAGCGAGGCCGATCAGCGCGAACACGACCGCGGCCAGCCCGTTCATCACGCGCTTGGGCAGCTTCTCGGCGGCGACGTTACCCAGCAGCACGGCAGGCACGTTGGCGATCATCATGCCGATCGTCGTTCCTGCGACGACGGCGACCAGCGCGTCGTAACGCGCGGCCAGGGCCACGGTCGCAATCTGTGTCTTGTCGCCCATTTCGACGATGAAAAACGCGATCAGCGTCGTGCCGAACACGCCGAAGCGAGACGGCTTCTCGGACTCGTCGTCGAGCTTGTCGGGGACCAGCATCCACAGTGCCATCGCGATGAACGAAAGCCCGAGCGCCCAGCGCATCGGCTCCGGGCCGATCGTGCGCGTGAGCCATGTGCCGACCGCGCCGGCGAGGAAATGGTTTGCGAGCGTGGCAACCAGGATGCCGAAGATGATCGGCCACGGCTTGCGGTACTTCGCGGCCAGTGCAAGCGCAAGCAACTGCGTCTTGTCGCCGATCTCGGCGAGGGCGACGACGCCGATGGATATCAGGAACGCGGTCATGTCTGGAGGTGGCCACGCTGCACGCGGCCGCGCATTGTAGGTTCGCGCAGCGCGCCGCTGCCTTGCCCTCGGTCATGCTGCGATAATCGCGCTCCGCATTTCGCAGCACTCCGCAGGCAACTCCAATGGCGCAGTACGTTTACACGATGATCCGCGTGGGCAAGATCGTTCCGCCCAAGCGCGAGATCCTGAAGAACATTTCCCTCAGCTTCTTTCCCGGCGCCAAGATCGGCGTGCTCGGACTCAACGGTTCCGGCAAGTCGACGCTGCTCAGGATCATGGCCGGACTCGACAAGGACATCGAAGGCGAGGCGGTGCCGATGCCGGGGCTTTCGATCGGCTTCCTGCCGCAGGAGCCACAGCTCGACCCCGCCAAGACGGTCAAGGACGAAGTCGAGGCCGGCCTCGGCGAAGTGATGCAGGCCAAGCAGAAGCTCGAAGAGATCTACGCGGCGTATGCCGAGCCCGATGCGGATTTCGACAAGCTCTCGGCGGACCAGGCGAAGTTCGAGGCGATCATCGCCACCTCGGGCGCGGACGTCGAGCACCAGATGGAGATCGCCGCCGATGCACTGCGCCTGCCGCCGTGGGACGCGTCGATCGCCAAGCTCTCGGGCGGCGAGAAGCGCCGCGTGGCGCTGTGCAAGCTGCTGCTGTCCAAGCCCGACATGCTGCTGCTCGACGAGCCCACCAACCATCTTGATGCCGAGAGTGTCGACTGGCTCGAGCAGTTCCTGTCGCGTTTTCCGGGCACCGTCGTGGCGGTCACGCACGATCGTTACTTCCTCGACAACGCGGCCGAGTGGATCCTCGAACTCGACCGTGGCATGGGCATCCCGTGGAAGGGCAACTACAGCTCGTGGCTGGAACAGAAGGAAGAGCGGCTCGAGCGCGAGGCCAAGTCCGAGGTGGCGCGCATCAAGACGATGAAGAACGAGCTGGAGTGGGTGCGCCAGAACGCCAAGGGCCGTCAGGCCAAGAGCAAGGCGCGATTGAAGCGCTTCGACGAGCTGTCGTCCTACGAATACCAGACCCGTAACGAAACACAGGAAATCTTCATCCCGGTGGCCGAGCGGCTCGGCAACCAGGTGATCGAATTCAAGAACGTCAGCAAGGGCTACGGCGACCGGTTGCTGATCGACAGTCTCAGTTTTTCAGTTCCTCCCGGCGCGATCGTCGGCGTCATCGGCCCCAATGGCGCCGGCAAGTCGACGCTGTTCCACATGATCACCGGGCAGGAAAAGCCCGACGGCGGCGAGATCGTCATGGGTCCGAGCGTGCAGATTGCTGCGGTCGAACAGACACGCGAATCGCTGCCGAACGACAAGTCGGTCTGGGAAGCGATCTCCGGCGGGCTCGACATCCTCCAGGTCGGTCGCTTCGAGATGCCGTCGCGCGCCTACCTCGGCCGCTTCAACTTCAAGGGAGGCGACCAGCAGAAGATCGTCGGCAACCTCTCCGGCGGCGAGCGTGGCCGCCTGCACCTGGCGGCGACCCTGCTCAAGGGCGGCAACGTGCTGCTGCTGGACGAGCCGTCGAACGACCTCGACGTCGAGACGCTGCGCGCGCTGGAAGAAGCGCTGCTCGAGTTCGCCGGCTCGGTGCTGGTGATCTCGCACGATCGCTGGTTCCTCGACCGCATCGCCACGCACATCCTCGCGGCCGAGGGCGACTCGCAGTGGACCTTCTTCAACGGCAACTATCAGGAGTACGAAGCCGACAAGAAGAAGCGCCTTGGCGAGGAGGGCGCCGCGCCGCACCGGCTGCGCTTCAAGCCGCTGACGCGCAGTTGACGCCGCCCGGCGTCGTGGCTAGCGCACGACGATCGTTCCGACCATGCCGTCGCTCAGTTCGCTCCAGGCGTGACCCGGCATCAGGCAGGCAAAGCGGAACGTGCCTGGCTGCGTGAACTGCCAGACGATCTCGCCGGACTTGCCCGGCGGGACATGCGCCATGAACGGTTCGTCGTGTTCCATCGTCGGGAAGCGCTTCATCAGCTCGGCATGTTCGATCAGTTCGCTTTCGGTGCCGATCACGAGTTCGTGCATTACCTTGCCACGGTTCACTGCGCGAAATCGCAGAGTGTCGCCGCGCTTCACAGTGATGTGATTGGGCTTGAAGCGCATGTCGTCGGTCATGTCGAACACGATCGTGCGCGTGACCTTCTTCGGGTCTCCCGTGCGACCGAACGCCGTCGTCACTGGGTGCAGATTGGGCGCGCCGGCGTGCGGGGCGTCATTGTGGGCGAGTGCGGCGCTGGCGAACACGCACGCGATTCCCACGGCAAGGGATCTCATCATTCCGGACACTTTCTGCAGGGATGACCGCGTGGCTGCGACTCAGTGGCCGTGGTGCTGATGCACGACCGCATGGCCGCGGCCCCGCGCAATCAGATAGCGATTGACCGGAAAGGCCGCAGCGCCCGCGATCATCAGCGAGATCGCCAGGCTGCCCCAGAAGAGCGCCGAATTGAGCGGTGCGTCCATTGCGCCAGGGATCACCAACATGACCGCGTTGTCGACGATTTCCATGATCGCGATCGACGCCGTGTCGGCGATCAGTGCGAGTCGTGCCGCGGCCGCCCAGGCCATGCCCGACCGCAGCAGTGGGATCATCGTCATCAGGTAGCCGAAGACGAAGGCCAGGCCGATGGCCAGCCCGATCGTCGCAAGGTTCGACCACCCAAGGGCCGTGCCGATCACCATTCCCAGCACCTCGCCGATCGCACAGCCCGTCAGGCAGTGCAGCGTCGCCGAGAATGCGAGGCGGTTCAGCGCGCGCGAGGCATCGGGTTGGGAGGTAGCCGATACGGCGTGGTGCGCGTGGTCAGCGTGCGAATGCTCGTGCGTCGTTTCCATGGCCTTACAGCGGTTCGAGGTTCCCGAACGAAACTTGTGCGGCGAACGATGGATCTTTAAGCGATGGCAAGGTCAAGGGGGCCGCCGCCCCCGCTCCGGTCAGGCTCTTTTCTGCCGCGCCGCCTCGAGCGCCTTCTTCGGATTAACCAGCGTGCGCCGGCCATCGGCCGTCTTGTCAGCCGTCGAGACGATGATCTCGATGACCTGCGGTGGCGTCAGCGCGGGGTTCACGGCGAGGATCTTGCCGGCGAGGTTGGCCACCTGTGGTGCTGCCATCGACGTGCCGGAAAACGCCACGCGATCGCCGCCCGGCAGGAAACTTTCGACCTGATACCCATTGGCGTGCACCTTCACCGTCGGGCCATAGCTGGTGAACGAGGCTTCGTCGCCGGCCTTGTCGACCGCACCGACCGTCAGCAGATTGGGCAGCACGATGTCGGCCGGAGCGTCTTCCGCGAAGCTCGCGTTCTGGTTGGAGTTGCCGGCGGCCGTGATGAACAGGATCTCGGGTGCTGCCGCGAATGCCTTTTCCAGCGCGTCCTTGCCGATGCTGAAGTATTCGCGCGCCAGCTTCTGGCGCTCTTCCTGCGTCTTGCCGATACCGCAGAGTTCGAGGTCATTTTCGATCGCGTTGACGCTGCCACCCCAGCTCATGTTGACGACGCGCGCCTGGTTGCGCCTCAGGAACTCGACGGTCTCGACAAAGCTCTTTGCATCCTTGCGGGTCTGCTCAAGCGAAGGGCAGGGATCCGGGATGAGCGTGTTGCCGAATTCCATGCGCGCCACCAGCAGGCGCGCGTAGGGGTTGCCTTCCATTGCGATGCCGGCCACGTGCGTGCCGTGCGTGTAGTTGCCCGCGAGGATGAGTTCCTCGATCGTCGGCTTGTACTGCTCGCGCGGCAGCGTCGAGATCAGTTGCTTGACTTCGTCGGCCTCCTTGCTCTCGACATTCGACTGCAGGTCCGAGAATCCCTTGCTGCGCGACTTCATTGACGGCAGTCGGGCCTGCATCGCCGGTGTCAGGACCTGGAGTTCGGTGTTCGTCGGGTTGGCGTACTTGTCAAAGCCGATCACGGCCGGCGCCCCCTTGCCATCCCGCACGACCTGCGACTTGAAGATCGCGGTATCAACGCCGCTGTCCCAGACCGCGACGACGACCGGCGAGTAGGGACGGCCCGGTTCGAGCGTGACGCCGCGCGCAGCCCAGATATCGGGCTTCTCGACCTTGTTGGCGGCGAGATAGGCACCGTAGGTGTCCACCAGCGTCTGTTTCAACGGCAGTCGCAGCTGCAGCGTATAGCGCGCGCCGATCACACCCGGCGCAAGATCGCTGCTCAGTGCGCCGGTCTTGTCCGCGGTCGGCTGCAGCACCTCGTTGATGTAGCCGAACACCCGCCCTTCGCCGATCAGTTCGGCGCTGGCTTTGGCCTCCTTGATGTCATTGGCGATGACCGCGTACGGCATCGGCTTGAGCGCCGTCTCGAGGCTGCTGCGGACCGCTGCGAGGTACGCCGGACCGCTGGTGCTGCCCGCGGCCTTGCGGCCGTCGATGATCGCGCGCGCCTGCAGCCCGGTCAGCAGCTTGTCGGCGGGTTTTTCCTGCAGCGCCCGGATCTGCTCGATACGCTTGAGTGCATCGGCATCGCGACCCTCGAGCAGGTCGAGCTGCAGCAGCGTGCCCAGCAGCTGCCGCTCGCTCGACTTGTCGGCGATGTCGTACTTGGCCAGCACGGACTCGATGTCGCGGCGGACATTGGCACTGAATGCCGTGAATGCCTGCGGGTCCTTGACGAGTGCTTCGAGGCTTCCCTTGACGGGGTAGGTGAAGCGCGGCAGGTCCGCCGCTTTTTCGATGCGTGGCCGCGGCTGCGCATAGGTCGGGTCCAGCAGTAGTACGAGACTCAGGCAGAGGAGGAGGCGCTTGAACATGGCGTGTTCCGGACGGGAAAGGGCCGAATGTTAGCCGCGCCGCGCCGATAATTCCCGCATGACCCTGCAACCGGCACGGCTCGCCCGCGAGGCAGACGGCACTCCGTACAGCGAGCGCTATGGCGACGTGTACGCCAGCCGCGACGGCGCGGTCGGTCAGGCGCGGCACGTCTTTCTCGGGGGCGTCGGCCTGCCGGAGGCCTGGCACGGACGCGACCAGTACGTGGTGCTCGAGACCGGCTTCGGGCTGGGCACCAATTTTCTCGTCACCTGGCAGGCCTGGCAGGCGGACCCGCAGCGGCCGCGCCGACTGCACTTTGTTTCGGTCGAGAAGCACCCGCTGGCGGCGGCGGATCTGCTCGCGGTGGCGCCGCCGGATGTCCGTCCGCTGGCCGAGGCCCTGGTGCGACAGTGGCCGCTGCCAGTGGCCGGATTGCACCGACTGGAATTCGACGGCGGCGCTGTGTGCCTGACACTCGCGCTCGGCGACGCGCGTGAACTTTTGCCGCAACTCGTCCTCGGTGCCGATGCGATTTTCCTGGACGGGTTTGCGCCTGCCCGCAATCCCGAGATGTGGGAGCCCGCGCTGCTCAAGGCGATTGGACGATGCGCGCGCCCGGGCGCCGCGTTGGCGACCTATACGACCGCGAAGTCGGTTCGTGCCGCGCTGGAGGCAGCAGGTTTCGAGCTTCACCTGCGGCCCGGTTACGCCAGCAAGCGCGAGATGCTCACCGGCCGCTACGCGCCGCGCTGGCGTGTCCGCCGCCATGAGCCCCCCTTGCCCTACGGGGGAGTGCGTTCGGCCATCGTGATCGGGGCCGGGCTGGCGGGCAGTGCCTGCGCGCATGCGTTGACGCGTCGTGGCTGGACGGTGAGCGTGATCGAACGCGCAGCGGCACCGGCGAGCGGTGCGTCGGCATTGCCGTGGGGACTGCTGCATCCGCAGATGGCCACCGACGATGCGCTGCTGGCGCGCCTGACTCGCGCCGGCGTCGCCGCGACGCAAGCGGCACTTGCGCGCAGCGTGCCGACGGGGGAGTTCGACGGCCAGCAGATCACCCGGGGCAGCGGCGTCTTCCAGATGGCCGATGCAGAGGCGACGTGGACACGATGGCAGTCCGCGATCGCGCGGCTCGGGTTGCCTCCGCAATATGTCGAGGTGCTGGATCAGGCGTCGGCCGCGCAGCGGGTCGGCATGGTCCCGGGGCACGGCGGGCTCTGGTGGCCGCAGGGCGCCCTGGTGTCACCGGCACGCTGGTGCCCCGCGTTGCTGGCGGGTCGTGCGGAACTGCTCCGCGGCGACGTCGTTCAGCTGAAAGCAGGACATGAGGGCTGGAGTGCCCTGGACCCAACGGGGCAGGTGCTCGCCACTGCGCCGGTGGTCATCGTCGCCGCCGCCATTGCATCGCCTGCGTTGCTCGGGATGACGCGGGCGAGAGTGCAGACCATCCGCGGCCGCATTGCGTTTCTCGACCCTGCACCCTTTTCGAGAACTGCAGGCACCGATCACCGGCGACGGCTATCTGCTGCGTGATCCGGACGGCGGCGTGGCCGTCGGTGCGACCTACGAACTCACGCTGCCGGGAGATGAAACAGAGAGTTCCCTGAGCGAGTCCCGTGCGCTGCAGAGCAATCTCGCGCGGTTGCAGCGACTGCTCGCCGCGCCGCCCGTCGTCGATGCACTCGGCTCGTTCGATGGTCTGCGGTGTGTGGCGCGTGACCGCTTGCCGCTGGCCGGTGCTGTCCCGGATGAGCTTGCGGCGCGGGCCGCTGGCCGCGATCTGCGCGGAGCGCACCTGGTTGACGTTCCGCGGCAGGCACGGCCTGTACACGTGCTTCGCGCTCGGGCTCGCGGGGCCTGACACTCGCACCGCTGCTCGCCGAACTGATCGCGGCGTCGATCGAGGGCGAACCGCTGCCAGTCGAGCGTGCACTCGCCGCAGCGGTCGATCCCGCACGCTTCCTGCTGGGCTCATTGCGCCGCGACGCCGCCTTGCAGAGCCTGCACCGCGATCCCGTGCCGCCGCTCTAGGCTGTGCTCGCGCCGGCCTGCGCGCCTACTCTTCCTCTTCCTGCTTGCGCTTTGCCGCGTAGTCGTTGGCCAGTTGCTGCTGCAACGGAGGGGGTGCCTGCTCGTAGTGCGACAGCGACATCGTCCATGCGCCGCGACCTTGCGTCATTGCCTTGAGGCGGTTCGAATAGCCTTCGAGCTCACCCAGCGGGGCCTGGCCTTCGACGACCAGAACCGACGGCCCCATGGCTCGCGTGCCGGTCACCTGGCCGCGACGCGATGAAAGATCGCCGGTGATGTCGCCCATGTGAGATTCCGGGGCTTCCACCTCGAGATTGACGATCGGCTCGAGCACGATCGGGCGCGCCTTGCCGAGCGCATCGAGAAAGGCCTTCTTCCCCGCCGCGACGAATGCCACTTCCTTGGAATCCACCGGGTGGTGCTTGCCGTCGTAGACGATGACGCGCACATCCTGCATCGGGAAACCGGCGACCGGGCCGGACACCAGTACCGACTCGACGCCCTTTTGCACCGCCGGGATGAAGTTGTACGGAATGACGCCGCCCTTGACCTGGTCGACGAACTCGAATCCGGCGCCGCGCGGCAGCGGTTCGACGCGCAGATAGACCTCGCCAAACTGGCCGGCGCCTCCGGTCTGCTTCTTGTGTCGCGCGTGGCCCTCGGCGTTCGCCGCGATGGTCTCGCGGTAGGGCACCCGCGGCGGCCGAGTGTCGACCTCGACCTTGTACTGCTGCGCCATGCGCTCCAGTGCCGAGCGCAGGTGCAGCTCGCCCAGGCCGCGCAGCACCGTTTCGTTCAGCGTCGCGTCGTGTTCGACTTTCAACGTCGGATCCTCGGCGGTCATCCGGTGCAGCACTTCGGAAATGCGCTGCTCGTCGCCGCGGCGCTTCGGTGCGATCGCGACACCGCTCATCGGTGTCGGGAACTCGAGCGGCCGCATGTGGATCTGGTCCTCGTCATGCGAGTCGTGCAACACGCTGTCGAAGTCGATCTCGTCGACCTTGGCGACCGCCGCAATGTCGCCCGGCATGGCGTGGGGTATCTCGACGGTCTTGCCTCCCTGGAGCATGAACAGATGCCCGACCTTGAACGGCTTGCGGCCATTGCCGATGAAAAGCTGCGTGTCCTTGGTGACCGTACCCTGGTGGACGCGGAAGACGCCGAGTTTGCCGACGTAAGGATCGACCACGACCTTGAATACGTGCGCCAGCACGTGCTTCTTCGGGTCCGGTTCCGAGCGGAACTCCTCGACCGGCTGCCCATCGATCATCTCGCCCTTGAAGAACAGCGGTGGGTTGCCTTCGGTCGGATTCGGCAGCAGCGCTTCGAAGATCTTCAGCAGCTCGTCGATGCCGGCGCCGTTGCGTGCCGAGACGAAGCACACCGGGATCAGGTGGCCCTCACGCAGGGCCTTCTCGAACGGCGCGTGCAACTGCTCGGGCTCGATGGCCTCGCCCTGCTCGAGGTACTTGGCCATCAGGTCTTCGTCGACCTCGATGACCTGGTCGATCAGCGCCTGGTGCGCCTCGGCCACTGACGAAAAATCCGCGTCGCCACTCGGGTTGAAGAAGCAGTCGACTACTCGGGCATTGCCGCCGGACGGCAGGTTGATCGGCAGTACTTCCTTGCCGAACGTCGCGCGCAGGTCGGACAGCAGCTGCGGCAGGTTCACGTTCTCGGCATCGATCTTGTTGACGATCAGCACGCGGCACAGCTTCCGGCGTCCGGCCCAGTCCATCATGCGCGAGGTGATCATCTCGATCCCGCTTTGCGCGTTGACCACGATCGCCGCCGTTTCGACCGCGTCGAGCGCGCCGATCGATTGACCGATGAAGTCCGGAAACCCGGGCGTGTCGAGCAGGTGGACACGGGTGCGCGGCAGGTCCAGATGCAGCACGGACGTGCGCAGCGAGTGCAGGAAGGTCTTTTCGAGTCCGTCGAAGTCGCTGACCGTGGTTCCTCTTTCGACACTGCCCGCCGCGGGAATCGCCCCGGTCCGGGCGAGCAGGGCTTCTGCGAGCGTGGTCTTGCCTGCACTGCCGTGGCCCAGCAGGGCCACGGTCCGCAGGTTCTCCGTCGTGTAGGGCATCGCCTCTCCTCAGCAGTGTATTTCTGGTGCGAAGGGCGACGTTACCCTCCGGCGCCCGCGCTGTCAGCCGCCCGGCACCGGGGCGCGCTGCGGGATTGACGTTCGACAAGCAGCCCCCACCCTCCGGTCCACTCCGTCGAAGTGGCGTTTCGTCACACAGCGGCTGCACCATGGGCCACGGAACGCACACAATCGCGTTCCGTCCTGCCCAATTGTGAAAGGAGCACCCGATGGATGTGTTCAATACGCGCGGCGCCTTCAGCTGGAGCGAGCTGATGACCACCGATCCGGCCGCGGCCAAGTCGTTCTATGTGTCGCTGTTCGGCTGGAGCACGAAGGACATGCAGATGGCGAGCGGCGCCTATACCACCTGTCAGGTCGGGGACGAGTCGGTGGCCGGCATCATGAAGATCCCGGCGGAGGCCAGCGGCATGCCGCCAATGTGGGGCGTCTACGTGACGGTTTCCGATGTCGACGAGACGATACGGCAGGCCGAAAAGCTCGGTGGCGCTGTCGTCGTGCCGCCGATGGATGTCGACGGTGTCGGCCGCATGGCGGTGCTGCGCGATCCGCAGGGCGCCAGCTTTTCGGTGATCAAGTACGCATTTCCGTCGGAGTAAAGGAGCACGGCGGGAGCACGGCCGGGGTGATCGTGCCGGCCGTGCGCTTGTCCTTCCACGTCAGCGCAATTAGCGGACGCTTGGCGTCGGGTTGTTGGCTAGCTGCGTGGCCACCGGCCGCGCCGCCTGCGTGCGTTCGCCGATGATGACCACGCGTTCCATCCTGACCACCGGCAGGGCAGCGACGTCACGCGCCGTCTGGCGTGCCTGCAGACCGTGCACACCGAGCGCCGTTGTGAGGGCGATCATGCCGAATGCGGCAAGGGCAACCATCGTCGTGGCGGATTTCCGGGCCATGGCGCGCTCCGTCTGAAAGCCGGGCGACGACGTGTCGCCCATGACCGCACTCTAGGCAGCCGCGCCCGCTGCTTCCATTCGATTGCGACGAACTGCGAGATTCACGGCGCCGGCTGCAAAATGGCGCGCCGCATGGAGCAAAGGTCATTCGCGCCGCGATGAATCGGCCCGTACGCGGATGAACGGCGGCTTCGTCGCGTCGCCGCCATCGATCGGGCGCAGTTCAGCGCGGATCAGTGCTGCTTGACGAAGCCGCGGCGGGTGTCGATGTCCTCGTCGAGCACCCGGCGCGCGGCATCGAAGGCATCGCGTGCAGCGACAAAGACGTCCTCGTCCGCCTGGCGCGTGACCGCGTACTCCTTGTTCTTCACGTGGACATCCAGTCGCACGCGGTACTCACGCGCCGTCGAACTGTGGCGGGTTTCCGACGTTACCGCGACATGCAACTGGGTAATGGCCGGATGGAACTTGCCGAGTTTCTCGGCCTTGTCTTGTATCGCCCGTTCGAGCGCATCCGAACGGTCCATGTGGTGGAACGTGATCTGGATCGGGAATGTCATGGTCATCACTTCGATTGGGCAGGACACCCGATTTCATGGTGGCGCGGGCGCCGCGGCGGGCGTTGATGGCGGTCAACGCCCACCGCTCCCAACGGTGCGACGCGAGCCTCTGCCGAAGATCAACCCCGCTTCATTTTCATGCGCTGCTCGGCTCCGCGACTGCGAGCCTTCCACTCGGCCAGCTGCTTGCGCCGGTCGAGGAAGGTCATGGTTTCGCGCCGGACCTCGCGCTTCAGCTTCTGATAGTTCGACAGCCGGTCCGGGTGGGTGTGGGCTCGAACGGCGCAGTCCGGCTCGTCCGTATGCGTGCAGTCCCGGAAGCGGCACTGTTCGGCCAGGGCCACGATGTCCGCGAAGCTGGCGCCGAGACCGTCCTCGCCGATATCGACCTGCAGGCCGCGCAGTCCCGGCGTGTCGATCACGCACGCGCCGCCTGGAAGCGGATGCAGTGAGCGCGACCTCGTCGTGTGACGGCCGCGGCTGTCGTCGTCGCGCACGGCACCGGTGGCCTGGACGTCGTGTCCCGCCAGAGTGTTGGTCAGCGTCGACTTGCCGGCACCGGAAGACCCCAGCAAAACCAGGGTCTGTCCGATGCCGAGGTAGTCGGCCAGGGCCGTCACGACCTCGGGGGAACGGGCATCGACGGCCTGCACCGGGACATCCGCAGGCACTCGCTCGATCACCTCCGAGGTCTTCGCATCGGCGGAGGCCGTGAGGTCCCGCTTGGTCAGGACCACTACCGGCCAGACCCCGGCCCCCTGGACCATGGCCAGATAGCGCTCGAGCCGGCGCAGGTTGAAGTCGCCATCGAGGCCCATGACGAGCAGCGCCGTGTCGACGTTGCTCACCAGGCACTGCCGTGCGCCGTCCGATGCACGCCTCGCAATCTGCGTGACCGGTGCCATGCGTGCGGTGACCCATAAGGCACCGTAGTCGTCGGTCCGCGCCAGGACCCAATCGCCGACCGCGAGCGACTCGCCCGCGAGTGCGGCCGTGCGTGCCAGGGCCGGGAGTGCCTGGCCGCGGCTTTCATGATCACCATCGTGCAGCACGACGCTGTCGCGATGAACTTCAGTCACGCGCATCGCGGTGCCGGCAGCATCGAGCTGCGCGAGGCCCTGGGCGATGAGCGGGGTGTAGCCGATCGGCCGCAACCGATCCTGGTGCTCTGGAGTCATTTTTGTTTCCGAATCGAGCGACGCGAAAGCGCCGCGAACGCGACACGCGTGCAAGCACGCGACCGGGGTCGAACCGTGTTGGCCGGCCGCTGCGAGCGGCCGAATCGGAAACGTCCGAGTCAGCGCCGAGTCGGCCGACTAGCGAACCAGATCAGTATTGGACATGCGCGCCTCCTGAAGAAAGCGGCGCTCAACGAGCGGAAGTGGAAGTGTTGCGCCGGAGCCGGCGCGCGTCAACCGGCACGGTGCGCGGTGGCCGCGAGGCGTGCGGGCCACGCAACGCCGCAGCGGGCATTCGACGGAATCTGACGCGGACAGCGTCAGGGGGTGGCGGGTGGGACGTCGCCTGGAGTCACAGCCGGTGCGCCGCTGTCGGGCGTTGCGTCCTTGTCGGACTTGTCGGCTGCCTTGCGCTGGCGCTTTTCTTCCTGCTTTTTCTTCTTGGCCAGCTCGCGCTGGCGCTTTTCAAACGAGTAGTTGGGCTTCGCCAAGTCGGTGCCTCCTTAATGGGATGCGCGAGTTTCGCGCAGATAAAAAAAGACCGCCACAGAAAGTGGCGGTCGTTTTCTGAAGCCAGGAGGCCTTAGATCGGGCGGATCTGCGTGGCCTGGGGGCCTTTGGCGCCCTGGGCAACGGTGAACTCCACGCGCTGGCCTTCCTGCAGGGTCTTGAAGCCCGCAGCCTGAATCTCCGAGAAGTGGGCAAACAGGTCCTTGCCGCCGCCTTCCGGGGTGATGAAGCCGAAGCCTTTGGACTCATTGAACCACTTGACTGTACCTTGTGCCATTTAAAACGTCCTTGAAAAGAAAGATGGATAACTAACGCTGGCAGGAACGTCCTGCTGCGTGCAAACGATCAAGTACGTAAACCGGGGAACAAGGCGGGGTCGGATGTTGCAATGACCTGCACAGGGAGCCAATGGACTAACGACACTTAAACGAAAGCAAACGGGAGGCTACGCGCTTGCACGCAGCTTGTCCAGCACCACCGCGATGTGCGCCCGCAGGGTCGGCGGGGCTCGACCGGGCCGGGGTGACGCAGGGTCCCCTGGGGGAAGATCGCCTTGCCTGAGATACTTGCTCCATGCAGGCCATCCTGGCGGTCACAATTCCGTTCTTTGCGCTGGTCCTGTGCGGCTATCTGGCCGGCCGCGCGCGCCTGCTGCCCGAGGCTGCCATACCGGGCCTCAACATCTTCGTCCTGTACTTTGCGCTGCCGTGCATGCTGTTCCGGTTCGGCGCATCGCTGCCGGTGGCGCAGGTGATCAACCCGGTGGTGCTTGTCATCACGCTGATCGCCGCGGTTTTGCTGGTGTTCGCCACGATCGCGCTGACACGGTCCGACGAAGTGCCGATGAAGGATGCGTCGCTGGGCGCGTTGACCGTGGTCTGGCCGAACACCGGTTTCATGGGCGTGCCGCTGCTCGTCGCGTTGCTGGGTCCGGCTGCCGCGGGACCGGTGATCACGACGCTGCTGGTGGATCTTTTCTTCACCAGTTCCCTGTGCATCGCGCTGGCGCAGGCGCAGGGTGGCGACGCGGGCGGCACGCGGGCCGGGATGCTGCGGCTGCTGAAAGGCACGCTGGCCAACCCTCTGCCGGCGGCCATCGCGCTCGGACTGCTGTTCTCGAGCCTCGATCTGCGCCTGCCGGGGCCGCTCGACACGATCGTCAAGATGCTGGGCGACGCGGCGTCCCCGGTGGCTCTCTTTGCGATCGGCACCGTACTCTGGCGCGCTGGGCAGCATGTGCACACGCGCACGCCCGTGCGCCTGTTCCTGCCGCTGGCGCTGGCCAAGTTGATCGTGCATCCGCTCGCCGTGCTGGGCCTCGGCGTCGGGGCCATCAAGCTCGGATTCCCGCTCGATTCGTTCACGCTGACGGTGATCGTGCTGGCTGCCGGCCTGCCGGCCGCGAGCTCGGTGTCGCTGCTGGCGGAGCGCTACGGCGCCGACAACGGTCGCATCACGCGCATCATCATCAGCTCGACCGTGCTCGCGTTTGCGACCTTCACGCTGCTGGCCTGGCTCTTCGATGCGCAGCCAAAGTAGATCGCCAGGCAACGGGAGCCTGCCATGAACGATTCGTCCACAGTCGTTGATGTCGTCCAGCGCCAGGTCGAGGCGTACAACCGGCGCGATCTCGAGGCGTTTGCCGCCACCTACCGCGACGATGTGCAGATCTTCCGCATGCCGTCTGCCACGCCGGCCATGATCGGGCCGGGCGGCACTGCGGGAGTTCTACGCCAGCCAGCGCTTCAACCTTCCCGCGCTGCATGCCGAAATCGTGCAGCGGATCGTCGTCGGCAACAAAGTCATCGACCACGAGCGCGTGACTGGGGTCGAGGCGCAGCCATTCGAGGCCGTCGCTGTGTACGAAGTCGTCGATGGGGCCATCGCGACCGTGTGGTTCTTCTATCCGGCCTGAGACGCCGCCGGCGCAGAGCGATAGGATCGGGAGCACAGGCAGCTCCCAGACTGCACTGGTCAGATGCTGCGCATAACAGAACTCCGACTTCCGCTCGATCACCCCGAGCCCGCGCTGCGTGCGGCCCTCGTTGCACGCCTCGGCGTGCCCGATGCGGAATTGAAATCCATGACCGTTTTCCGCCGGGCCGTCGACGCGCGGAAGCGATCGGCCATGGTGCTGGCCTACACGATCGACTGTGACGTCCACGACGAAGACGCCGTGCTGCGGGCACATCCGGGCGATCAACACCTGCGGCGCGCGCCGGACACGAGTTACCGCTTCGTCGGGCACGCGCCGGTCGACTTTTATGCAATACAGCGTCCGCGGCCGATCGTCGTCGGTTTCGGCCCCTGCGGCATCTTCGCGGCACTGGTGCTCGCGCAGATGGGGCTGCGGCCGATCGTGCTGGAGCGCGGCAGGCGCGTGCGCGAGCGCACGAAGGACACCTGGGCGTTGTGGCGCAAGGGCGAGCTGAATCCCGAGTCCAACGTGCAGTTCGGCGAGGGCGGGGCGGGAACCTTCTCCGACGGCAAGCTGTGGAGTCAGATCAGCGATCCGCGCCACCTGACGCGCAAGGTGCTGACCGAGTTCGTCAAGGCGGGGGCGCCGGAGGAGATCCTGTACGTTGCCAAGCCGCACATCGGGACGTTCCGTCTGGTCAGCATGGTCGAGAAGATGCGCGCGGAAATCGAATCGCTCGGCGGTGAGGTTCGCTTCGAGCAGAGGCTGATCGATCTGCGCATCGAGTCGGGCCGACTCCGCGGCGTTACGGTGACCAATGCCGACCATCCGCACGGCGAAGAGATTTCTGCCGGCCTGGTCGTGCTCGCGCTGGGCCACAGTGCACGCGATACCTTTGCGATGCTGTACGAACGCGGCGTGTTCATGGAGGCCAAGCCCTTCGCGATCGGACTGCGCATCGAGCATCCACAGGGCGTGATCGACCGTGCGCGCTTCGGCAAGAATGCCGGCCATCCGTTGCTCGGGGCGGCCGACTACAAGCTGGTGCATCACGCCGGCAACGGTCGCGATGTCTACAGCTTCTGCATGTGTCCGGGCGGTACGGTGGTGGCGGCGACGTCAGAGCCCGGCCATGTCGTCACCAACGGCATGAGCCAGTATTCGCGCGCCGAGCGCAACGCGAACGCCGGCATCGTCGTCGGCATCTCCCCCGGGGACTATGCGCAGCCTGGGCATCGCGACGACCAGCACGGGCGAGCGGTGCATCCGCTCGACGGAATCGCATTCCAGCGGCGCTGGGAAACGCGTGCGTTCGAACTCGGCGGTGGCAACTACTACGCTCCGGGCCAGCTGCTCGGCGACTTTCTCAGGCGCCAGCGCTCGGCGGTTCTCGGCAGCGTGCTGCCGTCGTACACGCCCGGTGTGCGCCTGACGGATCTCGCGCAACCCGGCCACGGCAGCCTGCCCGATGACGTGCTCGATGCGATCCGCGATGCGATGCCTGCCTTCGACCGGCAGATCAAGGGCTTCGCGATGCCGGATGCGGTCTTCACCGGTGTCGAGACGCGCACGTCGTCGCCTTTGCGCATCACGCGCGGCAAGGATCTGCAGAGCGTCAACGTGCAGGGGCTTTTTCCGGCGGGCGAGGGCGCCGGGTACGCGGGCGGCATCATGTCGGCCGGTGTCGACGGCATCGAAATTGCCGAGGCCGTTGCGCGAGTGATGCTGCACACCTGCCTCGCCGATTCTTCTGTCGTGAATTCCGACTGAAATCCCGGCTGGATCGGGAAACGTGGCTGTCCGACAGGGACGTGGACGCTGAGGGCGTTAAGCGCGAGACCGCAGCCTTCCGTTGCGTACCGCTGAAGGGCCGTGCAGGCGCAATGCGTCTGCCGCACGGTTGCCCGTCAGCGCCGCCAGCGGGAAAGTGACACGCAGGATGTCAGTCAGGCGATTCCAGGCGGCTGGCGTGGATTCGTAGAACGCAGCGACATCAGGGAACACACCCCAGCGGTGGCGCGAGAGGCGGGGCTCATCCGACGGGAACTGCGCGAACGCCGGCCTGCGTCCGTCCCAGTCGAATCGGCCCTCGACATGAACACCGTAACCGAGGCGACGTCCCTCGGCGCGCAGTGCCGACTGCGCTGCGCGGAACAGCGCGCGATCAACGACATAGCTGTCGGTCGGCACCCAGGCGCCGTCGAGCAGCACTTCCGTGTAGCTGTGATCGATGAACGGAGTGCGCAGGTCAAACATGCCATACAGCACGGCGGCGTTGATATCGACGAACTGCTGTCGGGCCTCGATGCCTGCCGCTCGCAGGAGTGCGATGAACAGCGTCGCCTTGGTGTTGCTGAAGCCCACTCCGGCGGACAGCACCTCGGTGGCCGACATCGCGTAGAAGTGCGGAGTAAAGCCGAACCGGACTGTGTCGCGCACGTAGTCATGAATCGCGACGGCGCGTCCACGAGTCGTGTTGTGACCACGGACGAGTTGGGCCGACAGGCCGGTGATGACCGCGTCGGACTCATCGATCAACATCCGGGCCAGCACGGAGTTCATTGACAGCGCCGGGCCGATCAACCAGGCCGTGCTGGCATACAGCGCCCGGCGGCGTTCGGATTGGATGGGAGGGAGCGGCATGCGGGCGGTCAACGGAGATTGCAGGTGTTGATGCGGTGAATACTGAATGGCATCTCGGTCGGCTCCGACCGGGGCGCGCTATCACTACTGCAAGGGAAGATGGATGCCGCAACAGGGCGAGAGTTCCGCGATTGCCGGAAGATCACCTCGATGCGTGAGGGACGCGTCATGCGTGAGGACGACATGCACAGTCTGCGCGCAGAATGTTGCGCAAGCATGTCCGGTGATCATGCCCCGTTGCCTGTCGCAGATGTCCGCGGCGCGATGGGATGGTGCGCGACACGACCCGTGAGCGTCACCATGGCTCCTTAAGCTGGCTCGGTCCTGGCTGCTGCCTCCGGTCGATCGGGCTCCCGTATGCTGCTGACGTCGCCGTACGTGTCCGCACGTTCACCTGTTGATGTCTCCCTCATCGGATTCCTTGATCGACTCGCCCGCCGCGTGGTGGCGGCTGGTGGCCACGCTGGCGATGGCGACACTCGGCGGAGTCGGCATGTGGTCCGTCGTCGTCGCCTTGCCTGCGGTGCAGGCCGATTTCGGTGTCGACCGCGCGGCGGCGTCGTTCCCGTACACGCTGACGATGGTCGGCTTCGGACTCGGCGGCATCATGATGGGACGGTTGACCGATCGCTACGGCGTCAGCCTGCCGCTCGCCGGTGCCACGCTTGCGCTTGCGCTCGGCTACGTCCTGGCTGCCATGGCGCCGACGCTGTTCATGTATGCGCTTGCGCAGGGCGTGCTGATCGGCTTTCTCGGCAGCTCGGCCACGTTCGGTCCGTTGCTCGCCGACATCTCGCACTGGTTCGAGAAGCGCCGCGGACTCGCGGTCGCAATCGTGGCCTGTGGCAACTACCTCGCGGGTACGGTCTGGCCACCGATCGTGCAGCACCTGATCGAGAGCGTCGGCTGGCGCCACACGCATCTGCTCATCGGGGTTGTCTGCCTGCTGACGATGCTGCCGCTGACGCTGGTGCTGCGGCGCCGCCCGCCCCACACGGACACGTCGGTCGTGTCGACGCGAGCGCTGCGGCCACCGGCGGACCTGGGCATACCGCCGCGCGCGCTGCAGACGCTGCTGGTGCTGGCCGGACTTTCATGCTGCGTGGCGATGTCGATGCCGCAGGTGCATATCGTCGCCTACTGCGGTGACCTCGGCTACGGTCCGGCCGCCGGTGCGCGCATGCTGTCGCTGATGCTGGGCTTCGGCATCGTGAGCCGGCTGCTGTCAGGCTGGATCGCCGATCGCATCGGGGGCCTGCGCACCTTGCTGCTGGGATCGGCGCTGCAGGGCACAGCGCTCCTGCTGTATGTGCCCTTCGACGGGCTGACGTCACTCTATGTCGTGTCGGCGCTCTTCGGGCTGTTCCAGGGCGGCATCGTGCCGAGCTACGCCATCATCATCCGCGAGTACTTCGCGCCGCAAGAAGCCGGTGCACGCGTCGGAATCGTGGTGATGGCCACGCTCTTCGGCATGGCGCTCGGCGGCTGGATGTCGGGCGTGGTGTTCGACATGACCGGCTCGTACCGCGCCGCGTTCATCAACGGCATTGCCTGGAACCTGCTGAACCTGTCGATCGTCATCTGGCTGCTGCGGCGGCCCGGCGCGCGCTTCGCACGCGCCTGATGCCACCGCATCAGTGCGCGGTGGCGGGCAGGCTCAGTCGCGATTCGTCGATCGCGTAGCACGCCAGCACACGGCCGGCCGCGTCGAACAGCGCTTCCGCGTCGTCCGCGGACACGATGCCGGTCTGGATGAAGTAGTCGGGGAAGCGCGAAGTGCCATAGAAATAGCTGCGCGGCATGCCCACGAGGTCGAGGTAGTGCACCTCGTAGGCATAGCGCGCCAGTTCGCTGACCAGGCCCAGGTGTTCGTCGAGGTGATGGCGCACGTTGGTGCGCACGTAGGCCTGCATCTCTTCGAGGGGGATGAGCCGCACGCTCATCATGTTGGCGAGGTAGTCGCCGACCCGCGCCAGCGTCTTGCGCGCGAGGGCCTTCGGTAGTTCGGCTCGCCGCGACTCGATCGACTGCAGTTCCTCGTCGACGGACCCGCGCAGGGGGCCGGGGATGGCTGCGACCACTTGTGCGAACCGTTCGCCGAGCTCAGTGCGGGCCGCGGTGTATTCGGAGCGACGCTCCTCCGGCAGATGCAGGATCTTCGCCGTGTGCGCGATGTGACCCCACTCGTGCATGACACGAGCGCCGAGCAGCAGCCGGTGGTACGGCGGCGCCGCTCCGGCGCGGGCGTCGAAGGCCGGTTGCTGCAGTTCGTAGACGACCGCGCGACGCGCAGCGTCGACATAGGCTCCGCCGCCGGTCTCGAGCACTCCGCAGTGGGTCGGCAACGAATCGACGTCGCGCACCCTGTCGAGGAACTGGCGCGAACGCTCGTCGATCAAGCGCAGGTCGGCATGGATGCTGGCGACGGCCTCGTCGTTCGCCTCAGCCAGCACGCGGCGTACGCGAATCGGGTCGTCGTGTTGCGGTGTCCACAGTGTGCCGCCGTTCGGGCCGTGCACGATCACATGGGCCCGTTTCTGCAGCAGCCAGTCGCACAGGTCGTCGAGCGCCCGCTTCGGGGCGGCGACGGCGGTGCTCGCCGTCGGCGCGACCGACTCCATCGCGCTGCGGACGGCCGCCTCGGCCGCGTCTGCCAACGCCATCAGCTGCGGTTGCAGGCGCTTTGGCACATACAGGTCCGCCCCATTGATACTGAAGAACGGCTCGGTCGCTTCCTGTGCCGGCGCCCGCAGGGGATCGTGCAGCAGTTCGTCGACCCAGTCGAATGCCGAGGCCAGCGCAGCGAAGCCAGCGGCGTCGGGTCGCTCGGCGCGATGTGCTGCATCGGCAAACGCCTGACGGCTCGCCGGATCGCGATCGAACCAGTAGCTCAGGTTGTAGGCAACGGTTGCCTTCACCGAGCGCAACAGCGACAGGCGCTCCATGTGCACGAGCAGGGCGGCGACGTACTCGGGATGAGTATCGAGATCCGAGGTGTAAAGCATCGATGACGTTCCGCCGAACGGCTCGAGATACGGCGAGATGCCGCGGGCCTCGGACGCGATCAGCAGATTGGTCTGCCGTGGCGGGAACCACGATCGCGGGGCACGTGCGTAAAGGTCGGCGCAGCGCTGCCAGTACAGCGCAAAGCCCTGTTCGAGGCAGCGCAGCTGATTGCCGGTCAGCCGGCCGGTGTCGAGCAGCGAAGTCGCGAGCCAGGCTTCAACACCCCGCTCGGTCAGGGCTTCGGCCGGCACCACAAAAGCGTTTTCGTGCGCGAGACAGAAGCGTTGCAGCGTCAGCGTGCGATCGACGGCGATCTCAGGCATGGCAGTTCCCATGGGCCGAAACACTAGCACCGGCCTGCGTCAGCCAAACTCGATAGAAGCTCCGGGACCCACCCTCGATACGGAAGATGAAAGCGTGGCATATGCACACGTATCCGGCGACGCGAGGGTCGGAACCGCTCTGATGGACTGCCAAAGTGGACCGTCAACCCTCATCCGAACGCATTAGAAACGCGCATTTTTCTGCCTTCAAGAAAGCGATCAAAACGCCGTTTTCCCGAATGAAAACCCCTCGCGAGTAACCCCCGTCATGGCGCAGGGTATCTCCGCCTCATCCGTCTCCCCGATTTTTTCCGCCCGGCCGCGGCGGCACAGTGCGCTACCCGTCAGAAGTGGCTCAGGGAGGAAGACGATGAACACGGATGTGACTTCAGGGATCAGGGCGAGAGTTGCCAGTGCCTTGTGCAGTTCTCTTGTCGTATTGGCAGCATTTTCGCTTGCAGGTTGCGGTGGTGGTGACTCTGCTCAACGTCAGCTCCGGGGGCGACCCAGGGCCAGCTGAACACCTCGCTTTCTGCGACCCCGACAGCCATGTCCGAGCCGAACGGCCCTGCGCCGCTGGCCGTGACGTTCATGGCGATGGAGCCCAAGGGCGCCATCGCGGCGTATGAATGGGACTTCAAGGACAACAGCCCGGTCAAGGCCGGCCAGTCCACCGAACATACCTTCATGGAGCCCGGCTCCTACACGGTCACGCTGACGGTGCGTGATGCCAAGGGCGACTTCAATCGCGCTTCGGTGATGGTCAGCGTCAACGACGGCGGCACCTGCTCGATCGTTCCTGCGGCGTTCAGCACCACCGTATGGCCGGCGATGAACTCCGGTCCGGCAGCGTGCACGACCTGCCACCGCGATGGTGCTGCTGCGTCCGGTTCGGCGCTCAAGTTCGTTCTGGGCGGCACCGAGCTGCAGAACTACAACGTCCTGCGCAACTACGCCAAGACATCGAGTGACACGCTGCTGTCGAAGGTCATCGGCGGCATGAACCACAGCGGCGGCAAGCCTTTCGTCGACGCCAACTCCGCGCAGTACAAGGCGCTGTCGGACCTCGTGCCGGTGATGAAGGAGGCCTGCACGAGTGGCTCCGGCATCAACGCGCCGGTCGCCGGACAGTTCTGGAACGGAGTGACGTACGCCAGCGACTCGACGGTGCTCGCCAAGGCGGCGGTGCTGTTCGCCGGCCGCAACCCGACGGCTGCCGAAACGCAGAACGTGATGAACGGCGGCGCCCCGGTGCTGCGCGAAACCATCCGCAGCTACATGACAGGCCCGGCGTTCGACCGCTTCCTCGACGAAGCGGGCGACACGGTGTTCCTGTCGCGCGGTGTCACGGTGTTCGGCAACAACATGGGCCTGAATGCTACGGACCTGCCGACCGCAGCGGACGTCATCAACAACACCAACCTGGCGGCGGGCGTGCGCAATCGCTTCCAGAACGCGATGATGCGTGAGCCGATCGAGCTGATGAAGTACATCGTCAAGACCGACAAGCCGTGGACCGACATGGTCGCCGGCAAGTACACGGTCGTGAACGGATTGCAGGCCCAGTACCTCGGCGCGAGGGTCACCGGCACGTTTACCGCGACCGACCCGATCACCAATGTCGCGACCGACACCGAGTTCCTGCCGGCCGTGCTGCCGAACGGGCGCCTCACGGGTGACCGTGAACATACCGGCGTGATCTCGACGCATGCCTGGCTGCAGCGCTTCCCGACGACGCCGACCAACCGCAACCGTCACCGCGTCTACATCATGGCCAAGCAGTTCCTGGCCACCGATGTCGCCGCCCTGGCTGCGCGTCCGATCGACGACGGCGGCAACTTCAAGATTCCGACGATGGAAAACACGGCCTGCGCCGCCTGCCACGCGACGATCGATCCGATCGCGGCGAGCTGGCAGAACTGGCAGGAGAACAACCGCTACCTGCCGTTCCGTACGGCGGCCGGCAAGGACCATGCGTTGCCGGGGAGCTACCGGAACAACAACTATCCGAAAGACAAGGACGGCAAGGCCTACTACGTGGACGGCGACAACTGGTTCCGCGACCAGCACGCCCCGGGGTTCGGCAGCACGCCGATGCCGGGTGGTGTGACGGGCAACAACACCGCGCTGCAGTGGATGGGCGAGCAGGTGGCGGCCGATGCGCGCTTCGCCAAGGGTGCGGTCGATTTCTGGTTCCGTGTTGTGTTCAACCGGGAGCCGATGAAGGCCCCGCTGGACTCGGCCAGCCCGACCTATGCCAACCAGCTGTCGGCTTACAACGCGCAGGTTGCAGAGTTCACGGCCATGGCTACGCGCTTCGCGACCAATCGCGGCAACGGCGCCTTCAACGCCAAGGACCTGCTGGTCGACATGGTGACCAGCCCCTGGTTCAAGGCCGAGAAGGTGACGGGTCTGAACGCTGGTCGTGCAGTTGAACTGCAGGAGCTGGGCAGCCAGGCCATGCTGAATCCGGCCGCGCTGAACCGCAAGCTGCTGAACGTCGCGGGCGTGGCCTGGAACCAGTTCAACAACCCGTACGCGGGCCAGGCGCTGAACTACGGCAACTTCGACGGCGGCCTGAACCGCGTGGCGCGCGCCAACGAGTACACGATGGTGCAGACGATGATCGCCGACCGCATGATGTCCGAGCTGTCGTGCAACATCGTGATGACGGACTTCAACAAGCCGACGGCCACGCGGCTGCTCTTCTCCGGCATCGCGCTGACCGACACGCCGGCCAACGCCGCGGGCGATGCCGCGATCCAGCAGACGATCAAGAACCTGCACCGGTTGCTGCTGAAGGAAGACCTCGCGGTCACCGACGCCGAAGTGCAGCGCACGGTCGCTCTGTACAAGGCGGTGTGGGCCGACCGTGCCACCGCACCGACCCGTCCGACGACCTGCGCCTACAACAACACCAACGACCCGAACTACACGGGGCGTTCGTGGGCTGCCGTGATCGCCTACATGATCGGCGACAAGCAGTTCCTGTTCGAATAACGGCGCATCGCCAAGAAGAGAAGGAGCAATCAAATGATCGACCGTAGAGACTTCTTGAAGATCGCCGGCGCGGTAATCCCGAGCTGGGGCCTGATCCCGATCGCGAGTGCCCAGTCGTCGCTGTATACGGGCAAGGTCCTGATCAACGTGCACGCCAGCGGCGGTATCGACGCCAGCTCGTGGTTCGACCCGCGCGAGACCGACGCGACGATGAACAACTACGCGGCGGCACGCACGCCGGCCGCCGTGGCGGGCAACATCCGCGCAGCGCCGATGGGCAACAACAACACGTTCCTCCAGCGCTACTTCCGCAACATGCTGGTGATCAACGGGGTCAACAGCGAAACCAACAGCCACGATGACGGCACCCGCGCGCATGCCACCGGCATGCTGGCGATGAACTATCCGAACCTGTCGGAACTGTTCGCGTCGGTGCACGGCAAGGGACTGCCGTTTGGTTGGCTCAACGCCGGCGGCATGAACACCAGCGTCGGGCTGGCCCCGGCCACGCCGATGCCGGATGGCAATACGTTCCGCACGCTGCTCTCGCCGAACGCCGCCAATGCCACGCAGGACTTCATCAAGGGGGGCGACGTCCAGAAAGTCCTGGCGGCGCGAACCGAGCGCCTGAAGGCCCAGCAGGCCGCAGGCAACCTGATTCCGCGGGCGCAGCTCGTCAATTCCCAGTTTGAAGGCGCGTCGAACTCGCGTGCGCTGCTGGCGCGCGTGACGGACTTCCTGCCGGCGACCTTCGACAACGCCGCGCATGTCGGCCTGGTCGCGGCGCAGGCGGGTATCGCATCGACTCTGCAGTTCGCCAGCGGCGGCTTTGACGGCCACGGCCAGCTAGCCAACAGCTACGACGGCGCTAACGGCAGTCTGGCGCGCCTGACCAACCTGGTCGACTACATCATCACCAAGTCAGGTGAGATCGGCATCGCCAACCGGATCATGATCCGCATCTACTCGGAGTTCGGCCGCACGCCACTCAACAACGGCAACGGCAAGGACCACTGGTCGATCGGCTGCCAGGTCCTGATGGAGGCAACACCGCCCGCCTGGGGTAACCGTGTGTTCGGCGCCAGCGGCCCGCGTCACCAGGGGCTGAAGTTCGACCCGGCCACCGGTGCGATCGATCCGGTGAACGGCAAGACGATCGCCCCGCGGCACGTCCATAACGCATTGCGCAAGTACCTCGGCATCGAGACCTCGGATCCGAAGTTCCAGTTGCGCGTGCCGGCGACCGAGAACTTCGACTTCTTCAACCCGGCCGCGAACACCGGTTACCCGAACCTGTAACTGGCCCTCCAAGGCGCGCGATGCGCGCCGTATCAACGCGGGCGCGTGGATTACCATGCGCCCGCTTTCATTTTGACTGTTACTCCACCGCACGACGATGAAGACCGCTGTTACCGCCCCCTTTGGCTCAGCCGCATTCGGTTCGCGCTGGGCACGCTTTCTCGCCGGCGTGGCCCTGAGTGCGTTGTCTGCCCTCACATCGGCGACAGCCGGCGCGGCCGACTTCCGCGGGTTTGCGAGCGCAGGTCCGCTCGGCGTGATCCTGTTCCAGCCCTGCGAGGGCAAGACGCTGTCCCCGCGCACATTCAAGGTCGAGGACAACACGCCCGACGGGGCGCTGATGGCCGGCATCGACGACGTGCGCGCGATCATGCTCAACTCCGGCCGGCCGCTGTATGTCGAGTTTCGCGGCGACGCCAAGGGGATCCTCGTGACCGCCCGGCAGTTCCAGCGCGCGGTCGGCACGGCTGAATCGTGCATCGATGCACCGCGTGACATTCCGGCGAGCGTCCGCTTCTGGGCGCAAGGCGGGGATCCCGGCTGGCGCTTTGTCGCTACCGCTCAAGGTGCGCAGCTCGAACGACCAGGTGAAAAGCCGGCGCGCTTCCCGGCGGCTCCCTTCCTCGCGCCGTCCAAGGGCGAGGGCACGCGGGTTGTCGACGCCTGGTCGTCGCTGGACGGCGGCACCGTGCGCGTCGAGGTTACCGAGGAAATGTGCAGCGACGGCCGGTCGGAGACGGCCTACGGCGCCAGGGTGATGCTGCGCTACGGCAGCCGCAGCTACGAAGGATGTGCTGCGCGGTTCTGATGGACCGGTCAACGCGGCCGGCACTCGCGTCGGCGGCGCGACCCACATAGAATGCCCTCGGCTTTTCGCCGAGGGGTTCGATCGCAATCCGTTAGCAGCGTTTGATCTCCCGGCACATCAGCGGTACAAGCGCGCCACCCTAGAGCGTGCGGTCTCATCCCATTGACCTCCCTGGAGACTACTTCGATGAATCGTCTGCTTGCTGTTGTCCTGATGTGCCTGGCGTCGGCCGTGTCGGCACAGGCCTGCCCGGATAAGAACCTGATGTACTGGCAGGCGTTCCCGCCCGGGGGCGAAACCGACATCTCGGGGCGGCACCAGCAGGTGGTACTGAAGAAGAAGTGTCCGGCGATCGACATGATCATCCAGTACAAGCCGGGCGCCGGTGGCGGCTTGATGTGGGCGCAGATCAACCAGCTGCCGGGCGACGGCCTGAATATCGTCGGCATCAACCTGCCGCACATGGTGTTCCAGCCGCTCGAAGGCCAGGTGCAGTACAAGACCGACGACATCGTTCCGGTCTACTGGTATCACTACACGCCCGACGCGCTGGTGGTGCTCGAGTCGAGCCCGATCAAGACCTTCCAGGACTTCGTCAAGGCCGCCAAGGCCGATCCGGGCAAGCTGAGCCTCGGAGGCTCCGGCCTCAATTCGGCCAACCATGCAGCCAACGAGCGGATGAATGCCGCCTTCGGTGTGAAGACCACCTACATTCCGTTCAAGGGCACGGGTGACATGACGACCTCGGTCCTCGGAGGCCATGTTGACGGCGCGATGACTTACACCGCATTCGCGGTCAACAACAAAGGCAAGGTGCGCGCGCTGGCGGTCGCGATGGACAAGCGTCATCCGTTGCTTCCCGATACGCCGACCTTCAAGGAACTCGGCGTCGACTGGGTGGACGGTGCCTACCGCGGCATCGCGATGCCGAAGTCATCGACGCCTGAGCAGCGCAAACGCGTCTCCGAACTGTGGGCGGTGCTCAACACGGATCCCGAGATGAAGGAACTCGCCGCCAAGAGCGGTTTCGAGCTGATCAACGTCGGAGTCGACGGCATGGACAAGTTCATGGCCGAGAAGATCCGCGTGTACACCGGTGTGGCCAAGCAGATGGGGCTCGGCAAGTAGTCCTGCGTTTCTGCCGGGCAGCGACGGCAGCGTCCGTCGCTGCCCGGCATCGGCTTGAGTCGGAGCCGACGGTCTAAGCTCGTTGCGATTCCGCGGGGAGGAACTATGCCTCAGTTCACCGTCAATGCGTCGCGCTTCGATCCGTACAAGAACTTCAAGTTCCGGGTCATCTGGGACGGACGCGTCGTCGCGGGCATCAGCCACGTCGGCGCGCTGGTGCGCACGACCGAGGTGGTTTCATTCCGCAACGGCGGCGATCCGAGCACTGTGCGACGCATGCCGGGGCAGACCGAGTTCGAGCCGATCACGCTCGAACGCGGCGTCACGCACGACCTCGAGTTCGAGCGCTGGGCCAACAAGGTCTGGAACCTGAACTCCGGGCTCGGTGCCGAGGTCTCGCTAAAGGACTTTCGCAAGGATGTACGCCTGGAGCTGCTGAACGAAGCGGGCCAGGTCGTGCTCGCCTACCTGATCTTTCGCTGCTGGGTGTCGCGCTATGAAGCGCTGCCGGAACTCGACGCGAATGCCACCGGTGTGGCGATACAGTCGATCACCCTGGAAAACGAAGGCTGGGAACGCGACGTCGCGGTCGTCGAGCCGGTGGAACCCGGGTTTGACGATCCTGTAAGCGTGACTCCCCCGCCGCCCAAGCCGCCGCCGTCGCCCGCCCCGAAGCCTCCGGGACCGGCGCCGTCGCCTCGACCGCCTCCGCCTCCACCAACACCGCCATCGCCGCCACCGACGCTGCCGCCGCCGAGCGGTTTCCTGCCGGTGCGGGTCCCGAAGCTGCCGCGCCCGCGCAAGGCGACGGCCAAGTCGCGCAAGCGCGGCTAGGACGACATCGTGGCGCGCGTTACACAGGGCGCATTGGTCGACGTCGGTCCGTTCGGCTTGCAGCCGCGCGCGCTGGTGTTCGACCTCAATCCGGGTCGGATTGTGCGGCGACTCGAGCCCGCGACACGCGGCCGCCCGATCGAACGCATCCACTTGCGGGTGCCGTTCGATGTGACGGTGGCACTGGAGCGTCCGGAACTGAATCCGGACGCCGTGCAGCACGGTGTGCGGCCTCAGCTCGCGGCATTGCAGCGCATGTCCGGTCTGAGTACACCTGTGCTTTTCGTCTGGGGCGAACGCACGGTGGCGGTCCGGATGGACGCGCTGGACATTCGTGAGCACTTTTTCGATGCCAACCTCAATCCGCTCCGGGCGACGGCGCGCATCGACCTGCGCGTGACGCGCGAGGCGCCCGGTTTTTTCACGCAGTGGCTGGCGCAGATCCAGCGGGCGGACAACGAACAGATCGATGATCTGGCCCAGCGGGCGCTCGTGCCCGCGCAGTTCGACGAGCGCTAGGAGCGCCCCCCGGCCCTTCCGTCCGTCCGGCCGTCGTTCGCATGACCAGCGCGTGACCGCGCTCGCCTTTACATCGCCAGCCGGCGGGGCTAAGGTCACTGCGCCAGAAAAGCCGCACGGCGGTGGAGGACACGATGTATCAACGCATACTGCTGGCCTACGACGGTTCGGAATCGGGCCAGAAGGCACTGCTCGAAGGCCACGACATCGCGCAGTGGAGCCAGGCGCAACTCTTCCTGATCGCCGTCATGCCGAATCCGGCGGCGTTCATCGCGGTCGATGGCGGCGTCTACGACGCCGGACGCGATGAAATCGAACGCAAGAAGTACAACGCCATCCTCGAAGACGGCCTGCAGCGCCTGAAGGCCTCAGGTCACGAAGTGGCGGGCGAACTGCTGGTC
The DNA here is from genome assembly GCA_963769745.1 of uncultured beta proteobacterium. Classification (GTDB taxonomy): domain Bacteria; phylum Pseudomonadota; class Gammaproteobacteria; order Burkholderiales; family Burkholderiaceae_F; genus JALORV01. Next base: position 52,023 of record CAVYNB010000028.1, read on the forward strand.
GGTGACTCGGTCCACGAGATCACGACGTATGCGCGCAAGATCAGCGCCGATCTGATCGTCGTCGGACACAAGCATCTCGAGGGATGGGCGGCGCGCTGGTGGCGCGGCTCGACGTCCGGGTCGCTGATCGAAAACGCGCACTGCAACGTGCTGGTGGTGATCACTCACTGAGAGATGTCGCCGCGGCGGTCTCAGCGCAACGGCCGCGCCTCGAAGCGCGCCAGCACGGCGCCAGTGGCGTCCATCAGTTCGAGGTGAATGCCGGCGATGCGCCAGCGCCGCACCTGTGCAAGCGCCTCGAGGTACGCCTTTTCCGTTTCCATGCCTTCGACGCAGGCCATCATCGTGCCCGCCAGCGTGCCAAAGGTGAGTTCGCTGCCTTTCAGCGTGTAGCTGCCTGCAAGGCGATTGCAGCCGGTGGAGCCGGCGACGCGCTGGTTCTCCGTATGCAGAACCAGGCTGGGCTCACGCGGTCGCGGCGGGTCAGTGGCGACGACCGGCTTTCCGTTCAGTGCTGTCAGGACCCAGTACATGTCCAGCAGGCCAGCCGTCGCCAGGCGTGGACCACAGGTCTCGCCGGGCCATACGCCGACAAGGCGATGGACGACCAGCGTCGGCAGGTCGCCCTTGCCTTCCATCCGCGGCAGGAGCTTCACCTCGCCGTCGACGCTGACGAGCAATGGCTCTCCCGGCTCCTTCCGCAGTTTCAGGTACTCGCGCTCGAGCATCGCGTTCTGGCCCTGCGTAGCGACGGGCCAACGCTGACCCGTCAGGCATTCGGTGAAACTGCCTGTGTCGGCCAGGTACCGGACCATCCCGCGCATCGGCAGGCGGGGTTCGATCGGTTCGAATCGCGGCGTGCGGACGAGTGAGTAGTTGAGTTTCGACTCGATGTCGCGGCCATCGAGTGCCAGCTTGCGCAGCGTGCGCGGATCGATGACGCGGAACAGTTCAGTCGCCTCGCGGCCCCCTTTGAGCGTCAGCGTGCGGCCATCGGCTGCCACAACCCAGGTCCCGATGTCGTAGTGACTGCCGTCCTTGCGGCCGACGTACTCGGTCCCGAGAAAGTAGGACTGGTCCGCGAACAGGTTGAGGCGGTAACGCAGCGCCTCGCAGTCCGCGCAGGGCAGGTCACCGGCGAAGCTTGCCGGCAGCGGGCTGAAGGGTCGCGGCGACGGGGGGTCCTTGCGGTCCGCCGACAATTGATGGCCGTGGACCACCGGCCGGTCGCAACAGGACCGCCACTTCGCGGCCGTTGCCGTGCGTCAGCACCGGGTAGGCGCGGACGGTCGTCAGCAGCAGCTTGCCGTCGACCGAAATCGTCGCGCGCACCGAGTAGCGGCGGCGTTCGTGGATGCGCTTCGGATCGACGTCGATGGCGAAGGCGATCGGCGGATGGCCCGGGATTCTCGATGCGTACCGAGCCGATGACTTCTGCCGCCGCGTCAGCCCGTGACACCTCCTGAACGCTCGCCTCGAACACGGCTGTCGGCGGTAACGCATCGCGTTGCTCGAAGGTCGCGGTGCCCTTGACGGTTTCGGCACGGGCCGCGCCGAGCGTCAGGATCGTCAGCGAGAACACAGCGCAGATGAATCGCAGGAACATGCCGGCATCCGGTCGCAAGGCGCGCGAGGCGGGCGCGCCGCAGGTCGATTCTGCCTGCTTCTTCAGGACCAGACTTCGATGCCGCTGTTCCCGGAACTGCCGGCCGTGATGGGCGCAAAAAGAGGCCCGCCGCACATGGGCGGGCCGTGCAGGCGCAGGACGCTCAGCGCGCCGCCGAGCGCCGTCGCAGCACGCCGAGGCCGGCCAGCGCGATGCCGAACAGTGCCAGCGATGCAGGTTCCGGCACCTGGATCAAGGTCCCGCGGATCTCGCCGGCAGGGAACAGATTGGTGTGGATGTTCAGGTAGGCGCGACCGCCGAGCATGCCCGCCACCAGGGCTGCGAACGCGCTGTCGACGGTTCCACCGTTATTGGTGATGAAGGTCGGGTTGTAGGACGAAGCCATATCCATGTCGAAAACGATTGAGGTACGACCCACTGCTCACGCCGAGCGGAAAGCCGATGAAGCTGGGAACCTGCGTGGCCACCGGAGAGGTCGGCGTCGTGTTGCAGCAGTGGATGTGGGAGGCGGTCGTGATTCCGAGGAGATCGGCAAAGACCACATCGAGCGTCATGGTGAGGGCGACGGTATCGACATCGATCTGTCGCGCTGCCAAAACCCGGGCTTGCCGCCGGCGGGACCTCGTTCGCACCCAGCAGATCGACCTCGAAGTGGTAGATCGCAGCCTGGACCGCGCTTGCCGACAGCAAAGACAGCGCTGCAAACAGGGCCAGCATTGTTCGCTTCATGGGGTACCTCCGCGGGGAGTTTGATTGCCATCGAAACCAGCGGGGGAACAGGCAAGCAAGCAACGCACCACGACCGAAAATCAACGGGCTGCGCTTGGTGCGTCGCTACGGTGTCAAGCCGATCGACAGTGTGGCGCGCCCGCGGCAGCGGCTCCGAGTCCTCGCCCGACAGTCGGCTCGATCCGGACACGTCGCGCAGGCGACTCGGCGCCTGGCGCAAGCGGTGCGCCGCGTGGAACCAGTAGATCGAGGTGCGGCCGTGGATGGAAAAGTTCTGAGCGCGCCCGCCGTGTGAAGGTACCTACTTCGTCGACCGCTTCGGCTGATCGCGCCGCACGGTGACTCGCTGGCCGCGCAGCGATGTGGCGCGCAGCGCGCGTATCGCGTCTTCGGCGATGGTGTCGGAAACCTCCACCAGCGAGTAGCGCTCCTCGATCTCGATCGCTCCGATCTCGCGGGCACTGATGTTGGCTTCATTGGCGATCGCGCCGACCAGGTCGGCCGGGCGTAATCCGGCGCTGCGGCCGGCGCCCACGAACACGCGGACCATCGTTCCCCCACGCGCCGGCGGCCGCTTGCTGCCGGCCGCGACGTGCGCAGGGGCCGGACGAGCAGGGCGCTTGCCGCCTTTGGGTGTCGTCGCCCACGGAGAGGGCTCGTACCCGCGTTCCTGCGGGCGTGCACGCGGCGCGGCGTCGGACGCACTGCGCCGTTCGCGTGTCGGCCGCTCCGGACGATCGCCCTTGGACCAGGGTTCGCGTGCGGCGCGCGGGTCGATCGACGGGATGTGCTCCTCGTCCTGCGCCGCATCGGCCTGCAGCGTCTGGTGCGCGAGCTTTACCGCGGCCGCTGCGACATCGAGCGCATCGAATTCATTGGCCAGCGCGTCAGTCACCACGCGGTAGCTGTCAAGCTCGCCTTCCTCGAGTGCGGCGCGCAGCGCACCGCGCGTCATGTCGAGGCGGCGCGCGCGCACGTCCATCGGCGTGGGTACCGTGGCTACATCGATCTTCTGCTTGGTGAGTTGCTCGATGTTGCGCAACAGCCGGTGCTCGCGCGGCTCGGCCAGCGTGATTGCCACGCCCTCGCGCCCGGCGCGACCCGTGCGGCCGATGCGGTGCACATAGCTCTCCGGCGAAGCAGGCACGTTGAAGTTGACGACGTGCGAGAGCTGCTCGACATCCAGGCCGCGGGCGGCGACATCGGTGGCCACCAGCAGATCGACGTTGCCGGCGCGCACTCGCTTCATCACGCGGTCGCGCTGGTCCTGCGACAGGCCGCCGTGCAGCGCCTCGACCTGGTAGCCACGGCCGCGCAGCTTTTCGGCCAGTTCGTCGACTTCGGTGCGTGTGCGCGCAAAGACAAGCGCCAGCGCGGGAGACTCCAGGTCCAGTACACGCCCGAGCGCGGCCACCTTGTGCGCGCGCTGCACGATGTAGGCGGTCTGGCGCACGCGCGGCAGAGCGCCCTTTTCGGTCTTCTCGCGCGCGATCAGCACGCGCACCGGATCGCGCAGGTGCTTATCGGCGATGGCGGCGATGCGCGGTGGCAGCGTGGCCGAGAACAGTGCCGTCTGCCGTTGCGCCGGTGCCGCATCCAGGATCAGTTCGATGTCCTCGGCAAAACCCATGTCGAGCATCTCGTCGGCTTCGTCCAGCACGACGGCGGCCAGCGCGCTCAGGTTAAGCGTGCCGCGGCGGATGTGGTCGAGCGCGCGGCCCGGTGTGGCGACGACCACATGCACGCCGCGCTTCAGCGCCTGCGCCTGTCGGCCGAATTCCGCGCCGCCATAGATCGGCAGCACCACCGCGCCGAGCTTGGCACCGTAGCTGTGCAGTGCTTCGGCCACCTGGATCGCAAGCTCACGCGTCGGCACCAGCACCAGTGCGGCCGGATGCGCGGTCTTGCGGTGGCTGGCCAGCACCCGCTGCAGCAGTGGCAGCGCGAAGGCACCGGTCTTGCCTGTGCCGGTGGCGGCCTGGCCGAGCAGATCGCGCCCCTCGAGCAGCGGCGGGATGGCCTGGCTCTGGATGGGGGTCGGTTCCTCGTAACCGAGACCGGTGAGGACCTGCGCGAGTTCTTTCGTCAGGCCAAGGTCGATGAAGGGACTTTTCATTGGCGCAGCGTAGCAGCGCGGCGGGTCGGCTATCGTGTCGCATCCGTCTCGCACAGGCCTTCGCCGTCATGCATCCCATCCTGATTGCCGCTGTCGTGTTTGCATTCACATTCGGCGGTGCGCTGCTGGGAATGTGGATACGCACGAAGTTGCCTGAACATCACGTGATCGACGCGACCAAGGACACCGTGAAGCTCGGCATTGGCATGGTGGCCACGATGACGGCACTCGTGCTGGGCCTGGTGACCGCCTCCGCCAAGAACTCCTTCGACTCCGTGGACTCCGCGGTCAAGCACACGGCGATCGATCTGCTCACGCTCGACCGGCTGCTGGCGCGCTACGGCCCGAAGCCACGCCGACGCGCGTCGCATTGAAGACGGCAGTCGGCCGCAAGATCGGAGCAACTGTGGCCAAAGGATGCATCGAAGTCGACCGCAGGTCGATCCCGCTGCCGTCGGGGGCGGTGCTCGAAGAGCCTGGTCGACAGCATTCGCACACTGACACCACAAAACGATGCCCAGCGCCACCTGCAATCGCGAGCGCTGGATCTCGGCGAGAGCCTGCTGACCACGCGCTGGCTGGCAGTGGCGGACCAGACCACGTCGATCCCGTTCGCGTTTCTCGTGATCCTGTCTGTTCTGGCTGCTGATCATCTTCGCGAGCTTCGGATTGTTTGCCCCCGCAACGGGACCGTGGTGGTTGTGTTGTTCGTCTGCGCACTTTCGGTCGCCGGGGCGGTGTTCCTGGTGCTGGAGATGGATCGACCGCTCGAAGGTCTCATCAAGGTCTCGCCCGATCCTCTGCGCTTGCGATGAACGGATGAATACCTAGCCTAGCGCTCGGCGGTTCCGGTCGGATTGCTGCCCCAACCAGATCTCGTCACTCTCACCGGCTTCGCGAAACCGCCAATGACTTTCATCAGCAATTTGTCAGCAGCCGGTTGCTAGGCTCCTGCGCGTCCGACTCCCGACCCAACGAGCACTCCGTGGCCAACACCTTGCTGCTGTACTCCACCAACTACGGCCTGTCGAAGAAGATCTGCGAACGTCTGCAGGCGAGCCTGCAAAGCAAGGGCGAGCGCGCCGAGGTTGCACCGCTGGTGGGCCATACCGTCGACCCGAAGTCGTTCGATGCGATCGTCATCGGTGCCAGCATCCGCCATGGCAAGCACAGTCCTGCGGTGCTGGAGTTCATCCGTGCCAACCGGTCGCTGCTGGAATCGAAACCGAGCGCGCTCTTTTCCGTCAACCTGGTGGCACGCAAGCCGCTGAAGAACACGCCGCAGACCAACCCCTATCTGAAGCGGCTGGTCGCGCAATCGCCGTGGAAGCCGACGCTCACCGGCGTCTTTGCCGGCGAGCTCGACTATTCGCGCTACGGCCCGATCGACAAGCACATGATGCGGCTCGTCATGTGGATCAACAAAGGGCCGACCGACTTATCGACCAAGGTCCAGTTCACCAACTGGGACGAGGTCGAGCGCTTCGCCGGGCAGGTCGCGCAACTGGTCGCGGGTCGAGGCGTCTAGGACTCGGCAGCGCCGATGCGCGAACTGCTGGACCGCCTCACCAATCCCCTGCATCTGCTGATCGCGCTGGCCAGCGCCTGGCTCATCGTCAGCAGCCCGTGGATCGGCATGTACCAGCGCATGCCGGACGAGCCCGGTGCCATCAACCTCAGTCACGTGGTGCTGGGACTGTCGCTGCTGCCACTGGGTGTTGTCTATTTCGCAGCCTGCACACTGGGTGGGCGCTGGCGCCTGTACTTCCCATGGATTGCCGGACAGTGGGGTGACATCGGACGCGACCTCGCCGGCATCTTTCGTGGCCAGCGGCCCGGCAGTGAGGGCGGGGGCCTGTTCGCGACGATCGAAGGACTGCTGCTGCTGGCGCTGCTCGCCGCCGCGGCGACCGGCACGCTGTGGTTCGCGACGCAGGGCACGGAAACAGCCGTGCTCTGGCGTGGCCACCACATCGTCGCCGCCCGCTGTTTTTCTGCGTTGATGCTGCTGCACGTCGTCGCCGTCTCGCTGCACTTCGTGGACCTCGTCCGAGACTGAACTCACGCGTGCCGGACGGGTCTGGCGTACCCGGCCGAAGTGCGCACCGACACCGTTCGGCCTAGCGCCCGCCCCCAGTTCAAACGTCCGGATTAGACCGTTCAGTTTCACAGAAGCAGGTCGTTGCGTTCTATCGTGCACGCAATACCTTTGCAACTGTGCGAGGCGTGTTGCGCAGCCTCCCGCGCTCGCCTCGTGCCTGGATATCACAGGCGTTTGCAACGGCGAAATCAAACGATCAAGAACAACGAACTTGCTGAGCTCATGGCGTTGAAAGGCGTGCTGTGCGCCGACTTCGACGCCGCGAAGAAGGCCTCGTGAGGCGCGAAATGAATGCATCGATGAATCGAACCGAACGTTCCGCTCTGGCGGCCGCTGGGCTGCTTTGTTCAGCCTGCTGTACTCAGCCTGCTACTTCCGGCTCACGCCCAGGATCGTGAAGAAGGGCAAGCCGCAACCCGAGATCTATGCCGGCATCATCGTCAAGTACAAGTCGAGCTCGACAGCAAAGGCGACGGCCACCAGTGCGACGACGATGCGCGCGGTAGAGGAACGCGCGCGGGTCAAGGTCGCCGCGTCACGACAGGGTGCAATGGGTGTGGCGGTGTATCGCTTCGACAAGGCGATGCCGGCGGCCGAAGTCCGCGCTGCCGCGGCCCGGATGGCACTCGATCCGAATGTCGAATACGCCGTGCCTGACCAGGTGATGCACCTGATGCAGACGACGCCGAATGACACGGAATTCGCGGCCAGGCAGTGGACGCTTCAGGCACCTCCGGCGATCGTTGGCGGTGCCAACCTGCCGCTTGCATGGCAGCGCACGACCGGATCGAACACTGTCGTGGTCGCCGTGGTCGACAGCGGCATTCGTCCCGGTCATCCGGACCTGGCCGGACGCCTGCTGCCAGGATATGACTTCGTCAGCAGCGACTCGCTCGCCGCGCTCAACTATCCGGCCAACTGGAACGCGGCCGACGGCGATGGGCGCGATGCGGATCCCACCGATCCGGGCGACTTCCTCGACGATGCTCTGCTGGCCCAGCTTCCACCCAATCACGGACTGCAGCCCCGGGCCAGCACCTGGCATGGCACGCACGCGGCCGGCACGATCGGAGCGGCCGGCAACAACGGCGTGGGCATCGCGGGCGTCGACTGGAGCGCCCGACTCCTGCCGGTGCGTGTGGCTGGCCGCCGCGGTGGCGGCGCGACGTCGGACATCATCGACGGCATCGCCTGGGCTGCGGGCCTCGCCGTGCCGGGCGTGCCCGCGAACGCCAACCCGGCGCGCGTCATCAACCTCAGCTTCGGCGCCGCGGGTCCCTGCAGTGCCGCCTACCAGGATGTCATCGATCGCGTCCGTGCCGTCGGTGCGGTGGTCGTGGCGGCGTCCGGCAATGACGGTGCGCTGGTCGTCTCGCAGCCGGCCAACTGCAACGGCGTCATCGCGGTCACCGCGCACTCCCGCAGTGGTGACAACGCGAGCTATGCGAATGTCGGAGTGCAGGTCGCGCTCAGCGCACCGGGCGGCGGCTGTGGTGCCCTCGCGCTGATCGATCTTTCGGGCGCGCAGGACACGTTCAACCAGACCTGCGCCGGCTGCCACTCGATCGATTCGCTGCGCCAGCAGATCATGCAGCGGGCGCCGGCCGGCCTGACCTTCGTGAAGTCACGCGCCGCACTCGATTCGGCACTTGATGGGCGTCGACCTCGGCGGGCAGGACACCGGTGACATGGCTGCGCTCGCGGTGGGACTCAACAACACCGCGCGCAACGATCTCGCCGGCGTCATCTCGCAGGTCGCGTGCTCCGGCCCGACCGATCGGGTGTACGCGCCGATCAACCTCGGAGCGACGACTCCAGCGGCCGAGGGCTACGACAACAAGGTCGGCACCAGTACGGCCGCACCGCACGTCAGCGGCGTGGTCGCGCTGATGCTGTCGCTGAGCCCGCGCCTGACGTCCGACGAAGTCAAGTCCGTGCTGCGGAGCACGGCGCGGCCGCATCCCGTGGGCACCTACTGCGCGATGGGGAACAGCGATTGCGGTTCCGGCCTGCTCGACGCCGCGGCGGCGGTCCAGCTCGTCGTGAACAACCGGCCCATCGTGACGGGTTCGATCCAGGGCTCCGCGGCGGGTGTGCGACCGGGCGCGACATTCACGCTCGTGGGTGATGTCAGGGCCATCGGCGGGCGCATGCCTTCGACCAGCGGCATGAGCTGGCGCCAGACCTCCGGCACGCCCGTGACGATACCTGCGGCCAGCGGTGCATCCGTCACGCTGGTGGCACCGAACTCAGTGGGTGCGCTGTCGTTCGAGTTCGTGGCAGCGGACTCTGCCGGCTATGGTGGTGTGGCGGTCGTGCCGGTCATCGTCAATTCACCGCCGACGCTGTTTCCGCCCGCGGCAATGAGCGGCACCGTCGGACAGCCTCTCTCGGGGACCGTTCGCGGCACCGATCCGGACGGCGATGCGATCACCTATGTGGTGCTTGCCGGCCCGACGGGCTTTACGCTGAACGCAGGCACGGGAGCCTGGTCATGGACACCCACCACCGCCGGGACGCATGGAGTGACGATCGTGCCGGTCGACGCCTATGGCAATGGCACGGCGTCCAACTTCGTGATCACCGCCGCTCCTGATCCGAACGCGAAGGACGGCGGCGGCGGCGCACTCTCGTGGTGGTTCGCCGCACTGTTGCTGATTCCTGCAGGCCGTCGCCGGTCCTAGGGTCTGTTCGCGCGCTTCGTGACTCGCAGACACCGGTCGGGATACGCGGATTGCAGGCGGTGAGGGCCGGTCTTCGCGCGCATAGTGGTGTGGTGAGCGGCTTGCGGCCACAAAGGGATACGTGCATGCTCGCGTGCTTCCCAGGCCGCTGCGATGACTGTTGCCCTGACACTGTTCGGCGCGCCGACAATCGTCTACGGCGGCAAGTCGGTCGCCCTCGCGTTCGAGCGTCGCAGCCAGCTGCTCGTCTATCTCGCGATGAAGCGCACCTGGGTCGGGCGCGCGGAACTCGCGGCGCTGCTGTGGCCCGATCAGGACAGCAAACTCGCCTACACGAACCTGCGCAAGGCGTTGTTTCGCCTGCAGCGATTCCCGTGGGCGGACCGGATCGAAGGGCAAGGCAGCGCGCTGCGGTTCGAAGCCGACACGGACGTTCAGGCATTCGAGAATGCTCTGCGCGAGCATCGGACGACCGACGCGCTCCCGCTTTTCCGGGGCGCACTGCTCGCCGGATTTGACGACGACAGCAACGAAGCCTGGTCCGGCTGGCTGAGCTTCGAACGGGATCGGCTGCAATCGGCGTGGCGCAGCGCGGCGCAGGAGCAACTGGCCGGTGACATCGACGCCGTCGAGGCTATCGATCTCGCCGCGCGACTGCTCGACGCCGACCCCCTCGACGAAGCGGCACTGCAGGCCTACATGTCGTGGCTCGCGCGTGCCGGGCAGGTTGCGCGCGCGCGGCAGGCCTATCGCGAGTTTGTCGCTCGACTCGCGGATGAACTCGGGCTCGAACCGGGAGCCGAACTCAAGGCGCTGCATGACTCGATGGGCAGCGGAAGCGCGCCTGCCGTCGTTGCTTCACCGTCGCAAACCGTGCCGACCGACGACGGCTTCGTCGGCCGCGCCATCGAGCTGCGGCGAATTGGGGCGCTGCTGTCGCAGGACGATTGCCGACTGCTGTGCCTGACAGGTCCGGGCGGCGTCGGCAAGACGCGTCTCGCGCAGCGAGTGATGCGAGAGCTTGCGCCCAGGTTCGCAGACGGCGCGACGTTCGTGCCATTGGACGACCTGACATCAGCCAGCGAAATCGGCGCCGCGTCTCGCGCGTGAATTGGGGGTGGTGCTGACCAGCCGTGTCGGACCGATGCAGCAGGTCATTGAGACACTGCATCGCCGTCAGATGCTGCTGGTTTTCGACAATTTCGAGCAACTCACCGACGGCGCGCCGTGCTCGACCAGCTCCTTGCCGCGTGCCCGCATGTGAAGGCCGTCGTCACGTCGCGCGTGCGGCTGGCACTGGCCACAGAATGGTTGCTGCCAGTCGAGGGATTGCCCTGTCCTGAGGAGGAGGACAAGGACAACGTCGAGACCTTTGATGCGGCGCGCCTGTTCGTTCGCGCGGCGCGGCGCTTCCAACCGGCGCTGGACCCCGCGGCCGAGGCTGCGGCAATCGTCGACATCTGCCGGCAGGTCGAGTGGCCTTCCGCTGGCCCTGGAGCTGGCCGCGGCGTGGACTCGCGTGTTGTCCTGCGACGCGATAGCAAAGGAACTGCGGCAAGGGTCCGAGCTGCTGCACGCAGTCGACGCGACCCAGCCGTCGCGGCATGCAAGCTTTGAGGTGGTCTTCGACCAGTCTTGGCGTCTGTTGACCGACATCGAGCGCGACGTGCTGGCACGTTTGTCGGTCTTCCACGGGAGTTTTTCGCCGGAGGCCGCGCGTGCGGTCACCGGTGCGCCGCTGCCGGTGCTGGGTGCGCTCGTGGATAAGTCACTACTGCACAAGCACGAGGGGCGCCTGAGCCTGCACCCGCTGGTGCAGCAACTGTCAGCTACGAAACTGGGCGATGGCACGGTTGCCTCGGAGACAGAGGCAGCCCATGCAGCTTTCTTCCATCGTCTGCTGGCTCAGCTCAGTCTGTCGGTCGAGTCCGGGAATCGAGAGACGCTGCATAAGATCGACGAGGAGTTCGAGAACTGTCGACGTGCCTGGCATTGGGCAATCACGCATGGCCAGACGGAGGCGTTGAAGCAAAGTTCGAAGACGATGCTGGACTACTGGGACTATCGCGGCCGATCCGAAGAGGGCCTGGCGCTGCTCCGCCAGGTGATCGACTCTCGCGTGGCTCAAGGCGCTCCGGAACTGCAGGTGCTCATGCTCAGTCGGGCTTCGCACCTTGAGTACAGACTCGACCGATATGCCGAGGCGGAGGAGCACGCCAGGCGCGTCATGACGCTTACTCGCGGCAAGCGCGCAAACGCTGCCCGCTTGCAGGCACTGAATGTTCTCGGTACCTGTGCATACCGATTGGGCCGACTCACTGAAGCAAAGCGCCACTTCACTCAAAGGCTGCAGCTCGCCTCGCCGAAGGACCACGCCCATGCGCGGGCAGTCACCCTGGATCATCTGGCACTGATCGAAAAGCAGCTGGGGCACTACACGGAAGCCTTGCGACTGTCACTGCAATCGTTGGCGGAGCATCAGCGACTGGGTGACAGCGCCGGGGAGGCGCTATGCCTGAACAACCTCGGCTCGCTGCAATTGGTGATGCGCGAAAACGAAGCTGCAGCAGAGCACTTGAAAGAGGGCCTCGCCATCTGCGAACGCGACGGTTTGCTCGGAACCAAGGCATTCGTCCTGACGAACCTGACCGAAGCGGCAATGAGGGCAGGGGATCTGAACGCGGCGGAAAGCTATGGAGCCCGCGCGATCGAAGTTGCCACCACAACAGGGAACCGTGCGGTTACAGCGTGGGGGAAGATCAAGGCTGCGCGCATTGAAGTCCGGCGAGGAAACTTGGACCGCGCACGCCCGCTGCTGGCGGAAGGGCTGGGCACGATCTTCGCAATTGGCGTGCCGTCGCTGAAGTTCGACGCCATTGAATGTTTTGCGGAAGTCCTCGCGGCGCAGGGCGAAGTCTCTTGCGGGCGCGCGGTCCTGACCTTTGCGGCCGACCATCCAACTGCGACCGCGGCGATCCGAAGTGAACTGCTCGAACATGGTTCGGTGCTGCAGACTGATTCGACGGAAATTCCATCGTGGCCCGGACTGTGACTCGATGAAGTGGTCCACCGCATCGTCGTCGAAGCCGACATTACCTACGCGCCTCTGATCGCCGCTCTCCGCGGCGCCCACTAACCATCGCTTCGAGCGCGGGTCGGCGTCCGGTCGGTCCCGACCTTTCGGCACCTCGCGGAACGCGAGGAACGCCCGAGGAACGCACCCCTGCGTACGGTTCGCCCCTTCGACAAGGGGACGACCATGCGCCACTCGACTCAACCGCTCTACGTAGTTCGCAACACACCGGAAGTAAGCAACACCCCGACCGAAAGTTTCGGCCGTATCGCCCGGAGCACCGCATCGGCAACTCCGGTGCTGCTGGCGCCGGCGAGCCGCAGCGCCAACGAATCCGATATCGCGTCGCGTGAGCTGAGCGATGCCCGTGCACGCCGCGCGCTGGCCGCCAGCGGCTTCGGCGACGCCGCATTCCAAAGCACTGACGAGGTACCCACGCAGGCGCGTCTCGACGCGCATCGAAGCGCGTCCGTCGATGCGCCGGTCGGCGAAACACCCGCCGTGCCGTCCGCGATGCAACTCGAGGCCGCTGCACGCGCCGAGCGCTCGCGTCTGCTCGGAGATATCGCTGCACAGATCTGGCGTCCAGTCGCGCAGCGCCTGCGGAATTTGCTGAAGCAGGCACAGCAGCGCCGGGACGCGCGTGCCACGTATCTCGCGCTGCGCGGTCTCGATGCACGCACCTTGCATGACATCGGGCTCCATCGCAGCGAAATCATGTCCGTCGCTCTCGAACTCAGCGGCGCGTTTCAAGCCACCCGCGTGCAGTCCACGCGCACCTCGCACGGCCGATAGGCGGCCGCGCACCACCACTAAGGAGAATCAACATGAGCGCTGTACTCGATCAACCGGCGTCCGCGCCGAACTTCACCGCCATCAAGCAGAAGCAGCAGGCCACCTGGGCCAGCGGTGACTACGCCGCCGTCGGCACCACGCTGCAGATCGTCGGCGAGTCACTTGCCGAGGCCGTCGACGTTCGCGCCGATGAACACGTCCTCGACGTGGCTGCTGGCAACGGCAACGCGACCCTGGCGGCCGCGCGCCGCTTTGCGCATGTGACGTCGACCGATTACGTTCCCGCGCTGCTCGACAAGGGCCGTGCGCGCGCACAAGCCGAAGGGCTCGCGGTGCGCTTCCAGGAAGCCGACGTCGAGGAACTGCCGTTCCCGGACGGCAGCTACGACGTCGTGCTCTCCACCTTCGGTGCGATGTTTGCGCCCGACCACGCCCGCACGGCGCGCGAAATGATGCGCGTGCTGCGCCCTGGCGGTCGCCTCGGCATGGCGAACTGGACGCCCGAGAGTTTCATCGGCCGGCTGTTCAAGACGATCGGCGCACACGTGTCGCCGCCGGCCGGCGTGAAGCCGCCACCGCTGTGGGGCAACGAGGCCTACCTCACCGAGCTGTTCGGCGCACTCGCTTCGCAGATCCGCTGCGAGCGGCGCTTCTTCAACTTCCGCTACCGCTCGGCCGCGCATTGGGTGCAGGTGTTCCGTGACACCTATGGCCCGACCCACAAGGCGTTCCTGGCGCTCAACGCGGAAGGGCAGCAGGCGCTCGAACGCGACCTGCTCGCGCTGCTCACGCAGATGAACACCGCGGGCGCGACCTCGCTGGTGGTGCCGAGCGAGTACCTCGAAATCGTCATCACCAAACACTGAGGACGCCGCAATGAAGCACTCCAATCCCATCGCCTTGTTTGCCGCGTTGCTCGCCACCGCCTGCGCCAGTCCGTTGACCGTCCAGATCCCGGACGCACTCAAGCCTGCAGCCAGCGAGACCCTGGCAATGACGGTTGCCGCCAAGGGCGTGCAGATCTACGAATGCCGTGCCCGCAAGGACGGCACCGGCGTCGAATGGGCCTTCGTGGCACCTGACGCCGATCTGTTCGATGCGAACGGCAGGCCGATCGGGCGGCACGGCGCAGGCCCGTACTGGCAAGCGCGCGACGGCAGCCGTGTCGTCGGCACGTTGCAGGCGCGTGCAGACGCACCGGTCACCGGCGCCATTCCCTGGCTCCTGCTGGCGACGAAGTCGACCGGGCCGGACGGCACGTTCGGCAAGGTGACGAGCATCCAGCGCATCAACACCGTCGGCGGAATCGCTCCGTCGACACCGTGCACGCGCGAGACCACCGGCACCTCGGCTCGCATCGACTACACGGCTGACTACCGCCTTTTCGCTCCGCGCTAGGCGCGGGGCGCCAGACCGAACCAACCCTCAACCCAACCCGATTCAGTTCACTCAAGAGAGACATCATGAACCCCAACCGCATCGACCAACTCATCCCGGCCGCTCAGTCCGTCATCACGGCAGGCCTGCTCGCCGGCCTCGCATTCAACGCCCATGCCGACGTCGTCACCGACTGGAACATCAAGGCCAACGAGATCGTCGTCGAGTCCAAGCTCGGAACGCCGCCCGCCATCCGCGTGCTGGCTCTGGTGCAGACGGCAGTCAACGACGCCGTCCGCAGCAGCGCACCGCAACCTGGCACGCAGCCCGCGTCCATCGACGCTGCCGTCGCGGCCGCCAACCGCGCTGTGCTTGTCAAGGTGTTGCCCAACCAGCAGACGATGATCGACACGGCCTACCAGGCCGCATTGGCTGCCATTCCGGAAGGCGGAGCCAAGGCCGCAGGCATCGCCGCTGGCGAGCGCGCCGCGGCCGCCGTCTTTGCGAAGCGCACCGGCGATGTGATCGCTCCGGAAAGCTACCGGCCGCATACGACACCCGGCGCTTATGTGCCGACGGCGGCCGCCGCCGCGTCGCAGTGGACGCAACGCACGCCGTGGCTGTTGACGAGCCCGGCACAGGTCCGGCCCGGTGCGCCGCCGGCACTGACCAGCGTTGCCTGGTCGCGCGACTACAACGAGGTCAAGGAACTCGGTGCCAAGAGCAGCACGAAGCGCAGTGCCGAGCAGACCGAGATCGCCCGCTTCTGGGAGTACTCGCTGCCGCCGATTTACTACGGCGTGGTGCGCTCGGTGGCGACGCAGCCGGATCGCGACCTGGCGCGCAACGCGCGCATGTACGCCGCGATTGCGCAGGCAATGGATGACGCGATGATCGCCGTGTTCGACTCCAAGTATCACTACAACTTCTGGCGTCCGTCCACCGCGATCCGCAACGGCGATATCGACGGCAACGACGCCACCGCGCGCGATGCGTCGTGGACGTCGCTGATCGACGCGCCGATGCACCCGGAGTATGCGAGCGCGCACGCCATCCTGGCGGGTGCGGTCGGCGCGGTGCTGAAGGCGGATGTCGGCAACAGCCGGATGCCGGTGCTGATGACCACGAGCCCGACCGCCAAGGGCGTCACGCGCCGCTGGACGAATGTCGACGACTTCGTGCGTGAAGTCTCCGACTCCCGCATCTATGCCGGCATTCATTACCGCACGTCGGTCGATGTCGGTGCCGCGATGGGCCAGAGCATCGGCGAGCTGGCCGCAAGCCGCGTGCTGATTCCAGCCGACTGACCGACAGCAGCCGAGTGACGCGGGCTGCAGAACCGCCCGCGCAACTCGACTTCGACTCAACTCAATCAACTCACCTCAACTCACCACGGAGCAGCGATGCGCCACACCGACCACTTCCATCCGGCACTGCTCGTGCTGACGACCGCTTTGCTCGTGGGTGCCATGTTCGGCCCGCACGCAGAGCCGTCGGCGGCCCGCGGCGAAAGCCGCGCGGTGCCCGCGTCGCACGACGGCGCACCGCCGGGCCGTGTCATTCAAGAAATCGAATCACCTCATGCGTGTCGGGCGGGCCACGTCTGCCCGGCCGCCTGACGTGAACTCAACAGGAACGACGGAGTCATCATGTCGAAGTTCAATTTCCAGCGAGCGACTGCACGGCCGCGGGTCGTTCTGCTGCACTCCAGCGCCAGCTCGTCGCGGCAATGGAGCCCGCTCATCGAGGCGCTGCAGCCGACGTTCGACACGCGTGCCGTCGACCTGCACGGTCACGGCGCGCAGCCCGCCTGGAGCGGCAATCGCCCGCTGACCCTCGCCGACGAGGCGGCGCTGGTCGAGCCACTGCTGCATGCAGCGGGCGGCGTCCACCTCGTCGGTCATTCCTATGGCGGCGCGGTGGCGGTGAAGGTCGCGACGATGTTTCCGAAGCTCGTGCGCAGCCTCGCTGTCTTCGAGCCGGTCCTGTTTCGCGCGCTGGTCGATGACAACCCGCAGGCGGAGGCCATGCAGGAATTTGCAGGACTGACGGCGATGCTTGGACGGCACCTGGATGCTGGTGACGACCACTCGGCGGCGCAGATCTTCGTCAGCTACTGGGCCGGACGCGGCGCCTGGGGACACATGCCGGCCGACCGGCGCGGCGCCGTCGCGGCGCGGATGCGTGCGGTGCACCCGCAGTTCGACACGCTGATCCGCGACGACTTCGATTTCGACCGGCTGCCCGACTGTCCGACGTTGTTCCTGACGGGTGCAGCGACCGTGGCGTCGACACGGCGCATCGGCGAGATCGCGCGGCGCCGGCGACCGCAGGCACGGCATCGGGTGCTCGACGGCATGGGCCATATGGGCCCGATCACGCATGCCGCGGCGGTCAACCGGGTCCTGGAACAGTTCCTGCGCGAATGCGAGGCGCCACGAGCGACGCCGTTGCTGTGGGGGTGGTCGGAGCTGGTTTCCGCGCCGGCTTGAAAGGCGGCCCCTGTCGACCGCGGTGGCTGTCCGTCGGCCTCGGCGTGCACGATTGCGTCGTGGTCAGTGCTTGAACTCGCGTTCGTGCAGGAAGGCGGCGTGCTTCGGTGCGCGCTTGGTCTTCGACCACTCTTCGAGCATGTCCCACTTGACCGCGTCGAGCTTGCGCAGCGTTTCGGCCTCGTCCGGGTCGGGGCAGGCCAGTTCGACGCGGTGGCCGTTGGGGTCGAAGAAATAGATCGAGTGGAACGCGCCGTGGTCGGTCACGCCGAGCACCTCGACGCCGTTGGCCTCCAGGTGCTCGCGATACTCGAGCAGCGTCGCGCGGTCCTTCACCTTGAACGCGATGTGCTGCACCCACTCGGGTGTGTTCGGGTCCCGTCCCATCGGCGGCTTGGTGGGAAGTTCGAAGAACGCGAGCACGTTGCCGGCGCCGGCATCCATGAAGACATGCATGTACGGATCGGGTTCCTTGGTCGACGGCACCTGGTCTTCGGCGATCGCGAGCACGAAGTCCATTTTCAGCATCTTCTGGTACCAGAGCACCGTTTCCTTGGCGTCGCGGCAGCGGTAGGCGACGTGGTGGATACGATCGATCTTCATGGTGTCTCCTTGAATCGGTTCAGCTCAGTCCGGTGACCGGGATCAGTGCGCCGTGGATCGCACGCGCATCGTCGCTGCACAGAAAGCCGATCACCGCCGCCAGCGACGCGGGCGCGACCCAGCGGTTTGGATCGGCATCCGGCATCGCCTGGCGGTTGGCGGGCGTGTCGATAATGCTTGGAAGCACGGCATTCACGTTGATGCCATCGTCGCGCAATTCGGCGGACATCGATTCCGTCAGACGCATCAGCGCGCTCTTGGAAGCGATATAGGCGCCCATCTTCGCCGCGCCACGAAGCGCCGACATCGCGCCGACGTTGACGATGGCGCCGCGCCGCGCCCGCCGCATGACCGGCACCACCGCCGCCGCACTGTGCAGCATTGTGTTGACGTTCAGATCCAGCATGCGCTGCCAGGTCGACGCGGCGGACTCGTGCACCGCTGCGCCCATCGTGAAGCCGCCGGCCAGATGCACCGCGGCGGCGATGCCGCCGAAGCGGTTCGCCGCCTGTTCGACGGCGGCCGCCACCGCTGCGGGATCGAGCAAGTCGGTCGCCAGCGGCAGCGCCGTCGCGCCCGGCACGCTGTTCACGAGTGCCGCGAGTGCGTCTCCGTCGCGGTCGAGCAGTGCCAGCCCGGCGCCGCGGGCAGCGAAGTGCGCAACGACCGCATGGCCGAGTGCGCCCGCCGCGCCGGTGACGAGTACGCATCCTTCAGATGGCATGTCTGGCTCCTGCACGGCGTGCGGCGTGATAGCGGCCGCTGCCATGCGTGATGATCCGATCCTCGGGCAGAAGCTGCGCCGGTTCGATTTCGTCCCGCCGCCGTACCCGTTCGTACACCGGAGCGAAGTCGATGTGCGCGAGGTCGAGCAGATCTTCGAGCCGATCCAGAACGAAGTAGCACTCCTGGAAGTCGTCGATGCGGTAGCGCGTGCGCATCACGCGATCCAGATCGAATCCGATGCGGTGCGGCGAATCGTCGTCCAGCGAGAACACGCTCTCGGTGCGCGAACTGGCGATGCCGGAGCCGTAAATGCGCAGGCCGTCGGACTGCCTGACCAGTCCGAACTCCACCGTGTACCAGTACACGCGCGCCAGCAGCGGCAACGTGCCCAGCCGCTGCGCGCGCAGGCCGCCTTCGCCATAGGCCTGGATGAAGTCCGCGATCACCGGGTTCATCAGCATCGGCGCATGGCCGAACACGTCGTGGAAGACGTCGGGCTCTTCGAGGTAATCGAGCTGATCGGCGCGACGGACGAACTGTCCCGACGGGAAGCGTCGATGCGCGAGGTGCTCGAAGAAGACCTCGTCGGGCACCAGCCCCGGCACAGCGACGATCTGCCAGCCGGTATGGCGGCCCAGCACCTCACTCAGTTGTTCGAAGTCCGGAATTCGATCCGACGCGATCGGCAGCGCCTGCATGCCGGCGACGAATTCGTTGCAGGCGCGGCCGCGCAGCAGCGCGGTCTGGCGCTCGTACAGCAGCTTCCACACCGCGTGCTCGCCCGCGGTGTAGTCGGCCCAGCGCTGTGGAATGGTCCAGTCCGCGCTGTGTGGGCGCCCGGCCTCGCCGGCCGCCAGTCCGTGCTTGTCGGCGGCAGCGTTCATGTCGCGGTCCCGGCCGCGGCGTCGGCCACGGCGGCGAGTGCGAAGTCGCGCTCGGTCAGTCCGCCGGCATCGTGCGTCGTCAGTCGGATTTCGACGCGGTTGTAGACGTTGCTCCACTCCGGGTGATGGTCGGCGCGCTCGGCCGCGAGTGCGACTTGCGTCATGAACGCGAAGGCCTGCTGGAAATCGGCGAACTTGAACCGGCGCGTGATCGCCAGCCCGTCGTCGCTCAGTTGCCAGCCGGGCAGGGCGGCCAGACGCTCGCGCACCTGCTCCGTGTCGAGCCGGGGGGCCCTAGGCATCGACGGTCAGCGCGCCACGGCGGATCTGGTCGCGCTCCAGGCTCTCGAACAGCGCCTTGAAGTTGCCTTCGCCGAAACCGTCGTCGCGCTTCCTCTGGATGAACTCGAAGAACACCGGCCCGAGCAGCGTCTCGGAGAAGATCTGCAGCAGCAGCTTCTTCTCGCCGCCCTGGGTGGAGCCGTCGAGCAGGATGCCGCGCGCCTTCAGTTGCGCCACCGGTTCACCGTGACCCGGCAAACGCTCCTCCAGCATCTCGTAGTAGATGTCGTTCGGCGCGCTCATCAGCGGCACGCCGGCCATCTGCAGCGAATCGACGCTGGCCATGAGGTCATCGGTCAGCAGCGCAATGTGCTGGATGCCTTCGCCGTTGAACTTCATCAGGAACTCTTCGATCTGCCCGGTGCCGCCCTTGCCCGACTCCTCGTTCAGCGGGATGCGGATCTTGCCGTCGGGCGCCGTCATCGCGCGGCTGGTGAGCCCGGTGTACTCGCCCTTGATGTCGAAGTAGCGGATCTCGCGGAAGTTGAAGATGCGCTCATAAAAGCTGCCCCAGAACGCCATGCGCCCGCGATAAACGTTGTGCGTCATGTGATCGATGATGCTGAAGCCGTGCCCCTTCGGATGGCGATCCAGGGTTGATTGAAACTCGGGCAGGAACTCGAAGTCGATGTCGTAGATGCTCCTTCCATCCTCAAAACGGTCGATCAGGTACAGCGCCGCACCGCCGATGCCGCGGATCGCCGGGAGCCGCAACTCCATCGGCCCGGTCGGCACCTCGATCGGCTGCGCGCCGAGATCAAGCGCACGCGCGTACGCCTTGTGCGAATCCTTTACCCGGAACGCGAGCGCGCAGGCGCTCGGCCCGTGCTCCGCTGCGAAGTAACCCGCCAGGCTGCGCGGTTCGCGGTTGACGATGAAATTGATGTCGCCCTGCCGGTACAGCACCACGTCCTTGCTGCGATGGCGCGCGACCAGGCTGAAACCGAGCTTTTCGAACAGCGGCTCGATCACGTTCGGCGTGGGCGAGGCGAACTCGACGAACTCGAATCCCATCAGGCCCATGGGGTTGTCGAAGAGGTCAGGCATGTTGACTCCGGAAATTGAGGTGCCGCCCGGTCAACCCGCCGCGGCGCATGCCAACACTATGCCGCAACGGCGAAGCGGGCGCGATAGCGGACGCTGCTTTGCGTCGGGGCGACTCCTGCATTGCTCTGCCTGCTCGTGCCCGGCGCATGAATGGCCACAGGGTAAATTCCACCCATGCACCGATCGACCTTGCGCCTGTTCCTCGTTGCCCTGCTGGCCGTCTGCGGCACGGCGCTCGACCCATCGCCGGCGAGCGCCGAGCCTCCGGCCAGTGTGTTCCTTGAGGACCTGACTTCGCCGGAACTCGCCGCCGCGATCCGCGCCGGCAAGACCACGATCCTCGTTCCGATCGGCGGCACGGAGCAAAACGGGCCGCACATGGTCCTCGGCAAGCACAACGTGCGCGTGAAAGTGCTGGCCGGCAAAATCGCGCGGGAACTCGGTAACGCGCTGGTCGCCCCCGTCATCGCTTACGTTCCCGAGGGAGGTGTCAACCCGCCGACGGGGCACATGCGTTATCCGGGAACGATCACGGTGCCGGCAGACGTGTACCGCAAGCTGCTGGAATCCGCGGCGCGCAGCCTGCGGCTCGCCGGATTCCAGAACATCGTGTTCCTCGGCGACAGCGGCGATTACCAGAAGGACAACGAGTTCGTGGCCCGACAACTCGGTCGCGAATGGGCGGGCACCCCGGTGCGCGTGGTCGCCCTCGTCGAGTACTACCGGGCGGCGACGGTTGGCTTTGCCGGGACCCTCCGGCAGCGCGGCTACAGCGATGCCGAGATTGGCCTTCATGCCGGGCTCGCGGACACCTCGCTCGCGTTGGCCGTCGATCCGGGGCTGGTGCGACCTGAACGCCAGCAGACCGCACAAAATGCGCTGCCACCGCCCGGTGTTTCCGGCGATCCACGGAGTGCCTCGGCCGAGCTCGGCAAGGCGGGTATCGATATGATCGTGACCCAGTCCGTCGCGGCCATCCGCAAAGCGGTCGGCCCCCGGTAGTGCCGTAGGCTTCGAGCTTTCCGTAGTCCGGATCTGCAACTTCAGGAGTTTTCGTGACCCGCATTGTTCGCGCTCGTTACCTCCCTTTGGCTTTGCCGCTTGCCTTGGTCTTCTCGACAATCAGCGTCGCGCAGGCTCCGGCGCAAGCGCCGGCGACAGCTCCCGTGGCGCCGGCCGTAACGACGGTGCCTGGTATGCCGCCGGTCGCCGATCCGGCCAATCTGTACAGCGAGACCACCGCCGCCAAGATGAGTCCCGCGCTCGCGAACGACCTGCCGCGCGTGTACGTGCCGCATGTCCAGTCGAATGACGTTTACGTGATCGACCCGGCGACGTTCACGGTCGTCGACAAGTTCAAGGTCGGACTCAACCCGCAGCACGTCGTGCCGTCGTGGGACCTGCGCACGCTGTGGGTCGCGAACAACGCCGAGAACACGACCAAGGGCAGCCTGACACCCGTCGACCCAAAGACGGGCAAACCCGGCAAGCCGATCCCCGTCGACGACCCGTACAACGTCTACTTCTCGCCCGACGGCAAGTCCGCGATCATCGTCGCCGAGGCGCTGAAGCGACTCGACTTTCGCGATCCGGTGACGATGAAGCTGCAGTACACGCTCGCCGTTCCGCAGTGCGCCGGCATCAACCACGCCGACTTCTCGATCGACGGCAAATTCGCGATCTTCACCTGCGAGTTCGCCGGCACCGTGGCCAAGATCGACCTCGTGAACCGCAAGGTGCTGGGATACACGCAGGTGATCCAGCCCGGCCGCCCGATCAAGATCGTCAAGGGACCCGACGGCCAGGACCAGGAGATCTGCACGACATGGAAGGGCATGCCGCAGGACATCCGCGCCTCACCGGACGGCAAGCTCTTTTACATCGCCGACATGATGGCCGACGGCGTGCACGTGGTCGACGGCGAAAGGTTCCGCCAGGTCGGCTTCATCGAAACCGGCAAGGGCACGCACGGCCTGTATCCCAGCCGCGACGGCAAGAAGCTGTACGTCGCCAATCGCGGCTCGAACAAGATCCACGGCCCGGCGAAGGGCAAGGGCGGTGTGTCGGTGATCGACTTTGCGACCCGCAAGGTCGAGACGACCTGGATGATCCCCGGCGGCGGCAGCCCGGACATGGGCAACGTCAGTGCCGACGGAAAATGGCTGTGGCTATCGGGCCGCTACGACCATGTCGTATACGTGTTCGACACGACCACTGGCGACGTGAAGATCATTCCGGTGGGCCGGGAGCCGCACGGGCTCACCGTGTGGCCGCAACCGGGCCGCTACTCGCTCGGACACACGGGCAATCTCAGGTGACGTGAGCGCCTGCACGTTGGCCGGCGGTGTCCGGCCGACGCGCCTCCGAGCCCTGTAACTCAGATGCGCTGCTCGCGAAAGTGGCTCAGCGGCCACTTCTCGGTGATCATGCCCATCGGCGTGCCGCCGTGGTGGATCAGATAGGTGCGCGAAACGAACGGCGCTGACACCGGCACGTCGAAATGGTGCGCGATCGCCTCACAGGGCTCGACCGCCTGACGCACGATCTCGCGGAAGGTCTCCAGGCGCGCTTCCTTCCACAACAGGCCGATCGGCCGGTCCGTCTCGAGCATCTGCCGCTGAATGGTCGTCGACAGGCGATCCAGCACGAACAGCGACTCGGCGTACAGGTAGGTCCTGGTGGAGCCGGTCAGCAGGATGCTTCGGCTCAGCAGGCGCGTCGGCCCAGCGCACTGCAGCTGCGCCGGTGCATGCTCGTCGCGAATCGACTGCGCCAGTTTTCTGACCCCGATCGGCTCGCCGGCATACAGCGCAATCAGGTCGGTGACGGTGCCGTCCGTGGCGAGCAGGACTTTCTGGAAGAGACTCAGTTCATGGTTGCAGAGCATCGAGCGATGATAGGGGAGTCCGGTCACCAGCCCGGAAACTGCAGGAGATTCGCGCAATGAACGAGAAAGATCCGCGTCCCGCCGTGTGGGTCGGGCACATCGTCCTCGAGAGCGATCGGCTGGAGGCCACCGCTCAGTTCATGCGCACGATCGGCATGCGGACGATCTTTCCCGGGCCGCGCGTGGCGGTCTTCGAATTGCGCGGCGGCACGCATCTGGTCGTCATCGAGAAGGACAAGGTCGCTGCCGGTGCCGCGCCCTTCGACCTGATGGTCGAGGACCTGCACGCGACGCACAGGGAGTTCACGGCGCTGGGACTGGAGCCCACGCCGATCGAGTCGGCCGCCAACATGCCGCACGAGCTCTTTCGCGTTCGAGAGCCCGCGGGGCACGTCATCACGTTCTACTCGAATCACGTTTCGGACAAACCGGTCTGACGCATCCGCAGAACGGACGCGTGTAGCGTTGCCGCCTGACTACGCGGCGAGATCGCGGTTCGCGGCCGCCTCCGCGATCCGTTCCGGATCGGCAGGCACGGATCGCACCGACAGCACGCCGTCGATCGCCGCGATCGCATCGATGGCGGCCTGAGGCACCGGGCTGTCGACATCGACCAGCGTGTACGCCATCTCGCCGCGCGACTTGTTGACCATGTTGTGGATGTTGAGGCCGGCATTGGCCATCGCGGTCGATATCTGACCGAGCATGTTCGGCACGTTGGCATTGGCGATGCTGATGCGGTAATCCGATTCGCGCGCCATCTCGACGTTGGGGAAATTGACCGCGTTGCTGATGCCGCCATTCTCGAGAAACTCGCGCAACTGTTCGACGACCATGACCGCGCAGTTTTCCTCGGCCTCGGCCGTCGAAGCCCCGAGGTGGGGCAGCGCGATCGCGCCCGCGACGCCCGCGAGTGTCGGCGAAGGGAAGTCGGACAGATAGGCCTTCAGCCGGCCCGAGCGCAGCGCCTCGACGACGGCCGCCTCGTCGACGATGGCGTCGCGCGCAAAGTTCAGCAGTACGCTGCCCGGCCGCATCGCAGTGAGCCTGCGCGCATCGATCAGCCCGCGCGTCGCCGGAACCAGCGGAACGTGCAGCGAGACGAAGTCGGATTGCTTGAGCAACTCCTCGATGGAGTTGGCCTTGCGCACGCCCGAGTGCAGGCGCCACGCAGCGTCGACCGTGATCTCGGGGTCGTAGCCGATGACTTTCATGCCGAGCTTGAACGCGGTGTCGGCGACCAGCGCACCGATGGCGCCGAGCCCGACGATACCGAGCACGCGGTAGGGCAACTCGACTCCCGCAAACTGCTTCTTTCCTTCCTCGACGCGCGCTTCGAAGTCCTGTGCGTCCGGCGCCAGCGCGGATACGAATCCCAGCGCCGGCACGATGTTGCGCGCGCTGATCAGCAGCGCCGCGAGTACGAGTTCCTTGACCGCATTGGCGTTGGCCCCCGGCGCATTGAACACCGGAAGGCCGCGCCGCGACATTTCCGCGACCGGGATGTTGTTGGTGCCCGTGCCCGCCCGCGCAATCGCCTTGACACTGGTCGCGATTGGCAACGCATGCATGTCGTGCGACCGGACCAGGATCGCATCGGGCCGGTCGAGTTCCTTGCCGACGACGTAGCGATCGAGCGGAAGGCGCTCGAGCCCCTTGGCCGAAATATTGTTGAGCGTCTGTATGCGGAAGCGGTGCATCGGTTATCCCTGGCTGCGCTCAAATTCGCGCAAGTAGTCGACAAGGGCCTGCACGCCCTCGATCGGCATCGCGTTGTAGATCGAGGCCCTCATGCCGCCGACCGAGCGGTGCCCCTTGAGCTGCAGCAGCCCGCGCGCGTGCGCACCCTTGAGGAACGCCGCGTCGAGTGCTTCGTCGCGCAGCTTGAACGGCACGTTCATGCGCGAACGGTCCTCCTTGCGGACCGGGTTCGAGTAGAAGCTGCTGGCGTCGAGCGTGTCGTACAGCAGCTTCGACTTTGCGACGTTCTTCTGCTCGATCGCCGCGAGCCCGCCCTGAGCCAGCAGCCACTTGAATACCAGTCCGGCGATGTAGATGGCGTACGTCGGTGGCGTGTTCAGCATCGAATCCGCCTCGGCCTGTTCCTTCCAGTGAAACGCCGACGGCGTGATCGCCAGCGCGCGATCCAGCAGCTCCTTGCGCACGATGACGAGCGTCAGGCCCGCCGGGCCGACGTTCTTCTGCGCGCCGCCGTAGATCACGCCGTACTTCGAAACGTCGATCGGACGCGACAGGATGTGCGACGACATGTCGGCCACCAGCGGCGTCGCGCCCACGTCCGGAACCCAGTGGTACTCGACTCCCCCGATGGTTTCGTTGGTGCAGACGTGGACGTAGGCCGCATTGTCCGAGAGCTTCCAGCTTTCCCGCTTCGGTACGTAAGAGAATTTCTGGTCTTCCGATGAGGCGGCGACGTTGACCTGCGCGTACTTCTTCGCTTCCTTGATCGACTTCTTCGACCACTCGCCCGTATTGATGAAGTCGATCGTCTTCCTGTCGCCGAGCAGGTTCATCGGCACGATCGCGTTCTCGCCGATCGCTCCGCCCTGCAGGAACAGGACTGCGTAGTCGTCGCCGACCGCCATCAGCGTGCGCAGGTCGGCTTCGGCCTCTGCCGCGATCTGGATGAACTCGGGACCGCGATGGCTCATCTCCATCACTGACATGCCGCTGCCGTGCCAGTCGAGCATCTCCTCGGCCGCACGTTGCAGGACTTCCTTCGGCAGCACCGCAGGACCGGCGCTGAAATTGAAAATGCTCATCGGGGATTCCGGAAAGTGTTGGTGTTGTTGCAGGTGGCCGAGGCGATGCCACCCGGATCGAAGGGGACTTTAGCGCACGCTGCGCGAGGAGACTTGCTTCCGGTCATGCACGGCATTTGACAAGCGGCTCCGTGCATGAGAGGCGGCCGGTTCTGGCCGACCGACGCTGCACCCGAGCCAGTTCAGCCCGTGCGCTGCAGCTCAGTCGGCGCACGCTCCTCGCCGATCGTCCGCGCCAGCTTCTTCACTGGCATCGGTTCGCCGGCATGAAAGTTTGGTCGTACTGCAGGCGGCCGCGGCAAGTACTGCGAGCCACACTGCGAAATCCACTGAGCGATGTCGTGCGGTCGTCGTCATGCATACCTC
Organism: uncultured beta proteobacterium; assembly: GCA_963769745.1. Classification (GTDB taxonomy): domain Bacteria; phylum Pseudomonadota; class Gammaproteobacteria; order Burkholderiales; family Burkholderiaceae_F; genus JALORV01. The sequence goes on from CAVYNB010000028.1 coordinate 78,655, forward strand.
CGCGCGGTCGCCGGCCGACCGTCGTTAGAACAGGACCTCGACGCGATAGCCACGGAAATTGAAGATGGCGGCTCTCAGCTTGATCTCCTCCAGCGAGAGTTCCTGGTTCAGGCGGTCCTTTTCCCGGAACAGCTGGCCGTTGACGATCAGCGAGCGGGCGGTCGGGTCGGGCGAATAGACCGAGCCGCCGATCGCGAACTGCGGCAAGGCCGCGCGGATCTCGGGCGGCAGCTGTTCGCGCGAGTAAACGGGCGCCGGCCCCGCCGGCGGTACGTTGCCGAGCGTTACTAC
>CAVYNB010000029.1:0-196493 GCA_963769745.1 uncultured beta proteobacterium
GCTCCTTGCGTACGACGAGCTTGAGACCTGACCAGATCTCACTGACGGCGCAGACCTTGACGTCGACGAAGCCAAGCGGAAGCGCCAAACGGCGAATGACATCTTCCGTGATGTCCGTCGCCACCTTGGAGGCCTTCTTCGGCCAGGAGACCCAGACGCAGGCCTCGGGTTTGAGCTTCTTTCGCAGCGCGACAAGGTGCTTCGACAGAAACTCTTGCTCGGTGGCGAAGACGTGTACGAGGTCTGTCTTGCTGCCGGCCGCTCGCTCGAACTCGACTTCCGCCGGCAGCGGATGCAGCCACGAGATGTAGTCCTCCGGCGCATCGATTGCCACTGCACGGCAGCCCGACTTGTACCCGAGCTTCTTCGCCAGCGGAGTTCCGGAGTAGCCGGCCTGCGTGGAGGACGTCATGCGGCCTATCGTCCGCGTTTTGCCGCGCCGCGCTGAGCGCGTAGCTGCGAGGTGTCAAAGTTGGGCAACACCGCGCTGTCAGGTTGCATCCTATCGCCCCGAGCGCGCTTGCGATTTGACTCGCGAGTACGCGGCTTGGATCAATGCCGTGAGCGCCTCCCCGTCGATATCGGTGCCCGGTCGGAGCTTCACGTGGCGCATGTTTCTCCCGGTTCCTTCGAGCAGTCCCGCGGGATCCGCAAGGTGAGCGCCAAGGAAGAAGCCGACGTTGGCGTGCGCCGTGAACGCATTGACGTAACCGAACGCCGCGTCACCGACGCACGCGGTGGGATGGCCATCATGGATCAGCTCACGTACGTCGTCGCCGCATTGGCGCATGCGCTCGTACCAAGGGCGCGCAATCGCACCGAGCTTGCCTGCGTGGCTCTCGAACCATGCATCGACCGCGGCGTCTCGTTCGACCGCAGTCGGAAACCGTAGCAATTGAATACAACTGCTCAGGGCGGCCATCTGATGCAACCTAACGTTTTGGCTCAGGACGCGGCCCGTCATGGCCGACGAGCAGGCAGCGTTGGTTCTCCTGGTCGAAAGAGTTCCATCCAGCGCAGCCCGTCATCGAGCTTCCAGTCGCTCCAGCCGCGCTGGCGATAGAAGCCATAGGCGCGAAGCGCGGTGTCGATGTCTGTCGTGAGCCATGCTCGTGACCAGCCCTGCTCCCAGAGCCACTCTTCGGCCGAGCTCATGAGCGTGTTGCCGATGCCCTGCCCCTCGTACTCCGGGAGTACGGCGATCACCCAGAGCTCCCCCGTCGAACGGTCGGCCATGCAGAACCCGACGACCAAACCGGCGTGCGTGCATAGCCAGCCTTTGCATGAAGTGGCGAGCCGCTCGGCGACACTCTCAGCCGTGATGCCCAGGGCATGCAGCTCGTCGAGCGTGTACGTGTTCTCGCGCGTTCGGGTGCGAACATAGAAGAGCGCCGGGACGTCCGCTGCCTCGATCTCGCGAAATTGCAGGCTAACGTCTGCGGGCATGAGTTGCGTGGCCTAACGTTTCGCGTAACACGGGCGCCGACGCGCAATGCGCGACGGATACCCGCCAGCATTGCAGGTGGGCGGTTCGGTTCATGCTGGAGTCATGTTTCCAGCCATTTGTACATGACGAGCGCATCGACGTAACCCGCGGCAGGATGAAGAAAGGCCTTGGGCAATCTGCCCACCGTAGCGAAGCCCAGTTTGTGCCAGAGCCTTACCGCGCCCTCATTGCTCGACGCCACGAAATTGAACTGCATGGCCTTGTACCCCAGCTCTCGCGCGACTCGTTGGGAGTGTTCGCACATGGCGGTCGCGAGGCCACGCCCCCGGGCCGCAGATGAAACCATGTAGCCACAATTGCAGACATGGTCGCCGGGACCCGCCTGGTTGGTCTTGATGTAATACGTGCCGAGGATCTTCCCGTCCTCCTCGACCACATAGGTCTTTCTTGGAGCATCCATCCAGAGTTTCAGTGCTTGCTCCCTGCTGACGTCCCGCGGGTACGCATAGGTCTCACCGGCCGCAGCGATCTCGTGGAAGATGGGCCAGATCTGGTCGAAGTCTTCTCCCGTGGCTTCCCGGATCTTCATGGATCTCGAAACAGTTCAGGCGAAACCATGCCGCTCGACTTCACTCAGTAAGCCTGGCGCTGCGGCGCATCGTCTGTGATGTCGTAGTAGCTGCCCTTATCCGCCACAAACGTGTGGTTGGCCACCTTGAGCTTCATGGATGTGTCCAGGCACCCCAGCGCAACGCCCGTCCACTCGTAGCCATCAAGCGTCGGTTTCCAGAACATCACCGAACCGCAGATCGAACAGAACCCTCGCTGAACCTTTTCGGACGACTGGTACCACGTCACTCGTTCCTCTCCCGCAACTCGCAAGGCTCGTCTCCGGACGTTGACACCAACGAAGAAATTGCCCGTCTGCTTTCTGCACTGGGAGCAGTGACAGGCTTCGGGAGCCTTCTCCAGCGGCTCGTCGATCTCAAGCCTGACCGCTCCACAGAGGCAGGTACCGGTGATCATGGGCAAGTCCTTTCCGAGTGCTAGTGGACTCTGCGTTCAAGCCACCCTTGCCCGTTACGGCCGGCGCCTGAGAGTTGCACGACTGTAGACGTCGTAGTCCTTCCCTGGTGACGCCAGCTCAAACGTCTCGACGAACTCATCCGGACTGATGAACTCGTACGTCTCGCGTGCCCTCCACGAGTTGCTGAAGTTCTCGAAACTTTCGCTCTCGAAGACCACAAGCTGCGGACTTCCCTCCACCATGACATGCCGGTACGTGTTCACGAAGCTCTCGATGTGGAAGTGCCGCAGCACCAGGGCCTTGCGCGAACGGTCGTAGCTGAACATGCCCCAGTGTTCGTGCCGCTCGCCCGTCTTGCTCTTCTCCTGTGGTGCGTAGACGGACACGCTCGTCTCGTGCAGGTACCGGCCGCCGAGTACAAACGCATACGTTCTGTTCACTGTAGCTTCGCCAGGCCGACCGGTGGAAGTGCCTGACCACTCGCCGACCAGCGGGCGTACCGGTTGCCACGGGTCCGACTGCGCGCGTGAGGGCGGCGGCAGCACCAGCATTCCCAGAACCAGCAAGGCGCGACGACGGGAAGGCGAGTGGGCCATGACGCCTGACGGATCAGCGATCAGCCGCAGCGCGCAACGCCGCGCTGCATCGCCTTCTTGGGGCTGCGAACTCGCACGCCCATGCCCAGGCCTCGGGTAGCTGGCGGCGATCTCGCTCGAGAGAAATCGGGGTGAGATCATGCATCGATGGCCTGCGCTATCCAGCCCGCCGCGCGTTCGGCAATCATCGCCACGACCGCATTCGGATGACCCCGCGGTACTGCCGGCATCACGGACGCGTCGGCGATCCAGAGTCCGCCGATGCCCCGGACGCGCAGTTGCGGATCGACGACCGACCGCGCATCCGAGCCCATTCGGCACGTGCTCGTCGGGTGATAGACCGTCTGGAGAGTGTCGCTCGCGTAGTCGAGCAACTCACTCTCGGATTGCACGGAGGCACCCGGGCGAAGTTCGCCGGAGTTCCATTCGCACAGTGGCGACGTGGCCGCAATCCGCCGGCTCAGGCCGACTCCGTCCCAGAGCACTGACCTGTCGATACCCTCCGGATCGCTCAGGAGTCGGGGGTCGATGGCCGGTGGCACCAACGGATCCGGACTTCGCAGCGTCAGGCGGCCTCGAGATCTCGGCGCGACAACGACGGGCGCGAGGACGAATGCGTCCTCCTGGGGCGGTTCGAGGAACTCCCGGCGGGCATCGAATGGCAGGAACAAGAGCTCTAGATCCGGCGCCGCGACGGGGCCAGAGTGGATCTGCGTGAACGCGAAGCCCTCGACGCCACCGGACGCCAGCATTCCCCGCTTGAAGACGATATAGCGGAGAAGTTCGAGCGGTGACTCGGCGCGCTTGAGCGTGTCACGGCTCTGCGTGCGAAACGCGATCGGCAGGACGGGATGATCCTGCAGGTTCTCGCCGACCTCGGGCGCGTCGATCTGGACCGGTAGCCCGAGTGCTTTCAGCGTGGCCGCCGGACCGACCCCCGAGTGCATCAGAAGATGGGGAGAGCCAAAAGCGCCGGCCGCCAGCGCAACGGCCCTGGCGGCAAAGCTCTGAACATGGCCGCCGCGTCTAACGCTTACTCCCGTTGCCCGTCCGCCATCGATGTTGATCCTCGTGGCATGCGCTGCGCTGACGACCTCGAGGTTTGAGCGTCGCATCGACGTCTCGAGATACGCGTGGTAGGCGCTGAATCGCTTCCCATGCCGTAGCGCCAGCTCGGCAATCCAGGCGCCCTGGTAGGCATGTCCGTTGTATTGCGCCTCATCTCCCAGCCCCGCACGGCGTGCCGCCTCGACGAAGCGGTGCGTCAGTGAGCGCGCGTTGTGGTTCGGTGTGATCCACATCGGGCCACCGCGACCGCGACCTGAATCTCCGTCCTCGCCGAGCCAATGTTCCTGCTTCCGAAAGATTGGCGCGACCTCGTTCCAGCTCCAGCCGGCCGCTCCCGCGTCGACCCAGCCGTCGAAGTCGGCTGGATGGCACCACTGGTGCATCATCGCGTTCATGTTCGACGAGCCGCCCAGCATCTTCCCGCGCGGCGTGTAAATCCTTCGACCTGCGACCGCTGCCTGCGGCTCCGATTCGAAACTCCAGTCGTGGTCGCCTTTGAAGAGCTTCGAGAACGCTGCCGGAATCGACACGAATCGACTCGTCGGTGGACCACCTGCCTCAACCAGCAGTACACGACGCTTTCCAGAGTTGGTCAGCAGCTCGGCCAGGACACACCCCGCCGTGCCCGCGCCGACGACGATCACGTCGAAGATGTCACCTGTGGCCATCATGTCCGCCCACGATGCCGACTCTTTCCGTTGCCTTCCGCTTCGCCACTCAACGATTGAGCTGAGCGGAACGCAGCGGTTTGGCGCTTTGCTCGCGAGGCGGACGATAAGCCCGCAAGCCTCGCCGGCCAAGTCCTACGCGGCGTAGGTCGGCAAGGGCGAAGGCTTATGCGCCTTCACTTCGACGGCTGAACTGCATCTGCTTCGCATGGAACACGCTTATGCGGGAACTCAATGACCCGCGACCGACCGGAAACAGTGCCCTCGATGCGGCCGACCATACGCCCACCCGGCAGCGCCTGGTACGTGACCTTCTGCGGAAAGTCGTGTGCCGGCGCCTCAAAGGCCGCAAGCCCGTCCGAGCTACTCACAAGTGCGAACGACGTTTCTTTCTGTCCCGATGGGAGCGCAACGAACTCCAGCTTCCCATTGGCACCCATGCGGAACTGCATGAACTCGTACTGAACGGTTCTTCCCGATCGGACAGTGCGGCTCATGCCGAGCATCGTGCCTCCAGCCGGAGCCAGCCAATGCTCCACGGAACCCGGTTCACGGCCTTCGGCCGCCCAGCAACCGGCAAGCCAGGCCACCGCGACAAGCGGATCGCCTTGTGCGTGGGCGATACTGGATGCTGTCAGAACTGAGGCGACAGCTACTGCGACGGATGTACGCATGACCTCCACTCAAAGCGCCTAACGTTCGAGCTGAGCGGGCCGCCACCGGCAGAGCCGCTCGATGATGGGATGGACTCCCCCGGCTTTGTCTCGGCATCATCGTGCCAGCTGGCCTCATGTGGTGTGGGGTGTCAGCGCAACGCTGCCAAGGAGAGTCCGAGATGAATGCTACTTCTGTTGCCGCCGTTGTTGGAGTGGATCTTTCCAAGAACGTGTTCGAGCTGGCGGTCGCCGATGCGCAATGGCGTGTGATCGAGCGCGCCCGCCTCACGCGCAGCCAGTTCGAACGCTGGTTTACCAATCGGGCCGTGGGCCGGGTCGTCATGGAAGCGTGCGGCAGCGCCCATCACTGGGGCCGCTGGCTGGCAGGGTTGGGCATCGAGGTTCGTCTGCTGCCGGCGCGTTATGTGCGTGCTTATGTGAAGCGCAACAAGACCGATGCCGCCGACGCGGCGGCACTGATCGAAGCGTCGCGGGCCGACGATCTGCTGCCGGTGCGCGTCAAGAGCATCGAGCAGCAGGCGCTGCAGGCCCTGCACCGCTCGCGCAGCGCCTGGATGGCCACGCGCACCGCGCGCATCAACACGCTGCGCGGCTTCTGTCGCGAGTTCGGCATTGCGATCAGCCCGGGCAGCCGCCTGGGGCTGGAACAGATGGCGCGCCAGCTCGCCGACCCGGCCAGCGGCCTGCCCGAACTGCTGCGGCCGACCATGCGCCTGCTGATCGACGAGATCCGGCTGCTGGAGACGCGTATCAGCCAGCTCGAGCGCGAACTGGCCACCCTTGCCCGGCAGTCACCCGCGTGCCAGACCCTGCTGACGGTTCCGGGCGTGGGCCTGCTCACGGCCACAGCGATGGTGGCGGCTACCAGCGGCGAGGTGACGCACTTCAAGGACGCGCGCCACTTCGCCTCATGGTTCGGTCTGACGCCGAAGGAAAGCTCCTCGGGCATGACCCGCCGGCTGGGTCGTATCAGCAAGCGCGGCGATCGCTACCTGCGCATGCTGCTGACCCACGGCGCGCGCAGCGTGCTGCGCAAGGGGTTAGGCTGCACTGCTGACGCTTGCATGCTCTTGACCGGTGAAGGCGCCCTTGGCGGAAGCTACTGAGCCTAACGCGGCGCCCGACTGAGCAAGTACCACGCGACGAGAGCGAGCGCTGGGTCAAGGATGGCAAACGTCAGCATGACATGCGGGAACACTCCCGCCGCGGCAGTGGGGATCAGCACCGCAGGCACCAGAACCAATCGGTCGATAACGGTCGCTGCGACGAACTGCCGCCCGCCGGTTCTACCGCCGAAGAAGTAGAACCAGCCGACGATGGCAATAAGCATGCCGATGACTCGTAGCAGCGCCTCTTCGCGCCCGACAAAGGCCGGATCGCGAAAGACCGTTTGAACGATGCCGGGCCAGGCGAGAAGCACCAGGCCTGTTGCGGCATAGAAGACACCACAGAGCGCCGTGAATCTGGAAGGAGTTGGCAGATCCGCCGGAACGTCTGCGAGGTCCGAGAGCAGTGACATTAGATTTCTCCGTAATGCTCCTGGGGTGCTTGATAAGGGATGAGGTGTCTGTGTAATCGAACGTGGCCTTCAGCGGCCGGGTTCCGAGCGCAGAGAGGACAAAGTCCGACTGCCAGGCCTGTTGGGCAGGAAGGCCGACATGTTTCATTGAATTATCCGGTCTTCAAAGGCCCAACGATCTTGTAAGCATTGAAGATGATGCCGGACGGGAATGCTTGCGTCCTGACGAGCTCGACTGAGCGTGCCGGCGTTCCTTCCGCAAAGAAGCGCTTCCCCGTGCCCAACAGGACCGGATAGACGGCCAGCAGGACTTCATCCGCAAGCCCATGTTCGAGCAGCGTCGACGTCAGCGTGGAGCTACCCGACAGGACAAGGCCCGGGCCGTCCTGCGATTTGATACGACGAACGCCCTCGACGATGTCCGGTCCTATGCCCTCGTACGGGCCCCATTCAAGACATTCCGGACGGTGGGTCGCGATGAATTTCTTTGCCGCATTGAGGCGGTCCCCCATCGGGTTGCTCGGCGCCTTGGGCCAGAAGCCCGACCAGATGTCGTAAGTGCGACGTCCAAGCAGCAGATCGAAGCTCTCGCCATACGCGGCGAGCATTGCGTCCCGGCCAGCGGGGGTTCGGTAGGGCGCGGTCCAGTCGCTGTAGGGAAAATTGTCGTCATCGGACGAGTGCTGGATCACCCCGTCCAGCGAGATGTGTTCGATGATTGTGAGCTTTCTCACTTGAGTCTCCGGTCAGCCCTAGGCGTGCGCAGCGGAGGCGCCTCGTTCAGCAAGCAATGCGTCGAGTTGCGGCATTGCCGCGCGCAGCCCCTCTTCCATGCCCGTTGCACTTTGCTCCATTGCTTCAACGCTTGAAAATTTCGTGACGCAGGTCATGCGCGATCCCGTCGGCGTAGTTTCGAAGGTGAACTTCATCCCCGCCGGCATGTTCTCGTCCTCGGCGTTGTCTTCGCCGTCGTGCGCCTCGAACGAACTGATTGGATTCACTGCGGTGAACTTCCAGGAGCCGCTCCACTTTTCTCCGTTCGGCCCGGTCATGAAGTACTCGGCGCGACCGCCAACTTTGAAATCATGGCGCGTGAAGGTGGCGGGCCAGGTGGGTGGTCCCCAAAAGCGCTCGAGTTGGCGCGGGTCGGCATAGGCGTCCCACAGGCGTTGCTGCGGAACGGGAAAGTCGGCCACGACGGTGAGGGTGAGCTTTGCGGGGTCTTTGGTGACGGAAGTAACCGGCATAATCATTTCCCTTTCGGTTGGAGAACATCGTCGAGCTGCGCCATGCGCTGACGCCAGACGGATTCGAAGTGGTCGAGCAGTTCGGCAGCGCGCTGGAGCCGCGCGCGGTTGGTGGAGACCAGTTGCTCGCGGCCGCTTGCACGTTTCTGAATCAGACCCGCGCGCTCGAGCACGGCGACGTGCTTTTGCACGGCGGCGAAGCTCATCTGGTACCGCGCAGCAAGAGCGGATACAGACGGCGTTTCAGTGAGCGACTGCACCAGGATGTCGCGGCGCGTGCCGTCGGCCAACGCACGGAAAAGCTGGTTGAGCGACTCTTCGCTTTCTTTTCTAAGTACAACCATATGGTTGTACGTTAACATTGCCCAATCGATCTTGCAAGGCGTATTCGCTGCAGACGGGCACTAGGCCTTCGAGACTTCGTTCCCGGAGTCGATCGAGCGACCGGTTAGGCCCCAGCATGCACTCGTTGCCTGCGACTAGTTCGCGCTGCGCGACTGCCAAGCCGAGGCGCTCCACGTCGGCGCGGCTTCGGTGATGAGTCGGAGAATTTCAGGTGGCAGGTCTCCCGAGCCTGTTAGTTGACGAATCTCCAGAATGTCGTCCGCCCCGAAACCAGACGGAGCGCGCAAGGCCCATTGAATCGCCTCGTCAAGCGAGCTCACCTCGATAAGGTAAAAGCCGCCAACCAATTCTTTCGACTCGGCGAAGGGACCGTCCACAACGTAGCGTTTGCCATTAGCTACCGCGATGCGGGCTCCTGGTGCAGAGGGGTTGAGGCCCTCGGAGGCTACAAGTATTCCGGCCTGATGCATCTCCTCGTTGAACCGCATATAGGCCTTGAAGAGTTCCACATCAAAGTCTGACTGTTGTTCGGTCGTCTTCTTATCCGCACTCGCCTGCGCCGTGATGATGAACCGCATAGCCCGCTCTCCGAATGTAGGTTGTTGCCCGGTAAAGCTACGACGAACGAGCGCTAGTCAAATCGACAAGTCCATTGCCTTCAAAGAAAGGCCGCCCGGAACTTGGCACCTTCCTGAGGCCTAACGCATGAATTCAGCGGCTGCCGGAGGCGGTCCGCTGGAATGAAGGTTGGGCATCACGTCAGTTTGCAGGCGAGAAGCTTTTCGAGGATGTATAGGGGCGCGCGTGACGGATCCGCCATCGAGCTGACTGGCAGATGATAGGTCTGCTCCAACGCATACTGCCCACTCGTTGCCGCATGTGATACGACGTCGCTGAAGACCATCCATGTGCTCCCGGCTTGAAAATCGTACGTGCGTTGGGCAACTTGCGACTGGTATACCGAGTCCGCCTTCATCCGGTCATGCAGTTGGAGCATGTAGTGATCGTAGGCAGTGCGTCGGCGCTTAGTAATGCCAAGCAGCTCGAGCACACGGTCGGCGCCCCAGATCGGGCCGCGCAGCAAAGGCAGAAATCGGCGCGCGACGTCTTCAAAGGATTCGCCGAGCCTCCAGCTGCGACTGCGTCCATATGGATTTATGTTGGTGAAGACTCGCAGTATTCGGTTTCCTTGCGTGGGCGAGGATGGAAAACTGTCCACGTGCAGACGTGTGTCGTCCTTTCGCCACGAGGTCCGCCGCCCGACGATCTCCACGGGCCGAAAGCTGGCGCGGGCCTGATCCAATCCAGTCTCGTACTGTGGCAACAGGTTGCGGAGCAAATTCCTGCTCGACGCGGCGAAACGCTGCATCATGCCCTTCAATCGTCGTAGATCCGCTTCATCGAGGCTACTGCGGCTGCTGCGCAGTGATCCGGTGGATGAATCCAGGCTGACATTCTTGCCCTTCCCGGCGGTCAGCGGGGACAGGAGTCGGCCATCGTCTTCTTGCATCGTGAAGCTGAGTTGAGGGAGCCACAGGACGCTTCCCCGTTCCAGCGCATCAACCACGAGTTCCTGCGTGGCCGTTGTGATCTGCTGGTCCCAGCGCGCGTTTGGCAGAATGATGACGTCGGTCATGCCGAATTCCTAGCACGTAAGGCCCAACGTTTGAGTTAACCCCGCCCACGGAGGCAGGCCGCGCAAGGCGGGGCGCAGACAATGTACGGAGTACCCGCGGCCAGCCTTACGCTGCCTGCCGTAGCGGGTCGGGGGTTGAACGAGGAGTTAGGCGTCATGCCGCCACTCCATGTGGACGGTCATTGTCTAGGCTCGACCGAAGGGCGGTGATCAAAGCTCAGAACCCTTGCCAGACGCCAAGTACCACCTTCGCGCTTCCACAGATGTACGAACTTGGCCGTCTCAGACCCCGGTTCACCTGCGCGGGCGAATACATGCCTTCCAATCTGTATGGCGCCGTAGCCCTGCATTGGGTACACCTCCAGGCTGCCTGGGACAAGTGTGCGCGTGACGCCATTGTCACGAGGACAGGACCTCAGCGTGCGCGCGGCATCACCAAAGCTAGGACCGGACCGGTCGTGATAGAACTCTGCGTCTTCTGTGAAGAGGGCTCGAAACTTCGCGTGGCTACACGTGACGAACGCGGCTTCAAAGAGCTCGCTGTCCATACGAGCAAGTTCATCGTAGAGCGGCCCAGCGCGGCTTGAGTCTTGCGCGGAGCAGACCGACGTTAGTGCAACAATGAGCGTTGCGAGACTGCCTCTGCACCAACGAGACGAGCGATCGCGTGGCTGTGCGCTGAAGCTGGATTCACTGTGGCTGGAGGCGAGCACGAGGTTCCTTGATGACGCCTAACGAATTAGCTAACCGGCGGCCCGCTGCCGGGGCGAAGCCCTGCATGCGGGACGTCCGCGTTGAGCGACGGGTTGGGCGGCACTGTTCCTTGGACCGCCCATGCTCTTGCGGTCATGGCGATAGAGCCGTCGGCGGCTGCAACGAGGCGCGCCTTCAAGGCAACTCTTATCCGATCTCGGGTCTCCGCTGGCAATGAAGCAAGGTACGTGGGCGCGGCACCTTGCTTACCCAAGAAAGGCCGCCAGTAATCATCGAAATCGCGAAAGACCGTAGGGACATCGATCGCGCGTACCGAGACCGAGATCAGACCGGCGCGTCGGAAAAGTTGCTCCAGAGGGCCCGGCTGACAGAGTGGAAAGCGTTCAGCCTGGTCGAGTTTCGAATCGCCCCGGTTAAGCTCGACCGCTACATCCCAGAAATGCCGGAGCATCTGCATTCCACACGCGTAGTCCCAGACGTAGGCGGCGACCTTCCCGCCGGGACTCGTGACGCGCACCATCTCTCTCGCCATGGCGGCGGAATCCGGGACGAAGTTCAGCACTAGGCCCGATACTGTGACGTCGCACGTTTCGGGGGCCCACGGAAGAGCGCATGCATCACCTACCTCGAAGCGCAGGCGTGAATCGCTGGACCTGTTCCGGGCTTCCGAGACGTAGGCTTCGGAGCGGTCGATTCCGAGGACACCCGCGGGATCGGAAGTTTCGAGGATGCGTTCGACCAGTGCGCCCGTTCCACAACCTACATCGCCCCAGGTTCGCCCCGGCGAGACGGCGAGCCAGTCGATAAACCCCTCCGCGATTCTCCGGCTCCAGCGCCCAACCCACAATTCGTAGGCGCCACCGGAGCCCCAGCTTTCCTTCGCAGTCTCGCTCATCGTCGGCTCCGAGACGCCCAACGTTCGACATGAGCGGCGGGCCAAGGGGCGCGGAGCGGCCTTTGGCACGTCCGCTCGATTGATGGGATGGACTCCCCCCGGCTTTGTCTCGGCATCATCGTGCCAGCTGGCCTCATGTGGTGTGGGGTGTCAGCGCAACGCTGCCAAGGAGAGTCCGAGATGAATGCTACTTCTGTTGCCGCCGTTGTTGGAGTGGATCTTTCCAAGAACGTGTTCGAGCTGGCGGTCGCCGATGCGCAATGGCGTGTGATCGAGCGCGCCCGCCTCACGCGCAGCCAGTTCGAACGCTGGTTTACCAATCGGGCCGTGGGCCGGGTCGTCATGGAAGCGTGCGGCAGCGCCCATCACTGGGGCCGCTGGCTGGCAGGGTTGGGCATCGAGGTTCGTCTGCTGCCGGCGCGTTATGTGCGTGCTTATGTGAAGCGCAACAAGACCGATGCCGCCGACGCGGCGGCACTGATCGAAGCGTCGCGGGCCGACGATCTGCTGCCGGTGCGCGTCAAGAGCATCGAGCAGCAGGCGCTGCAGGCCCTGCACCGCTCGCGCAGCGCCTGGATGGCCACGCGCACCGCGCGCATCAACACGCTGCGCGGCTTCTGTCGCGAGTTCGGCATTGCGATCAGCCCGGGCAGCCGCCTGGGGCTGGAACAGATGGCGCGCCAGCTCGCCGACCCGGCCAGCGGCCTGCCCGAACTGCTGCGGCCGACCATGCGCCTGCTGATCGACGAGATCCGGCTGCTGGAGACGCGTATCAGCCAGCTCGAGCGCGAACTGGCCACCCTTGCCCGGCAGTCACCCGCGTGCCAGACCCTGCTGACGGTTCCGGGCGTGGGCCTGCTCACGGCCACAGCGATGGTGGCGGCTACCAGCGGCGAGGTGACGCACTTCAAGGACGCGCGCCACTTCGCCTCATGGTTCGGTCTGACGCCGAAGGAAAGCTCCTCGGGCATGACCCGCCGGCTGGGTCGTATCAGCAAGCGCGGCGATCGCTACCTGCGCATGCTGCTGACCCACGGCGCGCGCAGCGTGCTGCGCGCGGCCACGGTGGCCCATCGCCAGGGCCGCTCGGTGGACGGGCTGCGCACCTGGGCTCTGAACGTGCAGTCCCGAACGCATCACAACCGCGCCACCTGTGCGCTGGCCAACAAGATGGCGCGCATCTGCTACGCAGTGCTGCGCGATCACGCCGACTACGGTGGCGTGCGCGTCGAGCGCAAGATGCGCGCGACCTACGCGCTGCCGAACTGAGAATGACGGATTGAAGCGATGAACTTGCTCCGAGCCTTGCCCAGAGACTGATCGCCCATCATGGCACCCCGGGTCGCCCCCACACCGATTGATGCCGTTAACTCTTCCGGCGACTTCACGTCCGCCGTTCGTAGCGATTGGCACATCGGTGCTCGCAGCTTCCATGTCGGCACGGGCCAACCAGAGCCCACTCACGATGCCGGATATACGACTGCAGGCTCAACCCCAATGCCAAAACAATCGATCAGGCTTTGCCTTCTCGGGGGGAGTCCATATAGGAGGGGTTAGGCGTCACGACTTGCGTGGGCGCGGAGGCTTTCCGAATTCCGCATCCGTAGGACAGCCGCACACCTGGCGCGCCGCGCTGGCAGTCACTAGAAGTCCGCACGATCTCGAGCACAGACTCTGTTCAATTTTGGACATGGTCGCTACTCCGCGGTGAGTTGATGACTGCCGAGCTCCCTCAGAGTCTTACACAGGCCCAGTACCTTGGCCCCTTCACTACGGTCTTGTCGAAATTGCACTTGGTGGCAATCTCCGAGTCAGTGTCGATGAGGATGACGCGATCGGAGGCAGCGTGTGCCAAGGGGATGAAATGGCCACCTAAAACGCCTGCGATGAGCCCAGCGGCAAACGAAGTCAATGCAACGGCACCAAATGTCATCTTCATGACGAACACTCCTTTGCCTGTAGTTGCGAAATGTCAAGACGCGTTCAGGCAAAACACGCCTGACGAAGCATGCGGCGCTTCTGGTTGGGTTCGCGTGCGGCGGATAGCGCGAGTGTCATGGCGCCTAACGTGAAAGGTAACCGGCGCGCCGGCAGGACGCTCGCCAACCCGAAGTCATGAATCGGCGCGCCCGCTTGACCGCCCGCTTAGTCCGCACTCCCCGCAAGGCCTCATAGCGCTCGCCGAACAAACACGCTGCCATCGTCGTCCTCCCGATACACAGAGAAACCCGCTGACAGATATAGGCTCAGCGGTCCAAAGTGGTTTGCCGCAGCCGAGTCGGACTCGGCTCTTGGATTTCCCTCGGCAATGCGAAACCCTTGTAGTCGCAGACCGTCACAAGCGGCCTCGAGCAATTGCCTTGCGACGCCGCGGCCACGGTGGCTTGGCTCTACCAAGAAACAGATGATCTCCCCGACTTGCTCGGCGTCCGGAGTCGATTCGTCGTCCAGTGCGTGAAGCAACGTGCGCGGGGCGGCATTGCACCAGCCAACCGGAGAACCGTCCACATACGCAAGGTAGCCTTGCATCAGCCCGCCGTCGATGCGGTCGCAGGCGCGTGCCCGATTCTCGGATGCTGTGCGCTCCGACCATTTCACCACCCGATGATCCTCGTAGAAGCACTGGCAATAGCACGACGACCACTTCGGATTGTCCGAAAACGCCGTGCCGTCGAAGAACTTGAGGAAGTCCGGCAGGAGCTCGGGAGTAAGGGTGCGAACCTGGACAATTAGCTGATTCATGGGGGGAAGCGGCACTTCGCGACGAGACGTACCGCCTAACGTCTGAATTAAGCCGCACCGCGAAACGGCGTCGGCTTAAATAAATTGATAGGCCGCATTGCGATCATGCCTTGCCCGAGACAACAACATTCTTGGCCAGAGTCTTAAAGCGAACACCGTCTTTTTGCACAACGGTGATCGTAACGTGACCAGTCTTGCTGGTCTTGATGTCCGTTATCGCGCCGGACTTGCCGGCATGAGTGCCACCAACGACTTTGCAGCGAGCGCCATCTACGAGCTTGCCAGGCAATTGAGATGTCATCTGTACTCCGGATGCAATGCCGATCACTGCGCTTCTTGCGGCTTAACACTGAATCAATCTGCGCAATGAAGGCGTCGGCGCTTGGACGATAAGTTAGGCGCCTGTCGCAAGCTTTGTCCAGCCACCGCGAATCACGGCCGCACGAAGCCGGCAGCGGGCCGATGTTTCGCTCGCCTCACACCCCCTTGCTATTCCGTTCAGTACTGTATACATTTCCAGTAACGCTTCGCCCGGGAGCCTGCTGATGGTCACCTCCTCTTCCGCTTCACCGCCGATCACTCCGCGCCAGTCGGAGATCCTCGAGTTCATCCGCCAGGCGCTCACCGAGAGCGGCGCCCCGCCCACGCGCGACGAGATCGCGCGCGCCTTCGGCTTCCGCTCGCTCAACGCGGCCGAGCAGCACCTGCAGGCGCTCGCCAAAAAGGGGCTGATCGAACTCGTCGCCGGCACTTCGCGCGGCATCCGCCTGAAGGACAGCGTGCGCGAGCTGATGGCCGCGGCGCAGGAAATGGGCCTGCCGCTCGTCGGCAAGGTCGCCGCGGGCAGCCCGCTGCTGGCGCAGGAAAACGTGCTCGCGCACCCGGCCGTCGATCCGGACACCTTCAAGCCGCGCGCCGATTACCTGCTCGAAGTGCGCGGCATGAGCATGCGCGACGCCGGCATCCTCGATGGCGACTGGCTCGCGGTGCACAAGCGCGCGCAGGCGAACTCGGGGCAGATCGTCGTGGCGCGCCTCGGTGACGACGTCACGGTCAAGCGCCTGAAGCTGAAAGGCGCGCGCGCGGAACTGATCGCCGAGAACCCGGATTTCGCGCCGATCATCGTCGACCTGCGGCGCGAGCCGTTCGCGATCGAGGGCATTGCCGTCGGGGTGATACGACCGGCGCTCTGAGGCAGGTTCTGCTCCCCGCTTCGGGCGCCGCCTCGATCCCCTAACACCCACCCGTTCCACTTTTTCAGGAGGACGCACATGCGTGCGGCCACGGAGTTGCTTTCCCTGTTGCACACCGCCGGCGGTGCGTCCCTGTGGCGCGGCGACGAGCGCCCTGCCGACGAAGCCTGCGGCCCGACGCTCGCCAGCGGCTTTGCCGAACTCGACCGTGAACTGCCGGGCGGCGGCTGGCCGCAGGGGCAGCTGATCGAACTGCTGACCGACGACGCCGGCATCGGCGAACTGTCGCTGCTGGCGCCGGCATTGGCGCAACTCGCGCAGGCGCGCCGCTGCTCGGTGTGGGTACTGCCGGTGGACGCCTCGTCTGCACGGGCCGCCGTGTCGCATGCGCCCGAAGTGCAGACGATTCCCTATGCACCGGCGCTCGCCACCGCGGGGCTCGATCTCGCGCGCACGATCTTCGTCAAGCCGGCCACGCCGCGCGAGGGCCTGTGGGCGATCGAGCAGTCGCTGCGGGCGCGTCATCTCGGCGCGGTGGTCGGCTGGCTGCCGTCGGCCAGCGGGACCGGCGACGGTGACTTCCGCGCGCTGCGCCGCCTGCATCTGCTGGCGCAGCGCCATCAGGCGCTCGCCTTCGTGTTGCGCACCACACGCCATGCACAGGCGCCCTCGCCCGCGGTATTGCGCCTGCTGCTGGCGAGCGCCGGCACGCGGCTGCAGGTGACACTGCTGAAGCGGCGCGGCCGCCCGCTGCTCGAACCGGTCACGCTCGCACTGCGTCCCGCACACTGGGAAAGTGCGCGCGTCGAAGCCGACACCGCACCGCGCGTGCTGCCGGCGTCGGCCGCGCTGCTCGACACGCAGCGTCCGATGGACGCGCTGCTGGCCTGATAGCGCTGGCCCGAAACCTGGCCTGATCGCATTGGCCTGATGCCACTCACCTGAGCTTCGGCGGGCGCCCGCCCGCGCTGCACCGTGGCCCTGTGGCTCGCCCTCGTCCTGCCCGCGCTGCCGCTGCAACTGGCCGAGCGCGCACTGCCCGGCATGGGGCCGCTCGCGATCGTCGAAGGCCCGCCGCAGCGTCTGCCGTGATCCACTGCAATGCACCGGCGCAGGCGGCCGGCGTGGCGCCGGGCATGAAGGTCGCCGCCGCGCAGGCGCTGGCACGCGAGCTGATCGCGCTCGAACGCAATGTCGAACGCGAACAGGCCGCGCTCGCCGAACTCGCCGGCTGGGCCTACCAGTTCTCCTCGCACGTGGTGCTGCAGCCCGATGGACTGCTGCTCGAAACCGGTGGCAGCGAGCGGCTGTTCGGCGATCGCGCCCGACTGCATCGCGCCATCACCATCGGCCTCGACACGCTCGGCTATCGCGCCGCATTCGCCTATGCCGACGCGCCGCGCTGCGCACGTGTGTTCGCGCTGGCAGAGGCAAGCCAGGGCCGGCACGCCGCCTCGCCGGACCTTCCCCCGCTCGCGCAGGCGGACGGTCTGCGACGCCTGCCGATCGAGTTTCTCGAATGGGACGCAGTGACGAACGAGACACTGCGTGCACTCGGACTGTCGGCAATCGGCGACCTGCTGCGGCTGCCGCGTGACGCGTTCGCGCGGCGTTTCGGTACGGGGCGGCTCGACGACCTCGACCGCGCGCTCGGAACACGCAGCGACCCGCAGCCTCTGTACGAGCCTCCCGCGCATTTTTCGGCGCGCATCGAACTGCCGGCCGACATCAGCGAGACCGCGCAGCTGATGTTCCCGGCGCGGCGGCTGCTCGCCTCGCTCGAAGGCTTCCTGCGCGGGCGCAATGCGGGCGCGACCGAACTCGTGTTTTCGGCCACGCACAGCGCGCGCCGCGGCATGGCTCTCCCGCCGACCACGGTCACTCTGGCGCTCGCCGCACCGGAGCGCGATGCGCAGCGGCTGGCGGCGCTGCTCGGCGAACGACTGGCGCGCGTGCAGCTGCCGGCCCCGGCGCTGACGCTCGCACTCACGGTCGAGCGGCTGCACGCCTTCTCGGCGCTCAACGCCAGCCTGCTGCCGCCGTCCGCGCACGACGGTGATGTCGGCGTGGACTGGCTGCAGCTGGCAGAAACACTGCATGCGCGGCTCGGCTCCGAACGCGTGTTCCAGCTGCAGGCGGTCGACGATCACCGGCCCGAGCGGGCCTGGTGTGCGCTGCCCATCGCCGTCGGTAACGAGCCGCGCACCGCGCCGACGTCGATCACGTCGGCGCCGCGTCCGCTGCTGCTGCTGCCGACCCCGCAGCCGCTGCCGGTGCACGGCGAGCAGCCACTGTTGCCACCCCAGCGCGAGCCGCTGACGCTGGTCACCGGCCCCGAGCGCATCGAGTGCGGCTGGTGGGATCTCGCCGGCCCCGCCGCCGGCTCACCCGCACGCGCCGTGCACCGCGACTACTTCGTCGCCCGCAACGCGCGCGGCCAGTGGCTGTGGATCTACCGCGAACTCGCCGCCCCGCGCGGCTGGTTCCTGCACGGGCTGTTTGCGTGAGACGCGATGACGCCCTCCCGATGACACCTTCCTACACCGAGCTGCACTGCCTGTCGAACTTCTCGTTCCTGCGCGGCGCGTCGCATCCGGAGGAACTGGTCGAGCGCGCGCTCGCGCTCGAATACTCGGGGCTCGCGGTCACCGACGAGTGTTCGTTCGCAGGCTCGGTGCGCGCACACCTGGCGCTCACCGAGGCGCGCGAGAACGACGCGCCGGCGCGCGCGTTCCGGCTGATCCATGGCACCGAGATTCAGCTGAGTCATCGCGACGGCAAGGGCGACGATCCAAAGCGTCGGCGGCCCGGCGCCAAGCTCGTGCTGCTGGCCACAGACGCGCGCCGGCTACGGCAACCTGAGCCAGCTCGTGACGCTGGCACGCCGGCAGGCGACCAAGGGCAGCTACCGGCTGAGCGCAGCCGACCTCGAAGCACACGCGCGTGGCTCGACGACGTGCTGGCGCTGCTGCTGCCGCTGCGCCACTGGCGCGAGCCGCTCGATGCCGTGCGCGTCGAGCAGGAAGCGCGCTGGCTGGCGGAACTGCATCCCGGCGCGAGCTGGATCGCCTGCGAGCTGACGCGCGGCATCGACGACGCAGCGCAACTGGAAGCGCTGCAGGCGATCAGCGATACGACCGACCTGCCGCTGGTGGCCGCCGGCGACGTGCAGATGCACACGCGTCGCCGCAAGCGCCTGCACGACGTGCTGACCGCCGTGCGCGTGAAGACGCCGCTGGCGCAGTGCGGGCGCGAGCTGGCACCGAACGCCGAGCGCTACCTGCGGCCGCTGTACCGGCTCGCGCGCATCTATCCGACCGAGCTGCTGCTGCAGACGCAGGCGATCGCCGAGCGCTGCACCTTCTCGCTCGACGAGCTGCGCTACGAGTATCCGGAGGAGATCGTGCCGCCCGGCGAGACGCCGGCCACCTGGCTGCGGCGCGCGACCTACGAGGAGGCAAAGACGCGCTATCCGGACGGCATGCCGGAGAAAGTGCAGGCCATCGTCGAGCACGAACTTGCGGCTGATCACCGAGCTGCGTTACGAGCCCTACTTTCTCACCGTCTACGACATCGTCCGCTATGCGCGCTCGCAGGGCATCCTGTGCCAGGGGCGTGGCTCGGCGGCCAACTCGGCGGTGTGCTACTGCCTCGGCATCACCGAGGTCGATCCGGCGCGCATGTCGGTGCTGTTCGAGCGCTTCATCAGCAAGGAGCGCAACGAGCCGCCGGACATCGACGTCGACTTCGAGCACCAGCGCCGCGAAGAGGTGATGCAGTACATCTACGCCAAGTACGGGCGCCATCGCGCGGCGCTGACCGCGGCGCTGCACACCTACCGGCCGAAGGGCGCGCTGCGCGACGTCGGCAAGGCGCTCGGGCTGTCGCTCGACCAGGTCGACCGGCTGGCGAAGACGATGGCGTGGTGGGACGGACGCAAGATCATTCCGCAGCGGCTGGAGGAAGCCGGCTTCGATCCGGCCAACCCGGTGATCGCGCAACTCGCCGAACTCGCGGTCGAGGTGATCGGCTTTCCGCGGCACCTGTCGCAGCACTCGGGCGGCTTCGTCATCGCGCGCGACCGGCTCGACCGGCTCGTGCCGATCGAGAACGCCGCGATGGACGAGCGCACGGTGATCCAGTGGGACAAGGACGACCTCGACGCGCTCGGCCTGCTGAAGATCGACGTGCTCGCACTCGGCATGCTGAGTTGCGTGCGGCGCGCGCTCGATCACCTGCAGCGCTTCTATGGGAGCCCGTCGTCCGGTCCTCGCTGGCGGCTGCAGGACATTCCATCGGAGGATGCGGCCGTCTACGACATGCTGTGCCAGGGCGATTCGCTCGGCGTGTTCCAGGTCGGAGTCGCGCGCGCAGATGAACATGCTGCCGCGGCTGGCGCCACGCTGCTTCTACGACCTCGTCATCGAGACCGCGATCGTGCGACCGGGGCCGATCCAGGGCGGCATGGTGCATCCGTACCTGCGGCGGCGGCAGAAGCTCGAAGACGTGACTTACCCGTCGGAGGCGGTGAAGGCCGTGCTCGAACGCACGATGGGTGTGTCCATTTTCCAGGAGCAGGTGATGCAGCTCGCGGTCGTCGCGGCAGGCTTCACGCCGGGCGAGGCCGACAAGCTGCGGCGCGCGATGGCGGCGTGGAAACGCAAGGGCGGCATCGGCCCGTTCCGCGACAAGCTCATCAGCGGCATGCTGGCGCGCGGCTACACCAGCGAGTACGCGGAGCAGATCTATCGGCAGATCCAGGGCTTCGGCGAGTACGGCTTTCCGGAAAGCCACGCGGCGAGCTTTGCACTGCTGGTGTACGTGTCGTCGTGGCTCAAGTGCCACGAGCCGGCCGCGTTCTGTGCCGCGCTGCTCGACTCGCAGCCGCTCGGCTTTTATGCGCCGGCGCAGATCGTGCGCGACGCGATGAACCATGGCGTCGAAGTGCGGCCGATCGACGTCACCGTCAGCGACTGGCACTGCACGCTCGAGCCGTCGAGCACGATCTGTCACGGCCGGCGGTGCCTGCCGTACGACTGGGGCTCGAACTCGTCGCCGGTTTCAACGAAGCAGCCGGCGAACGCATCATGGCCGCACGACGCGACGCGACCTTCACCGATGCCGAGGACCTGGCACGCCGCGCGCAGCTCAATCGCGGCGAGATCAGCGCGCTGGCCAAGGCCGACGCGCTGGCCACGCTGACCGGCCATCGCCGCCGCGCGCTCTGGACCACGCTCGGCGTCGATGCCGACGCGCCGCGCAGTGCACCGCTCGCTTCGCGCTCGCGCCGCGAGGCACCGGTCGACCTGCTGCCGCCGACCGAAGGCCAGGACATCGTCGCCGACTATCACCACACGGCGCTGACGCTGCGCCGCCATCCGCTGGCACTGCTGCGCGAGCGCTTCAACGCCAAGGGCTATCTGACCGCCGCCGGCATCGGCAACGCACGCGACCAGCAGCGCGTGCGCACCACCGGCATCGTCACCTGCCGCCAGCGCCCATCACCGCGAGCGGCGTCACCTTCGTCACGATCGAGGACGAGACCGGCACCGTGAACGTCGTCGTCTGGAACACCACCGGCGAGAAGTACCGGCGCGCGCTGCTGCACTCGACACTGATGACCGTCTACGGCCACGTCGAGCGCGTCACGAGCGGGGTCGCCCCGATCGTGCACCTGATCGCGTCACGCCTGGAAGATCACTCGCCGCTGCTCGGCAACCTGCTGGTCACCTCGCACGATTTTCACTGAACGTGGCCTGAAGGCTGCGATCAGTGGAGTTTGACCCGCGGCTCGAGCCGCTCGCGCATCAGGCGGCCGAGCGTGTCGAATGCCACTCGCATCGCGCCGTGGATCGATACCTGGTGCATCTTGTAGAGCGAGGCGTACATCACTCGCGCGATCAGCCCCTGGATCAGCATGCTGCCGCCGATGAGTCGACCCATCAGGGTGCCGACGGCCGACAGTTCGCCGAGCGACACCAGCGAGCCGAAGTCGCGGAAATGAAATTCGGGCAGCGCTCGCCCGGCGAGCCGCGCCTTGATGGATCGGGCGAGTAGCGTCGCCTGCTGATGCGCGACCTGGGCGCGTGGCGGCAGGATGGCATGCCCGGCATGGCCCAGCCACGGCGCCGCGGCGCAATCGCCAAAAGCGAAAATGCCGGGGTCCTGCGTCGTTTGCAGCGTCGGCCCGACGATCAACTGGTTGGCGCGGTTGACCTCGAGTCCGTCGAGCGTTCGCAGGATCTCTGGCGCCATGATGCCCGCCGCCCAGACAACGAGGTCCGCCCTGAAGACCGCACCGGTTGCCGTGTGCACGCCGTCGGCATCGACAGACGTCACGCGCTGAGCGGTATGCACCTCGACGTCGAGCCGTTGCAGCAACTCAGTTGCGGCCGACGCGAGTTGCTCGGACAGCGGCGGCAGAATGCGCGGCGCGGCCTCGAGCAGCGTGAGGCGGATATTGCGCACCGGATCGAGGTGTTCGAGCCCGTACCCGGCATGCGCACGAGTGGTCTGTCGTAACTCCGCAGCGAGCTCCACGCCGGTCGCCCCTGCACCGATGATGACGATGTTGACCTGCGCCGATGCGCCGTCCGCCGCACGCGCGTCGGCGCGCACGCAGGCCGCCAGCAGGCGGCGATGGAAACGCTCGGCATCGACGAGCATGTCGAGCGAAATAGCGTGCTGCGCCACACCCGGAACGCCGAAGTCGTTGCTGACGCTGCCAACGCAGAGGATGAGCGTGTCATAGCCCAGCGTGCGGCGTGGCAGGACTTCCTCACCCTCTACCGACAGCACCTTGTCGAGCGTGATCTCGTGTCGCGCGCGATCCAGACCGGCGAGCGCGCCCTGCGCAAACCGGTATCCATGCCAGTGGGCGAGCGCCGGATAGTCGAGGTCGTGCGAATCGGCATCCATGCGCCCGGCCGCCACCTCGTGCAGCAACGGCTTCCACACGTGCGTGGCATTGCGGTCCACCAGTGTCACCCGCACGGAACCCTGGCGTCCGTAGCGGTCTCCGAGCTTGGTCGCGAGCGGCAGGCCGCCGGCACCACCACCGACGATCACGATGCGATGCGCATCCGCCGCGCTCACGCGCGCTGCCCCGTCGAAGTCACCGTGACTCCCGCGCGCACGACGCGGCGGCAGGGATTGAAACCGATCGCATACGCCAGGTCTGCCGGCCGCTCGACGTCCCACAGCACGAAGTCGGCCACCTTGCCGACCTCGAGCGTGCCGACGTCGTCCTGCATGCCGAGTGCACGCGCCGCGACGACGGTGGTGCCTGCCAGCGCTTCCAGCGGCGTCAGGCGGAACAGAGTGCACGCCATGTTCATCGCCAGCAGCAATGAAGTCATCGGTGACGTCCCCGGATTGCAGTCGGTGGCCACCGCCATCGGCACGCCGGCCGCACGCAGCGCATCAACCGGCGGCAGGCGCGTCTCGCGCAGGACATAGAACGCGCCGGGCAGCAGCACGGCGACCGTGCCGGAGGTGCGCATCGCCGTGATGCCATCGGCCGACAGCCACTCAAGGTGATCGGCCGAGAGTCCGCCGTAACGCGCCACCAGCGCAGCTCCGCCCTGGTCGGACAACTGTTCGGCATGCAGTTTCACCGGCACGCCGAGCGTCTGCGCCGCGCGAAACACACGCTCGGTCTGCGCCGGAGAGAAACCGATCGTTTCGCAGAACGCATCGACGGCATCGACCAGGCCTTCACGCACGAGCGCCGGCAGCATGCGTTCGCAGACCTCGTCGATGTAGGCATCGGCCCGGCCCGCAAACTCGGGCGGCAGGGCGTGCGCACCGAGGAACGTCGTGCGGACCGTGACCGGCAGGTCACGTCCGATGCGGCGCGCGACACGCAGCAGCTTGCGCTCCGTGTCGAGGTCGAGCCCGTAGCCGGACTTGATCTCGAGCGTGGTGACGCCCTCTGCCAGCAGCGAGCGGACGCGAGGTTCGCTGGCGCGGAACAGTTCGTCTTCAGTGGCCGACCGGGTCGCACGCACCGTCGACACGATGCCGCCCCCGCGTTGCGCGATCTCCGCGTAGGTGGCGCCGTTCAGCCGCGCCTCGAACTCGTCGCTGCGGTTGCCGGCGTAGACGATGTGGGTGTGGCAATCGATCAGGCCGGGAGTGATCCACGCCCCGCCTCCGTCGATGGCCTCAACCGCCTGCAGTTCAGCCGGCAGATCGGCACGCCGCCCCAGCCAGACGATCCGCCCTGCGCGCACGGCCAGGGCCGCATCACGGATCTCGCCGTACCCGCGACGATCCCGCTTCGATCCCGTTTCGGCCATCGTCGCCAGATGGACATGGGTCCACAGGCTATCGCAGCGCACGCGCGACTCCGTTGGCGATGCGGGCGGCGATGCGCGCGGCCACCGCGGCCGTGCGGCCGTCGGCGTCGAAGCGCGGATTCATCTCGGCGATATCCGCCAGCCGCACCTTGCCGCTCGCGCACACAACGTCGATCAGCGGCTCCAGCACGTCGAGTCCGACGCCGCGCGGCGCGGGTGAACTGACGCCCGGCGCCACCGCCGCGGGCAGCACATCGAGGCAGACGGTCAGGTAGACATCGTCGACGTCTGCGATGAACGACGTCAGCGCGGCGCTGCCAGTGATCGCTTCGAGAGTCTCGTCCAGTTGAACCCGCACACCCAGTTCGCGCGCGCGCGCGAACAGTGCCTCGGTGTTCGAGTAACGGCTGACGCCGAAGCAGGCGTACCGGAACTCCCAGCCGCGCGCTTCGCAGTCCTGCGCAATCTGCAGGAACGGCGTGCCGGACGTGGCGCGGGCGTCGCGCCGCAGGTCGAAGTGCGCGTCGAAGTTGACGATGCCGACGCGCGGCGCTCCTTCGGTCATGGCAAGGTGCGTGGCGAGCCCCGTGAACGACCCCCAGGCCATCTCGTGCCCGCCGCCGAGTACCAGCGGAAAGCGCCTGGCGCCGAGTTGCTGCGCGACCGAGGCAGCAAGGGCCTGCTGTGCCGCTTCGAGCGCGTCGCCCGCACAAACGACATCGCCGCCGTCGGCAAGCAGCGCACACTCGTGCACCGGCATGTTGCGCAGGGCACGCCGGATCGCGCGGGGACCTTCGGCCGCGCCGATGCGACCGTGATTGCGCGCAACCCCGGCATCGCACGCGAAGCCCAGCAACACCGTCGTGTCCGGCGCAGTGGCCGGCGCCAGAGGCTGCATGACCTGGTGCCAGCGCCGCCCGAGTGCGCCTTCGGCGTCATCGATGCGGCCCTCCCACACCGACATGTCGACGGTCGTCACGTGCACCCCTCAGGCAACAGGCGCGAACAGATCGCGGCAGCCGGCGCTGAGCGATCCTGCAGCCACCAGCTCGGACGCGGCCGCGATGTCGGGCGCCAGGATGCGATCGACCTCGTAGAACGGCACACGTTCGCGCAATCCGCGATGCACGGCCGCCAGGCGTGGCGAAGTCGTGAGCGGTTGATGGAAGTCGATACCCTGGGCTGCGGCCAGCAGTTCGATGCCGACGATGGTCGCCGTGTTGGTCGCCATCTCGTGCAAGCGGCGCGCGGCGAACGTCGCCATGCTGACGTGGTCCTCCTGGTTGGCCGAGGTCGGCAGGCTGTCCACACTCGCCGGATGCGCGAGCGACTTGTTCTCCGACGCCAGCGCCGCCGCGGTGACGTGCGCGATCATGAAGCCGGAGTTGACACCAGGGTCGCGCACCAGGAACGGCGGCAGGCCCGACAGCGTCGCGTCGATCAGCAGCGCGATGCGGCGTTCGGACAGCGCGCCGATCTCGGCGATCGCCAGCGCCAGCGTGTCGGCCGCGAACGCCACCGGTTCGGCGTGGAAGTTGCCGCCCGACAGGACTTCGTCGGCCGTGTTTGCGTCGCGCCGCGCGAACACCAGCGGGTTGTCGGTGACCGCGTTGGCTTCGGTCAGCAACGTACGCGCGGCCTGCGCGATGAGGTCGCGGCATGCTCCCATCACCTGCGGCTGGCAGCGCAGGCTGTACGGGTCCTGCACGCGATCATCGTTGACCAGATGCGAGGCGCGGATCGCGCTGCCGGCCAGCAGTTCGCGGTAGGCGTGTGCCGTCGCGATCTGGCCCGCATGCCCACGCAGCTCATGCAGCCGCGGATCGAACGGCGCGTCGCTGCCCTTGGCGGCGTCGATCGCCATCGCGCCGACCACCACCGCGGCTTCGAACACGCGCTCGGCCATGAAGAGCCCGTGCAATGCCAGCGCGGTGGAAATCTGCGTGCCGTTGATCAGTGCCAGCCCTTCCTTCGCACCGAGCACGACCGGCGCGATGCCGGCCGCGGCCAGCGCCGCACGGGCCGACTGGCGCACGCCATTGACTCGAACATCGCCCTCCCCCAGCAGCGCCAGCGTCAGGTGCGACAGCGGCGCGAGGTCACCCGAGGCCCCGACCGAGCCCTTGGAAGGAATGCACGGGACGATGCCGGCGTTGACGAGTGCAATCAGCGCCTCGACGATCTCGCGGCCGCACGCCCGAGTGACCACGCGCCAGGCTGGCGATCTTCATCACCAGCGCCAGCCGCACGACGTCATCGCTCAGCAACTCACCTGTACCGACGGAATGCGACAGGATCAGGTTGCGCTGCAGTTGCTGCAGTTCCGCGTCCGGGATGCGCTTCTTCGCCAGCAGACCGAAGCCGGTGTTGACGCCGTAGGCCGCGTCGCCCTTGGCGACGATGCGCTGCACGGCCTGCGACGAAGCGTCGATCGCGGGCCAGGCATCTGCAGCGAGTGACACCGTGAGCGGCGCCTGCCACAGGCTGCGCAGATCCGCGAGCCGCAGGCGTGCGGGTTCAATTTTCAGCGCAGACGTCACGCTCTCATCCTTTCACCATCGGCAGCTTCAGTCCGTTGCGCTGCGCGCAGGCGATCGCGGTCGGATAGCCGGCGTCGGCGTGCCGCATCACGCCCGAACCCGAGTCGTTGACCAGCACCCGCGCCAGCCGGCGTGCGGCGGCTTCGGTCCCATCGGCGACGATGACGACGCCGGAGTGCTGCGAGTAGCCCATGCCGACGCCGCCGCCATGGTGCAGCGACACCCAGGTCGCGCCGCCGGCGGTGTTCAGCAGCGCGTTCAGCAGCGGCCAGTCGGACACCGCGTCGGTGCCATCGCGCATCGCTTCGGTTTCGCGATTCGGGCTGGCGACCGAACCGGTGTCGAGGTGATCGCGGCCGATGACGATCGGCGCCTTCAGCTCACCTGTGCGCACCATCTCGTTGAACGCGAGCCCGGCGAGATGGCGCTCGCCGAGTCCGAGCCAGCAGATGCGCGCCGGCAGCCCCTGGAACGCGATGCGTTCGCGCGCCATGTCGAGCCAGCGATGCACATGCGTATTGGCCGGAAAGAGCTGCTTGATCTTCGCGTCGGTCCTGTAGATGTCCTCCGGATCGCCAGACAGCGCGACCCAGCGGAACGGCCCCTTGCCCTCGCAGAACAGCGGCCGGATGTACGCCGGCACGAAACCCGGGAAGTCGAACGCATTCTTCACGCCCTGGTCGAGTGCGACCTGGCGGATGTTGTTGCCGTAGTCGACGACCTTGGCACCCAGCGCCTGGAAGTCGAGCATCGCCTGCACGTGCGTCGCGCAGGACGCGGCCGCCGCGGCGGTCAGTTCGGCGTGCTGCGACGGATCGGATTGCGCCGCCTGCCAGCGCTCCACACTCCAGCCTGCGGGCAGGTAGCCGTGCACGAGGTCGTGCGCCGAGGTCTGGTCGGTGACGAGGTCGGGCATCACGCCGCCGGCGCGCGCACGCCGCACGAGCTCGGGCAGCACCTCGGCCGCATTGCCGAGCAGGCCGATCGAGACCGCCTCCTTGCGCGCGCAGTGCTGCTGCACGAGTGCGAGCGCGTCGTCGAGATCGCGCGCCTGCTTGTCGAGGTAGCGCGTGCGCAGGCGGAAGTCGAGGCGCGACTGCTGGCACTCGATGTTCAGCGACACGGCCCCGGCGAGCGTCGCGGCGAGCGGCTGCGCACCGCCCATGCCGCCGAGCCCCGCCGTCAGGATCCAGCGCCCGCCCCAGGTACCGTCGAAGTGCTGGCGGCCGGCTTCGCCGAACGTCTCGTACGTGCCCTGCACGATGCCCTGGCTGCCGATGTAGATCCATGACCCGGCCGTCATCTGGCCGTACATCATCAGGCCCTTGCGGTCGAGTTCGTTGAAGTGCTCCCACGTTGCCCACTTCGGCACGAGGTTCGAGTTGGCGATCAGTACGCGCGGCGCATCCGGGTGCGTCTTGAACACGCCGACCGGCTTGCCCGACTGCACCAGCAGCGACTCGTCGTCGTCGAGCTCGCGCAGCGTCGCCAGGATCGTGTCGAAGCACGCCCAGTCGCGCGCCGCGCGTCCGATGCCGCCATACACGACGAGACGCTTCGGGTCTTCCGCGACCTCGGGGTCGAGGTTGTTCTGCAGCATGCGGAAGGCGGCCTCGGTGAGCCAGCTCTTGCAGGAGAGCGTCGAACCACGCGGCGCGCGGATTTCGCGGCGTTCGTCGTAACGTGGATCGGCTGCGAGCCGCGATTGTTCAGACGGTGCATTCATCGCTGTCCCTCCCTCGGCATCAATCCGGAATCGCTTCCGGTTCCGGACCGATGAATAGTCTCGCACGGATGAGGGCGCACGGCAGGCCGACTGCCATGCTGGGATCGGCCGGGTCAGCAATTCAGGACGGGCGCACGCTCACCCGCCAGCCCAATGCACTAAGGCGTCTGAGAACGGGTCGAGCCGGCGATCAATCGACCGGCAACGCGTTGCGCAGATCCAGCGTCACCGACCGATCGCCCCTTAGGTCAACGAGCTCATGCCACATGAGTCGTTTGTTGCCGACCTTCGCGTCACTCGAGTATCCAATAGCGACCGACGGGCAAGGATCGGCGTGAGCGCGGCCGTTTGCATCGGTCGTCGCGGTCCCAAGGATGTGAGGCTGCAATGCCCGAGCGCCCTTTTCGCAGTCCGGGGCCTTGGCGAGACAGGCCTGCACCCAGTTCTGGAGGACGACGGCGTACGGCGTCGACTTCAGGCCGCCCTGGATCAAGGCGAACTGAGGGTCCTGCTTCAACACAAGAAACTTGCGACCGGCAGCGCTGTTCTTTTCCGCCGACAGCGCACCGACCGATATGGCAAGCACACCGCCCGCACCGGCGGAGCTGGAAGGCGCGGCAGCCGCCGCTGCGCTGGCCGCAGGCGCCGGTGCGCGCGTGAAGCACTGCTCGATGCGGCGCCAGCCCGCACCAGAACGCACTTCTGGCTCGCCCAGTTGATGCGGTCGGGACCTTCGAAGTCGAACTCGATCAGCTTCAGCGTCGTCTTCGGCAGCACCACGACACGCTTCGCGTCACCGCGATATTCGACGCGGTCGAGTTCCTGCGCGGGCGTGCGCTCGTCCATGCCCATCAGCCGGTCCGGACGGAACTCGAATATGCCGCCGCCGAAGAGCACCTCGCACAGGCCTCCCTTCGCCATCGCGGTCAGGGCGCCGAACGGATCGGACGGATTCGCGCGCGTCGATGGCGGCCGCATCCATTTGCCGAGCAGCGGATTGCGGTCGGCAGGCAGCGCGGGCCGCTTCTCCCACATCGCGCGGGCTGCCGAAGCCGCCTGCGCGCCGGTCGGGTCAGCTCCCGCCCCTGGCCCTGCGCCGGGCGATCCCTGTGCCGCTCCGGGCGCGTAACTGCCGGAGGGTTTGGTGGATTCCATGAATTTTCTCGACTGCTCCTGCTGCACGCGCGCGTTCTCCTTCATCTGTTGCTGCTGCCGCTGCTGCTCCTGGCGTTGCTGCTCCTGCTGCCGCCAGTATTCGCGCTGCTGGCGCTCGTACTCCAGTTGGGAAGGCGTCTGCGCAGAACTGACGCCGACCGTGGCCGCCAGCGCCATCGCCGCAAGTGCCCGGCCCGCGGAGCGGGAAACGCATTTCATGGCAACCCCCTTCGCGACACCTCGCGTCTGGCCTGCATGAGCGGCGGGTCGAGAGGTCGGTCACCGGTGCGTCAACTGGTCCGGTGCGGCGCGCGCCCGACAGGCGGAGAATCAAAAGGTTGCGCCGTGCGAATGCGCGCGTCAACGGGTGGGATGGTCCGCCCCTTGGCTCAACCCGCAAGCCAGGGTGGCAACGGCCGACGGCCGATTACTGCGGCGAGGAGCTGGCTCAGGTCGCTAAAGCCGGTGGGAGCGCCGTGACCCGGGCACCCACTGCGGCGCTATCGCGTTGGCGCAGCGAGATCAGGGCTGCGTCGGCAGGCCCTGCGCGACCCACTCGGGCATGCCGCCCCGCAGCCAGTACACGCGCGTGTAACCGGCGTCGCGCGCAGCCTTGGAGGCCTTGAACGACTTCCAGCACTCCGCACCGTTGCAGAAGAACACCAGCGCGTCGGCCTTGTTGAGGCTCGCAAGCCCGGGAACTGGTCCTTCTTCACGTCGTAGTCGATTTCCTTCAGGCTCTTCTCGATGTACGGCAGGTTCACCGCCCCGCGGGCATGCTTGGTCGCGTATTCCTTCTCGGTGCGCACATCGACCAGCTTGGCACCCTTGTCCGCAAGTTCGTACGCGGCGCGTGCAGTGACGCGCTGCACCCCGGTGAGTTCAGCCGGCGTGAAGATTCCGAGACTGGCCACGTACTCGTAGGGACCGGCGTCGCTGGTGGGACGCAAGCGCGCCACACCCGGTATCACGAAGTCCGGGGACGTGACCCACTGCACGACGGCCGCCTTGACGTTGGCCGGAAGCGATTTCTTCACGACCACTCCCAGGCCGCCCGGCATGGGCTGGGATGTCGCGAGCACCTGTCCCGGGGTCTTCTGTCCCTTGCTCCACTCGATCCATTCGCTCTCGAGTGCAACCGTCGCATCAGCGCCGCCTCCGGCCAGCGTCAGCAGGCCCGCACCACTGGTCTGGCCGTAGGTCACGTTCTTCAGCGCACGCGTGGTCATCCCTTCCTGGGCAAGCAGACCGCGCGCGACATAGCTGCGCAACGAGTCCTGCTGCGGGAAGTAGGCGCGCCGGCCCTTGAGGTCCGCGACGCCCTTGAAGTCGCTGCGGCCGACCAGCACGTACTTGTTCGTCAGGCCGGTGGAGGCGACCAGCTCGTAGCCGTGGATCAGCGCCGATGCCGTCACGTGGGGCGGCGCGATGATGATGTCGTTCTCTCCGGTCCGGGTGGAGCGCATCGCATCGGTCAGGTCGCGCTGCGGCAGGACCACCGCACGCGTGCCGGCGAGCTTGCCGAGGCCGGTGTTCGCGACGGCCAGCGTCAGGAAGTCACTGGACAGGTCGGACGAATCCAGCACGACCACCGCGCGCAGCGTCGCCGGGACCGGAGCGGCAGCCGGTGCGGGCGTCTGCGCCGCGGCCGGGAGCAGGATCGCAAGCCCCAGTCCCATTGAGGCAGTAATCCCAAGTAGTCGAGCCTTCGTGGCTGTCATGGTCGTCCCCTGTCATCGATTCGAACCCCGGCCATGCCGGCCTATCGGCCGGCTGCCGGCGCTCTTGAGTCCCGCCAAACCGAGCGGGTACCGCGGTTCGCGCATTTGACCTCAAACACGAGCGCGAATGAATCGCGCGGAAACGGGTCAACCGCCCCCGACTCCTGGCGTTTCGTTCGGCTGACGATGCGACCTGGGGTCGGTCCCGGGGCCGACAGCCCGGCATTCCGCCACCGGCGCGAGGCGAAGAAGCCCTTCCGCAGCGGTGGCCTTCCCGAAGCGCGCAGCCGCGGATGGTCCGTCGTCGTCAGGGCGCGAACTCCAGCACCACGCGCCGCGTCCGGGCGCTTTTCTTCTCGATCTTGGCAACGCGCACCGCACCGATCTCGGCCGTGTTCCTCACATGCGTGCCACCGCACGGCTGCAGGTCGACGTCCTGCACCCGCAGCAGGCGCACGCGGCCGAAGCCGATCGGCGGGCTGACGCTCATCGACTTCACGAGTTGCGGGCTGGCCAGCATCTGCTCGTCGGTGATCCACTCGCAGCTGACCGGGTGGCCTTCCGCGACCAGGCGGTCGAGACCGGCCTGCACTTCGCCCTTGTCGAGCAAGTCGGTCATCGCGAAGTCGAGCCGCGCATAGTCGCTGGTGATGCTGCAGCCATCGACCAGTTGCCGCACGACCGCGCACAGCAGGTGGGTTGCCGTATGGAACCGCATATGGCGCAGGCGCCGCTCCCAGTCGATCTCGGCATGCACGGCCGTGCCAGGCCGCAGGCGATCGCGCCAATCGCCGGCGGGATCGAGCAGGTGCAGGGTGTCGTCCGGCGTGGCGTCTTCGCGCTTGCTCTTGCGGGCATCCGCGACCCGCAACCGCGTACCGTCGGCCGTCACCAGCCAGCCGCTGTCGCCGGCCTGGCCCCCGCCGAGCGGATAGAACACGGTGCGGTCGAGTTCGACTCCTTCCTCCGCGACGCGGGTGACCACCGCATCGCAGGACCGCAGGTAGGCATCGCTGCGGAAGAGTGCCTCGGTCATCGTGGTCGGCTCCGAGCCACGAACAGCATGGTTCGGTGCCCCGCTAGTTCGCGTCGCGCGCCGCGGCGAACGCCGATCGGCGACGGCGCAATGCACGCGCAGGCGGTTCCGAAACCGCAGTCGGCTCCGTCTGGACGGGTGTCGGCGGGGCTGCCTGTGCAGGTCGGCTGTGCAGGTGTTGGTGTGGACGCCTCGGCGCCTCCCGAACCCCGAGCCTTCCGCGACGCCCGTTTCGACGACGATCCCGCCCCCGCGGCCGTCCGCTTGCGGGCGCGTCGCTTCGTTTCGTGCGACGAAGGCGGCGCCTCCATCGGCGGGAAGATCCAGTTCTCGGCGTCGTCGCCGTCGACCGGTCCCTGCCACGGCAGCATGCACAGTGCCAGCACCAGCTTCTCGAATTCGGGCTCGAAGCGGTCGATGATTCGCTGCGGCTCCTCGCACAGCCGCTTGTCAGTGATGAGCCCGAACTGGACCCCACCCGCATAGGACAGGATCGACACCCCCATACCGATATCGCCGGACTGCGGCACCCAGACCATCATGCGCTTGACCTGCGTGCCGGCCATGTAGAGCGGCTGCTGCGGCCCCGGCACGTTGGTCATCACCGCAGTCGCCTTCTTCGCCAGGAAGTCGAGCGCCTGCTTCTGCAGCCCGCGCGGCGCGAAGCCGACGACACCGAGGATGCCCATCGACAGGATGGCGGTGTAGCCCTGCTTGAGCTCGTCCATGCGGCGCCGCACCTCGTAGACGCGCGAGATCGGGTTCGCCATGCCGACCGGCAGCAGCAGCGGCACCAGCCCGAACTTGTTGCCGAGTTCCTTCCACTTGCGGGGATCGCGCAGGTTCACGGGCACCATCGCGCGCAGCTCGATGCCGTCGACTTCTTCTCCGAGCTGTTCGAGGTACGAACGGATCGCCCCCGACACACACGCGAGCAGGACGTCGTTGACCGAGCACCCCAGCGCCTTGCCGACCGCCTTCACATCGTCGAGTGCCAGCGGCTCGTTCCAGGCCACCACCTTGGAGCCCGACGGCAGTCCCTTCAGGCTGGTAACGGCATCGTTGTCCATCAAGGCGATGCCTGCGAGATCCTTGGTGACCTGTGCCGCCAGCCGCGCCATGTCGCCGGCAGCCCCACCGACCGAGTCCGGATGCTCGAGCATCGCCGCGGAGGCCTGCAGCGCGCGCGCGGCCACGTCACCGGTCGAGCCTATGGCCCGCACCGTCGCACTCGTCAACGGACGCAGCCAGGCGTCCCATGACCCTCCGGTAGCAGCTCGGGACCGCCGACCCGGTTCTTCGATGCCCCCTTCTTCGGGATCCTCGGAGGTCAGTGCCAGCACCACGCCGATCAGCGCGATGCCATCGGCGATGCAATGATGGATCCGCACGATCATCGCCTGCCCGCCGTTGTAGTTGTCGACGAGGTGCATCTGCCACAGCGGCTTGGTCGAATCGAGTGCGGTCGAGGCCAGCCGGCCGACGAGCCGCTTCAGGTCCGCGGTCGTGCCCTTGCCCGGCAGCGCGGTGCGCGCGAGGTGCAGATCGAGGTCGAAGTTGTCGTCCAGCTCCCAGTAGTAGCCCGTCGCGTCCTGCACGACGCAGCTGCGGAAGCGCGCGTGCGTCAGCAGGCGCTCCTCGAGCAGTCGGCGCATGCGGTCGTAGTCGACGTTGCCGACGAACTCATACACGCCGACGATCATCATCAGGTTGGCCTGCGAGTCCATCCGCAGCCATGCCGTGTCGACCGACGACATCCGCTCGCGTCTGCCCATGTTGTCTCCCGTGTACGCCCGCGCGGCACATCGGCCGCGGCCGACCTTCGAGGGTCGCTGGCTATGATACGACGCGCTATCCCGCTATCCTCACGGCCATGCGTTCGGTCTCGATCAACGCCGGTCCGCACGCCCCTCGGCCACACCAATAACCCAGACCAACAAACCAGGAGACACCGTGAGCGACCTGAAATCCAAGTTCGAAAAGGCCGTCGCCGAATCGAAGAATCTGCCCGAACGGCCCGACAACCAGACGCTGCTCAAGCTCTACGCGCTGTTCAAGCAGGCATCGACCGGCGACGTCGAAGGCAAGCGTCCGGGATTCACCGACATGGTCGGACGCGCCAAGTGGGACGCGTGGAACGAGATGAAGGGGACCGCGACGGATGACGCCATGAAGCAGTACGTGGCGTTGATCGAGGACCTCAAGGGCTGACGTTGGGCTGAAGCTCGCGCGGCTGCGGGAGCGTTCGCCTCCGCAGCTCGATCCGGGGCGCGCGCAGACTCGCGGCCACGTCCAGCCCCGGGACGCCCTTTCCCAGGCGCCCGACGCGCTCAGCCCTTGCGCGTCGCCTTCTTCGCGGGCTTGACCGCGGCTTTCTTTCGAGCCGCTTCCTTGGCCGGTGCCTTCGATGGTGCGGCCGCGGGCTTATGGGCCGGCTTGTGGGCGGCATGAGCCTTGGCGAGCAGCCGATCGAAGTTGTGTTCGATGTGCTCGACGAACTTGGACTTGAACGCCTTCAGCAGGAAGCCGAGCGTCACTTCGAGGTCGATCTCGGACTCGGTCACCCGCATCTCGCCCTGCACGCCGCTGCGGCGAAAGCGCAAAGTATTGCCGGCCCACTGGCTGGTGAGGTCGTACTCCTCGGCCAGGTCGTCCGCGGCCTTCT
Source organism: uncultured beta proteobacterium (assembly GCA_963769745.1). Taxonomy (GTDB): domain Bacteria; phylum Pseudomonadota; class Gammaproteobacteria; order Burkholderiales; family Burkholderiaceae_F; genus JALORV01. Next base: position 34,918 of record CAVYNB010000029.1, read on the forward strand.
GCACGAGCGTGCGCGCCTGCGCCATCGGCAGCGAGTGGTACTTGATCATCCTGATGTCAGCCATGGGGCCTCCCAGAGTCAGCGGCGCCGATTTTGCAGCACGTCGGGGTTGAGCAGCGAGGGCGGTTGCTGCCCCGCCAGCGCCTGTCGCAGATTGCTGATGGCGAGTCGTGCCATGGCCGCGCGCGTGGCGCGCGTGCTCGACGCAATGTGCGGAGTCATGACGACATTCTCGAGTTCCAGCAACCCGGGATGCGGCGCAGGCTCATTCTCGAACACGTCCAGCCCGGCCGCTGCAAGCCGCCCTGCGCGCAGCGCCGCCACGAGTGCAGCATCGTCGACCACGCCACCACGCGCGATGTTGACGACAACGGCGGTGCGCTTCATCTGAGCCAGGGCCGCCGCGTCGATCAGGTGATGCACCGCTGGCGAGTACGGCACGACCAGGACGAGGTGATCGGACTCGCGCAGCAACTCGGGCAGTTCGACATGTCGCGCATCGCCCTCCAGCTCCGCCGGCAGCCGCGTCCGGTTGTGATAGATCACCGACATCGAGAAGCCGCTCGCCCGGCGCGCAATCGCCCGGCCGATGCGTCCCATGCCGAGGATGCCGAGTGTGGTGCCGCTCACCTCGGCACCCATGAACATCTCGAACGTCCAGCGCTTCCACTGGCCCGCCCGGACCCAGCGTTCGGATTCGCCAACCCGCCGGGCGGCCGCCAGCAGCAGGGCCCAGGCGTGGTCGGCTGTCGCCTCGTTCAGCACATCGGGCGTATTGGTTGCCAGCACACCGTGGCGCGTGCACGCCGCGAGGTCGAGATTGTTGTAGCCCACCGCAATATTGGCCACCACTTTCAGCCGCGGACATTGTGCGAGCAACGCCTCGTCGATGCGGTCACCGGCGGTCAGCAGCGCGCCGTCAGCGTCGCGCAGCGCGGCCGCCAGTTCGCCGGCGTTCCACGCGACATCGTCCTGATTGGACAACAGGTCGAACTCACCTCGAAGCTCGTCAACCAGTGCCGGGAAGATGCGCCGGGATACGACGACGCGCTGTTTCGCTGTCATCGGGCAACTCGCCATGCGCAGGCCGCAGCACGAAACAGGGTCATCGTCGGTCCGATCATGTGAGTTGGAGGCGCGAGCAATCTCGGACGCAAGTCTGTCGTAGCTCAGACGTAGTACAGCACGAGATAGGCCACCAGCAGCAGGAGAACCCACAGTGCCATGCTGCGGATCGGCCACGTCCGCGCAAGAACGCCCGACGGCCCGGATCGAGCCTCGATGCCGGCCAGCACCAGCGCAACCCGTCGCGTGCCTGCAGAGGCCAGCTTCGAGCCCATGCCACCGAGGACGCGATCCGCACCCCGCACGATGGACGGCAGCAGGCGTCGATAGACCCAGTCGGTGTCCAGCGTGATGGTCAACGTCCGCTTCAGCATCGGCAACAGCAGGAAGAACGCCAGCCCCGAGTAGAGCAGGAGTTGCAGCTGCGTCAGCACGTGCGCGGCCGTGTAGGGCACGTAGTCCACCGGGTACGGCAGCATGCTGTAGAGCGGCTCGGTCCACACCCCCAGCGCAATGCACAGGAATGCAAACAGGATCATTGCCCATTTCATCGATGCCGGCGGGTCCGGCGGCCGCAGGCCGGAGTCCTTCTGGAAGAACACGAACCACGGGAACTTGATGCCCGCGTGCAGGAAGACGCCGGCCGACGCGGCGGCAAGCAGCAGCCAGACCGTGAGCAATCCGCCGTCGCTCGCCGCCTGGCTGATCATCGACTTGGAGACGAAGCCCGAGGTGAGCGGAAACGACGAGATCGCCAGTGCGCCGATGGTCCCGCAGATCGTCGTGACCGGCATGCTGTGGAACAGTCCCCCCAGTTCCGAGCACTTGCGCCGCCCCGTCATGTAGAGGACCGAGCCGGCCGACATCAGCAGCAGCGCCTTGTAGATGATGTGCGTGAAGGCATGCGCGGCGGCGCCGTTTAATGCCATGTCCGTGCCGATGCCGATCCCTGCGACCATGAACCCCACCTGGTTGACGATCGAGTACGCAAGGATGCGGCGCATGTCGTTTTCGAGCAGCGCGTAGACGATGCCGTAGAACACCATGACGAGACCGATCCAGATCAGCACCTCGAATCCCGGGAAGCCGCGCAGCAGGACATAGACCGCCGTCTTGGTCGTGAACGCAGACAGGAACACCGTCCCGCTCCAGGAGCCCTCCGGATACGCATCGGGCAGCCAGGCCGAGAGCGGCGGCGCGCCTGCGTTGACGAGAAACCCGGCCAGGATCAGCCAGTGCGCGACCGAATCGGCGCTCATGCGCGTGAACGCCACGTCACCTGTCTGGACGACGTGGCCGGCCACACCGGCAAAGAGAAGCACGCCGCCGCCGAGGTGGATCATCAGGTAGCGCATGCTGGCGCGATACGACGCCGGCGTGCCCGCGCTCCACAGCACCAGCGTCGAGCCGATTGCCATCACTTCCCAGAAGATGAACACGGTGACGAGGTCGCCCGCCAGCGCCACGCCGATGGCGGCACCGGAATACAGCAGCGCGGCCGGCAGTTCGAGGCGACTCTTCTGCCCCAGTGCATACAGGCCGCCGCCAAACACCATGATCGAGAAGATCGTGGCGAACAGTCGACCGAGCCGGCTGCCTTCGAGCGGTGTCAGCGTGAGGCCGAGGAAGCGCACCTGCCAGACAGCGCCATCCGGCACCGACCAGACCAGGGCGAGCGCAGCCAGCGGCAGCAGCAGCACGACGGCAGAGCGCACCGAACCGCGCAGCCACGGCAGGACCACCGCGCCAGCGATCAGCAGCAGGCCGGGGTGGAGAACCAGTTCACTCATCGCGCGGAAGCTCACCGTCGTAGTACGTATCGGGCCGCTTGAGCAGCACGCCGAGCGCCTTCGCGACGCCGATCATCGCGGCGCAGGCCAGCAGGCCGTACCAGGCGTGGAAACCGAACAGTCGCTCGACCGCGAAGTGCGGATGCAGGTCGACGAATGCTTCGGCCAGCACCGTCAGCGCGAGGACGACGAGGAACAGGCGCCACAACAGGCGCACGTTGCGCGGTTCGTCCAGCCAGTGGTGGTCGTTCATCGGGTCACCCTTTACCGAGCAGCTGCCGTGCGAGCGCGAGCGGGACGTCCGGCAGGAAAAACAGCAGCACCGTGCCGGCAGCGGTGACGGTCAGTGCGAGCACCATCGCCAGCGGGGCCTCGCCATGCGCATGCTCGTGCCCGGTCGCAACTGGCACGCGGAAGAAAGCACGGTAGACGATCGGCAGGAAGTAGCCCGCGTTGAGCAGCGTACTGGCGATGATCACAGCGACGGCCAGCCATTGAGCAGTCGCCATCGCACCGGCCAGCATGTACCACTTGCTGACGAATCCCGCCGCGGGCGGCAGGCCGATCATCGACAGCGCGCCGATCGCAAACGCTCCCATCGTCCAGGGCATGCGTCGCCCGATGCCATCGAGCTGGCTGACTTCGGTCTTGTGGGCCGCGGTGTAGATCGCGCCGGCGGCGAAGAAGAGCGTGATCTTTCCGAGCGCATGGGCCGCGATGTGCATCACGGCTCCGACGATCGACAGCGGCGCCAGCAGCGCGGCCGCCAGAACCACGTATGAAAGCTGGCTCACGGTGGAGTAGGCAAGCCGACGCTTGAGATTGTCCGATCGGAGCGCGACGACCGACGCCGCGAGGATGGTGAACCCCGCGACGACCACGAGCCAGTCCGTCGCTGAAGCCGCAGCCAGGACATCGACACCGAACACATAGACCAGGACCTTGACCACGCTGAATACGCCGGCCTTGACGACGGCCACCGCGTGCAGCAGCGCCGACACGGGGGTCGGCGCCACCATGGCCGCCGGCAGCCACCGGTGAAACGGCATCAACGCCGCCTTGCCGATGCCGAACATGTACAACGCCAGCAATCCGGCCAGTGCGGCAGCCGACAGCTTGCCGTCGAGAATTCCGCCGGGCTGGAAGTCGGTCGTGCCGGCTGCCTGCCAGGTGAAGATCACCGCCGGCAGCAGCAGCACCATCGACGTGCCAATCAGGAGGCCCAGGTAGATGCGCCCGCCGCGCCGGGCGTCTGCCGTGCCGTGGTGGGTCACCAGCGGATAGGTGATCAGCGTGAGCAGTTCGTAGAACACAAAGAGCGTGAAGACGTTGCCGGCATAGGCAATGCCGATCGACGCCGCGAGCGCCAGCGCGAAGCAGACGTAGAAGCGGGTCTGATGGGACTCGCCATTGCTGCGCATGTACCCGAACGAATAGACCGAGTTCAGGATCCAGAGGCCCGAGGCGACCAGCGCAAACAGCATGCCCAGCGGCTCGACCTGGAATGCCAGTGCCAATCCGGGCAGAACGTCCAGCAGGTGCAGAGCAGGCTGCGCCCCGCCGAGAACCTGCGGCAGCAGCATCGTCACGCACAAGAACAGCAGCGCTGCCGTCAGCAGCGTCGCGGCTTCCCGCAGATTGGGATGTCGGTGCAAGGCGGCAATGAACACGGCACCGACCACCGGGACGGCCAGCGTGACCGCGATCAGCGTCGAGGCCATCACCGCGCCGCCCCGAGCAATTCGGCGGCTGCTTCAGCCGCGGCGCCGACGGTCAACGAGGTGTCGAGGCCGAAGTAAACGGTTGCGGCAACGAGCAGCAGCGCGGGAACCAGCAGTGATGCCGGCGCTTCTCTTACATCCGCGAGGTCCGCCCGCGGCGCCTTGAAGTAGGCCGACTCGACGAAGCGCCAGACATACACCACCGCAAGCAAGGACGACAGCACGATCAGGAACACCAGCCACCATTGGCCCTGCTCCAGGGCGGCCAGGATCAGGTACCACTTGCTGATGAAGCCGGCGGTGCCCGGCACGCCGATGAGCGACAGGCCGCACAGCACGATGCCGAAGCTGGTCAGCGGCATCACGCGGCCCATGCCCTGCGTGCGCGCCAGCGTGACGCCACCCATCGACGCAGCGACCGCACCGAGCAAAAGGAAGATGCCGCCCTTGGTCACCGCATGGTTGGCAAGATGCACGATCGTTGCCGTCAGGCCGGTCACCGAGTCGAACGACAGACCGAGCACGATGTATCCGATCTGAGCAACGCTGGAGTAGGCGAACAGGCGCTTCAGGTCGTTCTGGAAGCACGCCACGGTCGATGCCACGAACATGCCCGCCAGCGCCAGGACCAGCATCAGTTCGGCCATGGGCAACTGCCGGAACACGGCGGTCGCGCCAAACACGGAAAAGTAGAAACGGAGCAGCGCATAGACCGCCACTTTGGTGGCGGTCGCCGCCAGGAACGCGGAAACCGCCGACGGCGCGTACGCGTAAGCGTTCGGCAGCCACTGATGCAGCGGGAACAGTGCGAGCTTGAGCGACAGCCCGACCGTGAGGAATGCCAGTGCCGCCAGGACGCTGCGGTGCCCCGAAATCGACTGAAGGCGCTGCCCCATGTCGACCAGGTTGAGGGTGCCGGTCTGCAGGTAGAGCAGGCCGATACCGATCACGATGAAGGTCGCCCCGATCGTCCCCATGATGAGGTACTGGTACGCGGCGACCAGCGCACGGCGGTCCCGTCCCAGGGCGATCAGCACGTAGGTCGAGAGCGAAGAGATCTCGAGGAACACGAAGATGTTGAACGCATCCCCGGTGATCGTGATGCCGAGCAGCCCCGCCAGGCACAGCGCAAACATCGTGAAGTAGAGATAGTGCTGCTCGCGCGGCAGTTCGCGCTCGATGCTCGGCCAGCTGTAGGGCAGCACCACCGCAGCCACACCGGAGACCAGACACAGTACGAACGCGGTCAGGCGGTCGACCCGGTACTCGATTCCCCACGGCGGTGCCCAGCTGCCGATGTGGTACGAGACAGTGCCGGACGCGGAAACCTGCAGCCATAGCGCGATGGCAATCGCAAACGCCGCCCAGGCTGCAACCAGCACGACGGCGAACGCCGCCCGCCGATCGCGCAGCAGCACGCTCAGGGGAGCAGCGAGCAGCGGGACGACAACCTGCAGCGCGGGCAGGTGCGCGGCGATACTCATTGCCGGTCGGCGACTCCATCACTGCGGTCGGCATCGAGGATCTCGTCCTCCTCGATGCTGTCGTAGGACTCCCGGATCCGCACGACCAGCGCCAGCCCGAGCGCCAGCGTCGCGACCCCGACGACGATGGCCGTCAGGATGAGCACGTGCGGCAGCGGATTCGAATACACGGTGAATGCATCGCTGACGATGGGCGCCGTGCCCCCGATCAGCTTGCCCGGCGCAACGTAAAGCAGGTAGACCGAGGTCTGGAAGATTCCCAGTCCCACGAGTTTCTTGATCAGATTGCCGCGGGCAATGACGATGAAAAGCCCCGCGATCATCAGGAAGATCGTCACCGCATAGCTGAAGTGGCTGACAATGCTCACTCGTCAATCCTTCCGCGGTCGGCGAACATGTAGAAGATCTTCAGCATCACGCCGGACACGGTGACCGCGACGCCGACCTCGACCCAGAAGATGCCGCGGTGCTGGCCGGCGACCGGGTCCCGGTCGAGCACGAAGTAATCGAGGTAGTTGCCGCCGAGCAGAAGTCCGATCACGCCCACTCCGGCATAGATCAGCACCCCGGCGGCCATCATGCTTTCCACCAGACCCTCGGGCACCACGCGGCGCGCATTCGCAAGACCGTAGATCAGTGCATAGAAGACGACGGCCGCCGCAATGATCACGCCCGCCTGGAAGCCTCCGCCCGGACCAAAGTCGCCGTGGAACTGCACGTACAGCGCAAATATGAGGATGAACGGCAGGAACACCTTGGCGACGACCCGCAGGATCAAATCGCGCTTCACTTCGGCTGCTCCTTGCGTCTGCGCCGGCGCCGCAGCAGCACCACGACGCCAGCCCCTGCGGTGAAGACCACCGTCGTTTCACCGAGCGTGTCGTAGCCGCGGTAGCTGGCCAGCACCGCCGTCACGACATTCGGAACGCCCGTCTCCTTGGGCCCCTCCTGCAGGTAGCGCGGTGCGACGTGCGTGTGGATCGGCGCTGCCGGATCGGCAAAGGCCGGCAGCCCGAGACTGCCGTAGACGAGCAGCAGTCCGCACGCCGCCGAAACCAGCAGCGGTAGCCAGGGCTTTTGAACCGGCTTCGCCTCCTCGCTCTTGCACAGGTGCAGCGCGCCGAGCAGCAGGACCGTGGAGATACCGGCGCCGACCGAGGCCTCGGTCATCGCGACGTCCACGGCGTCGAGCGCCACCAGGACGGTCGCCATCAGGAAGCTGTACAGGCCGGACAGCACGATGACCGAAAACAGATTGCGGACGCGTGCCAGCACGACCACCGCAACCGCCATCAGCACCAGCAGAACATTGATGATCAGCGTTTCGATGACTCGTCCTCCTCCGGCGGCGAGCCGGGGCTTGATGCCGCGCTCCAGAGCCGCCTTGGCCAGCGCGTGCGTGGCGGTGGGACTGGCGAAGAAAACCAGCAGGCCGATGATGACCAGCTTGACCGCCACCAGCGTGAACCCCGTTTGCAGCAGCAGGCCCAGCAGGATCAGGCCGCCGCCCAGCGTCTCGATGACACTCGCCGCATGCAGGCGAGTGAAGAAGTCCGGCATGCGCAACATTCCGATCGCGCCGACGATGCAGAACAGTCCGCCGGCAATCAGGCAGAGCCAGGTCAGCACATCGAGCAGCGCGCTCATGGTCGCTCCTCGCGCTCTTCGCCGGTATCGCCGAGGCCGCCGTAGCGGAAGTATTTGAGCACCGCGATCGTGCCGATCACATTCAGCAGGCCGTACACGATCGCAAGGTCAAGGAACTCGGGCCGCCCCGTCAGGAAGCCGATCAGCGCCAGCAGCATCAACGCGCAGGTTCCCACGGTATTGGCAGCCTGCACGCGGTCGAAGACCGTCGGGCCGAGCGCCGCGCGCACCAGCACGAGCGACAGCGTGATGAGCACCGCGACACTGGCGGTCGCGAACATCAGCTTGGACCCTCGCAGGCGCTGACACGGCGATCCATGTCACCGGATGTGGTGCCCTCGGCACCAGCGCGCGTCAGCGCATGAACCAGGAACTCGCCCGGTCCCGCCTCGATCGTGATCGTCCCGGGTGTGAGCGTGATGGAGTTTGCGTGGATGACCAGACCGACTGTGGTCTTCTGGCTCGGCCTGAACGACACCAGGGTCGGGCTGATCGGCAACCGTGGATTGACGATGATCCGGCTGACGTCCCAGGCCGACTTCACGATTTCCTTCGACAGCCATGCCCAGTAGGCGACGATGCGCCAGCCCAGCTGCACCGGATGCCCTTCTGCATCGATCACATCCATGCGCCGCGCGAACCAGACGACCGCGATGGCGCAGGCGGCGCCGGCCGACATCAGGAATGGCGTGAAATAGCCGGACAGCACCAGCCAGAACAGATACAGGGCGAGAAAGGCACTGACCAGGCGAAGCACGGTCGGCCCGCCGCTAGTTCGTCAACGACACGATGATGTGGACACGATACGGTCCATGCGCTCCCAGCACGATGGTCTGTTCGATGTCGCCGGTGCGCGACGGACCCGAGACCATGTTGATTGCCCGCGGCATCATGCGTTCGACGCCACCCTGCTCGCGACGCAGCAGTTCGAACACGTCCTCCATCGTCGCGACGATGCGGTCGGCCCGCAGGAGCGCAACATGCGTTTCCGGCAGCAGGTGCGTCGAGGCAGGCGTATCGGCGCTGGACAGCAGCACCAGCGTTCCGGTCTCGGCGATGGCACAGAAGGCGCCGGTGATACCGACCAGATCCGATCCGTGCGACTCGTCGCGCCGTGGCGGCCGGAACTCGACATTCAGGCCCGCACTGGCCCACGCAACATCACGCAGTGCAGGCCACGCCACCGCATCGGGTGCGATCTTCTGGCCGGACAGATAGCGCGCCACCGCGGCCGGCGCTTCGTTGATCGATGCCACGGTTTCGACCGTGCTTGCCATGCGCTCCGCCATCGCTCGGAATTGCGCCTGCAGATCCGGGTAGGCCGCCGGCTGCGGGCCGGCCGGATGGCGGGCCAGATAATCATCGACGGCGGCCCGGTCCGCGGCCTCGGGCGCTCCGCGCTTCTGCGCTCCGCGTATGCGTTGGAAGATCTCGTCGCGTGCCTTGGTCGTGTCGAAAGTCATCGTCCGGCCTTTCGCATGAACGCATCGATGCGGTCCACGCCCTGTTCGATGGCGTTCTCGCTGGTCGCGTAGGAGAAGCGAATGTGCTGTCCTTCACCTTCGACGCGTGGACCGAAGTGTATGTCGGCGAGTACGGCCACGCCGGCCTCGAGCAGCAGTCGTTTGCGCAGTTCCTCGGAATCGCGCGCGCCGATCAGGCGGCACGCCTCGGTCACGTTCGGCCAGGCATAGAACGCCCCGCCGGGACTCGCGCAGCGAAAGCCCGGCACCGCGTTCAGACGCCGGACGATCAGGTCGCGTCGCGTGTGAAAGCGTTGCTTCATCACCTCGGCGTCGTGCTGCGGTCCGGTGAGCGCCTGCAGCGCCGCCCACTGGCTGATCTGCGACGCACACGACTCGGTATTGGTGATCCAGCGCGTGAATACCGGCGCGAGCACCCGGTTCGCGGCGAAACCGATGCGCCAGCCCGTCATCGCATACGTCTTGGAGGCGCCGTCGGAAATGATCGTGCGTTCGCGCATGCCGGGCAACGCAGCGATCGAGACGAAATCGCCCTCATAGACCAGCTTGCTGTAGATCTCGTCGGCGTAGATCCAGACATCCGGATGCGCGCGCATCACTTCGGCAATGGCGTCGAGATCGCGCCGCGTCAGCAATCCGCCGGTCGGGTTGTGCGGCGTGTTCAGGATCAGCAGCCGGGTCTTCGGGCCGATGCGCGCAGCCAGCTCGGCCGGATCGAATGCAAAGGCACGCGCTTCGCGCAACGGCAGGGCCACCGGGACGGCACCGTTGGCCACGATCTGCGACTCGTAGATCGGAAAGCCGGGCACCGGGAACACGACCTCGTCACCGGCACCGTAGTCGGTCACGGAAGCAATTGTGTAGCCGATGAAGGGCTTGGCGCCGGCACCGACGACGACCTCATCGGCACCGATGTCGATGCCGCGCAAGGCCCCCATCGACTGCGCGGCGGCCGCGCGCAGTTCATCGATGCCCGCGGACGGCGTGTAGCCATGTCTGCCGTCCCGCACCGCGGCGACGGCGGCGTCCTGCACGTGGACCGGCGTCGGAAAATCCGGCTGTCCGATGCAGAAGGAGACGATGTCTGCACCGCCGCGGATCAGCCGGTTGACTTCGGCCAGCACGACGAAGGCGTTCTCGGTGCCGAGGGCCTCGGCGCGGCGACTGAGCTTGGGCATGGCGGGCGATTATAGGTTCGGCAACGTCGATGGTTGGCCCGGCCGCGCTGCGATGTCGCGCCACAACCGCACGCAGGTACGCGCCAGCGCCGCGGTCGAGTCGATGCACTGTGCACGCAGCGGCGAGTCGATGGCGTCAAGCGCCACCGGCACTTCGGTGCACGCGAGCACGATGCATCCGGCGCCGCGTTCCAGCAGTTCCGCGACGACCGGCTCCAGCAGGCGGCCGCCGTCGGCCGTGGCGTTGCGCTTGACCGCGTCGATGCCCGGTTGCACCGCGCGCTCGAACAGGCGCGCGTCCGGCGCCAGCCACTCGATGCGCGGATCGAGTCGCTCGGTGTAGATGCGCGCCGCCAGGGTCGCCGCGGTTGCGATGATGCCGACGTGCGTGACCCCAGGCCGCAGTTCGAAGGCCACCGCGTCGGCGATATGCGGGAACGGAACCGAGTTCGCAGCCAGCTCCGCGTGCCAGAAGTGGGCGGTGTTGCACGGCATGGCGAGCATCGTCGCGCCGGCCGCGACCAGCCGGTCACGCGCCGCCATGAGCTCAGGCAGTGGAGACTCACCGCCGCGCAGGATGGCCGCCGGCCGCGACGGCAGCTGCGGCACCGAATGGATCAGGACCGGGATGTGATCCTCGTCACACGCCGCCGGCGTCGCGTCGATCAGCTTGCGAAAGAAGTCCGCGCTGGCCAGCGGCCCCATGCCTCCGATGACACCGAGCATCAGGCCAACTCGAGCCGCGGCGCGAAGGCGTGCAGGTAGCCGAACAGGCCGACCGCGCCGCCGGTGTGCAGGAACACGATATTGCGCTCGCGCGCGAAGTGGCCGCGCCGCACCAGGTCGATCAGTCCGGCCATCGCCTTGCCGGAGTACACCGGGTCGAGCACGATGCCTTCGGTGCGGGCGACGAGTTCGAGCGCTTCGTACATTCCCTCGGTCGGCACACCGTAGCCGCCACCGACGTAATCGGCGTTCGCGACCACGCGCTCGCGCGCGACTGCGCCCGGAACCTGCAGCAGTTCGGCCGTGCGTTGCGCCAGTGCGAAGACCTTCTCCTCCTGTGCGGCCTTCGGTGCCCGCACGCTGATGCCGAGCACCGGAATTCCGCTGCGGCAGCCTTCGAGCCCGGCGAGGAGTCCGGCCTGCGTGCCGGTGCTGCCGGTCGCTGTCACCAGCGTGTCGATGTCCAGTCCCGCTACGTTGGCCTGCTCGACCAGTTCAAGCGCGGCGGTCACGTATCCGAGCGCGCCAACGGGATTCGAGCCGCCGCCGGGGATCACGTACGGGCGCCGACCTTGCGTGCGCAATTCGTCTGCGCGCACCGCCATCGCCGCGTCCATGTCGGTGCCCCCCGGACGGTGATGCAACGTCGCCCCGAACAGTCGATCGAGCAGCACGTTGCCCGACAGTCGATAGTCGACCTCGGTCGACCCGGTGCGATCCTCGAGCAGGATCTCGCAGGCAAGGCCCAGCTTCGCGGCCGCGGCCGCGGTCTGGCGTGCGTGGTTCGACTGCGTCGCGCCCTGGGTGATGACGACATCGGCCTTCTGCGCCAGTGCCTCGCCCATCAGGTACTCGAGCTTGCGCGTCTTGTTGCCGCCGGTCGCCAGCCCCGTGCAGTCGTCGCGCTTGATCCAGAGCCGCGGACCGCCGAGCAGCTTGCTGAGGTTGGGCATCGGCTCGAGTGGCGTCGGCGCATGGGTCAGCCGGACTCTCGGAAAACGGGCAAGTTTCATGGTGACGCCTCAGGCAGCAGGTGCAGTGTCGGTGGCGGGCGACTTGATCTCGAACACCTGCCGCAGGTAGGCGAGGTAGGCCGTGTCGGTGCACATGTTCTTTTCGGGCGAGTCCGACAGCTTGGCGACCGGCTGGCCGTTGCAGCGGACCATTTTGATCACGATCTGCAATGGCGTGTAGCCCAGATCGTTGGTCAGGTTCGTACCGACACCGAACGCGATGCGGGCCCGGTCCTTGAAGCGCGTGTACAGCTCGATCACCCGCGGGAAATCGAGCGAATCGGAAAACACCAGAGTCTTCGTGCGCGGATCGACGCGATTGTGTTCGTAATGCTCCAGCAGCCGTTCGCCCCACTGGATCGGATCGCCGGAGTCGTGGCGCGCACCATCGAACAGCTTGCAGAAGTACATGTCGAAGTCGCGCAGGAACGCATCCATGCCGTAGACGTCGGACAACGCGATGCCGAGGTCGCCGCGGTATTCGCGCGCCCACATCTCGAAGCCGAATATCTGCGAGTCGCGCAGCCGCGGGCCGAGCGCCTGGCAGGCCTGCAGGTACTCGTGCGCCATCGTGCCCAGCGGCGTCAGCGCGTGCTTGGCCGCGTACATCACATTGCTGGTCCCGGCGAGGTTTTCGCCCAGTTCATTCTTCAGCGTCAGCAGCACTTCGTCGTGCCACAGGCGCGAGAAGCGCCGGCGCGACCCGTAGTCGGCAATGCGGCAACCGGCGAGCGCTGGATTGTCGCGGACGAGCGCGATCTTCGCGCGCAGGCGGCGCCGGCCTTCGGCGAAGTCGGGCCGCGGCTGGGTGTTGCGGAAGTAGACCTCGTTGACGATGGCCAGCACCGGGATCTCGAACAGGATCGTGTGCAGCCAGGGTCCCTTGATCACGATATCGATGCCGCCATCCGACTCCGGATTGCGCTCAACCCGGACGGTCTTCATGTTGAGCTGGAACAGGCCGAGGAAGTCGACGAAGTCGCTCTTGATGAAGCGCATGGCGCGCAGGTACTCGAGCTCGCTCTCGCGAAAGCGCAGCAGGCACAGGTACGAGAGCTCCTCGCGGATCTCGTCCACGTAGGGCGCCAGGTCGACGCCCTTCGTGCGGCAATTGAAGCGGTACTCGACATGCGCACCCGGAAAATGGTGCAGCACGACCTGCATCATCGTGAACTTGTACAGGTCGGTATCGAGCAGCGACTGGATGATCATGCGTCGATTGTAGGGTCGCGCCGTGCCGCTGCGCTATCCGATTCCCAGCACCTTGCGGACAGCGGCGCTCGACGAGAGCTCATCGCGATCGGCGGTGCCGACCACCTGGCCCTGCTCGATCAGCACGGCCCGGTCGGCCAGTCCGGACACGAACGCAAGGTTCTGCTCCGACAGCAGAGTCGCAACGCCGCGCGCGCGCATCGCCTGAACCGCGTCCCGCATGCGTGCGACCACGAGCGGCGCAATCCCTTCGGACGGCTCGTCGAGCAGCACGATGCGCGGATTGGCGGCCAGCGTGCGCGCCACCGCCAGCATCTGCTGCTCGCCCCCGCTCATCTGGCTTGCGGGCCGCTCCAGCATCTCGGCCAGGTTCGGGAATATGCCCAGCAACGCAGCCGTGTCGAAACCGCCGGCATGCGGCCGCCCGACCAGCTCGAGGTTCTCGAGCACCGTGAGGTCGGTGAAGATGCGACGGTCTTCCGGCACGTAGCCCAGGCCGCGCCGTGCGCGGGCAAATGGCGCGAGCCGTGCGATCGATGCGCCGTCCAGGAGAACATCGCCGGCGCTGCGCGGCATCAGGCCCATGATCGCGCGCAGCAGCGACGTCTTGCCGGCACCGTTGCGCCCGATCAGCGCCACGACCTCGCCGGCGTCCACGGACAGCGTGGCTCCGCGCACCACCTGTGCCGCGCCGTACCACGCGTCGACGCTGCGCAGTTCGAGCAGCGTCATGCCTCGCTGCCCAGATAGACGGCCTGGACCGCACGGTCCGCACGCACCACGTCGGGAGTGCCGTCGGCGATCAGCCGCCCGCGCGACAGCACCAGCACGCGCTGCGCGAAACCGAACACGACATCCATGCTGTGCTCGGTGAAGAGCACGGTCATGCGGCGCTCGTTCGCCAGCGCGACCACGAGCGTCATCAGCGACGACCGTTCGGACGCGGCCATGCCCGCGGTCGGCTCGTCCATCAGCAGCAGGCGGGGATTGGCCGCCAGTGCAAGTGCCAGCTCGAGCCGCTTGAGGTCGCCGTAGGCCAGTGCCGCCGCCGGAGCGTCACCGCGTGCGTCCAGGCCGACCTGTTGCAGCAGGCGCGCCGCCTTCTCCGGCGCATGCCTCTCGAGCGGTGTGCCCGCGGACAGCGCAAGGCCCGCCGCGGCGGCCAGCGCAAGCTGCGCGTTCTGGCTGACGGTCATCGAACCGAAAGGTCTGTGCGACCTGGAACGTGCGTCCGATCCCGGCGCGCGTGCGCGCGGAGGTCGGCACGCCAACGAGCGATCTTCCTTCGAACTCGATGGTGCCGGCGTCCGGACTCAGCTGACCGTCGACAAGGTTGAACAGAGTCGACTTTCCCGCTCCATTGGGGCCGATCAGCGCGGTGACGCTGCCCGCTGCGAGTGCGAACGACACATCGTCGACGGCACGTACACCGCCGAACGAGCGCGCCAGGTGCGAGACCCGCAGCTCGCTCACGGCGCCTTCGCCAGATCGGGACCGCAGGAAGCCGACGATGCCCTGCGGAAAGAGCACTACGAGCAGCACGATCGTCACGCCGAGAGCCAGTCGCCAGTACTCGGCATGCCGGATCAGTTCCGTGGCCAGGCCGTGGTACGCGATCGCGCCGACCACGGGACCGGAAATCGTCTGCAGTCCGCCCAGCAGCACCATGACGAGTGCATCGACCGACAACGGAATCGACAGGGCATTCGGGAATACGGCGCCCTTCTGGAACACCTGCAGCGCGCCGGCCAGACCGCCAAAGGCGCCGCCCGCGACGAACGCGAACCAACGCACTCGGCGCACGTCGATGCCTAGCGCCTCAGCCCGCTCGGATGCATCGCGAGATGCACGCAGTGCGAACCCGAACGGCGCCAGCGCCGCACGCCGCAGCATGATGAGTGACGCTGCGACCACCCCCAGCGTCATTGCGTAATAGGCGAGACGCGAGGTGGTCGGTGGCCAGACGCCGAGCAGGCCGTTGTCGCCGCCGGTCACATCGACCCACTGCACGGCGATCGACCAGAGGATCTGCGCGAATGCCAGCGTGAGCATCGACGCGTACACGCCCTGCGCGCGCAGCACGAAGAAGGCGGCTATTGCCGCCCCGAGACCTGCCACGATCGGTGCCGCCAGCAGGGCAGCCGCAAAGGGTGCTGAGTAGTCTTTCACCAGCATGGCGGCGGCATAGGCACCGAGACCGAAGAATGCCGCATGGCCGAACGACACCAGCCCGCCGTGACCCATGAAGAACTGCAGGCTGGCCGCAAAGAGCGCCAGGATCGCCATCTCGGTGGCGATCACGAGCGCATAGTCGCCCGCGAACATCGGCAGGGCCGCGAGAACCAGGACCGCAGCGGTCACCAGCAAACGCTTTCGGGGCGACGCCAAGGTAAATGGGGGATGGGTGGCCGCGCGCACCGTGCGCGACGCAACGTCGGGTCGGCCGAACAGGCCGTACGGGCGCACGATCAGCGTGACCGCCATCACGACGAACACGAGAACGAGCGTGGACTGCGGCAGCAGCCAGATGCCGAAGGCGTGCAGGACACCGATTGCCATCGAGGCCCAGAACGCACCGGTGATCGAACCGAGTCCGCCGACGACCACGACAACGAAGGCTTCGACCAGGATCGTCAGGTCCATCTGCAGATTGACGGTCTCGCGCGGGATCTGCAATGCACCGGCAAGTCCGGCAAGGCCCGCGCCGAGCGCGAACACGGTGCTGAAGAGCAGTCGCTCGTTGACGCCGAGTGCACCGGCCATTTCCCGATCCTGCGTGGCGGCACGCACGATCGTCCCCCAGCGCGTCCGGCGGAAAATCCACCACAGCCCACCGAAGATCGCCGGGCCGACCAGGGTCAGCAGCAGGTTGTACTCGGGGATGAACGCACCACCGATCTCGATGGCGCCTTTGAGTCCCGGCGCACGCGGAGCGAACAGTTCCTCGGGGCCCCACGCGGCCAGCACGAGATCCTGGACGATCAGTGCAACTCCAAAGGTCGCAAGAAGCTGAAAGATCTCCGGCGCGGCGTAGATGCGCCGTAGCACGAGGAACTCGACCAGTACCCCCGCCAGCGCCACGAGCATCGCCGCCAGCAGCGCGCCGCCGAAGAAACCGAAAGGCGTGGCCGGTAGCGCCGCAGTCAGCGTGACCGCCAGGTAGGCGCCCAGCATGTAGAGCGCGCCATGGGCGAAGTTCACGACACGCGTGACGCCGAAGATCAGCGTGAGCCCGGCGCTGACGAGGAAAAGCGTCGAGCCGTAGGAGATTCCGGCGAGGAACTGACCAAGGATGAGATCCACGACCTGGGCCGCTCGCGGCGGCGGATTGCTACTTCATTGCCTCAGCCGGGCGGCGGTTCCTGACCTCGGCATCCGTCGGCAGGTAGTTGCGGCCATCGGCATAGCGCCAGCCGACCATCGTGCCACGGCCGTCGCGCAGGTCGAGCTTGCCGACGAAGGCGCCCATCGTCGACTGGTGGTCGAGCGCACGGAACGTCGCCGGGCCGAACGGCGTGGTCCACGTCAGGCCGCGCAGAGCGGCGATCAGTTTCTCGGTGTCGGTCGATTTGGCCTTACGGATCGCCTCGAAGATGGCCGTGAACGTCGCGTACCCGACGACCGAACCCAGCCTCGGCGTGTCGTTGTAGCGTTTGAAATAGGCATTGAAGAACTTCGCGTGTTCCGGCGTGGCGATCTGGTCCCAGGGATAACCGGTCACGATCCAGCCGCGAGGGGTCTCGTCCTTCAGCACGTCGAGGTATTCGGGTTCACCGGACAGCAGGCTCACGACCGGCACGCGCGGAAAGAGTCCGCGCAAATTGCCCTCTCGCACCAGCCGCGGCAAATCGGCGCCGAACGTAACGTTGAAGATCGCATCAGGACGGGCCGCGATCAGCGCCTGCACTGTTCCGGCGGCCTCGAGCTTGCCCAGCGCCGGCCATTGTTCGGCGACGAACTCCACGTCCGGACGCCGCGCCTTCAGCAGTGCCTTGAAGCTCGCCACGGCCGACTGGCCGTATTCGTAGTTCGGCGCCACGATTGCCCATCGCCTGGCCGGCAGCCGCGCGGCTTCCTCGACCAGCATCGCGGATTGCATGTGCGTGCTCGGCCGCAGGCGGAAGGTGTAGCGGTTGCCCTTTTCCCACACCATCGCGTCGGTCAAAGGCTCGGCGGCCACGAAGAGAACCTTGTTGCGCAGCGCGAACTCGGCAACAGCCAGTCCTACGTTCGACAGGAACGTTCCTGCCAGCAGCGACACCTTCTCGTTCGACACCAGTTCGGTGGCCAGGCGGATCGCATCGTCCGGCTTGCCGGCATCGTCGCGGGAGATCACTTCGACCTTGCGCCCCAGCAGACCGCCGCCGGCATTCGCTTCCTCGACGGCCAGCTGCCACCCCATGCGATACGGCACCGTGAACTGCGGGATGGTCGAATAGCTGTTGATCTCGCCGATGCGTATCGGCGCCGCGGTCTGCGCGCGCAGCGGCGAGGCGACCAGCGCAGCGGTCGACAACAGCAGGAGTTCGCGTCGGGTGGTCATGCCACTGGCCCTTCTCGGCAGAGGGAAAACAGCCGGGTCCCCGGCTCTGGTCAGCTAGAATACCGGCTTTGAAAGCGGCGCACTTTTCATTCTTGCACCGCAGTTCACCGAACGGACAGGAGTCAGTCGATGACGCACGTCGTCACCGAGTCGTGCATCAAGTGCAAGTACACCGATTGCGTCGACGTATGCCCGGTCGACTGCTTCCGCGAAGGACCGAACTTCCTGTCGATCGATCCGGACGAGTGCATCGACTGCGCCGTCTGCATCCCGGAATGCCCGGTGAACGCGATCTACGCCGAGGAAGACGTGCCCGAGGATCAGCGCGACTTCATCAAGCTGAATGTCGATCTGTCGAAAGCCTGGCCGTCCATCACGCGCATGAAGCCGCACCCCGCCGATGCCGACGAGTGGAAAGACGTGCGCGAAAAGCGCCATCTGCTCGAACGCTGATCGCGCCTCGACCTGGTCGCGGCCCGCTTGCAAGCCCGACCGCCGGTCTTTCCGGAAGGACGAATTGCCCCGTCGACCCACCCCGTCATCGTCAAAAGCGGCCTGACCAATTTGGTTTACTATCCGCTCGCCTGTAGGGAGGACGACCCCGGTGGAGAGTGAAGCGTTGAGCGGAGCCTGGCGTGCTATATCACCTGCATGAACTGCAACGCCGTTTTCTGAACCCGCTTTCGGTGTGGGCGCAGGCCACTTCCGAACTCTTCTCCAGCCCTTACAGTCCACTCGCCTATTCGCCGATGTCCCGGCGCCTGTCGGCGGGCTACGACCTGCTGCACCGGATCGGCAAGCAATACGAGAAGCCCGAGTTCGGACTGAAGACCACGCGCATCGGCGACGCCGAGGTGCCGGTGGTCGAAGAAGTCACGATCGAAAAACCGTTCTGCCGGCTGCTGCATTTCAAGCGTCTTGTTCCGGCCAAGCTCAAGCGCCCCGCGGATCCACGTGTGCTCATCGTGGCGCCGCTGTCGGGGCACCACGCCACCCTGCTGCGCGACACGGTGCGTGCACTGCTGCCCGACCACGACATCTGGATCACCGACTGGATCGATGCCCGCCTGGTCCCGATCACGGCCGGCCCGTTCCACCTCGATGACTATGTCGACTATGTGATCGAGTTCGTGCGTGAACTCGGTCCGGACGTCCACCTGATCTCCGTGTGCCAGCCGACCGTGCCGGTGCTGGCCGCCATATCGCTGATGGCCAGCAATGCCGATGCAAAGCTTCCGAAGTCGATGACGATGATGGGCGGCCCGATCGACAGCCGGAAAAGCCCAACGCAGGTCAATGCGCTCGCGATACGCAAGAACTTCGAATGGTTCGAGAACACCGTGATCTTCAAGGTGCCGTCGGCGTACCCCGGCTACCTGCGCAAGGTCTACCCGGGCTTTCTGCAGCACGCCGGATTCGTCGCGATGAACCCGGACCGCCATCTCAATTCGCATTGGGACTATTACCTCGACCTGGTCAAGGGCGACATGGACGACGTCGAGGGCCATCGCGGTTTCTACGACGAGTACAACGCCGTGATCGACCTGCCGGCCGAGTACTACCTGGACACGATCAGGATCGTGTTCCAGGAGCACAGCCTGCCCAACGGCACGTGGAAGGTGCACGGCCAGCTGGTCAAGCCGGCGGACATCACCTCGGTGGCGCTCTTCACGATCGAGGGTGAGCTCGACGACATCTCCGGCAGCGGCCAGACGCAGGCCGCCCACGGCTTGTGCAAGGGCATTCCGAAGACGAAGAAGCAGCACTGGACTGCCGAAGGCGCCGGCCACTACGGCATCTTCAGCGGGCGCCGCTGGCGCGAGCAGATCGCGCCGAAGATCAAGAATTTCATCCGCGAACACGCCTGAGCGCTGGCCCGCGACGCGGCCAGCGATAATTGGCGGCTCCGACTCGCATCGCCCTTTCAGGGCACCCGATGGCCGCTTCCACCACCGCGCTCGCCGACCGCATTGACGCGCTGCTGCCGCAGACGCAGTGCACGAAGTGCGGTCACGACGGCTGCCGTCCGTACGCCGAAGCCATCGCCGCGGCGCGCGCTGACATCAACCAGTGCCCTCCGGGCGGCGCCACCGGCATCGCCCGGCTGTCGCAACTGACAGGGCGGCCGGTCGTGCCGCTCAATCCGGTCAACGGGATCGAGCAGCCCTTGCGTGTGGCCGTCATCGACGAGCGGCTCTGCATCGGCTGCACGCTTTGCATCCAGGCGTGCCCGGTCGACGCCATCGTCGGCGCCGCGCGGCGTATGCATAGCGTGATCCCCGACTGGTGCAACGGTTGCGATCTGTGCATCGCGCCGTGCCCGATGGACTGCATCGCGATGGTGCCGGTGCGGCCGGCGCGCGTCTGGAGCGACGACGATGCACAGCAGTCGCGCTCCCGCTATGAAGCGCGTCGGCGGCGCCTTGCCATTGAGCGCCAGGAACGCGAACAACTGCTGTTGCGCAAGGCCCTCGCCAGGCTCGACGAACTCGGGCAGCGCGAAGACCTCGCACCGGATCGGATCGCGCACAAGCAGTCCGTCGTCCGCGCCGCGATCGAACGCGCACGCGCACGGCGACAGGCGGCAACGAAACAATGAACCCCGCGAAGCGATGGGCGATCTACGAGCGGCTGCGGAGCCTGAATCCGCATCCGACGACCGAGCTCGAGTACGCGACGCCATTCCAGCTGCTCGTTGCGGTCGTGCTCTCGGCCCAGGCCACCGACAAGAGCGTGAACCTGGCAACGCGCGCACTGTTCAAGGCCGCGCCCACGCCCAAGGCCATCGTTGCCCTGGGAGAGGAGCGACTGACCGACTACATCAAGACCATCGGCCTGTACCGGACCAAGGCGAAGAACGTCATGGGTCTGTCGCGGCAACTGCTGGAACTGCACGGCGGCGAGGTGCCCCGCACCCGGGCCGCGCTGGAGTCGCTTCCGGGCGTAGGCCGCAAGACTGCGAACGTCGTGCTCAACACGGCATTCGGCGAGCCGACGATCGCTGTGGATACCCACATCTTCCGTGTCGCAAACCGCACCGGCATGGCGCCCGGCGCCAACGTCGATGCCGTCGAACAACGGCTCGAAAAATTCACGCCCGAGGAGTTCCGCAAGGACGCGCACCACTGGCTGATCCTGCACGGTCGATATGTCTGCAAGGCGCGGACACCGGAGTGCTGGCGCTGCCCGATTGCCGAGTGGTGCGAATTCCGGCCCAAGTCGCCGGCGCCACGAGCACGGCGCAGCGGCTTCCCGCCGCCCGCGGAGACGTGACCGTGTTCACCCCATCGAAGGACGATGTCCGGCGCTTCTTCTGCGAGACCTGGCGCAAGCACCGGGACGGACAGATCCTGACTCCGATCGAGTCGATGGCGCTCGACTGGATCGTCGAGCATCCCGAGTACCACGACATACTTTCGAGCGCAGAGGCGGCAGCCACGGAGTATCGCGTCGACGAAGGGCGCACCAATCCGTTCCTGCACCTGTCGATGCACCTGGCGATTGCCGAGCAGCTGTCGATCGACCAGCCACCGGGCATTCGTGCGGCGTATCAGCGGCTGGTCGCGCGTCGCGGCGATGCGCATGCGGCCGCGCACGACGTCATGGAGTGCCTGGGCGAGGTGATCTGGTCGGCGCAGCGAGCAGGCGATGCGCTGCCACCCGACGAGATGAGCGCGCGCTACCTGGAGTGCCTGTCACGACGGGCGACGCAGGTCTGACCCCTGCGCGCGGTGCACCCCGTTGGGTGCAAGACCCGACTAGCGCTTCTGCGACTAGCGCTTTTCGTTGCCGAGCGGTCCCGGCAGCCGGCTCAGGTAGGCCGCGACGTTCTGGATATCTGCACGCGTCAGAGGTTTGGCCAAGCCCGCCATGATCGGGTTCTTGCGCGCGCCGGTCTGATAGTCGCGCAGCGCCTTCTCGAGATAGTCCGGATACTGTCCGGCGAGCTTGGGATAGCTCGGATCGACGGGCGAGAAAAAATCCTTGCCATGGCACGCGGCGCATTGCGCCTGCGCGAGTTGTTCGCCCTTGGCAACATCAGCGGACTGCGCCGGGACCGCAACGAGTGCGGCGCAGGCCGCAACGAGAATTCTCATCTTCATCATGCTGCCCGCTTACTTGCCACGCGCCGCGTAATAGGCGGCCAAGGCGGTGATCTGCTGGTCGCTGAGGCCCTTGGCGATGCCCACCATCGTCGGATGATTCCGATCGCCCTGGCGATAGGCCTTGAGCGCAGCCTCGATGTACTGGGGCGTTTGCCCGCCGATCTTCGGCACGCGGTAGACCTGCGGAAACGAGGCCTGGTAGCCGGGAATCGAATGGCAGCCGATGCAGTTCGACACAGGCGCATCACTGGTGGCGACCGGGGCCGGCGATGCGGCCTTCTTGTCCTGTGCCGCCGCCAGCAGCGGCAGTGTCGCGGCAACGGCGACGAGCAGCAAACGGTCCAACTTCATCCGCACTATCCGTAGGTGGTGTTGAAGCAAATCCCGGGATCGTTGTTCATGAACCCACTCGCCCGGCCGCGCCCTCCCCGGCACGCAGCGCGCGATTGTAATCGAGTCCGACCGCCGGGTCGCGCCACTGTCCCGTACGCAGCTCCCGAGGCGCCGTTGCGTATACTCGATCGGCCCTCTCAGCCGCTTCCGCATCCGTCCATGTCACGTTTCGAAGGCTCCACCACCTACGTTGCCACTGACGACCTGAAGCTCGCGGTCAACGCCGCACTGACGCTGCAGCGGCCCCTGCTGATCAAGGGTGAGCCCGGCACCGGCAAGACCATGCTGGCCGAGGAAGTGGCGCGTGCACTGAACATGCCGCTGCTTGCCTGGCACATCAAGTCGACGACCAAGGCGCAGCAGGGGCTGTACGAGTACGACGCGGTGAGCCGGTTGCGCGATTCGCAATTGGCTGATGTCGTCGGATCGGCCCGCGTCCAGGACATCGAGAACTACATCGTCCGCGGCGTGCTGTGGCAGGCATTCACGTCGGAGGAACCGTCGGTGCTGCTGATCGACGAAATCGACAAGGCCGACATCGAATTTCCCAACGACCTGCTGCGCGAGCTTGACCGCATGGAGTTCTACGTCTACGAGACGCGGCAGACGGTCACGGCAAGGCATCGTCCCCTGGTGGTGATCACCTCGAACAACGAGAAGGAACTGCCGGACGCATTCCTGCGCCGCTGCTTCTTCCACTACATCCGGTTTCCGGACAAGGACACGATGCAGGCGATCGTCGATGTCCACTTCCCGAAGCTGCGCAAGGAGCTGCTGGCCAATGCGCTGGCGGTGTTCTTCGGCGTGCGCGACTTGCCGGGCCTCAAGAAGAAGCCGTCGACGTCGGAGCTGCTCGACTGGCTGAAGCTGCTGGTCGCCGAACAGATCCCGCCGGAAGCGCTGCGATCGAAGGACGACAAGATCGCGGTGCCGCCGCTGGCCGGTGCGCTGCTGAAAAACGAGCAGGACATGCATCTGTTCGAACGGCTCGTCTTCATGGCCCGCAGCAACCGCTGAGGCAGCGATGCTGGTAGTCCAGCCGATCGTGCTCGAAGGCCATGGCGTGCGGCTCGAACCGCTGGCGCGCGAACACCACGACGGACTGGTCGCGGCCGCCCGCGACGGCGAGCTGTGGAAGCTCTGGTACACCTCGGTCCCCGAGCCCGAACAGGCTCACGCCTACATCTCGGCGGCGCTGGCGGGACAGCAGGCCGGCCACATGCTGCCGTGGGCGGTACGCGATCTCGCCCACGACACGATTGTCGGCACCACGCGCTATCACGACATCGTGCCTGGAGTGGATCGAGTCGAGATCGGCTACACGTGGTACGCGCGCCGCTGCCAGAAGTCGCACGTGAACACAGCCTGCAAGCTGCTGCTGCTCGGCCATGCGTTCGATGAATTGCACTGCGCGGTGGTCGGGTTCCGCACCGACAACTTCAACTTCACCTCACAGCAGGCGATCGCCGGACTCGGTGCAAAGAAGGACGGCGTGATCCGCCATCATCACCCGCGCCGCGACGGCACGGTGCGCGATACGGTGCTGTACAGCATCCTGGCCACCGAGTGGCCGGACGTGAAGCGCCACCTCGAGCTGCGTCTGGCGCGCCACCGTTGACGCGCCACCGTTAACGCCATGCTGATCGACTTCTTCTTTCACCTGCGCGCCGCCAAGCTCAAGGTGTCGATCAATGAGCTGCTGACGCTGCTCGAGGCGCTGAAGCAGGGCGTGATCGGACCCTCCATCGACGAGTTCTACCATCTGTCGCGGACCACGCTCGTCAAGGATGAAACGCAGTTCGACAAGTTCGACCGGGCCTTCGGCGAGTACTTCAAGGGCGTGACGACCTCGCTCGACTTCACGAAGGAGATCCCGGAAGAGTGGTTCAGGAAAGTGCTCGAACGCGCGTTCAGTCCGGAGGAAATCGCGAAGCTCGAGAAGCTCGGCTGGGACAAGCTGATGGAGGAGTTCAGGAAGCGCCTCGAGGAGCAGGACGGGGCGCACCACGGCGGCAACCGCTGGATTGGCTCCGGCGGAACCTCGCCGTTCGGACACGGTGGTGCGAATCCCGAGGGCATCCGCGTCGGCGGGCCGAGCAAGGGCGGGAAGTCGGCCGTCAAGGTCTGGGAGATGCGTGGTTTCCGCGACTACGATGATTCGGTCGAGATCGGTACGCGCAACATCAAGGTCGCGCTGCGCCGGCTGCGTCGCTTCGCACGCGAAGGCGCCGACCTCGAGCTCGACATGCACGACACGATCGAGTCGACCGCGAAAAACGCCGGCTGGCTCGACCTGAAGCTCGTGCCGGAGCGGCATAACACCGTCAAGGTGCTGATGCTGCTCGATGTCGGCGGCACGATGGACGAGCACATCAAGCGCACTGAAGAACTCTTTTCCGCCGCGAAGGGCGAGTTCAAGCACCTCGAGTTCTATTACTTCCACAACTGCGTCTACGAGTACCTCTGGCGCAACAACCGCCGCCGCTACACCGAACGCTTCGCCACCTGGGACGTGCTGCGCAAGTACCCGCATGACTGGAAGCTCGTCTTCGTCGGCGATGCGACGATGAGTCCCTACGAGGTGCTGCAGCCGGGCGGCTCGGTCGAGTACAACAACGAAGAGGCCGGCGCGGTCTGGCTGCAACGCTTCTTCGCGACGTTTCCGAAGTCGATCTGGCTGAACCCGGAGCCGGAAAGCCTGTGGCAGTACCGCCAGTCGATCTCGCTCATCCGCCAGCTGGCCGGCGGCAGGATGTTCCCGATGACGCTCGAGGGACTGACGCGGGCGATGCGTCAGCTGTCGAAGTAAGACCGGTCAGTTGTTGAACGGTGGTGCCGCCTTCAGCACCTCGTCAAGCGTGGTCATGCCCTTGGCGATCTTCTCCGCGCCCGAGACGCGCAGCGAGCGCAGCCCGTCGCGCGCGGCCTGGCCGCGCAGCTGAACGAGATCAGCGCCCTCGGCGATCAGCTTTCGCATCGCATCGCTCATCACCAGCATCTCGATCAGTCCGGTGCGCCCCATGTAGCCGGTGCGACGGCATTCGAGGCAGCCGACAGGGTGGTAGATCTTCTCGGGCACGTTCGAGCGCCAGGGTGCGACCAGTTCCTTCCACAGCGTCGGTTCGATCGGATCACCCGGCGCCTTGCAGTGCGGGCACAGCATGCGCACCAGACGTTGCGCGAGGATGCCGATCAGCGTCGCATTGACCAGGTAATTGGGAATGCCGAGTTCGATGAGGCGCGCGATCGACGCGGCGGCATCGTTGGTGTGCAGCGTCGAAAACACCAGGTGGCCGGTCAGAGCAGCCTGCACCGCCATGTCGGCCGTTTCCTTGTCGCGGATTTCGCCCACCATGATGATGTCCGGGTCCTGCCGCATCAGCGCGCGCAGCCCGTCGGAGAATCCCAGATCGATGCCGTGCTGGACCTGCATCTGGTTCAGCGCCGGATCGACCATTTCGATCGGATCCTCGACCGTGCTGACGTTGACCTGGTCGGTCGCCAGCTGCTTCAGCGTCGAATACAGCGTGGTCGTCTTGCCGGAACCGGTCGGCCCGGTCACCAGCACGATGCCCGACGGCCGATGGATCAGGTCTTCCCAGACCTTCGTCTCGTCCGGGGTGAATCCAAGTTCGGCGTAGCTGCGCACGACAACTTCCGGATCGAAGATCCGCATCACCAGCTTTTCCCCGAACGCCGTCGGCAACGTCGACAGGCGGATCTCGACCTCGCGGCCCGCATTCGGTCCGGTCGAGACCTTGGTCTTGATGCGGCCGTCCTGCGGCCGGCGCTTTTCGACGACGTCCATGCGGCCCAGCAGCTTGATGCGGCTGGTCATCGCCGCCATCACCCCGCCGGGCACCTGGTAGACCTGGTGCAGCACACCGTCAATGCGGAAGCGTGCGACGCCGAACTCGCGCCGCGGCTCGAGGTGGATGTCGCTCGCCCGTTGGTCGAATGCATATTGCAGCAGCCAGTCGACGATGTGGATGACATGGGCGTCGTTGGCCTCGACCTTGCCGCCGAGCTCGACCAGTTGCTCGAAGCTCGACACCAGTGGCGCAGATCCGGACTTGGAAGCGCCCCTGACCTGCTGCGCCAGCTTGTAGAACTCGGTCGTATAGCGTGCGACGTCGAGCGGATTGGAGACGACGCGCTTGACCTTCTTCTTCGTGATCTGCTCGATCTCGCGTTCCCATCCGGTCTGGAAGGGCTCGCAGGTAGCGATCGTCACCTCGTCACCGCCCATCGCCACCGGCAGGATCGAGTAGGTCGTCGCATACGACGACGACATCACGTCGACGACGCGCGTGAAGTCGACGCGCAGCGGATCAATGTGGAAATAGGGCAAGGACGCCTTCTGTGCCAGCCACTGTGTCAGCGCCTCGAGGTCGAGGAGCTTGCGTTCGGCATTCGGCGTGCGGTAGTTCATCTCCGCGAGATTCACCAGCGGGTGACCCGCACGGTCACGTCCGCCGGAGATCTTGAAGCGCTCGGCATCGCTGGTCGCCAGCATTCCGTCGGCAACCAGTTGCTTGAGCACATAGCCGCCGGTCACGCGGCCGCTCGGCACCGGGGTCGGCGCGTGCCGGTCCTTGGTCGACGAAGACGCAACGGCCTTCAGTGCCGCGGCACCTTCCTTGGGATTCATGGGTGGTGCCTCATGCCGCCGGCTGCGAAGCCTTGTAGCGCTTGGCCAGGTTGGTCGCGCGGTCCGGTGCGCTCTCGAAGTCGGCAACGACCGCGTCGACAGCGCGCTTGGTCAGCGGCACGCTCTCGAGCGGCTCGATGTACTTGCGTGCGAGGTAGGACTTCAGCATGTCCGACGACAGCACGTGCGCCTTCTGGTCGTGCTCGCCGGCAAACAGGAAGAGCGTCCGCAACGGACTCATCCAGCGCAGCTTGACGCGCACGAATTCCATGCCGTTCCACATCTTGAACCAGTTGCCGCGCTGCCAGCGACCGATCTCCTCCTGCACGCGAGCATCCTCGACCGGATCGAGTCGGGCGATGTCGGTCAGCGGGTCCGGCATCTGGATGTCGGCGTGATGCTCCTGCGCCGCACGCATGATGAGTCCGGTCGACACGCGGATGCCGCCCGGCACCGTCGTCACCGGGAAGATGCCCGACAGCTGCATGCCGTCGATCTTGGCGCGCAGTTCCGACGTGAGCAGGCTCGACTTGATATAGGTCGCCTGGTCGACCGGCTTGACCGCCATCGCGTGCGATTCCATCAGCGAGCTGAAGAACTGATCGCGCTCGCGTTCCGGCTGGTTGATCAGCCCAAGGCCGTCGCGCAGCACGCGCACCATGCCCGGGATCATCTTGACCAGCTTGTTGCGGTCTTCGGTGCTGGCCTTGGGCTGCACGGACCAGACGAGTTCGTGAATCACGTCACGGAATGACTTGGCGAAGCCGGGCTGGGTCTCGCTGCGAACCGTCGCAGCCACCAGCACCTTGACCCAGGGTCCCAGCAGGAACTCCTTGATGTAGGGCTCGAGGTCGACACGCTCGAATGCGCGCCGCACCTGGATCGTCGTGTTGATCGTGAGGATCTCGTGCTTCTCGGCCGCCTCGAGCGCTTTCTTGGCGCGCGAAACCGGATCGCTGTCGCCAGGATCGATCTCCGAGACGAAGCGGTCGAACTCGGTGTAGACCTTTTCAAAGACGGAAAGGTCAGTCTCGAACTTCTTCAGGATCTCGCCGATGACGCGTTCGACTTCCTTCAGGTACTTCTGGTTGTCGTCACCGTAGGGTTCCCAGCCCGCCGACGTTCCTGCGATACGGTCGATCAGCTTGCGCGCAGGGTGTGCACTCGAGGCGAAGAACGCCGCGTCCATCAGTGCGGCCTTCAGCACCGGGAACTGCAGGCGCGAGAGCCGCGCCTTGATCTCGGCCGGCACCTGCTTGTCCTGCATGACGTGGTCGAACAGCATGCCGACCAGTTCGATCGTCAGCTTGTCGACAGTGCGGGTCGACTTCGATGTCAGCTCTTCGCGCATCGAGGTGATCGACTGCATCGGCGGCATCATCGCGAAGTCGCCCGTCTCGACGAACTGCTCGACGCCGTCGCGCTGCATCTCGCCGAGCGACTGCAGCAGTTCCGGTGATGCCGGGCCGAGCGAAGGCAGCTGCGGCAGCCGCGAACCGCGTGCGTTCGACTGCAGACGCGTCAGCAGTCCACCCAGCAGCTGCGTCGGCTCATCGGTCGCCACTTGCGCGCGCGTTGGCCCGCCTTCGGCGGCTGCCACGGAGCCCGGTCGCCCAGGTCGTCCTGTGCCCGACTGTCCAGGTGCCTGAGCAGTGCCGCTCCACTCGCCGGGTTTCCCGTCACCCGAGACACCCGGCGGCTGCCACCCCCCGGTCGTGCCCTTCGGCACCGCGAGGCTGCGCCGGATCGACCGCACGTCGACGCCATGATTGGCGAAGTGTTCGAGCAACTGCCGCACGATCTGACCAAGTTCTTCGCCCAGCGGCTTCTCGAATCGCGTGAGCAGGAACTCCCACGCTTCCTTGTGCAGTTCGCAGTCTTCGGCCGCACGGAGCAATGCGCGCACATAGACATTCGGCCCGAGCGGATTCTCGGAATTGCGCACCGCACTGCGGCCGAGCACGAAGGCCACGACGAGGTTCAGGTCGCGCAGCGCCAGGTCCGCAAAGCCGGCGACCTTGCTGGCGTGCCGCTCGACCACGGTGTTGCTTTCGACCGAGATCGAATCGACCAGTGACAGGGTCTCGGCGTCGAGCGAGCCCGGCGGCGGTTGCACCCGGCCCACGGTGATCTCGTGGAAGGTCTGGTCCTGGGCCTGCTTCAGGTGCTCGACAAACGAGCGGTGCAGGTCATCCGACTTGGACACAAGCAGGCGTTGCACCAGCGGAGAGCTGACATCGAAGTCCCAGGTCCCGGTGAGTTCTTCCTGGATGGCCTTGGTGATGTCCGGAAATGCAGTGGCGACCAACTCGTTGGAGATCGCCATCGCCGACTTCATCAGCGCCGACGCCTGCGCAGCCGTGACGTACGGCAAATCGCCGGCAGGGCGGGGGGCGTCGGTGTTGGGGGTGAACTCCATCGATGCTCGTACAGCGGCCTGGCCGTGCAGCCCTTAAGAAGGCTCCGACTCTATCCGGGTGGGGCCCGCTGTCAAGTTACATATGGGCGCGAGCAACCCGCTAATTATGCGTGTTGGATCAGACACGTAGACGATCCTCCAGATCATTCGACTGCATCAGGTCCGCCAGCCATCGCCGGAAGGGCAGGCGCCAGGTGACTTCCAGGGCAGCTGCACGCCGCGCCACCGCCGTCATGGGTTCGTCGATACGGGGGCCGGTCAGCGCGAAGACAATCCGGTTGCCCTCGTCGACCGCAGGCATTGCGAGCACGCGGTCGTCGAACGCAGTGCAGATGGCGTTGACGCTCGGATCGAACCGACCGCCGAAGAGGTTGAAGCAGGCCACGCCGGGACGCCGCAGCGCGCGCCGGCACATGCGGTAAAAGTCGGCGTCATCATGGACCGGGCCGCGCGCAGCGGCGTCATACAGGTCCACCTGCAGCCAGTCGGCACGATCGGCGCGACGCAATTCGCCGAGGTAGTCCTGCGCATCCGCTTCGACGACATCGAGACGGCTGTCATCGGCCGGCAATGCGAACCACTGTCGTGCGGTGTCGACGACCTCGGCGCTCAATTCCACCGCCGTTACATGCGCGGCCGGCAGATGCCGGTAACAGAACTTGGTCAGCGCCGCCGCCCCGAGACCGAGTTGAAGGATGCGACGCGGCTCGGCGATGAAAAGCGCCACCAGCATCATCTGCTTCTGGTACTCGAGCTCGAGTTGCCAGGGACGCGCAATGCGCATTCCACCCTGGATCCATTCCGTGCCGAAATGCAGGTAGCGCACACCGTCCTCTTCGGACAGCGTGACCCGGGTGCGCGGGGAGCGACGCGGCGGGCGTCGCACGTCAGGCGGGCTGAGCGGCGGGCGCTCCGAGATCGCGCATCAGGTCGCCGACCACGCGCTCGAACAGCGGCGCGCTTTCCGCCGTGCGGATGCGTCCGGCGCGGACATAGCCGCGCAGCACCAGCGGCGCCAGCGAATGCGCCTTGCCGGTCTCGGCCGAGGTGAACAGATAAAAGTTGCGACGCGGGCTGATCCAGCGCAGCCGAACGCGCTCGACCTGCTGCCCGGTATACAGGTCGAACCAGGAGCCCCGCTCCCAGCCATCGATCATTTCGTCGATCTGCACGTCCGAGAGCTGTTCGACCGGGATCATTTCTTCCGGCGCGACCGTCGGCGGCGAATCGAGGACATTGACTTCGGCATTGTTGGCGGCCGCGGCGCTGCGCACCACTGAGGCCGATATCGTCAAGTGCTCGTCTTCACCCTCGGTCGGCGGCGGCGGTTCGACGATCTTCACTTCGTCGAGGCGCCGCTTGATCATCCCGGCATCCACCGGCGGCGGCGCCCCATACGCGACCTCGAGCGCCTTGACCGCCTGCGCATGCGATGCCATCAGCCGCGTGAAAAACTCCTGCGTCTGCGCCGTGGTGTGCTCGATCAGCTGCAGCCCCTCGCGCAAGGTGTTGAGCACGGCCGGGATCGTCTTGACCAGTCGCTTGCGGTCGTCCGGATTGATTTTCGGCTGCACGCTCCAGACCAGATCGGGAACCATGTCGCGGAACTTCTTGGAGAAGCCCGGCTGCGCGCGCTCCCGCAGGGTCGCGGCCACCAGCACCGTGACCCATGTTCCAAGCAGAAACTCGCGCAGGTACGACTCGAGCTGGACGCCATCGAAGGCCCGACGGATGCCGATCGCGGCATTGATCGACATCACTTCGCGGTTCTCGGCCTCCTCGAGCGCGCGCTTGGCACGTGTGATCGGATCATCGTCCCGCACGCGCTCTTCATTGAGGTACTTCTCGAACTCCTCGAGCGCCTTTTCGAAGATCGTCGGGCCTTCGTTGATGGCAACGACGACCGTGTCGACGGCCTTGTTGACCTCTGCGAGGTAGCGCTGGTTCTCCTCGCCTTCCGCGACCCAGCCGATCGCGGTGCTCGCGATCCGGTCCATCAGGCGGCGAGCCGGCTGCAGCGGGGACACGAACAGGTCCGAGTCCGACAGCGCCACCTTCATGATCGGGAACTGCAGGCGCGACAGCGCCGTCTTGATTTCCGCCGGCAGGTGCTTGTCCTGGTGGATGCGGTCGAACAGCATGCCGACCAGCTCGATCACGAGCTTGTCGATCTGCTTGGTCGCCCGCTCCGACACATGGGCACGCAGCTGTGCTTCATCCCGTTCGCTGATCGCAGTGGCAGACGCCGATCCGCTGCGCGCCGCCACGGCGGCGAGCGCATTGAGCCGCTGGACTTCATTGATCGAGGCGAGCAGGCCCGGATCGATCGCTGCAAACTGCATCGGAGTGCCCGGCGCCACCGGCACAGCCGACCCGGCGGGGAACATGCCGGTATTACCGAAGCCCGTCGCGCCGGGTGCCCCCGGAGGGGTCGGAACAGCGAAATCCGCACGATCGAACAAGGGCTGCGTCGGGATCGAACTGATCGGCACGACCGGCGTGCCGTGCACCGGGGCACCGCCCATCGGCACCTGCATGCGCTGGTACAGCGCGCTGAGGAGCTGTTCCGCGGTCGCGCCGGTGATGGCGCCGACGGCTCCACCACCCTGCGACGGGCGACCCGCCGCAACGAAGGTGTTGCGGAACCCGGCCATCGTGTTCTTGAACGCGGTGGCCGCGGTGTTGCGCTCTTCGACCCCCTGGTCGCGCAATTGCCGGTTCAGTTCCTTGTACAGGTCGGTCAGTGGACGACCGAGGGCGCCATCGAATGCTTTCACAACGGCGAGGCGCTGGTCGCCCTTGAACCCGAGCTTGTCGACCGCTTCGCCGAGCGCACGGCAGAAGCGGACCGGGTGAAACGGGTTCTCACGGTCGCTCAGTCCATGCACGCCCAGCACCGAGGCCAGCCGCTGCGTCAGGGGCCCGAATTCCTCCTCGGCCGCATTGCGGATGCGCGCAGCGAACCGGTCGAGCATCATGTTCTCTTCCATCTGGTCGTAATCGACCAGGGACAGCGCGGCGGCCGGCGTGTTTCTCGGCGGCTTCCTTGGCTTTCTTCTCGTCGCGGTCGGAACGGAACAGTTCCTCGACAGCGGTATCGATCTCACGCTCGACCGCCGAGAAGAACGTACTGGAAAACTCGCGCTGATCGACCAGCAGGCGCCGCACCGACTTTTTCAGCGTGCCCGACGCCTGGGCGTCGGCATCGATGACCTGGATCGCTTCGCGTGCTGCGGTGGGCAGCAGCGGATCGAGTGTGCTCCTCATCGAGGCGCGCAACGCCACGAGCGCGCGCTGCGCGTTCGCGCGGTTCGCCCGTCCCGAACCCGATGTACTTGTCGTGCTCATTCAGACTCGTTATGCCTCCGGCGCACCGGGACGCAAGGGTAGCCGATCCCGGACACCGGAGTCAGCCCTCGCCACCCGACCGGCCGGGCTCTGGGCCCGGCACTACTCCACCGCGCGGCGCGCGCCACCATTCTGCCCACAGGGCGAGCTTCTGCTCGAGGCTGCGGCCAGCATGCGCGGGACTGGTGGAAGGTAGCACCCGTACCGCGAAGCCCGCTTGCTCGAAAAGCGGCCGAAATCGGCCGGCTGCCGACCCATTGAAGGCAATGTCGTCCAGCCGCGGCGCCAGGCGATGCAGGAGCGTGAAGGCATTGGGGCGGGCACGGCGGATCGCCGTGTCGGCGCTGCCCTCTCGCTCACAGGCACCGTACACGTCCCAGATACCGACGCCGTGAGCCAGCACACGGCGGGTGCGCTCGTCGTACGGCAACTCGGCCAGCGGCTCGTCCAGCAGACGTCCGAGGATGACCCAGAACTGGTTGCGCGGATGCGCGTAGTACCGGCCCGCCGCCAGTGACGCCGCCGACGGGAAACTGCCAAGGATCAGGCGTTCGACCCGGTCGTCGATGATCGGGGCAAAACCGCGTAGAGCGGCAGGCAACGCCGTGGCGGCACGTCGCCCGCGCAGAGCGTCGTTACTGCGCTGCGACATCCAGCAGAAGTCGATTCACGCGCTGCACGAACAGAGCGGGTTCGTCGAGCTGACCTCCTTCGGCCAGCAGTGCCTGGTCGAACAGCAGGTTCGACCAGTCGGCGATGTCGCCTTCCGCGGCCTTCAGGCGCGCGACCAGCGCGTGCCGCGGGTTCAGTTCGAGGATGGGTCGCGCTTCCGGGGCCTTCTGCCCGGCCGCCTTCAGCAAGCGCTGCAGGTGACCGCTGATGTCCTGGTCGTCGCTGACCAGGCACGACGCGGAGTCGGTCAGCCTGAACGTGACGCGTACGTCCTTCACGCGATCGCCGAGCGCCTCCTTGACTTTGCCGACCAGCTCCTTGTACTCGTCCGCCGTCTGCTGCTGCTCGGCCTTTTCGCTTTCATCGGCGAGCGCACCAAGTTCGAGTCCGCCTTTGGCAACCGACGCCAGTGGCTTCGATTCGAACTCGTGCAGGAACGACAGCATCCACTCGTCGACGCGGTCGGTCAGCAGCAGGACTTCGATGCCTTTCTTGCGGAAGACTTCCAGGTGCGGGCTGCTGCGCGCCGCCTCGGGGGTGTCGGCGGTCACGTAGTAGATCCGCTCCTGGCCGTCCTTCATGCGCGCAACATAGTCCCGCAGCGAGACCGTCGGCTCCTCACCGCCCGGCGCCGTGGATGCGAAACGCAACAGCGACGCAATCCGATCGCGGTGGGTGGCATCCTCGCCGATGCCCTCCTTCAGGACCTGCCCGAACTCCTTCCAGAACGTCGCGTACTTCTCCTTCTGGTTCTCAGCCAGGTCCTCGAGCAGCGACAGCACGCGTTTGGTCGAGCCCTCACGGATCGACTTGACATCGCGGCTTTCCTGCAGGATCTCGCGTGAGACGTTCAGCGGCAGGTCGCTGCTGTCGATGACACCGCGCACGAAGCGCAGGTACGGCGGCATCAGTTGCTCGGCATCGTCCATGATGAAGACGCGTTTCACGTACAGCTTGATGCCGTGGCGCTGGTTGCGGTCCCACAGATCGAAGGGCGCGCGTGCCGGCAGATAAAGCAGTTGCGTGTACTCGCTGCGGCCCTCGACGCGGCTGTGGGTCCATGCCAGCGGCTCGCCGAAATCGTGCGACACGTGCCGGTAGAACTCCTGGTACTGCTCGTCGCTGATCTCGCTCTTCGCGCGCGTCCACAGCGCGCTGGCCTGATTGACCGTTTCGTCCTCGTCGGCGACAACCATTTCGCCCTTGTCCTTGTCCCATTTCTCCCCGCGCATGAGAATCGGCGACGAGATGTGGTCCGAGTACTTCGAAATGATCCCCTTCAGCGTGTAGCCGTTCAGCAGTTCATCCTCGCCGTCGCGCAGATGCAGCGTCACATCCGTGCCGCTCTCCGCACGTTCCGCGGACTCGATCGTGAACTCGCCGCCCCCGTCACTCGCCCACAGGACGGCTTCACCCGAAGCGGCCCCGGCACGCCGGGTCAGCACGCTGACGCGATCCGCCACGATGAAACTGGAGTAGAAGCCGACGCCGAACTGCCCGATCAGCTGCGCATCCTTCTGCTGGTCACCGGTCAGCTGCGAGAAGAATTCACGCGTGCCCGACTTTGCGATCGTCCCGAGATGGTCGATCGCCTCCTGGCGACTCATGCCGATGCCGTTGTCGGAGATGGTGATCGTGCGCGCGGCCTTGTCGAACGCGACGCGGATCGTCAGTTCGCCATGTCCCTCGAGCAGCCGGGGATGCGCGATTGCCTCGAAACGCAGCTTGTCGAGCGCGTCGGACGCATTGCTGATCAGCTCGCGCAGGAAGATCTGCTTGTTGCTGTAGAGCGAATGGATCATCAGCTGCAGAAGCTGCTTGACCTCCGCCTGGAATCCCAGGGTCTGCTTCACCGCCGTTTCGGTAGCGCCCATCCTTGCCTCCACGATTCATTGCTGTTGTCCGGCCGCGTCTGCGGGCGGACATTGGGGTCCAGGAGCGAATTATCAAGGACCGGCTCCTCATCAGACGTCGGGCCAGTTTCGACGATGTCGTTCCGCAGTATCGTGACGGTGCCGGTGTGCCGGCCCGAGTGCCGTGGGGCGCGGGCTACACCGCCGCCAGGGGATCATCGATGCGTGAAAACGGGTTGCGCTCCGTGTGGGCCGAGGGCCGCGCCGCCATCAACGGCTGGCTCACGATTCCGAGCGGAGTATCGGCCGAGCTGATGGCCCACCAGGGCTGGGACTCGCTGACGATCGACATGCAGCACGGCCTGGTCGACTACCCGGCCGCTGTCGCCATGCTGACCGCCATTTCGACGACGAACACGGTTCCGCTCGTGCGAGTGCCCTGGCTCGAACCGGGCATCCTGATGAAGTCCCTGGACGCTGGCGCCTATGGCGTGATCTGCCCGATGGTCAACACGCGCGACGACGCGGCCCGCCTGGTGGCGTACACGAGTTACGCACCACGGGGCACCCGCAGCTTCGGGCCGATGCGAGCGCTGCTTTACGGCGGCGCCGACTACCCGCAGCAGGCTGATCGCACCATCGTGCGCTTCGCGATGATCGAGACGGCGCAGGCCCTCGACAATCTCGATGCGATCCTCTCGGTCGAAGGACTGGATGCCATTTACGTTGGCCCGTCCGACCTGTCACTGTCGCTGGGGTGCAGGCCGGTGCTCGACGAAGTCGAGGCACCGGTCGCCTCCGCAATCGACCATATCCTCGCCCGCGCACAGGCTCATGGCGTGCTCGCCGGAATCCACAATGGCCAAGCCACCACGGCTCGGCAGCGCATCGCAAAGGGCTTCCGCTTCGTATCGATCGCCTCCGACGCGCATCTGATGGCGTCGGCGGCACGGGACACGCTGGCTCGAGTGCGCCATGGGGCTCCCGATGAGCAGCAACACGGAGTCACGCGTTGACAAGCTACGACTACTGCACTGCGGATGTCTTCACGGATCATGTCTTCGGCGGCAACCCGCTCGCGGTGCTGCTGGATGCCCGCGGCATCGACGACCGCGCGATGCAGGCCATCGCGCGCGAGTTCAACTACAGCGAGACGACTTTCGTGCTGCCGCCGTCGGACCCGCGCTGCACGGCGCGCGTCCGCATCTTCACTCCTGGCGGCGAGCTGCCCTTTGCCGGCCATCCGACGGTCGGCACGGCGTTCATCCTGGCAAGCCTCGGCCGCATCGCCTCCGGCGTTACTGACATCGTCTTCGAGGAAGCCATCGGCCCGGTGCCGGTGCGGATCGATCGCGACCGTCGCTGGCCGGGTCTCCTGCTGCACGCTGACGACGGCACAGCAGCCGGAGTTTCTGGCCGCGCATCGACGACCGCGGGGCGATGGCCGCGATGCTGGGACTCGATGCGGCCGCGGTGTCGTCGACGCCGGAGGTCTGGTCGTGCGGCGTGCCATTTCTCGTCGTGCCACTGGCTCACGTGGATGCCCTGGCGAGAGCCCGGCTCGACCTGGAGTGCTGGCGAAACATGCTCGCTGGTGCCGTCACGCAGAAGGTTTACCTGATCGCGCGCGCCGGCGACGCGAGCTGGCGAGTTCGCATGTTCGCCCCCGGACTGGGTGTGGCCGAGGACCCGGCCACGGGTTCCGCGGCAGCGTCACTGGCGGGCTGGCTCGCCCGCCATGTCACGACCCGAGACGGCTCGCACCGCTGGCAGATCCTGCAGGGCCAGGAAATCGGCCGACCCAGCGAAATCACGCTTGAGTACGAACAGCTCGGAGCGGTGGCCCGAACCGTCCGCGTCGGCGGCAGTGCCGTGCTGGTCGCGCGCGGGTCCCTGACGGTCTGACGCTTCCAGGCGTGCTCTACAGCAGCGCGCGCCCGAGGGTGGCCACGGCCGTCGTGACGACGCCCAGCGCCAGGTTGGTCACGACGAGCTTGCGGACCCGGTCGAGTTCCTTCGCGGCCGCGGGCCAATCGGAGGCGGCAACCGCGCGCTGAAGTCGCGGAAACGGCGCGAAACGGATGTAGACGAAGATCGCCATCATCACCAGCCCGAGCACGAACATCAGGTGCACGGAGGCATGTGCATTGGCGAAGCCGCCGGCTCCGAGGATCAGGCCGACACCGCTGGCCAGGATGGCGACGATCGCGATCGAGACCCAGAAGAAGAATCGTCCCAGCACGTTCGCCAGCAGCGGCAGCCGCTGCGGCGGCGGCAGCTGGCCGGCCGCGGCCGGCCGCACCGCGAAGTGAAGGACGAACATCCCGCCGACCCACAGCACGACGCCGATCAGGTGGATGAACAGCAGCCCGGTGTACAGGAGTCTCATGCAGGCCTCTCAGGCTGGCGTGTCAGGACAGGACGCCACGTACTCATCGCTCAGGCTTCCGGCAGCCGCAGCAGCGCGAACGGCGGTTTCAGTTTCGAGTCGACGAGCTTGCCCTTGCGCGCACGATGGCCATGCTGGGCTTGGAGCTGCGCCCCGACCAGCCGGACCTCGACCGGCTTGCCGGCCGAGCCACGGGTCGCCTGCATGACCGCGCCGCTGCCGATCGGCAATGCCGTCAGCAGCTTTTCGCCGTCGTCCAGATCCATCAGCGTCACGCCCCGTCCTCCGCCCGATAGTGCCTTGATCTCGGCGGCGTCGAACACCAGCACGCGTCCCTTTGCCGAAAGACACGCAATCGATCGATCGCTTTCGGCCTTGACGAGCTGCGGCCGCAGCGGTTCGGCGTCGTCGTCGACGGTGATGAACTGCTTGCCCGCCTTCTGCCGTGACAGCATGTCGCCGAGCGCAGTGGCGAAGCCGTAGCCATTGGTGGTGGCCAGAAGCAACGGCGTCTCGGCGCTGCCCGCGACATAGCCCACCAGGCGCGAACCGGCCTCGAGTTCGATCATCGAGGTGACCGGGGCACCGTCGCCGCGCGCCGACGGCAATTGCGCCACTGGCACCGAGTAGACGCGACCGTTGCTGCCGATCGCGATCAGCTGGTCGACGCTGCGGCATTCAAAGGCGCCATACAGGACATCACCGGTCCGGAACGAGAACTGGGTCGCGTCATGACCATGTCCGGTACGCGCGCGCACGAAGCCTTTCTCGGAAACGATGACGGTCACTGGCTCATCAAGCACCTTGACCTCGACAGCGGCGCGCTCGGCGGTCTCAATCAGCGTGCGTCGCGCATCGCCGTACTTCTTCGCATCGTCCTCGATCTCGCGCGCGACCTGCTTGCGCAGCGCTGCGTCGGCACCGAGCAGCTTGCGCAGCGCTCCCTCGTCCTTGCGCAGCTCGGCCAGCTCCTGCTCGATCTTGATGCCTTCGAGTCGCGCCAGCTGGCGCAGGCGGATCTCGAGGATGTCTTCGGCCTGCCGTTCCGTGAGCTTGAACGCCTTCATCAGGTCCGGCTTGGGCTCGTCGGACCCGCGGATCAGCTTGATGACCTTGTCGATGTTGAGCAGGACCGCCTGACGCCCCTCCAGGATGTGGATCCGGTCCTCGACCTTCTGCAGGCGATACTGCGAGCGTCGCCGCACCGTATCGACGCGGAAGTCGATCCATTCGGACAGGATCTCGACGATCGGCTTGCAGCGCGGCCGGCCATCCCGGCCGATCATGACGAGGTTGATCGGCGTGCTGGTTTCCATGCTGGTCTGCGCCAGCAGCGTGCGCACGAATTCGTCGCGATCGATCTTCGAGGTGCGAGGCTCGAAGACCAGGCGCACGGCCGCATCCTTGCCTGACTCGTCGCGCACGGTGTCGAGCACCGACAGCATGAGCTGCCTGGTCTGCTGCTGGTCGGAGCTCAGAGCCTTCTTGCCGGCCTTGACCTTCGGATTCGTCAATTCCTCGATTTCCTCGAGCACGCGCTGGGCCGAGGTCGACGGGGGCAGTTCACGCACGACCAGCTGCCACTGCCCGCGCGCCAGATCTTCGAACTCGCAGCGTGCCCGCACCTTCAGGCTGCCTCGGCCGCTTGTGTAAATGTCCCGGATATCGCTTGCCGGCGAGATGATCTGTCCGCCGCCGGGAAAATCCGGCCCCGGCAGCTTGGCAAGCACGTCGTCGAGCTTCGCCTTCGGATTGGCCAGCAGCAGCAGTGTCGCGGCCGCGACTTCACGCAGGTTATGCGACGGCACCTCGGTCGCCATGCCGACCGCGATGCCAGACGCACCGTTGAGCAGCACGAACGGCAGGCGCGCCGGCAACAGCCGCGGCTCCTGCGTCGACCCGTCATAGTTCGGCATGAAATCGACCGTGCCTTCGTCGATCTCGTCGAGCAGCAGGCGCGCGATAGGCGTGAGCCGCGCCTCGGTGTAGCGCATCGCGGCTGCGCCATCGCCATCGCGACTGCCGAAGTTGCCCTGCCCGTCGATCAGCGGATACCTGAGCGTGAAGTTCTGCGCCATGCGCACCAGCGCGTCATACGCAGCCTGGTCGCCGTGCGGATGGAATCGACCGAGCACGTCGCCGACGACCCGCGCCGACTTCACCGGGCGCGCGCCCGAGGCCAGGCCCATCTCGTTCATCGCGAAGAGAATGCGGCGCTGGACCGGCTTCTGGCCGTCCGCACCATCGGGCAGTGCGCGCCCCTTCACGACCGAGATCGCGTAGTCGAGGTAGGCGCGCTGGGCGAAATCGGCCAGCGTCAGCGCATCGCTGCCATCGCCGTCGCGCCCGCCCGGGGCGGGGAACAGTGTCTGTTGCTCAAGCATGAATAGTTAGCGCCTCTCGTGCGTTTCAGGCGATGCAGGATTCTACGGAGTGCCCGACGCGCGTCGCGAAGGCCCCATGCAGCCGGCCTCACACACGACAGGTGGCCGCGAACTCCATGTAGCGCTGGCGTGCCAGTGTGGCGACAGGCCCGATCGGCAGTTCACGCTCGCCGTAGCGGGTGCAAGGCATTACCTTGCCGTAGTTGCCGGAATTGAAGATCTCGCGTGCGACGTCGAGTTCCTGCGGCCTGACGGTGCGCTGACGCACCTCGATGCCCTCGGCGGCGAGCAGTCGCATCACGCGCGCACGTGTGATGCCTGCGAGAAAAGTTCCATTTGCGGCCGGCGTCACCACGTCTCCGTCGGCTGCAACGAAGAACAGGTTGGCGGTCGCAAATTCCGCCACGTTGCCATCGGGATCGAGCACGACTGCGTTCTGGTACCCGGCCGCGGCCGCCTCGCGCAGCGCGCGCGCGACGTTCGGGTACAGCGCCGAGGCCTTGGCATCGGTGACTGCCGAAAGCGGCGACGGCCGGCGTCGCTGCGACAGGTGTGCCGAGAAACCCTCGAACGGCGGCAGCGGCGCGTCGAACAGCGTCAACGCAAACGCACACTGTTCCGGCACCAGCAGCCCGGCCGTCGCAAACACAAGCGGCCGGATGTAAAGATCGGCGTCCGGCGGGAAACGGTGGATGCCTTCGACGCACAGTCGCATCAACTCGTCGATCGGCAAGTCGAGCTTGAGTCCCATGCGCGCGGCGGAGTCGTAGGTCCGCTCGCAATGGGCGCGCAGGTCGGGCGCCATGCGATGGATCGAGCGCGCGCCGTCGAAGATCGACGAGCCGAGCCAGACGCTGTGGTCCATCGCGCCGATCAGCGGTACGTTGCCGTCGCTCCAGGCGCCGTTGAAGTAGGTGGTGTGCAGAACGTTCTCCGACGGTCCTAGTGCATCAGCGATCGCTCGCGACCGACGCCGCGACGGTCGATGAACAGCTTGATGAAGTCATCGCCCGGCATCGGCCGTGCGAAAAGATAGCCTTGCGCCGCGTCGCAACCCAGGTGCTGCATCCAGGTCTGCTGCGCCTGGGTTTCGATGCCCTCGGCCGTGACGCTGATGCCGAGCGAGCGCGCCATTTCGATCACCGCCTTGACGATCGTCAGCGTGCGCGCGTCGCGCATGCACTCGACCGTGAAGCTGCGGTCGATCTTCAGACGGTGGATCGGCAGGTCGCGCAGGTGCGCCAGGCTGGAAAAACCGACGCCGAAGTCGTCGAGCGCCAGCCGCACGCCGGCGTTGCGCATGCGCACCAGGTTCTCGCGCGACACCGCCGAGGTGTCGAGCAGGCCGGTTTCGGTGACTTCGACCTCGATCTCCGAGGGCGACACTTCATACGCGTTGAGCACATCGAGCAGTCCCTCGACGCAGCCGAGCTGGCGCAGCTGCACGCCAGACATGTTGATCGACACCGGCGGGATGTCGAGTTGCAGGTGGCGCCACTCCTGACGCGCCCGACAGGCCTCGCGCAGCACCCAGTCGCCGAGCCCGACGATGAGCCCCGACTCCTCGGCAATCGGGATGAACTCGGCCGGCGAG
Organism: uncultured beta proteobacterium; assembly: GCA_963769745.1. Classification (GTDB taxonomy): domain Bacteria; phylum Pseudomonadota; class Gammaproteobacteria; order Burkholderiales; family Burkholderiaceae_F; genus JALORV01. Next base: position 76,590 of record CAVYNB010000029.1, read on the forward strand.
ATGTCGCCCAACTCGGCGTCGCGCCAGCGGATCAGGGCTTCGGCGCCGACCATCTTGCCGTCCGCCAGCGAGACCAGCGGTTGATAGAACAACTTGAAGTCGCGCGACTCGACCGCCTTGCGCAGGCGCTGCTCGAGCCGCAGTCGCAGGTCGACGCGCCGGGCCACGTTCTGCGTGTAGAAGGCATAGGTGCGGCGACCGCTGTCCTTGGCCTGGTACATCGCCGCATCGGCGGCATTGAGCAGTGAGTCGAGGTCGATGCCGTCCTGGGGAAAGAAGCTGATTCCGATCGACGCCGTGACGGCGATTTCCATGCCGAGAATGCGCGCGGGTTCGCAGATCGAGTCGATCAGCTTGCGCGCGACCTCGACGGCCGCGTCGGGCCGCTGCAGGTCGACCAGCAGGGCGACCAGTTCGTCGCCGCCGCGGCGGCCGAGCAGGTGCGGCTCGGCGACGACATCGCGCATGCGGCTGGCGACGATCGCCAGCATCTCGTCGCCGACACGGTGGCCGTAGCCATTGTTCAGCAGGCGGAAGTTGTCGAGATCGATGAACAGCAGCGCACAGCGCTTGCCCTCGGCATACGACGTCGCCAGCAGGCGTCCTGCACGCTCGTCGAAAGTCTGGCGGTTGGAAAGCTGCGTCAGCGCGTCGACCGTCGCGAGTCGCTCGATACGTTCCTGCGCACGGATCTGGTCGCTGATGTTCTTGCCGATGCCGCGATAGCCGCGGAAGCCGCCTTCGGCGTCGAACACTGGGTCGCCGCTGGTGAGGTGGTAGACCAGCGAGCCGTCCGGCATCCAGCGCCGGAACATGACGTCGCGGAACGGCCGGCGCCCGAGCAGGGTCGCGCGGTGCTCGTCCCATGACGACGGCTGGATCAGTTCCCCGGGCAGCTCCCAGCGGTGCTTGCCGATCACCTCTTCGTCGTTGAGGCCGAATGACCCGCGCGCACCCTGCCTCAGCAGGGTGAAGCGCAGGTTCTCGTCCATTTCCCAGTACCAGTCCGACGACAGCTCGGTGAGTGCCCGGAAGCGCGCTTCGCTGTCGGAGATCCGCGAGATCAGCGATTCGCGCTCGGTCACATCCCAGGCAAGGCCCCGATAGCCGATGTACTCGCCGCGCTCCACCACCGCCTGGCCGGCCAGTTCATAGTAGGCAACATCCTCGCCGTTGCGCAGCTTCAGCTTGACGTTGCGAAACGATTCGCGGCGCGCCACGCGCTCGCGCAGGACGGTCCAGTCGACGGCAAACGCGGGGTCGATGTGATCGAACTCCCAGAAGCGCCGGTTCAGTGTCCATTCCGCCACGCGTTCCTGCCGGCCGGGTTCCCCGCGCACGGACGTGACGCGCAGATCGGTGTCGGTCTCCCAGTACCACTCGGTCGCGAGCATCGTCAGCGCCCGGAACCGCTCCTCGCTGCGGCGCAGGGCGACGACCGTGTCTTCGCGCTCGGTGACGTCGCGCCCGGCCCCGTAGTAGCCCTGGAACTCGCCCTTCTCATCGAAGATCGGCTTGCCGGTGACGGCAATCCACATGGGCGTGCCGTCACCGCGCCGCGCCCGATACGTGAACCAGGGGAACGGCTGGCGCTGCGCCATCCGCGCGCGGTACTCGGCGTACTGATTGGGATCGGCCTCGAACCCGGGCATGTCTTCGCGCCGCTGCCCGAGCAGGCGATCCGGCGGCGCCTTGACGTGTTCTTCCATCGCCGACGAGAACTCGACGAAGTGGCCGTTGGCATCCTGGCGCCAGAACCAGTCGTAGGTCAGGTCGGCAAGATCATCGATCAGTTTGCGGCGCTTGGTCAGCTCGTGCTCGATGACCTTCTGCTCCGTCACGTCGCTGCGGAAGCAGATGATGCCGCCGTTGGCCGTGCGGCAGTCCGTCATCAGGAGCCACCGACCCCGGTGGTGACGCACGACCTCGCTGACTTCGGAGCCCCGACGACGGCGCCGCTCCCCGTCGCTGATGAATTCGTCGAGCGTCCGACTGTCGACGACTTCGGCTGGCGCCACGTCGAAGTAGGCGGTCATCAGCTCGCGATAGGTCTTTCCCGCCACGAGCTGATCGGCGACTTCCGAATACAGCGCCCGATACGCATCGTTGCAGCCGATCAGCCGGTCGCCGGCGTCCCACAGCGCCACGCCAACCTTCATCGACTCGATCGACTGTTCCCAGAGCCGGGCGCGGACCCGCGCCCGGTGCTGCGCCCGCTGGGCATTCACGATCCAGGCAAACAGCACCACCCCGAGCGAGCCGGCAATGATCCGGTGCGCCCATTCGAACGACTGAAGTGCGACCGGATGGTCGAGCTTGAACTGCTCCGACAGCAGCAAAGGGACCGCTAGCGTGACGAGCAGGACGAGCGCCAGCGCGCCCACGGACCAGCGCACCCAGGCCAGTTTCGGCGCGGAAAGCGGCATGTCCACGGTGGGCGGAGAGCTCACCATGCCAGCGGTAGGCTGCGCGTCCTTCATGCGGAAATGAATGGCCCCTTATTGATCGCGCCCGACGGTCGGCAACTACGGTCGGCGGTCGCGACCGCGCGCAAGTATGCCCGCAAGCCCGGGCATTCAATACACCCCAGTAACGGGAGGTTGAGGGTCAATCCTCGACTTGCAGGGCCGCCTCGTTGCGCAGCCTTGTCGGCCGCCTTGTTGGCCGCCTCGCTGCAGGCTAAACGTCCGCTTCGACCTCGTGGCCGTGCTCCTCGAGCCAGGCACGTCGCGCCTGGCTTTCGGCACGCCCCATCAGCATCGTCATCGTCGCGGCGGTTCCTTCGGCGGTGAGATCGCCGAGACCGACCCGCAGCAGCCGCCGCGTGTCCGGCGCCATCGTCGTCTCCCACAGCTGTTCCGGACTCATCTCGCCGAGCCCCTTGAAGCGCGCAATGCTCCAGGCTGTTTCCCGGACGCCCTCGTCGGCCAGTTTCTCGAGCGTGGCATCCAGTTCGGCGTCGTCCAGGCAGTACAGGCGTCGCGCCGGCCGCTTGCCCTGTGCACTGACGTCGACGCGAAACAGCGGCGGCCGGGCAACGAAGATATGCCCGAGGTCGACAAGCTGCGGAAAGTGCCGGAAGAACAGCGTCAGCAACAGCACCTGGATGTGCGAGCCATCGACGTCGGCATCGGCAAGAATGCAGATCTTGCCGTAGCGCAGGCCATCGAGATTCACGACCTCCGACGGGCCGTGCGGGTCGACACCGATCGCCACCGCGATGTCGTGCACTTCCGCATTGCCGAACAGGCGGTCGCGCTCGACTTCCCAGGTGTTGAGTACCTTGCCACGAAGCGGCAGGATCGCCTGGAATTCCTTGTCGCGCCCCATTTTCGCCGAGCCGCCCGCCGAGTCGCCCTCGACCAGGAAGAGTTCATTGCGCGTGAGTTCCGTGGACTCGCAGTCGGTCAGCTTGCCCGGCAACACGGCCACCGCCGAGCCCTTCTTCTTCTCGACCTTCTGGCCCGCGCGCGCCCGCGCCTGTGCCTGCCGGATCACGAGTTCGGCGAGTTGTCGGCCTTCGTTCGGATGCTGATTGAGCCAGAACTCGAGCTGTGGCCGGACGAACGACGACACAAGCCGCAAGGCGTCGCGACTGTTCAGGCGTTCCTTGATCTGCCCCTGGAACTGCGGATCGAGCACCTTGGCGGACAGCACGAAGCTCGACCGCGCAAAGACATCTTCCGGAAGCAGTTTGACGCCCTTGGGCAGCAGGCCGTGGGCGTCGACGAATGCGCGCACGGCGTTGAACAGACCGTCCCTCAGACCGGCCTCGTGCGTACCGCCGGCCGGCGTCGGGATCAGGTTCACGTAGGACTCGCGCGTGATGGCGCCGTCTTCGGTCCAGACGACGACCCAGCTGGCACCCTCGCCCTCGGCGTAGGTTTCGTCATCGGCCGAAGCGAATCCGCTGGACTCGAAGGGCGGCAGCATCGGATCGGCCGGCAGCGATCCGAGCAGGTACTCGCGCAATCCCCCTTCATAGCGCCAGCGCTGAGTCACTCCGGTCTTTTCGAGCGTGAGTGAGACGTCAGTTCCCGGCAACAGCACGGCCTTGCTGCGCAACAGGCGCTCGAGTTCGTCCACCGGAACATGCGCCGCATCGAAGTACTTCGGGTTCGGCCACGCCCGCACCCGCGTACCGGTGGACTTGGCCTGGCCCTTCGCCGACGCCGACTTGATCGGCTGGCTCACTTCGCCGTCCGCGAAGCCGATCGTATGCAGCTTGCCGTCGCGCCAGACAGTCACGTCGAGACGGGACGACAGCGCGTTGGTCACCGATACGCCGACGCCGTGCAGGCCGCCGGCGAAGGAGTAGGCCCCTCCGGCGCGCTTGTCGAACTTTCCGCCGGCGTGAAGGCGGGTGAACACGATCTCGACCACCGGGACCTTTTCCTCCGGATGCAGTCCAACCGGGATGCCGCGTCCATCGTCATCGACACTGACCGAGCCGTCGCCATGTAGCGTGACATCGATACGGTGTCCGAATCCGGCGAGCATCTCGTCCGACGCGTTGTCGATCACCTCCTGGATGATGTGCAACGGACTGTCGGTGCGCGTGTACATGCCGGGACGCTGGCGCACCGGCTCCAGTCCCTTGAGGACGCGTATTGACGCCTCGCCGTAGTCAGCCGCTTTGCGTTGGTCGGTACGTGGCTTGCTCTGCATTGCAAAAAACCGGTGAGGAGTTGTCCCCAGCTGCTGTGGAAAACATCGCCCGATTCGCCTGTCAAGGCGCGCCATTGCTGGCAGGCGTCGAGTTGATCACGCAATAGGCAACGGCCGCGAACCCGGCCATGGACTCAAGGTTGAACCGATCGCGACGTGTCGCGTGTCGTCTCCCCTGCGGCCTGTCCGTGTGTCGTCGTCCGGCGGCGGATTCTACGTGAGGGCGATCGCTATACTGGCCGCACTCCCCGTAGTTCAACGGATAGAACAAGTGCCTCCTAAGCGCTAGATCTGGGTTCAATTCCCGGCGGGGGGACACCCGCGTAGGCGTTTCTCGCCTGCGCGAGAAACGCCCGCGGGTGCGTCATCGCGCCTGCAGGCGCGATGAGCGGTTCCAGCAGCCCATCGGGTCTGCTCCCTGCGTGCGAAAAATCCGCGTGCGTGTCGAGGCGCCTGCAAGCTCCGCGATCGCTTCCAGAGCAGGCGCCGCACCCGCCGCACGACCTGACCCGTTAAGCTGTGCCATCGCACCCGGCTCCGAACCGACATGCCCTCCATCCAAGCCAATTTCGACAACGTGTTCCGCTTCGGCGGAGCCGCGCTCATTCTGGTCGGCATCTTCATGGTGCTGCAGCCCTTTGTGTCAGCGATGGTGTTCGCAGGCGTGCTGGCCATCGCGACCTGGCCGCTGTTCGAGCGACTGCGACGCGCGGTCGGCGGAAATTCCACGTTGGCCGCAACCACGATGCTGCTGGCGATCCTTGTACTGGTCATCATCCCCTTCACCCTGCTGTCAGCGGCGGCCGCCGAACAGGTCCCCGGGCTCGTCGGACTGGCCAAGGGGTGGATTCAGGACGGCGTCCATGCCCCCGAGGCATTGAAGGCGATCCCGGTCATCGGCGAGCGCCTCTACGGAATGCTCGAAACTCTCTTGCGCGACCGTGCGCAACTGTCGGCGCTGATGCAGAAAGTACTCGAGCCGGCCGGCCGCCTGTCGCTCGCCTTCGTGCGCGTGCTCGGCGACGGCATCCTGCAGTTGCTGCTGGTGACCTTCATCGTCTTCTTCTATTACCGCGACGGCGATGCCATCGTCGCCCTGCTGAAGCGGGTGTCCGATCGACTGTCCGGCAGGATGAGTACTGAAGTACTCACCATCGTCACCGGGACGACGCGCAGCGTGTTTGTCGGCATCGTCGGCACCGCGGCGGCGCAGTCCATCGTCGCACTGATCGGCTTCCTGATTGCCGGCGTGCCCGGTGCCTTCATGCTTGCCGTCGCCACATTCATCCTGTCGGTGGTGCCGATGGGCCCCGTGCTCATCTGGGGTGCGGCGGCGATCTGGCTCTATGTGAAGGGCGAGACCGGCTGGACCATCTTCATGGTGATCTGGGGCACCGTGGTCATCAGCAGCATCGACAACTTCCTCAAGCCGATCCTGATCGCTCGCGGCTCGACTCTGTCGCTCGGCATGATTTTTCTCGGCGTTCTCGGTGGCGTCGTCGCGTTCGGGTTCATCGGGGTGATCCTTGGTCCCGTCCTGCTGGCTCTCGGTGTCGCCTTCGGGCGTGCTTGGGTCAGCGCGCAGGATGCCCGCACTACCGTCGCGAAAGAACGTGCCGACCCCACGGACGCGCAGTCCGCGTCGGCCCCTGTGCGCAAAGCCTAGGACGCGATCGCGGCGCGCAACCACTGCGCGCGGTAGTGCTTGAGCTCGTCGATCGACTCGTAGATGTCGGCCAGCGCCTCGTGCCGGCTCTTCTTCTCGAACGAGCGGTAGACCGATGGATTCCAGCGGCGCGCGAGTTCCTTCAGCGTGCTGACATCGAGGTTGCGGTAATGAAAATACGCCTCGAGCTGCGGCATCCACCGCGCCATGAAGCGCCGGTCCTGACAGATCGAGTTGCCGCACATCGGCGACTTGCCGCGCGGTACATGGCGCTGCAGGAATTCGATCAGGATGTCGCTTGCCGTGGACTCGTCGAGCGTCGACGAACGAACCTTGGCGGTCAGCCCCGAGCGACCGTGGGTCGAGGTGTTCCAGCTGTCCATGCCCTGCAGGACCCGTTCTGACTGTGCAATGACAAGCACGGGACCTTCGGCAATGACTTCAAGCTCGGCATCGGTGACGACCACTGCGACTTCGAGCACGCGGTCGGAGTCGGGGTTCAGCCCCGACATTTCCATGTCGACCCAGACGAGGTTCGTCTCGCTGTAACGCTCGGCACGAACGGCAGATTCGAGAGGGGGCTGTGACATAATTCCCGCGTTGATCGATCAATGCGCATCGATCCGGTCGAAGGGCGCGCGATTGTCGCACGGCGAACCTTGCCGACCCGCGCGACCCGCTGATCCTGGCGGATGCCGATGCGCATCGAGTACCGCAGCTCTTGTCCATGTCCCAGTTCCTCTCGTTGACATTCGTTGTCTTTCTGCTGCTGATGGTCGGCCTGAAATACTGGCTGTCGTGGCGGCAAGTACGTCACGTCGGCCGACATGCCGATGCCGTCCCGCGGCAGTTTGCCGACCGGGTCACGCTCGAGGCACATCGCAAGGCGGCGTCCTACACCATCGCCAAAACGCGGCTCGCACTGATAGAGACCGCCGTCGGCGCGGCGCTGCTCGTGCTGCTCACGCTGCTCGGCGGCCTGCAGTGGATCGCCGATGTGCTGCGTAACGTCATCGACGATGGGATTGCGTTTCAGCTGCTCTTCGTCGCGGTCGTCGTGGTCGCGCTCGGGATTGTCGATCTTCCGTTTTCGTGGTTCCGGCAGTTCCATATCGAGCAGCGCTACGGCTTCAACCGCATGACGCCGACGCTCTGGCTCACGGACCTGGCCAAGTCGTTCGCGCTGGCCGCCGTGCTCGGATTGCCGCTCCTGGCTGCCGTAGTCGCCTTGATGCGTGGCGCGGGGCAGTGGTGGTGGATCTATGCGTGGCTGCTGTGGGTGAGCTTCAACGCGCTCGTGCTCGTCATCTACCCGACCGTGATCGCACCGTTGTTCAACAAGTTCGAGCCGCTGAAGGATTCCGGGCTCGCGCAGCGCATTGCCGAACTGCTGACACGCACGGGATTTTCCAGCAAAGGGGTGTTCGTGATGGACGGGTCGCGCCGTTCCGCTCACGGCAACGCCTACTTCACCGGGCTCGGGCGCGCCAAGCGCATCGTTTTCTTTGACACGCTGGTCGAACGGCTGCAACCCTCCGAGATCGAAGCCGTGCTGGCCCACGAACTCGGGCACTTCAAGCTCAAGCACATCGCCAAACGATTGGCGTTTTCCTTTTTTGCGAGCCTCGTGTTTCTCGCGCTGCTCGGCTGGCTTGCGGCCCGCCCGTGGTTCTACACCGGCCTCGGTGTCACACCTGCGCTCGATGGTGGCAACGAAGGCGCGGCCCTGGTGCTCTTCATGCTGGTGTTGCCGGTGTTCACGTTCGTCTTCGCCCCCGTCGCGAGCCACTTTTCGCGCCGGCACGAGTTCGAGGCGGATGCCTTCGCCGCCCGCCATGCGTCGGCACAGGACCTTGTCAACGCACTCGTGAAGCTCTACGAGGACAACGCCTCGACCCTGACGCCCGACCCGATCCACTCGGCCTTCTACGACTCGCACCCGCCCGCCTCGCTGCGCGTCGCACGCCTGGCGGCCGTCGCGCACGCATGAAATCCGCCGGGCGCAGTGACCTGCCCCGGTTTCCCGCTCGTGTCATTGGCACCTTTGGCCGCACCTCGCTGCTCGAGGACGACGCCGGCGCGTCGTGGTCTGCGGTGCGCCGCGGCCGCCGCAGCGACCTCGTCGTCGGCGATCGCGTCGTCGCCAGCGCGTCAGCTCCGGGGCAGGCTGCGGTCGAGTCGATCGAGCCGCGCACGAGCCTGCTGTACCGCGCCGATGCGTTTCGCACGAAAGAACTCGCGGCGAACATCGACCAGGTCATCATCGTGTTCGCCTCGCGACCGACTTTCAACCTGTGGTTCCTGTGGAAGGCACTGGTGGCTGCGCGCGCAGCGGACATCGAGGGCATCGTGGTCCGCAACAAGACCGACCTCGACGATGGCGCCGAAGCCGCACAGGCCGTGGTGGCACAGATCGGCCGACTGGGCTGGCGCACGGCCGCCGTTTCTGCGCGCTCCCGGCCCGACGAGACCCTCGCGACGCTCCGGCAGATCACGCAGGGAAAGAGCTCATTGCTGGTCGGGCAGTCCGGCATGGGCAAGTCGACCTTGCTCAATCTGCTGGTACCTGAAGCACAGGCACGAACACGCGAGTACTCGGAACGCCTCGACCTCGGCAAGCAGACCACGACCGCGGCACGCTGGTTCAGGCTGCCCTACGGGGGCGCCATCGTGGACACACCGGGCTTCCAGGAGTTCGGCCTCGCACACCTGACTCCGGCCCAGATCGTGGCCGGCTTTCCGGAGTTCGCATCGCACCTGGGCAGGTGCCGATTCGCCGACTGCCGGCACCTGGTCGAGCCGGACTGCGCTATCCGTGCTGCAGTGACGGCAGGCGAGGTGGCATCGAGCCGCTACGATTTCTATCAATCACTGATCGCAGGGAGCACGCGGTGAAACTGCTGGCGCGCGCGGACCACCTGGTGCTGGCCACGATCTGGGCCGAATCGCTGCGCGCGGCAGGCATCCGCTGCCAGTTGCGCAACACGACGCTGTCCGGTGCCATCGGTGAGATTCCGTTCCTCGAGTGCGCGCCGCAGGTGTGGATCGAACGCGATGCCGATGAGTCGCGCGCACGAGAGATCCTGCAGGAACTGCGGCGTCCGGTGCGTGGTCCGAACTGGCACTGCGCCGCGTGCGGCGAATCGTCAGAGCCGCAGTTCGGCGCGTGCTGGCAGTGTGGGGCCGTGCGACCGGCCTGACCCGGCCGGGTCGCGGCTGCAAGCCTGTGTCGGCCGACCTTCGATTACGTCAGGCCAGCCAGTTCGCCAGAGTCATCAACAGCAGCAGGGCGAGCCAGAGCAGAAGCGAGCGCCAGACCAGCCCAACGACGGCTCGTACAGCAGGCGGGCGCGGCTCGGCCAGTCCGGCGCCTTCGTTACCCGCTTCGTCGAAGTACCGCGCCGACTCCGCTTCCGACATCAGTCGCAGACCGAGTGCGCCGCCGGCGGTCGCGAGTATCAGGGTGCGCGAGTCGGGGGATGGCATGCCATCGGTCCCCGGCTTGCGTGCGACCTGGCGCCAGCAATAGATCGCCCCCTCAAAATCGCCGACGATGGCATAGCCCAGCGCCGTCAGGCGCGCCGGAGCCCAGTCGATCCAGGCAAAGGCCTGGCGTGCAAACTCCCCGAAACGATCGGGCGGCGTGGGCGGCAGCGGCGCTCGGCTCCAGACCCGGGACGAATGTTCGGCGAGCCGGTAGAAGACCGCCCCCATGGGGCCAGGTAGCAGTACAAACCAGAAGAACACTCCGAACACGTGGCGCTGTGCCAGCAGCAGTCCGTGCTCGATCGCCTGCCGGACCACTTCCTCCGGCGCAAGATCGGCCGCGCTGAACGACGGGTCACTGAGTCGCTTCCATGCGGTGAGCTCGTGGCGGGCCGCCGCGAGGTCGCCGTTGGCCAGCGCAATCTGGATCTCGGTGCCACGGTGACTGAACTGCCGGAAACCGAGTGCGAAGTACAGGACGAGCACGTTGAGTGCCAGCCCGAGAAACCAGTTGATCGAGACCAGCACCGAGTACAGCGCACCGACGGCGATCGTGAGGCCGACGACGACCAGCATCCAGGCATAGAAACCATGCCGGGGGCGCCCTGCGTTGAGGTTGTGCTCTGCCCACGACGACACCTGTCGCACGGATGCGTACACCGGGTTTTCGCTCGGCAGCGCCCGCAACTGCTCGATGAGCAGCGTGATCACCAGCGATAGCCAGGCCACTTGCATCCTCCTCGTTGCATTGTAGTGGCGGCCTCCGCCCGATCAGGCGCGCAGGAACTGGTACAGGTTGCGCAGCATCGCGGCCGTCGCACCCCAGATGAAATAACGGCGCATCGCCTCATACGGCATCGCGTAGAACGTACGTGCGAAGTCGCCCAGCGCGACGATGCGCCGCTCGTGATGAGCCGGGTCCATCAGGAACGCCAGTGGAACCTCGAACGTCTCGGATACTTCGAACGTATCGAGCGTGAGCGTGAACGGCTGCTCGACCATGCCGACCACCGGAGTGACACGGAAACCGGTCGCGGTCGTGTACTCCGGGAGGGTCCCGACGATGTCAACGATTGCAGAGCGCAGTCCGACTTCTTCTTCGGCTTCACGCAGCGCCGTTGCGATCGGGTCCGAGTCGTGTTCCTCGACGCTGCCGCCTGGAAAGCTGATCTGTCCGGCATGATCGTTGAGGTGCGCGGTGCGTTGGGTCAACAGCACCTGCACGTCGTTGCCGCGCACGATCAGCGGGACCAGGACAGCGGCGGGACGCGGCTCCATGTCCGGAAGAAACAGGCGCGGGTCCGCCCGCAGCTCGGGCTGCCAAGCGATCGGCGTCGCAAAGCGCTGGCGCAGTGCCGACGGCCGCAGACGATCCGCTGCCAACGCCGGGCCTCGCGCCAGCGGGTCGTCGAATGCCGGATCGTGCGGAACGGTTTCCGGATCGAACAGCGGACGTCTCGGGGTGGCTCCCGGTGAACTCATCGTATGCCCCAGCATGAAGCGACAGCCGAAGACAAATGCAGAGGGCCGCCAGTGGCGGCCCTCGAGGCGGACGGGAAGATTATTCCGCCGCCTCGTCGGCGGCGGCGTCGACCGCGGCGGCCTTGTCGGCCGCTGCCTTGTCTGCCGCGCTCCGGTGGGTGAGCTTCTCGCGAATGCGGGCCGACTTGCCCGAACGGTCGCGCAGGTAGTACAGCTTGGCGCGGCGGACATCACCGCGGCGCTTCACCTCGATCGATGCGATCGTCGGCGAATACAACTGGAACGTGCGCTCGACGCCTTCGCCGCTCGACACCTTGCGCACCACGAAGGACGAGTTCAGTCCGCGGTTGCGACGGCCGATCACGACGCCCTCGTAGGCCTGCACGCGCTTGCGGGTGCCTTCGACGACGTTGACGTTGACGATCACCGTGTCACCCGGCGCGAAGTCGGGAATCGACTTGTTGACGGACACGCGCGCCAGTTCTTCCTGTTCCAGTTTCTGAATGATGTTCATTGTCAGCTCCTAATTCCATCATCGTGCGGCTGTCATCGTTGTATGCCGCCCGAGAGGATGGATTCACTTCACGCAGCGGACTCGGACTCCGCTGCACCTGTCTGCGCAAGTTCGCGCAGATCTCTTTCATCGCGCGTGGAAAGTCGCCCTTCCGCGCGTGCCGCCCGGATAAGTTCCGGCCGGTCCCGCATCGTCGCCCGCAATGCCTCGCGACGACGCCAGATCTCGATGTCGGCGTGGTGCCCCGACATCAGCACCGCCGGCACCGCGGTCCCGCGCCAGCTTTCGGGCCGCGTGTAATGCGGCCCGTCGAGCAACCCGGTCGCGAACGACTCATCATCCACCGATGCGTCCTTCAGTGCGCCAGGCAGCTGCCGAACCACGGCATCGATCAGTGCCATGGCCGCCAGTTCCCCGCCCGACATCACGAAGTCACCGACCGACACCACCTCGTCGACGCAGTCATCGAGGAAGCGCTGGTCGATCCCCTCGTAACGCCCGCACACTACAGCCAGCGATCCGCCCTGCGTTGCCCATTGGCGCACCCGGGCGTCTGTCAGTGGCCGTCCGTTCGGCGCCAGCGCCACGACCCGCGCGGCCCCGCCGTCTTCCCGGACCGCATCGAGCGCGAGCGCCAGCGGTTCGGCCATCATCACCATCCCCGGCCCGCCGCCATAGGGCCGGTCATCGACGGTCCGGTGGGCGTCCGACGTAAAGTCACGTGGGTTCCACGTCGCCAGTGACCACAAGCCCAGTTCGAAGGCGCGCCGGGTGATGCCATGCTCGGTGATCGCCGCAAACATCGCGGGGAAAAGCGTGACGACGTCGAAGCGCATCACCCGTCCCTGTCACCACTCGTTGTTCCAGTCGACCCGCACCACCCGCTGCCTCAGGTCCACGCTCTCAACAAACTGCTCGACCAGCGGAATCAGCCGCACTTCGCCATCCGGGCCACTGCTCACTTCAAGCCACTGGCCGCCCGAGTTCTCGCGCAGCCCGGCGACCTCACCCAGGTGGTCTCCGCCGCGATTGACCACACCGCACCCCAGCAGGTCGACCCAGTAGAACTCGCCCTGCGCCGGAGGAGGAAATTCGCTGCGGGGAACCGCCAGCGCCACGCCCTTCAGGGCCTCGGCCATTTCCTTCGACTCGCACCCGGCCCACTTGGCCAGCAGCGCAGCGCCATGTCGCCTGCACGCTTGCGGCACGATCGGCCGCACGCCATCGGGTTCGAGCAACCACCACGTGCGGGCGTCTTGCAGTACCCCTCCATCAGAGCCCCGCAGCGCCACGCGAACCCAACCCTTCACACCGTAGGCGCCGTGCACCGCGCCGAGTTCCACCAGATCCGGCGGCGTTGTCGCAGCCGCGGATCCTTCTGACATCACTACGCGGCGGCTGCGCCCTGCTTCGGCGCATGTTCCTTGACCAGGCGCGCGACCGTCGGCGACACACGCGCGCCCACGCCGGCCCAGTAGCTGAGCCGGTCCGCCGCGATGCGCAGCTTGGGCTCGTTTTCGGCCGCGACCGGGTTGTAGAACCCGACACGCTCGATGAACCGGCCGTCGCGCGGGTTGCGCGAATCCGTGGCCACGATATTGAAAAACGGCCGCTTCTTTGCGCCGCCCCGGGCAAGTCGAATCACGACCATTGTTTCTTCCTTCAGTTCTGATGCGGCATCACCGACCACCACGTGGATTTCGGTCGTGCCGACTGGACAACGTCTGTCCTGTGGGTTTTGCTAACGCTCCGGCGCGCCGACCCTCGGCGGGTTCACGGCAGGCATAGCCCGCCGACTTGCTTCTGACACCCGACTCGTGCGGCAACGCGGAAAACCCGCGATTGTATCCGTCGGCCGCGGCACCAGGCAAGCCGGACCGATTTGCGCGCGCAGGCCGCCTTCTTGGTGGGTCGGTCACCCCAGGCCGCACGAACAGGGTCACATCGCTGGCTCCGTATGATGGCCAACTGCATTCAAGCACGTGGTTTCCGTATGGCGAAATTCCATCACAAGGCCCTGGCCGCCCTGCTGGCGTCGCTGGGGGGCGCGCTAGGCCTCAACCGACTCTATCTAAGCCAGAAATTCTGGTGGCTGCCGCTGGCCATCACGGCCATGACCTTGCCTCTGCTGATCGGCGTGCGCAACTGGTATCAGTCGCCGGCGTTCTTCCTGCTGATGGTCCCGGTCACGGCAGGCTTCATCCAGGCGCTTGTCATCGCGCTGATGCCGGACGAGCGCTTCGACGCCGCGTACAACGCGGGAAGCTCGCGCAAGAACAACAGTGGCTGGGATGCCGTCCTGGTCGCCATCGCTACGCTGGCCGGCGGTGCAGTCGCCCTGATGGCGACGATCGCCCTGCTGTTCCAGACCTACTACGAACGTACGCTCGGCCTGGCGCAATAGGTTTCAACATCGGTTCTAGAACAGTCCCAGTTGCGGTCCGGAGGAGCGTGGAGCGACGAACAGGTCGGCACGCAGGTCGGGACGCTTGCCGTCGAGAGCGAATTTCGCGCTCGCTTTGTCGAATCTCTGTCGCACCAGCGCTGCCCACGTGCCGGTGCCTTTCATGCGAGCACCGAACCGGGCGTCGTAATTCTTGCCATCACGCATGTCACGCACCCGGTTGAGGACGCGTTGCGCCCTGTCTGGGAAGTGCGCGGCAAGCCACTGTTCGAACAACGGACTGACTTCCCACGGCAGCCGCAGCACGGTGTAGTGCGACTTCACGGCGCCGGCCCGCGCGGCTGCTTCGAGGATCCGCTCGATCTCGGGTTCATTGATGAACGGGATCACCGGCGCAACGTTGACATGCACCGGGATGCCGGCGCGCGTCAGCGTCTCGATCGCCCGCAACCGGCGCAGCGGGCTCGCCGCGCGCGGCTCGAGGATGCGCGACAGCTGCGCATCGAGCGTCGTGACGCTGATGAACACCTCGGCAATGCCGTCGGCGGCCAGTGGCGCCAGGAGGTCAATATCGCGTTCGATCAGTGCGGACTTGGTTACGACGCCGAGCGGATGACGTGCCTCACTGAGCACTTCCAGCACGGCACGCGTGATGCGCAGTTCGCGCTCGATCGGCTGGTAGGCGTCGGTCGCCGTGCCTATGGCAATGTGGTCGACCCTGTATGACGGGGCAGCGAGTTCACGCCTCAGCAGTTCGGCCGCATTGCGCTTGGCAACCAGCTTCGTCTCGAAGTCCAGGCCTGGCGACAGATTCAGATAACTGTGGGTCGGACGCGCGTAGCAATAGGTGCAGCCGTGCTCACAGCCGCGGTACGGATTGATCGACCGATCGAACGGGATGTCCGGCGAGTCGTTGTAGGTGATCAGGCTGCGGGCGGTTTCGAGCGCCACGCTCGTCTTCAGCGGTAACAGCGGATCGTCGTCATAGACACCGACGTCGAGCGCATCGCCATCGACCTCGCGCTCGGTTGACATGAAGCGATGCGCGACATTGAACACCGCCCCGCGGCCCTTACGCGCCTGCGACGGCTGCAGGTCGATCGGGATGCGACGAAAGGTGTCAATCGCCTCCGGTAGAGGGTTTCGCGTACGCACGGCTGATGGCCCTGTCACATACTGTATTTTCATACAGTATCAACACCTGCCGGCGCCGTCCAGTCTCCGCTCGCTCAGCGGATCGACGTGCCTGGGCGCGTCAGCGGAAGTCCTGGGCAAGCGCGCCCTGCACCTGCGGCGCCACCTCGTCGATGCGCACCGCGTAGTGGGGATGGTCGATCCCTATCGCTACCGCAGCGCCCTGGCGGAACGCCGCGATCATCACCGGCTCGAACTCGAAACGCAGAAAGTGGACCGACGACGTCTTGTGCTCGTTCTCGCGTTCGAGATCCTCGTCCGCAATTGCGTACACCCGTGCGGCGCCATCGACCTGGACATAGACACGATTCTCGACGCCACGCAGCCTTCCAAGCTCGACCCTGCGCTCCTCGGCATCCTCGTACTCGATCATCATCGTGGCCTTGAGGTTCGTGCCATCGGGGATCAGCGGATTGTAGGCATCGAGTTCGTCGAGAATGCCTTCTTCCTCGAAGGTCTTTTCGATGCGCAGCATTTCCTGGATCTGGTAGCGGACGGTGAGTTCGTCCTCGAAGATCAGTGTCACGTGCTCGCCGAGCCGCACCGTGCGGTTCTTCTTGTGGGCAAGCACCTTGGTGCGGAAGTCCTTGCGGCTGCGCGCATACGCCTCGAGCGACAGCAGGCTTTCGCGTGATATCGGGGCCATCATCATCTCCATGTCCTTCCGGGCTGCGATTCGATCAGTTCAGAGTCCGTAGGCGATGCGCACCAGCGTCAGCGGATGCGCATTGACCGGTGTCTTGCCGCCCAGGGCATCCTTGGCAAAGTTCGCGATACCCTGCTCGATGTGGTGGCCGCCGAGCTGGCAGTCCGAGCTGATGTAGTCGGGCGCGGTCTCCGCC
This sequence comes from uncultured beta proteobacterium, assembly GCA_963769745.1. Lineage (GTDB taxonomy): Bacteria > Pseudomonadota > Gammaproteobacteria > Burkholderiales > Burkholderiaceae_F > JALORV01. The sequence goes on from CAVYNB010000029.1 coordinate 92,846, forward strand.
ATCCGCTTGAACACCGGCTTGCCGATCTTCATCGCCATCGCGTGGAATTCCTTGCGCGTGCCCCACAGGCCCGAATGGCCCGAGCAGCGTTCCACCGTGTTCAACTCGATGGCTGGCGTGAGCTTGAGGAATTCCTCAGTCTTGCGGCCGATGTTCTGCACGCGTCCGTGGCAGGGGATGTGATACGAAACCTTGCCGAGCGGCTGCTTGAAATCCGTCTTCAGCAGCCCGTCCTTGTTGCGCGCAACGAGGTACTCGAATGGATCCCACATCGCCTCCTGTACCGCCTTCACATCGGCATCCGCGGGGAACATCAGCGGCAGTTCCTGCTTGTACATGAGCGTGCACGAAGGAATCGGCGTGACGATCGCGTAGCCCTCGCGCGCCACCCGGGCAAGCTGGGGAATGTTGATGTTCTTCAGCGCCTCGACGGAATCCAGGTCGCCGATCTCGAGCTTCGGCATGCCGCAGCACGCTTCCTTGTCGAGGAGCACGTACGGAATGTCGTTGTGCCGCAGGATCGCCACCAGGTCGTGCCCGATACCGGGCTCGTTGTAGTTGATGTAGCAGGTCGAGTAGATCGCGACCTTGCCCGGCGTCTTGGCTCCGTCCTTGACCGGAGGCGCGGACTCCGACTTCACTGCCGAGCGGAATTTCGTTTCCGCAAAGCTCGGCATCCATGCATTGCGATCGATGCCCATCATCGATTCGACCATCGCGCGCACTGGCTTGGTCCTGTTCACTGCGTTCACGACCTGAGTGACGACAGGAATGCCGGCGAACATTCCGAGCTTGTCGGTGGAGGTCAGGAATTTGTCGGTGGCCTTGGCACCGTGCGCCTTGTAGTGCACCGCCTTGGCGCGCAGCATCAGGTGCGGGAAGTCGAGATTCCAGGGGTGTGGCGGCACATACGGGCACTTGGTCATGTAGCACATGTCGCACAGATAGCACTGGTCGACGACGTCCTTGTACTTTTGCTTGGGCACGCCATCGACTTCGCCGGTCGGACCGTTGTCGACCAGGTCGAACAGGACCGGGAACGATCCGCACAGGCTGACGCAGCGCCGGCATCCATGACATACGTCGAACACACGCTCAAGCTCCTTGTCGAGCGCCTGCTGGTCCCAGAACTCGGGGCTCTTCCACGCCAGCGGATGGCGGGTGGGAGCCTCGAGGCTACCCTCGCGTACGGTCATAGGATTCCCGGGTGGAGTGTTCTGCTGGTCATGCCAAGCTCAGCCAAGCGGCGCTCGCGCTGCTTGGCTGAGCCGGCCGCATTGCCGCGGCCCACTTTCTCGCGTCGAGCCGGCGGGCTGGTGCCGCCGGCTCCCACGCAACTCGCCTCTCCCGCGCCAAGGCGCCGGAACAGCAGAACCTAGTCGACGATCGCGTCGAGCGTCCGCTGAAACTTGTTCGCGTGCGAACGCTCGGCCTTTGCCAGCGTCTCGAACCAGTCAGCGATTTCGTCGAAGCCTTCGTCACGGGCGGATTTCGCCATGCCCGGGTACATGTCGGTGTACTCGTGTGTCTCGCCAGCGATCGACGCCTTCAGGTTGGCCTTGGTCGGGCCGATCGGAAGTCCCGTGGCCGGATCACCCACCGCCTCGAGATACTCGAGATGGCCATGCGCATGCCCGGTTTCGCCTTCCGCGGTCGAACGGAAAACGGCGGCCACATCGTTGTAGCCCTCGACGTCGGCCTTGGCTGCGAAGTAAAGGTAGCGGCGGTTGGCCTGCGATTCGCCGGCAAACGCGTCCTTCAGGTTCTGTTCGGTTTTCGAGCCCTTCAATTGCATGAAATCCTCCTTGCTGGATTCGACAGTAGAACACTCCGTGCGGCCACTCCGCAGGCCGTACGGCTCAAAGGAGCCTACGCCGCCGAAACCGGTAGGACTAATTAATTGTCGAAATGATACTCATAGTCAATGACTATGGACGGCGTTGCGCCGACCCAGGGGTGGCCACCGTCCACCGTGAAATCAGAACTGTTCTTCGGCGAGAGCCAGAGTGCCGGCGCTGCCGGCAACGATGCTGTCGGACAGGCCCGACACAGTCACGAGCAGGTGATCCGCGAAGAAGCGTGCCGTCACAATCTTGGCCTGCGCAAACGGCACATCGTCCCGGGCGGCGATCAGGCGCCGCGCGGCGAGCGCGGCGCGCGCCAGTTGCCAGCCGCCATGCGTGATCCCCGCCAGCTTGAGGTACGGCACCGATCCCGCGAAGACGGCGCGAATGTCGCTCTTGAACTGCCCAACGACGAAGTCCACCACCGATTCATAGGCGTCGACCGCGACGGCCAGCCGTTGACCGATGGCCGCGCAATCGTCTCCCGCCTGCGCAAGCTCGGCCGCGGTCGCGCGCATCTGGGCGATGAACTTGCGGGCCGTCGCCCCGCCGTCACGGGACGTCTTGCGGCCGACGAGATCGTTGGCCTGGATCGCCGTGGTGCCCTCGTAGATCGTCAGGATGCGGGCGTCCCGGTAGAACTGCGCGGCCCCGGTTTCCTCGATGAAGCCCATGCCGCCGTGGACCTGTACGCCGGTCGACGCGACGTCGATCGAGATTTCCGTGGACCAGCCCTTGACGATCGGCACGAGGTACTCGTAGGCCGACTGTGCCTCCTTGCGGACCGCAGCATCCGGATGGTGATGGGCCACGTCGTGGTACCCGGCCGCCACATAGGCGACGGCGCGCGCGGCCTCCGTGCTGGAACGCATGAACATCAGCATGCGACGCACGTCCGGATGCCGGATGATCGCGACCGGGCCGCTGGATCCTTCGACAGCACGGCTCTGCACGCGGTCCTTCGCATACGAGACCGCCTTCTGGTAGGCGCGATCGCAGACCGCGATGCCCTGCATACCGACCTGGAAGCGCGCCGCGTTCATCATCACAAACATGTATTCGAGCCCGCGGTTTTCCTCGCCGACCAGGTAACCGGTCGCGCCCGGGCCGACATCACCTTTGCCGTCACCGAACAGCAGTACGCAGGTCGGGCTCGCCTTGATGCCGAGCTTGTGTTCGATCGAAGCGCAGTAGACATCGTTGCGCTTGCCGACCGTGCCCTTCGTATCGACGACGAACTTGGGCACGATGAAAAGCGAGATGCCCTTCACACCCTCCGGTGCATTCGGCGTGCGCGCCAGCACGAGATGAATGATGTTTTCGGCGAGATCGTGATCCCCGTAAGTGATGAAGATCTTCTGGCCGAAGATGCGGTAGGACCCGTCAGCCTGCGGCTCGGCTCGGGAGCGGACCTGTGAGAGATCCGAGCCCGCCTGCGGCTCGGTCAGGTTCATCGTGCCGGTCCAGGTGCCATCGATCAGGCGCGGCAGATACTGCGACTTCTGCTCGTCCGAGCCGGCCACGAGTAGCGCCTCGATCGCCCCGTCGGTCAGCAGCGGGCACAGTGCGAACGAGAGGTTTGCCGCCTGCATCATTTCCATGCAGGCCGCACCGACGACTTTCGGCAGACCCTGGCCACCGTACTCTGACGGATGCTGGATCCCCTGCCAGCCCGCCTCGGCGAACGATCGGAATGCTTCGCGGAAACCGGGGCTGGTGGTCACGTTGCCGTTGTCCCACTTCCCCGGTTGCGTATCGCCGCTCCAGTTCAGCGGAGCCACGACCTCGCCCATGAATCGGGCGTTTTCCTCCAGCACCGCCTGTACGGTCTCGTCGGTTGCGTCCTCGCATCCCGGCAGCTGCTGGATCTGGCTCAGGCCCGCCAGTTCGCGCAGCACGAACAGCATGTCCTTGATCGGTGCGGTGTAGCTCATCGGTGTATCCAGTCGCGGTGATTCAGGGCGCGCGTTCGTGCAGGCGCGGCGTCAGCCGAGTTCCTTGACGAGTTGCGGGAGCACCTCGAACAGATCGCCGACGAGCCCATAGTCGGCCACGGAAAAGATCGGCGCCTCGGGGTCCTTGTTGATCGCGACGATGACTTTGGAGTCCTTCATGCCGGCCAGATGCTGGATCGCACCCGAGATGCCAACGGCGATATACAGGCCCGGTGCGACCACCTTGCCGGTCTGGCCGACCTGCCAGTCGTTCGGCGCATAGCCCGCATCGACTGCCGCACGCGAAGCGCCCATGGCTGCATTGAGTTTGTCCGCCAGCGGCTCGAGCAGCTTGAAGTTCTCGGCGGAGCCCATGCCGCGTCCGCCGGAGATCACGACCTTGGCGCCCTGCAGCTCGGGACGATCGGACTTCGCAATGTCGCGGCCTACGAAACGCGAAGCATCCGTCGCGGTGACGGCAGTCAAGTTCTCGACGCTGGCCGAACCGCCATCCGCCGGCGCGGCGTCGAAGCTGGTCGGCCGCACGGTGATGACCTTGACCTTGTCGCCCGACTGCACGGTGGCGATGGCGTTGCCGGCGTAAATCGGGCGCGTGAACGTGTCGGCCGATTCGACGCTGCTGATCTCGGATATCTGTGCCGAATCAAGCTTCGCTGCGACGCGCGGCATGATGTTCTTGCCGTTGGCCGTGGCCGGCGCCAGGACATGCGTGTAGTTCCCCGCGACCGCCAGCACCTGGGCCGCGACCGGTTCGGCCAGGCCATCGGCGAACTGCGGGCCATCGGCGACGAGGACCTTGCTGACACCGCCGATCTTCGCCGCAGCCTGCGCCGCACCGGCCGCGTTGTGGCCGACGATCAGCACATGCACGTCGCCCGCCGCCTTCGCGGCCGCCGTTACTGCATTGAGTGTCGGGCCCTTGATCGACGCGTTGTCGTGTTCCGCAACTACGAGTGCAGTCATGTCGTGTCTCTCGACTTTCAGATGGCTTTGGCTTCGTTCTTCAGCTTGCTGACCAGGGTCGCAACGTCCGGCACCTTGATGCCTGCCTTGCGCGCCGGCGGCTCGCTGACCTTGAGTGTCTTCAACCGCGGCGTCACGTCGACGCCGAGATCAGCCGGCTTGATCGTCTCGAGCGGCTTCTTCTTCGCCTTCATGATGTTCGGCAGCGTGACGTAGCGCGGTTCGTTCAGGCGCAGGTCGGCGGTCACGACCGCCGGCAGGCTGATCGAGATCGTCTCGAGGCCGCCGTCGACCTCGCGCGTCACGTCGGCACGGCCGTCGGCAATCTTCAGCTTGGACGCGAAGGCACCTTGCGGGATGTCGAGCAGCGCCGCCAGCATCTGGCCGGTCTGGTTGGCGTCGTCATCGATCGCCTGCTTGCCGACGATGATGAGGTTGGGCTTTTCCTTGTCGACCACCGCCTTGAGCAGCTTGGCGACCGCCAGAGGTTGCAGTTCGACGTCGGTCTCGATCAGGATGCCGCGATCGGCGCCGATCGCCATCGCGGTACGCAGCGTCTCCTGGCACTGCGGAACGCCGCACGACACGGCGACGATCTCTGTCGCTACACCGGCTTCCTTCAGGCGGACGGCTTCCTCGACCGCGATCTCGTCGAAGGGGTTCATCGACATCTTGACGTTGGCAATGTCGACTCCGCTGCCGTCCGACTTGACCCGGACCTTGACGTTGTAGTCGACCACACGCTTGACCGTGACCAGGATTTTCATGGGTTCGCTTAGGTGAAGGACGCGCCACGCACGGGCGCTGCGGACTCGATCGGGAAAACCGGTGAATTATAGGAGTCACTGCCAGGCTCTCCGGCCCCCTCCGTAGAGGGGGGCCTCAGGGCCGCACCAGCGCCTCGAACCACGCCCAGCCGCCGGCGACGAGGACGTAACGGAAGAACTTGCCGACTGCAAAGGCCACCAGCGAGATCCACGGGCTGAAACGCAACCAGCCTGCTGCGACGGCAAGCGCGTCGCCGGCGAGCGGAACCCACGAAAACAGCAGTGCCCAGTAGCCGTACTTGTGCAGGTAAATGATCGACTTGTGATGCACCCGGTTGGGAATCAGTCGCCCGACCCAGTACGACGTCAGTCCGCCCAGCGTGTTGCCGACCGTGGCCACCATAACGGCCTGCCAGATGGCATCCGGATGCTGATGGATCACCGCGATCAGCACGAACTCGGAGCCGCCTGGCAGCACCGTGGCCGCAACGAAGCTCGCAAAGAAGAGCGCGACAAACCCGGTTTCTGCGGAAAAATCGAACATGCCTGCGGTGGTCGATCACGCGCGGGGTGCAAAGCGCGCGAGTCTAGACGGGACCGGCGCGCCGACGCCGGACATCTACTTCAGATCGCGGACGATCTCGCGCGCCGCGTTGTGCCCCGGCGCGCCGGTCACGCCGCCTCCCGGATGTGCACCGGAGCCGCAGTGATACAGGCCCTTGAGCGGACCGCGGTAGCGCGCGTACCCCATGACCGGCCGCATCGAGAACAACTGGTCGAGCGACAGCTGTCCGTGGAAGATGTCACCGCCGACGAGCCCGAATTCATCCTCCAGATCCTGGGGCGACAATGCGCGGCATCCGAGCAGCGACGAGCGGAAGTTCGGGCAATGCGCCTGCACGACATCGAAGATGCGTTCGACCGCGGTCGGCTTCAGCCTCGACCAGTCCGCCCCGGGATCGAACTGCTGGCAGAACAGGCTCGCGACGTGGGCGCCCGCCGGCGCCAGCGTGTCATCGACGACGCTGGGAATCAGCATTTCGACCACCGGCGCGGTCGAGCAACCGTCGGCCACGGCATCGCGCCAGGCCTGGTCCATGTAGGCAAGCGAGGGTGCGAACACGATGCCACTCGCGTGGTGCGTTTGCGCATTCGACCCGGGCGCCGCGACAAAGTCGGGCAAGTGCGACAGCGCAACGTTGATACGAAACGATCCCGAGCCACACTTGTAGCGCGCGATGGCCTCGACGAACTCGGCCGGCAACTCCGACGCTTCCAGCATGCGTTGATACAGCAGCTTGGGGTTGACGTTCGACGCGACGGCACGCGCGCGGATGACCTCACCACCGACCAGTTCGACGCCGACGGCCGCTCCGCGCTCGACGACGACACGCTGCACCGGCGCGTCGAGCGTGATCTCGACGCCGCGTTCGCGTGCTTCGTCCGCCATCGCCTGCGTGATCGCGCCCATGCCTCCGATCGCATGACCCCATTTGCCCGGCTGGCCGTTGACCTCGCCGAAGCAGTGATGCAGCAGCACGTAGGCTGAGCCTGCCGCGTAGGGACTCGCGTAGTTGCCGACGACCGAGTCCCATCCCAGCACCGCCTTCAGCGGCTCGGATTCGAACCAGCTGTCGAGCCAGTCACCGGCGCTCTTGGTGAAGACATCAACGAGGTCGCGCTGGCCTTCGCGCGGCAGTTGTCCGAACTGCAGCAGCAGCTTGGCGGCAGCGATCAGGTCGCGCCAGCCCTCGACCACCATCGCTCCCCCGAGATTTGGCGGTGCCTGCAGCACCCACTGCTTGAGCAGGCCGGCGAGCCGATCCAGCCGCGCATAGAAAGCGGGCAGGCGTTCAGCATCCCGTGCCGAAAACTTCGCGACCTCCGCCTGTGTGGCGGCGAGATCGCCCCCGAACTTCAGCGATCGGCCATCAGCGAGCGGCACGAAATTGGAGTACGGACGCTCGATGATGCGCAGGCCCCGCTCGCGCAGGCGCAGGTCGCGAATCACCGTGGGGTTGAGCAGGCTCACCGTGTAACTCGCGGTGGAGTTGCGGAAGCCCGGATGGAATTCCTCGGTCACCGCGGCACCGCCGACAACGCTGCGGCGCTCGACCACACGCACCTTGAGACCTGCAGCCGCGAGGTAGCTGGCACACACGAGGCCGTTGTGGCCGGCGCCGATGATCAGGACGTCGAGGGAGGATGCAGTCATGCCGGCGCGATCTTAGCGACCGTGCCGTCCGCGCGGGTCGGCGCCGGTCCCGCGGGTAGCGCGACGGCCCGAGCGACTCAGCCGGGCCGCGACCGCCTAGCGGATCTGTCAATCCGTTATCGCGTTGCACACGCAGATGCACATGCTCGGCCTGCGCTCGATCAGCGGTAGCCGACGCGATCGAGGATGCGCTGCGCGGCGATCTGGTTCTTGCCGATCGTGGCGATCGATACATCCTCGAATTTCGGCGTTCCCAGGCCCGCGAGCGCAGTGTTGGCTGAGGTCGCCCCCTTGACCACTGGCCACTCGTTGTTGCCGTCCGCAAAGTAGGTCTGCGCCGACGGGCTCGACAGGTACTCGAGGAACAGCACCGCATTGGCCTTGTTTGGCGCGTTCTTCGCCACCCCGCCACCGGAGATATTGATGTGCGCTCCGGACGTGGCCTGGTTCGGCCAGACGAAGCCGACTTTGGCAACGATCTCCTTGTCCTTCGGATCGCTGGACCGCACCAGCCGCAGCCAGTAGTAGGAGTTGGTCAGCGCGACGCCGCATTCGCCGGCCGCGACGCCCTTGATCTGATCGGTGTCGCCGCCCCGCGGCGGCCGCGCCATGTTGGCGACCATGCCCTTGGCCCACTCCTCGGTTCTGGCTTCACCGTTACGCTCGATCATCGCGCCGATGAGCGACAGCATGTACGGATGTGATCCGGAGCGGGTGCAGACGAGTCCCTTGAGCTTCGGATCGGCGAGTTTTTCGTAGGTGTCCACGTCGGTCGGTTGCACCCTCGACTTGTCGTAGACGATGAAGCGCGCGCGCTTCGAAAACCCGAACCAGGTACCGTCGTTCGCGCGCAAATTGGCGGGAATGCGATCGTTCAGCACCTTGGAGTCGACAGGCTGGAACAGGCCATCGATCTGCGCCCGCCACAGGCGCGCTGCATCGACCAGCAGGACCACATCGGCCGGGCTGTTCGCGCCTTCGGACTTCAGCCGCTGCACCAGTTGCTCGTCGCCGAGCTCGATGCGGTTCAGCTTGATACCAGTTTGCCGGGTGAAGTTGTCGTACAACGCGTTGTCGGTCTGATAGTGCCGGGCCGAGTACAGGTTCAGCACCTTGTCCTGCGCTCGCCCATCGATGGGCGATAAAGCAGCGACGAGGATGCCGCCAAGGACGGTCAGTTGCAGGCCGCGGCGCAGCCAGGCTTCGGCGTTCCAGAGGGAGCGGGTCGATCTCATCGTGGGTTCCGTTACGGGTCATGCGGACCGGACGTCCCGGTGCGCAGATCGAACGGTAACGAAAACTTACCTCAAATGCAAATAGTTCTCATTTGCATTCCCTGATCCATGTCAATGACAGGGGCTTTGCGCCCGTTCAGGGGGTAATGCGCAGTTCCGGTTCGGCGACGATTGCCGGAGTGGGAGCGGCCGGCACGACGGAGTTCGCCACCAGCGCCGGCTGGACCGGACCAAGGCGGCGGGCCGCGTTGTAACGGGCGCGCCAGTACGGATCGGAGATTCGCTCGACCCGCACCCGACCCCCTCGCGCGGGCGCATGAACGAAGCGACCGTCGCCGATGTAGAGGCCGACATGCGAATAGCGACGGCCCAGCGTGTTGAAAAACACCAGGTCGCCGGCGACCAGCCGGTCGCGCTCGAGCGGGTCGCCAAGCCGGACGATGTCCTCGGATCGACGGGGAAGGACCAGGCCAGAGGCTTCCGCGAACACGTAGCCGACAAAACCGCTGCAGTCGAATCCGGCCGGTGTACGACCGCCGTACCGGTAGGGGCTGTCGACGAGAGCGAGCGCGCGTACGACGAGCTCAGCCGCAATGCCATCGGCTCCGCCCTGGGCCCAGGACGCTGGAGCCGGCAGCATGAAAACTGCGACTCCAAACGCGATCCAGACCCGTTTCAACCGTCCGCTTCGTCGCATCAGCTTGGCGCGCGGCTGCCACAATGGGCGCGAACATAGCGCATTCCAGCGAGAAAACCTAAAGGTGACCGGGGCTTACGCCGATCATTTACGTTAAATTCCATCCGCAATTCACACGGATGGCCGGCGTCGGAGCGCCGGATCGCAGTTCCGTCACGAGGTTGGCGTGCCCACCGACACCGCTAAGACATCAACGCCGAGCGCGCCTCCCAAGCCGCGCGTCCTGATTGCAGACGATTCCCGCATCGTGCGGGCGTCGATTGTTCAGCACATCCGCGACCGCTTCGACATCCGCGAGGTCATGGACGGCGAGGCGGCCTGGCAGGCCATCCTGCTCGACTCCTCGATCCGGGTCGTCATTACCGACCTGACGATGCCCAAGGTGGACGGCTTCGAGCTGCTCAACCGGGTCCGCAGCTCGAAAGTCCAGCGCATCCGTGAACTGCCGATGGTCGTGATTTCCGGCGAGGACGAAGCCGCGGAACGCGATCGCGCCGCCGGAATGGGCGCGACGGACTTCATCCAGAAAGGCGTGGCCGCCGCCGAGCTGATCGCCCGGCTCGAGGTACTGGTGCGGCTGTCGGCCACCCGGGAAGCCCTGGCCGAGAGCCAGGCATCGCTCGAATCGTCGCGCACGGTCGACGGCGAGACCGAGCTGCTCAACATGCCGTTTTTCGACAAGCAGGTCGAAAAGCTCATTTCGTTTGCGCGGCGCAACCTGTCGGACGTCGCCCTGATCTGCGTGCGGATCGAGCTGTCCTTGCCGCAGCAGGAGACCTGGGAAGGCGAGGTCGACCAGCGCATCAAGCTGGTGGGCCGGACGCTGGCCGCCTCGATCCGGCTGGAAGACCTCGGCACCCGGACTGACAAGTTCGAATTCTGCGTCGCCACGCCCTCTTCCGGCCTGTCGGGCGTGCTGCGATTCGCCGCACGACTGCGCAAGGTGCTCGAAAACGTCGAGGCGGCCGGACCCGGGGTCGAGGTCTGGACCTGCATCGGCCTGTCGACGCTTTCTGAAGAATTGCGGCGCAGCGCAGAAGAACTTCGTGCGCTGGCTCAAAAGCGCGCGGCACAGGCGCAGCAAAATCGCTCGCGCCGCATCATCCTCGGGACGTCGGACGGAGTCTCGCCCGGCAGCATGGAACCGAAGCCCGAGGACGGTTCGATGGACATCAATCTCGCGCTTGCGCTGATCCGCGCTGGCCGGGCTGCCGAAGTGGTGCAACATCTGCCCAGACTGCTGGAACAGATCGCACCACTCCTGAAACTGGTGCGGCAACAGAAAGAGCTACAAGCCACACCAGCGGAGGGAGGCGTTCATGGCGAAGTACAAGGAGTTCCACGCTAGGTCGATCAAGGATCCGGCCGGCTTCTGGGCTGAGCAGGCCGCACTGATCGACTGGCAGAGCCCGTTCTCGCAGGTCCTCGATTACTCCCGGCCGCCGTTTGCGAAGTGGTTCGTCGGCGGGACCACCAATTTGTGCCACAACGCGGTGGATCGTCACGTGGCAACGCGCGGCGACCAGCCGGCACTGATCTACATCTCCACCGAAACCGGCGAAGAGAAGACCTACACCTTCCGGCAATTGCACCGGGAAGTGAACCGCATGGCCGGGATCCTGCAGGCGCTCGGCGTTGGCCGCGGCGATCGCGTGCTGATCTACATGCCGATGATTCCGGAAGCGACGTTCGCGATGCTGGCCTGCGCCCGCATCGGCGCGATCCACTCGGTCGTGTTCGGCGGCTTCGCGGCCGTCAGCCTCGCCACCCGCATCGACGATGCACAGCCGAAGGTCATCGTCTCGGCCGATGCCGGTTCGCGCGGCGGCAAACCGGTGCCCTACAAGCACCTGCTCGACGAGGCGATTGCGCTCGCCAAATTCCCGCCGGCCCGCGTGCTGATGGTCAGTCGCGGCCTGGCCGAGGCCAAGGTCGTGGCCGGCCGCGACGCCGACTACGCGAAGCTGCGCGCCGAGCACATGAACGACGAAGTGCCGTGCGTCTGGCTCGAGTCCAGCGAACCGAGCTACATCCTGTACACGTCGGGCACCACCGGCAAGCCCAAGGGCGTGCAGCGCGACACCGGCGGCTACGCGGTCGCGCTCGCCGCCTCGATGAAACTGATCTTCTGCGGCAATCCGGGCGAGACCTACTTCGCCACCAGCGACATCGGCTGGGTGGTGGGCCACAGCTACATCATCTACGGCCCGCTGCTGGCCGGGATGGCCACCATCATGTACGAAGGCACGCCGATCCGTCCTGACGGTGGCGTGTGGTGGAGCATCGTCGAGAAGTACAAGGTCACGACGATGTTCTCGGCGCCGACCGCGATCCGCGTGCTGAAGAAGCAGGACCCGGCGTTCCTGAAGAAGTACGACCTGTCGTCGCTGCGACTGCTGTTCCTCGCGGGCGAGCCGCTCGACGAGCCGACCGCGCGCTGGATCGCCGACGGCATCGGCAAACCGATCATCGACAACTTCTGGCAGACGGAGACCGGCTGGCCGATCCTGGCCATTCCGCGCGGCGTCGAGGCGCTGCCGTCGAAGTTCGGCTCGCCGGGCGTGCCCTGCTATGGCTACTCGGTCAAGCTCTACAACGAAGCCACCGGCGAGGAGATCACGGCTCATCACGAAAAGGGCGTGGTCGCGATCGACGGCCCGCTGCCGCCGGGGTGCATGACCACGGTCTGGGGTGACGACGCGCGCTTCGTGAAGACGTACTGGACCACCATTCCCGATCGGCAGGTCTATTCGACCTTCGACTGGGGTATCCGCGACGAGGACGGCTACTTCTTCATCCTCGGCCGCACCGATGACGTGATCAACGTCGCCGGTCACCGCCTCGGTACGCGCGAGATCGAGGAGTCGCTGTCATCGCATCCCAACATCGCCGAGGTCGCCGTCGTCGGCGTCGCCGATCAGTTGAAGGGGCAGGTCGCGATGGCTTTCGCGATCCTGAAAGACCCGAGCCTGGCCGACACGCCGGAGAAGAAGCTCGCGCACGAAGGCGAAATGATGAAGACCGTGGACAGCCAGCTCGGCGCGGTCGCGCGTCCTGCGCGCGTGCACTTCGTCAACGTCCTGCCGAAGACGCGATCCGGCAAGCTGCTGCGCCGCTCGATCCAGGCCCTGTGCGAAGGCCGCGATCCGGGCGATCTGACGACGATCGAGGATCCGTCCGCGCTCGACCAGATCCGCACGGCTGTGCGCCCGTAGCGGGGCGATCTCTCCGAACCGGCCGCGGGCTCGCGTAAGCTCGCGGCCGTTTTCTTCTGCAGAGCCACCGTGTGACGTTCAACTACGCCCTGTCGGACGTCGTGCTGCCGCCGACGTCGCTGATTGTCTTGACGATCGTCGGCGTCGCGCTGCTCGGACGTCGGCGCGCGCTCGGGCTGACGCTGATTCTCGGTTCGCAGCTGCTGCTGCTGGCGCTGTCGCTGCCGGTGGTGGCGAACGCGCTGGCGCGCTCGCTCGAACCGCCGCCAGTGACGGCCAGCGACCTGAAGCGGGCGCAGGCCATCGTCATTCTTGCGGGGGGCAACAACCGTGGTGCGCCCGAGTGGGGCGGCGAGACGGTCAAGACCTACACGCTGCAACGCCTGCGCTATGGCGCGCGACTCGCGCGCGAGACGGGCTTGCCTATCCTGGTCACGGGCGGCCGGCCCGACGCCAGTCGGTTCGCCGAAGCCGCCCTGATGCGCGACGTGCTGGTCAAGGAGTACAACCTCGAGGTCCGCTGGGTCGATGTCGAGGCGAATGACGACCGGTGAAAACGCGACTCATGGCCGCCAAGGATCTGAAAGCGGCCGGGCTGTCCCGCGTTGCGCTGGTCACCGACGCGATCCATATGCCACGTTCGCGCCAGGTATTCGAATCGACCGGACTCGAAGTGATCGCCTGTCCCACCGCATACGCCGGGCAGCGTCCGTTCGCGCCGTACCAGCTGGTTCCCGGCGCCGCGGCGCTGCAGCTCTCGCAGGGGGCGCTGCGAGAGTGGGTGTCACGCGGCTACTACCTCTTGCGATACCGCTGAACGTTCACCGCGAGGAGATAACGATGAAGACCAAGCCCCTGCTGACACTCGACGATGCCAGGCGCATCGCAGCCGCCGCCGAAGCGGAGGCTGTCGCCCACCAGTGGAACGTCGTGATCGCCATCTGCGACGACGGCGGGCACCTGCTGCTGCTGCATCGCCTCGACGGCGTGGCGCCCGTCTCGTCGATGATTGCGCCCGCGAAGGCGCGCGCCGCCGCGCTCGGCAAGCGCGAGACCAAGCTGTACGAGGACATGATCAATGGCGGGCGCTCGGCGTTCCTGTCGGCGCCGCTCGACGGCATGCTCGAGGGCGGCGTGCCGATCATCGTCGACGGTCACGTCGTCGGTGCCATCGGTGTTTCGGGCGTGAAGTCGGTCGAGGACGCACAGATCGCCAAGGCGGGCATCGCGGCGCTGTAGGTCGTCGACAGATCCACGCGGCGCACATCATCAGGGATGCGTCAGGGAAGCGCCGCCGATGACTCCGCCGCGCGGCGGCCTCGAGCAATGTCTATCGTCGCCAGCGCGAGCAGCCCCGCGACGAAGAAAAGGCCCGGTGAGCCCGATCGCCAGCCGATGGTTGTTGTCTGTCGCATAGACCACTGCGCCATAGGTGATCGGCCCGATGATCGCGGCCAGTTGCGTGGCGAAAGTCCATAGTCCGTAGAACTCGGCCAGGCGGTCCCTGGGGGCGAACAGTCCCGCCAGCGCGCGTCCGGCCGACTGGCTCGATCCCATGGCCAGTCCCGCGAGGTTGGCCGCCACCCAGAACATCGCCGTGCTGGTCGCCAGTCCCGCGACCGTCACCATCGCCAGCCACATCAGCAACGTGATGCCGAGAGCCAGCTTGTGCCCGAGGGCATCCTGCACGTAGCCGAAGGCGAACGCGCCGATCGCCGCGGTGACGTTCACGACCAGCACCAGCATCATCGTCTGCACGAAGGTGAACTTCATCACCTCCTGCGCGTAGATCGCCGCCAGCGCGATGACGACCATGACGCCCGCCTGGTAGAAGATCCCGCAGACAAGCAGACGGGCGAAGTCGCGATATCGATCGATGTGGCGCAGCGTGTCAAAGAGCCGGCCCAGCGCCTGGTGCACGAAGTGGCCGACGCGTTCGTCCGCCTGCGGCACGGCCCGCTCCTGCACGATCAGCAGCGCCGGCGCCGCAGCCAGCGCAAATACCGTGGCGGTGATGAGCATCGTGATCGGCACGAACTCTCCCGCGCTCGCGCCATGACCCTGGGCCCACTGCACATAGGCCAGGCACAACGCCAGCGTGATGAGGCCGCCGACATAGCCGAAGCCCCAGCCCCAGCCGGAGACCTTGCCGAGCGCATCGGGCCGGGCCAGTTCCGGAAGGAAGGCCGCAATCAGCGCGACGCCGACCATGAAGAAGAAGTTCGACACCGTGATGGCCGCAGCGGCCAGCGCGACATCGCCCGGCCCGACCGCGGCGAGCGCGGCGGTTCCGGCGATGCAGCCGCCGGTCGACACGGCCAGCAACCACTTCTTGCGCGCACGCAGATCCGCATAGGCGCCGATCATCGGCATCGACAGCATGACCAGTGCATTGGAGATGCCGAGCGTCAGCGTCCAGGCAAAGGTCGCCCAGTCCGCGTTGGCCGCGACGACACCGACGAAGTAAGCGTTGAATACCGCCGTCAGCACCACGGTCGTGTAGCCCGAGTTGGCGAAGTCGTAGCCGGCCCAGGCCATCACCTCGCGCGGACGAACGCCGGGATTGAGTGCTGCAGGATCGAAGATCGGCATGGGATTCCGTCGGCGCGCGGTGCCCACGCATGCTACGCGAGCAGATCGCCCGAGCGGGCACCGTTCGTATACTGCTACACATGGCGAGCAAAGAACTCGATCGCATCGATCGCAAGATCCTGGAGATCCTGCAGGCCGACGGCCGCATCACGAACCAGGAGTTGTCGGAACGCATCGCGCTCAGCCCGCGCGCCTGCCTCGATCGCGTGCGACGGCTCGAACGTGCGGGGCTGATCGCGGGTTACATGGCGGTGCTGGACCCGCGCAAGCTCGGCGGGCTGCTCACCATCGTCGTCGAAGTGACACTGAAGGACCAGACCCAGGCCACGCACAGCCGTTTCGAGCAGCGCATGCGCCTGGCCGAGGAAGTCGTGGAGTGCTTCCTCGTGTCCGGACCCTGCGACTACGTGCTGCGGCTGGCGTGCCGCGATCTCGATCACTATCGCGACCTCACCAACGCGTGGACCGACGATCCCGCCCTTGGCGTTGAAAAGATCAGTTCAAAACCGGAACTGCAGACGATCAAGGCCTTTCGCGGCTATCCGCTGGCCTGAACAACCGGCCCCCCTGTCGGCACGGGACGCTGCCGAATCGGCGGAAGTCGCACGGACAGACAGCCGCTTCGAGCAAAACGGCTAGCGTCAATCTGCCTCGCCCAGCTTTTGCGCCCCATACACTGGCTGGAGTTTCAGCGAGGTGTAGGTTTCAACGAGGTGGCTCATGGATGCGCGGCTCGGACAGGTTTTCAACGGATCGGACCAGTCGATTGCACTGGAAAAATCGTACGCGGCGCCGAATTACGCGCCGATCCCGGTCGTGCTCGAACGCGGCGAGGAAAGCTGGCTCTGGGATGCCGACGGCAAGCGCTATCTCGATTTCATGTCGGCGTATTCGGCGGTCAGTCATGGCCACGCGCATCCGCGGCTGGTCCGTGCGCTGATCGAACAGGCGCAGCGCGTGGCGGTCACATCGCGCGCCTATCACTCGTCCGTCCTCGGTCCGTTCGTGGCCAAGCTGGTCGAACTTGCGGACCTGCGCTCGCCGGCGCGCGTACTGCCCGCAAGCGGCGGCTGCGAATCGGTCGAGACCGCGATCAAGGCGGCGCGTCGCTGGGGCTACCGCGTCAAAGGCATTGCTGCCGACCACGCCGAAATCGTCGTGGCGCGCGGCAACTTCCATGGGCGCTCGACCAGCGTGGTCGGCTTTTCGACGGAGGCGTCGTATCGCGCCGACTTCGGACCCTTCGCTCCGGGTTTCCGGCACTTCGACTTCGGCAGACATCGCTTCACTCGAAGCAGCCATCAACGATCACACCTGCGCGGTGCTGATCGAACCGATCCAGGGCGAAGCCGGCATCGTGCTGCCGCCCGACGGATTCCTGCAGGCCGCGCGCAGGCTCTGCGACGAACGAAACGTGCTGCTGATCCTTGACGAGATCCAGACCGGCCTCGGCCGCACCGGAACGATGTTCGCCTATATGCACGAGGACATTCGTCCCGACGGCGTGCTGGTCGGCAAGGCCCTGGGCGGTGGCCTGCTGCCGGTATCGGCCTTCGTCGCACGCGCCGAGATACTGGATCTGATGGAGCCCGGCAGTCACGGTTCGACGTTCGGTGGCAATCCGCTCGCTGCACGGGTGGCGCTCGAAGCGCTGCGCGTACTCGTCGACGAGCGACTGGTCGAACGCAGCCGCGAGCTCGGTGCGCACCTGCTGTCACGGCTGCGCGGACTCGACTCCGCCTTGATCCGCGCCGTGCGCGGACGCGGTCTGTGGGTCGGCGTCGAGCTCGACAGCAATCGGGTGTCCGCGCGCGCTGTCGTCGAGCGCATGGCCGAGCGTGGTGTGCTGAGCAAGGACACGCACGAAACCGTGATCCGCTTTGCCCCGCCGCTGACGATCAGCCGCGAAGCACTGGACTGGGGCATCGGCGTCTTCGCGTCTGTGCTGGCGGAATTCGAAGCGCGACCCATGACGCAGTAGCGTCAGCCTCGGGGGCACGTGCCCGGGCGCGACGCAAGCGCCAGCCATCGCCCTTGGAAGTGAGTCGCCCTCCCCCGGACGGGCGATCCCTCCCGGAGCACCCGCTGTCGAAACTCCATGCAGGATCTGGCAATGGAGAAACTGATGCGGGCACTATCACCGAGCGATGGCAGCGCCGATGCGGTCCGGGAAGCGGCCGACGCGGCGCTGATGCATGGCGACAACCGGCCTGCGCTGGAACGCGAACTGGATCGGCTTAACACCGCGATCCAGGGCTCCGCCGCCGCCCTCGGGCAGCATCTTTCGTGGACGATCGTCGCCCAGTCGTTCCTGCTGACCGCCTATGTCGTCGTCCTGATCGGCTCCTGGAGTCTGCCGATTCCGGGCAAGCGCTGGCTGCTGACCGGGATCGCGGTCTTCGCCCTTGCCGCCGTCGTGCTCACCTATCTCGGACTGCGCGCCGCACGTGATCGCGTCGGCCCGCTCAAACTGCAACGCCAGCGTGTCGAAGACGCCCTCGAGCGCGTGGCAGCTCGTCCTCCCGCCTTTGCCCGCCAGGGGGTGATCACGGCGCTACTGGCGCAGGCATCAACGCGCGGACTGCCCCTGCTGATCATCGGCGGATGGGTCGCACTGACGCTGTATACCCTGGGCCTGCCGCTGCCGACGGACAGCAAGTCGACGTCGGCATCGGTTGAACCGCGCCCGACGGCGAATGCAGTGACGACCGCTGCGCCGAAGTCGGCACGACCCGTCCCGGCTGCTGCGGCCGCAAAGGGCACGGCGGTGCCGGCTGAAGCAGTGCCTGCGGCACCCCAGGACGCCAGTGCAGACGCCAGCGGCGAATCACCGCTGATCAATTTCTTCCGCCGCGCGGTCAACACACCGCCGGCAGTGGAGCCGCCGACGGAATCGATCAGGCCCTAGGATCGCGTGCCGCGTGTCAGGGCGCTCGTGTCAGGGAGCTCATTAGCGCGCTGATCACGGCGCCCATGTCGGCTTGCGCTTGTCCATGAAGGCCTGTACGCCTTCCTGCGCCGACTCGTCGATCATGTTGCAGGCCATCGTCTGCCCGGCCATCTGGTACGCGGCCTCGATACCGGTTTCGATCTGCCGATAGAACAGATCCTTGCCCAGCGCCAGCGCCGACTTCGGCTTGGCGATGATGGAGGCGGCCAGACGATCGACTTCGGCGTCGAGCTGGTCAGGCGGAACAACGCGGTTGACGAGCCCGCGGGCCTGCGCGGCCGCCGCGTCGATGAAGTCTCCCGTGACCAGCATCTCGAAGGCCTCCTTGCGCCCGACATTGCGCGACAGCGCCACGCCCGGCGTCGAGCAGAACAGTCCCACGTTGATGCCGCTCACCGCGAAGCGCGCATCGGCCGCGGCCACTGCCAGGTCGCACATCGCGACCAGCTGGCAGCCCGCCGCCGTGGCGATGCCGTGCACGCGCGCGATCACCGGCACCGGCAGGCGCTGCAGCGTCAGCATCAGCTGCGCGCACTGAGCAAACAACCGCCGGTAGTAGTCGATCGACGGGTTGGCCTTCATCTGCTTGAGGTCATGACCTGGGCAGAACGCCTTGCCCCGGCCGGCGATCACGACAACGCGTGCCGAGTCGTCGCGCGCCACCGCATCGAGTTGCACCTGCAGTGCGGCCATCATCTCCTCCGACAGCGCGTTGAACTGCTGCGGCCGGTTCAGCGTCAAAGTGACCACGCCACGCGCATCGCGTTCGTTCAGAACATACGGTTCGGTCATCGGGCGTGATTCCGGGGCGTTCATCGCAGTCTCCTAGACATCGATGGCAGAGGCGGATTTCGCCTGCTGCCTGAGCATGTACTTCTGGATCTTTCCGGTCGACGTCTTTGGCAGTTCGCCAAAGACGATGCGCTTGGGCACCTTGAAGCCGGCGAGGAACTTGCGGCAGTGCGCGATCAGCTCGTCGGTCGTCAGTTCGACACCGCTGCGGAGCTCGACGAAGGCACACGGCACCTCACCCCACTTCGCGTCGGGCTGCGCGACTACCGCCGCAGCGTTCACGGCCGGATGCCGATACAGCGCATCTTCCACCTCGATCGACGATATGTTTTCGCCGCCCGAGATGATGATGTCCTTGCTGCGGTCCTTGATGCGCAGGTAGCCGTCCGGATAGACCACCGCCAGATCGCCCGAGTGAAACCAGCCGCCCCGGAATGCCTCGCGCGAGGCCGCCTCGTTCTTCAGGTAGCCCTTCATCGCGATGTTGCCGCGGAACATCACCTCGCCGATGGACTCGCCATCCCACGGCACCGGCTGCAGGGTCTCGGGATCAAGGACCGCGACACCTTCTTCCAGCGTGTAGCGCACGCCCTGTCGGCCGTTCAGGATCGCCCGCTCGCCCACGTCCATGTCTGCCCAGGCAGGCTGCTTGGCACAGACCGTCGCTGGTCCGTAGACCTCGGTCAGGCCGTAGACATGCGTCAGGTCGATGCCAAGCCGGTCCATGCCTTCGATCATCGATGCCGGGGGCGCGGCCGCCGCCACCATCGCGCTCACGCGGTGGCCGATGCCTCGCTTCATCTCGTCGGGCGCGTTGACCAGCATCGAATGGACGATCGGCGCACCGCAAAAGTGCGTGACGCGATGGGCGCGGATCGCATCGAACACTCCCGCGGCGTCAACCCGGCGCAGGCAGACATGCGTGCCGGCCATCGCTGCAATCGTCCACGGAAAGCACCAGCCGTTGCAGTGGAACATCGGCAGCGTCCACAGGTACACCGGATGATGCGGCATCGCCCACACCAGTACGTTCGACACCGCATTGGTGTAGGCGCCACGGTGCGAGTACACGACGCCCTTGGGATTTCCGGTCGTGCCGGAGGTGTAGTTGAGTGCGATCGCGTCCCACTCATCGGTCGGGATCGGCCACGCATAATCCGCCGAGCCGGTCGCCAGGAAGGCCTCATAGGGCACGCCGCCCAACGGCGCCCCTGCGCCGTCGTACACCGGATCGTCGACATCGATCACCTGCAACGGCCGACCCAGCTGTGCGATCGCCGACCGGACGGTCGGCGCGAACTCGCGATCGACGATCAGCACCTTGGCCTCGCCGTGCTCGAGCATGAACGCGATCGAGGCGGCATCGAGCCGCGTATTAAGGGCATTCAGCACCGCACCGGCCATCGGGATGCCGTAGTGCGCCTCGACCATTTCGGGCGTGTTCGGCAGCATCACGGCCACGGTGTCGCCGCGCCCAATCCCGGCGCGGGCCAGCGCATGGGCCAGCTGGCGTGAGCGCGCGTAGACCTCGCGCCAGGTTCGACGCACGGTCTGCGCGCCACTGCCGTGTATGACGGCAGTCAGATCGGGGAACACCGTCGCGCTGCGCTCGACAAAGCCCAACGGAGACAGCGGTGCAAAGTTCGCCGGATTCCGGTCGAGTCCGATTTCGTAGATCGTAGAAGTCATTGTTTGTCAGCGCGGCGGTTGCGTACGCCTGTATCGCCTCACAGCTGCGCAAGCGCCTTCAGGTGCGCGCCGACGCTGCGTGCCAGCGCGCTCAGGTTGTAGCCTCCTTCAAGCGAACTGACGATCCGCCCCTCGCTGAACTCGTCGGCCACTTCCATCAGGCGCTTCGTGATGTAGGCGTAATCGGCCTCCACCAGGCCCATCTGGCCGAGGTCGTCCTCGCGGTGGGCATCGAATCCGGCCGAGATAAACAGCATCTGCGGTCGAAAGGCGCGCAGGCGCGGCATCCAGACTTCATCGACCACCTGCCGGACCACATCCCCCTTGGTTCCGGCCGGAAGCGGCACGTTCACCATGTTTTTCGCCACGTGATCCGTCCCGGTATACGGGTAGAACGGATGCTGGAAGAAACTGACCATCAGCACACGCTCGTCTCCCGCCAGGATCTCCTCGGTCCCATTGCCGTGATGCACGTCGAAATCGATCACCGCCACCCGCTGCAGGCCATGCGCGGTCAGCGCATGGCGCGCACCGATGGCGACGTTATTGAAGAAGCAGAAGCCCATCGCGGCCGCCTTGCGGGCATGGTGGCCCGGGGGACGAATCGCACAGAACGCATTGCCGAGTTCGCGGGCGATCACGCGATCGGTCGCCTCGATCACCGCGCCGGCCGAACGCAGCGCAGCGTCCCAGGTGTGGGGGTTCATCGAGGTATCCGGATCGACGGGCCAGTAGCCTTGCTGTGGTACGCTGGATTTCAGTCTGTCGATGTATGCCGCGTCATGGGCGCGCGCCAGCGCTTCTTCCGACGCGACCGGTGCGTCGTAGTGCTGCAGGTGCGGCGCGATGCCGGTGGAAATCAGATGATCGTGTATGGCCGCAAGCCTTTCAGGGCTTTCCGGATGCCACGAACCCATTTCGTGCGCCGTGCAGGCACGGTGCGTGAAGAACCCTGTTTGAAGCATGTCCCCTTTTAACCCTCTTTTGTCCCCGACGGCGAGGTCCGCGAAAAGCGCGGCCTGAGCGTTTGAGCCAATGTTAGAGAAATTCCGCGCGACCGCCACCCAGATCAGCAGCGTGATCGTCGGCAAGAGCCTGCAGATCCGCCAGAGCCTGACCTGCCTGCTCGCTGGCGGCCATCTGCTGATCGAGGACGCACCGGGAGTCGGCAAGACCACACTGGCGCATGCGATCGCGATTTCGCTCGGACTGCCGTTCCGGCGCATCCAGTTCACCAGCGACCTGCTGCCGTCCGACGTGATCGGCGTATCCGTCTACGACCGCACCGGTGGCCAGTTCGTCTTTCATCCGGGACCGATCTTCACCGAAGTGCTGCTGGCCGACGAGATCAACCGCGCCAGCCCCAAGACCCAGAGCGCGATGCTCGAAGCCATGGAGGAGAGCCAGGTGTCGGTCGACGGCCTGTCGCGTCCGCTGCCGAATCCATTCTTCGTGATCGCCACGCAGAACCCGCTGTCGCAGGTGGGCACGTTTCCGCTGCCCGAGTCACAACTCGACCGCTTCCTGATGTGCATCAGCCTCGGCTACCCGGACCGCGCGGCAGAACGCGCCCTGCTTTCGGGCGAGGCGCGGCGCGACATGCTGAAGTCGTTGCCGGCGGTCGCGCGTCCGAGTGACCTCGTCACCGCACAGGCCGAAGTGAAGAAGGTGTTCGTGTCCGCCGCGCTGCTCGACTACGTGCAGGCGCTGATGGGTCATACGCGCGCCTCCGGCAAGTACGCCGAGGGCCTGTCACCGCGTGGCGGTCTCGCGCTGCTGGCCGCCGCGCGCGCCTGGGCCTGGATGGACGGGCGCAATCACGTGATTCCGGAGGACGTACAAAACGTGATGCCGGCGGTTGCCGGCCACCGCCTGCATGCCGTCAGCCGCGACAGCGGCCGCGCGCTGCACGGCAGGGAACTCGTCAGCCAGCTGATCGGCGCAGTGCCGGTTCCGTAGCATCCATTCCCGTGAGCGTCATCACGCACTCGTGGGCGATGCGGCTGGGCGAATGGATCTCCGGCCGCCGCGGTCCGGAGATGGGCGAGGTACTGCTGGACCGCCGCCGCGTCTACATCCTGCCGACGCCCGCCGGCGTGCTGTTCGGCGCGGCGATGCTGATGCTGTTGATCGGCTCGATCAACTACTCGCTGCAGCTCGGCTACGCGCTGACCTTCCTGGTCACCGGCATGGCGATCGTCGGCATGCACACCACGCACTCCAACCTCGCGAACATCGTGCTGCGCGGCGTGCGCGTCGAGCCGGTGTACGCAGGCGACGTCGTGATCTTCCAGCTGACCGCCACCAATCCCACGACGCTCGACCGCTTTGCGCTGCGCTTCTCGTTCATCGGTGCGCCGGAGCCGCGCAACTGGCTGGGCAGCTTCGCTGCGGTGTTCGGCGGCGGGCGGCGAACGGCCGCGCGACCGTTCATCACCACCGAGCTGCCGGCGCGCGGCGACCGCGCGATCGGCGTGCCGCTGCCAGCGCCCGTCCGCGGCAAGCTGCCGGCCCCGCGAATCGTCATCGAGACGCGCTTTCCGTTCGGGCTGTGGCGCGCGTGGGCGTACCTGACGCCGGCGCTGACCGCGATCGTCTATCCGAAGCCCGAGGCCGATGCGCCGCCGCTGCCCGCAACCGGACTGGCCGGCGGTGAAGGCGTGGGGCTCGCCGCGACCGGCGACGACTTCGCCGGCGTGCGGCCGTACTCGCCCGGCGACCCGCAGAAGATGATCGCGTGGCGGCTCGCCGCGCGCTGCGACGAGTTGTCGGTCAAGCAGTTCGACGCGCAGGGCGGCGGCGACCTGCTGCTGGACTTCGAGGCGATCAGCCCCCAGCTGGATGTCGAGCAGAAGCTGTCGCGGCTGACGCGCTGGGTGCTGGACGCCGACGCCGCCCACATGCGCTACGCGTTGCGCATTCCCGGCGCACTCGCCTTCGCCGGCACCGGCACGCAGCATCGCGAGCACTGCCTGGGCGCGCTGGCGCTGTACCACGCGTGAACCCCAATCCCGCCGCGATGAACACTGCTGCACCCGCCGACTCCGCCGCTGCCGCCGCCGGCTCGCTGCGCGCCCTGCTCGGCCCTATCGCGCGTGTGTTCGGACCGCAGACATCCAGCGCAGCGCGCGAGCGGCGCGACGTTCTGGTGCTGCTGGTCGCGGTTGCGCTGGTGGTGTTCCCTCATTTCGAGCACACCGCGTGGTGGGCCACCGGCATCGTGCTGCTGCTGCTGACATGGCGCGTATGGATCACGCTGGCGCAGCGCCCGCTGCCGGGCCGCGTCGTCATGCTGCCGTTGCTGCTCGCCGCCGCCGGCGCCGTGTACCTGCAGCACCGCACGCTGGCGGGTCAGGACGCCGGCGTCACGCTGCTGCTGCTGCTGATGGCGCTCAAGCTGCTGGAGATGCGTGCGCGCCGCGACATCTTCGTCGTCATCTTCCTGGCCTTCTTCATTCTGCTGACGCAGTTCCTGTACGGGCAGGACCTGCCGGTGGCAGCGATCACGGTCGCCGCCGTCGTGGCGTTGTTCTTCGTGCTCGTCAGCGTCAACCTGGACGAGGTGGATCTGCCGGCCATGCGCAAATTGCGACTGGTGGGGATCACGCTGCTGAAGGCCCTGCCGCTGGCAGCGGCGCTCTTCCTCCTTTTCCCGCGGATCTCCGGACCTCTGTGGGGCATGCCGGGCGAGTCGCGCCAGGGCAAGACGGGACTGTCGAACTCGATGTCGCCGGGTTCGATCAGCCAGCTGCTCGAGTCCGACGCAATCGTCTTCCGCGTCCGCTTCGAGGACGCGATGCCCGGCAACGACAAGCTGTACTGGCGCGGACCGGTGTTCGGTTCCTTCAACGGCCGCTCGTGGACACCACTCAACCGGCGACAGGCCGACGCGTCTGCACCGAGTATCGAAGGCGAGCCACGCTCGGCCGTCAGCTACGAAGTGACGCTCGAACCGCACAAGCGCGACTGGCTGTTCGCGCTCGATGTGCCGACGACGCTCCCGCAGCTGGAGTCGTTGCGCGCCCGACTGACCCCCGAGATGCAGTTGCTCGTCAATGGCCTGATCTCCGAGCGCATCCGGTACGACGTGCGTTCGTACACCGGCTATCGCCTCGGTGCGCGCACGAGCGAGCTGGAGCTGCAGGACTGGCTCGAGTTGCCGCGGGGGTTCAACCCGCGTGCAATCCAGTTTGCTGCCGAACTGCGCAGTCGCGTCGTTCCGGCGGCAGCTGCGCAGCGTCACTCGCATGACAGCCAGCTCGTGAACGCCGTGCTCGATCACTTTCGTCGCGGAGAGTTCAACTACACCGTGTCGCCGCCGCCGCTCGGACGACACTCGGTCGACGAGTTCCTGTTCGATACCCGCCTTGGATTCTGCGAGCACTACGCGTCGGCCTTCGTCTTCCTGATGCGGGCGCTCGAGGTGCCGGCGCGCGTGGTCACCGGGTACCAGGGCGGGGAACTGAATCCCGTCGATGGATTCATGACGGTGCGCCAGGCGGACGCCCACGCGTGGACCGAAGTGTGGCTCGCGGGTCGCGGCTGGGTGCGCGTCGATCCGACCGCGGTCGTGGCGCCGTTCCGCATTGAACGCGGCGCCGCCGAACTCGCACGCCAGGCCAGTGGCGCGTTGCAGGGACTCGGAGCCGACTACTCGTGGCTGCGTTCGCTGCGCTACAACTGGGAGGCTGTCCAGAACGGCTGGAACCAGTGGGTCATCTCCTATTCGCAGGAGAGCCAGCGAGCACTCATCCAGCGACTCGGACTCACGCCGAGTCTCGACAATGTCGCGCTCGTGCTGGCGCTCGTGATGGCGACGCTGCTGGCCTGGCTGGCGATCGTCTCGATGCGTCCGCAGACCGTGCATGACCCCTTGGGCGCGTCGTTTCAGCTGCTGCGCGATCGCCTCGAACACGCGGGCGTGGCCGCTTCCGTATCCTGCGGTCCGCGCGAGCTTTACGTGCGCAGCAAGCGTGCACTGGTCGACGACGACGTCAGGCAGGTGCGGCGCCTGCTGTCGCGTTACGAGCGCATGCGCTACGGACCCGCCTCGGAGAGCGTAACCCGGGCCGACGTGCGCGCCCTGCGCCGGGCCATTCGCGCCTTCAAGCCACGCCCGAACCCGCTGTGACCATGCGGCGTCGAACCGCCCTGCTTACGCTGCTGGCGCTGGCAGTCTGCGCCCGTCGTGCATGCCCGCACTCCGTATCTCGCGCGCAGCGAGGTACAGCAGTTTCTCGACGATCTGGTGAGCACCCATGGATTCGATCGTGCCCGCGCCGAGCGCTGGTTAAGGGACGCGCGCTACTCGCCAGGCGTTGAACGGCTGATGCAGCCCGCGATCCCCTTCGGCCAACGCAACTGGTTCGAGTACCGCGACCGCTATGTCGAGCCGATGCGAATACAGGCCGGCATCGCGTTCTGGCAGGCCCACGCCGAGGCGTTGTCACGGGCCGAACAGCAGTTCGGCGTGCCGGCCGAGATCGTCGTCGCCATCATCGGCATCGAAACCTACTTCGGCCGCATCACCGGCAACTTCCGCACGCTCGACGTCTTCACGACGCTGAGCTTCGACTATCTGCGCCGCGCCGACTTCTATCGTGCCGAGTTCGTCGAGTTCCTGCTGCTGGCGCGTGACCAGAAACGGGATCCGGGCACCTACCGTGGTTCGTTTGCCGGCGCGATCGGCTTGCCCCAGTTCATGCCCGGTTCGATCCGGCGCTGGGCGGTGGACTTCGACGGTGACGGCCGCATCGACCTGCTGGGAAGCCCGGTTGACGCGATCGGCTCGGTCGCGAGCTTCCTGGTTGGGCACGGCTGGCAGCGCGACCTGCCCATCGCCTTCGAGGTCGAAGCCGATGAAGGCATCGTCGACCGACTTGGCCGCGGCATCCTGGCGCAACGGCCCTGGTGGTCCGCGCTGGCCGAAGGCGTCACCGGCGATGCATTGCTGACACTCGACACACCAGTGATCGTGATCGACCTGCCGCTGGTGACACCGGACGGGCAGCCTGGACGCGCGTACCGGGTCGGCACGGTCAACTTCAGCGCGATCCTGCATTACAACCGCAGCTACTTCTACGCGACCGCCGTCACCGAATTCGCGGCCGCCCTGCGCGAGCGCATGAACTCCGGTTCCTGAACAAAGCGCGGAGCGGTCGGCTATTCCGCGTCCGGCTGGCGCGCCGGCTGCGCGTCAACGAACGACCCCAGTTCCATGCAGCGGTCGAAAATGGCCATCAGCACGGGAACGTGATCGAGGCGGCAGTCAAAGCGTCGCGCGTTAAAAATCTGCGGCACCAGTGCCACGTCGGCCAGCGTGACAGCGTCGCCCAGCAGGTAACGACTGTAGCGGCGCTCGGCTGCAACACGTGCCTCCAGCGCAGCCAGTCCCTGTTCGACCCAGTGCCGGTACCACGCATTCTTCTGGTCGTCACTCACCCCGAGTTGTTGCACCAGGTAGCGCAGCACGCGCAGGTTGTTCAGCGGATGGATCTCGCAGGCGATCGTCAGCGCGCAGGCGCGTACGTAGGCGCGATCGAGCGGAGCCTGCGGCAGCAGCGGCGGTTGCGGATGCGTTTCCTCGAGATACTCGATGATCGCCAGCGACTGCGTCAGCACATGGCCGTCATCGTCGAGCACCGGGATCAGTGCGTCGGCATTGAGTGACCGAAAGGCAGGCGCAAACTGCTCGCCGCCCCCCCTGGTCAGATGCACCACCGCGTAGTCGTAACTCAACCCTTGAGGTTGAGCGCGATACGGACGCGGAATGACGCCGAGCTGCGGAAGTAGTTGTAGAGCTTCAGCATGCCGCGATCCTAGCGTACGAACTGCACGAGCCACAGCGACACGGGCGGCGCCAGCAGCAGCAGGATCAGGCGTAGCGCATCGGCGCCGAGGAAGACGCCGACGCGCCGGTAGGCGTGTGCGATCGGCACATCGCGCGCAAGTGCACCCACCACGTGAACGTTCAGACCGATCGGCGGGGCAATCAGTCCGATGTTGACCACGGTCAGCAGCAGCACCCCGAACCAGATGGCCTTGGCCTCGGTCGGCAGGCCAAACAGATCGAGCTGCATCACGGCCGGGAACACCACCGGCAGCGTCAACAGCAGCATCGACAGTTCGTCCATCACGCCGCCCAGCACGATGTAGAAGACGAGTACGAGCGCCAGGACGGCAAGTGGCGGCAGCGGCAGCTCACTGACGAAGGCGGCTGCGCGCATCGGCATCTGCGTCAACGCCAGCGCACCGTTAAGCATGTCCGCGCCGAGGAAGATCATGAAGATCACTCCGGAGGTTTCAGCGGTCGCCAGCAGAGCAGCCCGCAGCCCGGCGCGACTCAGTTCTCCGCGCAACAGGCCGGCCAGCCCGGTCAGCGCGACACCGACGGCGGCGGCCTCGGTCGGGGTGAACACACCGCCGTAGATCCCGCCCAGGACGATGACGAAGATCGCCAAGACTGGCAACACACCGGCGAGGGTGGACCATCGTTCGTTCCAGGGCACGCGCGGTTCTGCCGGTCCGAGCCCCGGACGCCAACGCATCAACAGCGCGATCGCGATGCAGTACAGGGTGGCGGCGAGGATGCCTGGCAAGAGCGCCGCGGCGAAGAGCTTGGCGATGTTCTGTTCGGCAACGATCGCGTAGAGCACCAGCACCACCGACGGCGGGATCAGGATGCCGAGCGTTCCTCCCGCCGCCAGCGTCGCCACCGCGAAGCCGCTGTCATAGCGATACCGTCGCATCTCGGGCAGCGCCACCTGCGCAATGGTGGCCGCCGTTGCCACCGACGAACCGCAGACCGAGCCGAATGCCGCGCTCGCCAGCACCGCCGCCTGCGCAAGCCCGCCGCGCCAGTGGCCGACGAAACTCGTCGCGGCCCGAAACAGCGACCGGGAAAGGCCGCCGTGTGTCGCCAGCTGGCCCATCAACAGGAAAAGCGGGATCACTGACAGGTCGTAGATCGAAAAGCGCGCGAAGGCCATGCCCTTCAGGTTGGCGAGCCAGGGGTCCAGGCCCGACATCCCGATGTATCCGATCGCGCCGGGCACGAACATGGCCACCCAGATCGGCACGCGCAAGGCCATCAGCGCCAGCATCGCGGCGAAAAGCCACAGCGGAGCCCATGTCGACATCAATGCTCGTCCGGCTTATCGCGCTGCCATCCGACCAGCGCGATGAGCGCGGCCAGGCCCAGCGATGGCACCATCGCCGCATAAGCGAACCAGAGCGGCAGGCCGAGCACCATTGATGTCTCGCCGGCTCGGTACAGATCCATGATGCCGGCGCCGGCGCGCAGGGCGAGCAGCGCAAGCACCACGGCCGCGATGGCATGCGCTGCGAAGTCGAGCTGCCGATGCACCGATGATCCCGCGCGCGCGGTGAAGATGTCGACGATCAGATGGCTGCCATGCAGCTGGCAGTAGGGAAGGAACAGCGCCAGTGCGGTGGCCGTGCCCAGTTGCACCAGTTCGACATCCCCCGCGACCGGTTGTGCCAGCAGCCAGCGCCCACCGACGGACACCAGGGTGACGATGGCCACCCCCAGCAGCACCACGCCGCCGGCCATCGCAAAGGCCACGGCCGCGGCGCGAAGCGCGCGCCACATGGCTACTTCGAAGTCCGCTCGCGCGGCGCGTCAGGCGTCGTGGTCGCGGCACTGCGCGCCAGCAGCGCACGCGCATCAGCGAGCAGCGCGTTGCCGTCGAGCTGCCGGCGGTCCATGTCGACGATCCACTCGGACTGCACCGACTGGGCCGCGCGTTGCCATCGCGCCAGCTCGGCCGCGGGCACCACGATGATCGTGTTGCCGCGTTCGAGCGCCAGCTTGCGCGCCGGCGCCGTCTGTTCGTCCCACAGCCGTCCGGCCTGCGTGGAAAGTCCCACTCCCGAGTTGCGATCAATGATGGTCCGCAGGTCCGGCGGCAGGCTCGAGTAGGTCTTCGCGTTCATCGCCAACAGAAACACTGCCGTATAAAGCGCGGGCATGTTGGGGTCGGTCTCCGTATGGAAGCGTGCCACCTCGTGGACCTTGACGGCCGGCACCACCTCCCAGGGCACCACGGCCCCATCGAGCACACCCTTGCTCATGGCGTCGGCGAGTCCGGTGACCGGCATCGACACCGGCGCAGCGCCCAGCGCCGACAGCAACTTGTTGGTCTGGCGCGTGGGCGCACGCAACTTCATCCCGCGAAAGTCCTCGAGCGTACGCACCGGTTTCTCGCGCGTATGCAGTTGACCGGGGTCATGCACATGAATCGCGAGTGGCCTGACATCCCGGAACTCGGACCGGCCGTGCTTCTCGTAGTACTGCCAGGCCGCGCGCGAGGCAGATTCGGCATCACCGATCATGAATGGCAGTTCGAACACTTCCATCGACGGGAAGCGTCCCGCGTTGTAGCCGGGCAAAGTCCACACGACGTCGACAACGCCGTCGCGGACCTGGTCGTACAACTGGGGCGCCGTGCCGCCGAGCTGCATCGACGGAAAGATCTGGCACTTCATCCGCCCGGCAGATTCGGCTTCGATCCTTGCACACCACGGCACGATCAGCTTGGCATGCGTCGTGGAGCCCGGCGGCAGGAAGTGGTGCACCTTGAGCGTGATCGGCGGCTGCACCTGCCCCTGCGCCAGTGCCGATAGCGACACCAGGCCACCGAACGAACAGCAAAACAGGACCAGCAGTCTCTGAAGCATGGCGCGACGCCGTGGTGGACCTAGACCACGCGGACCTGCAAGGTGCCGATGCCGGCGATGCCGCCCGCCATCAGGTCGCCAGGCTTCACTGCGCCGACGCCCTCGGGCGTTCCGGTAAAGATCAGGTCACCGGGAACGAGCGCGAAGTACTTCGAAAGATGCTCGATGGTCTCGTTCACGTTCCAGATCAGCTTGGCCACATCGCTCGACTGCCGTTTCTGTCCGTTGACCTCGAGCCAGATCGCCGCCGTCGTGATCTCTCCGGTGGCCGACTTCGGTTTCAGCGGTGAGATCGGCGCCGAGAAATCGAAAGCCTTCGCAACGTCCCAGGGACGGCCCTTGTCGCGCAGTGCGAACTGCAGATCGCGTCGGGTCATATCGAGCCCGACCGCATAGCCCCAGATATGGCCGCCCGCATCGGCCTGCGCGATGTTGCGGCCGCCGCGCCCGATGGCGACGACGAGTTCGATCTCATGATGCAAATTGGCGGTTTCACCGGGGTACGGCATCTCGCCCGTTGCACCGAACGGCACCGGCAGCACGGCGTCGGCCGGTTTAGTGAAGAAAAACGGTGCCTCGCGTTCCGAGAATCCCATCTCCTTCGCATGATCGGCATAGTTGCGACCGACACAGTAGATCCGATGCACCGGAAACAGATCCGCCGTGCCGTCGATCGGCACGACCGCCTGCCCCGGCGCGGCAATCGCATAACCCATGACGCACACTCCGCGAAAAGGCGGCAAGCGTACTACGCGTGCCCCGGGCCTGCCGCCCGCGCGATCGCGCGCGACAGCAATGCCACCGGCACCACGCCCACGGCGACGATGGTGAGCGCCGGCAACGCCGCCTCGGCGAGGCGCTCATCGCTCGCCATCTGATAGGCGACGACCGCGAGCGTGTCGAAGTTGAACGGCCGCAGCACCAGTGTGGCCGGCAATTCCTTCATCACATCGACGAAGACCAGCAGCACGGCCGTCAGCACCGACGGTGCCAGGATCGGCAGGTGGACGCGTCGGAAGGTGTCGAGCGTCGAGGCGCCGAGGCTGCGGGCACTGGCATCCATCGTCGGCGTGATGCGCGCCAGTCCGGCCTCGACCGACTGGTACGCCACCGCGAAGTAGCGCACCAGGTACCCATACAGCAGCGCGACCACGCTGCCGGTCAGCAGCAGGCCCGTGCTCACGCCAATCCACGACCGCATGACACCGTCGAGTGCATTGTCAAAGTTGGCCAGCGGTACCAGGATGCCTACCGCGATGACCGCGCCCGGCAACGCGTATCCCAGGCTCATCAAGCGCACCGACGCGTGTACCAGATGGGCGGGCAATCCACGCTCCGCGGCCCGCGCGGCGTACGCCAGCCCCAGCACGGTCAGCAGCACGACGGCCGCGCCACCGACAGCGATGGCGACTGTGTTGAACATCCATTGCAGGTAGCGCGGCCAGTCAACGCTGCTCCACGCCGGCACCAGCAGGCGCAGCAGAAGGATCACCGGAATGACAAAGCCGAGCAGCACGGGAACCGCGCACGCGGTGATCGCCCCGACGGTCTGCCACCCGTGCAAGGGTGCCCGCGGCGCCGGCCGCTGACTCGCCGTCGGCGTGAAGAACTGCGCCCGGCCGCGCGCACGCCGTTCGAAGGCAAGGATGGCGAGCACGATGACCAGCAGCACGGCGGCCAACTGGCTCGCCGCCATCCGATCGCCGAGCGAGAACCACGCGCGATAGATCGCGGCCGTGAACGTCTGCAGCCCGAAGTAGACCGAGGCGCCGTAGTCGGCGAGTGTTTCCATCAGCGCGAGTAGCGCGCCCGCAGCGATTGCCGGCCGCGCGAGCGGAACATTGACCTGCCACCAGGTCTGCCAGGGCGTCAGGCCCAGGCTGCGTGCCGCGTCGATCATCGCCGCGGTTCGCGCCAAAAATGCGGTGCGCGCCAGCAGATAAACGTAGGGGTAGAGCACGACGCTGAACACGAACACGCCCCCGCCGAGGGAACGGACTTCCGGAAACCAGTAGTCGCCGCGACGCCAGTCGAAGGCATCGCGCAGCGCGCCCTGCACCGGCCCGGAAAACTGCAATGCATCCGTGTAGGCATAGGCGACGATATAGGCCGGCATCGCCAGCGGCAGCAACAGAGCCCACTCGGCGATGCGACGACCGGGAAACTCGCAGCTGGCCGCGATCCACCCGGTCGATGCGCCAAGGACGATCACTCCAATCACGACGCCGAGGCCGAGCACGAAGGTCTCGACCAGCGCAGCCGGAATCACCGTCGTTGCCAGGTGTCGCAGCGTATCGACCGACGCCGCCGTATCGACGAAGCTGGCGAAAATGCTGAGGACCGGAAGACCGACCAGCGATGTGCAGACCAGCGCCAGCAACAACGGACGGCCCAGCGCCGACCCCGCCTGTGCCGGTCTCAAGTTTGCGATGCGCACCACGCCGTCTGACGGGACGGTCCGGCTCTCGTTGCTCAATAGCCCTCCTGACGATTGCGGAGTCTAAATGCAAATGAGAACTAACCGCATTTAAAGTACACTGCAAGCGCCATGGAGCAGGCCCCACCGCCCCCCGCACTGCTGGTGATCGACGACCTCGCGGTCGCTTACCGCGGGGGCTCGCGCGTGCTCGAGCACCTGACGTTGTCGCTGGAGCGCGGCGAGATCGGGTGCCTGGTCGGCAGTTCCGGTTGCGGCAAGACCACCCTGTTGCGGGCTATAGCCGGATTTCTGCCGGTGGCCGCCGGCACGATCGAAATCGACGGGCTGGTCGTTTCCGGGCCGCACTTCACGGCTCCGCCCGAAAAGCGCGGGGTCGGACTGGTGTTCCAGGACTATGCGCTCTTTCCGCACCTGAAGGTCGTGGACAACATCGCGTTCGGCCTGCGCGCGCTGCGCGGAAGTGCGCGCACGGCCCGCGTGGACGAGATGGTGGCCCTGGTCGGACTCGCCTCCGAAGCCCATCGTTATCCGCACGAGTTGTCGGGTGGGCAGCAGCAGCGTGTTGCATTGGCGCGGGCACTGGCTCCGAAGCCGGCACTGCTGCTGATGGATGAGCCCTTTTCGAGCCTGGATGTCGAATTGCGGCAGCGCCTCGGTCACGAGGTGCGCCAGATCCTGAAGGCCAGCGGGACCACGGCGATCCTCGTGACGCACGATCAGCAGGAAGCGTTTGCAATCGCCGACCGGGTCGGCGTGATGCACGACGGCAACCTCGAGCAGTGGGACCGGCCGTACGAGCTGTATCACCGGCCCGCGACACGTTACGTCGCGGACTTCATCGGACAGGGGGTGTTCCTGCCGGCCGAGGTGCTGTCCGCGCGCAACGTTGCGATCGAACTCGGCGAGTTGAAGGGCGATATCCCGCTGCCCTGCCAGCAAGGGTGTGCCACCTGCGGCAAGGGCTGTCACGTCGAGGTGCTGCTGCGGCCGGACGACGTGATCCACGACGATGCCAGTCCACTGAAGGCCGAAGTCAGGCGCAAGGTATTCCGTGGAGGCGACTTCATCTACACGCTGCGACTGGACAGCGGTCGCGAAGTCCTCGCGCTGGTGCCGAGTCACCATGACCACGCGATCGGTGAACTGATCGGCATCCGACTGGACGCCGATCATGTGATCACGTTCCCGGCACGGTCACCGCAGGATCAATGCAAGGTCAGCTAGCAGCGCGCGCTGATCGCGGCCAACGGAGCAAGTTTGGATTGGACGGCGCGGCAGCGCCGACTCACTATTTCTTGCGGCCACCCAGCAGCGCAGCCACGCGACCCCCGGGCCGGGCGGGCTGTGGCGGAGAGGGCTCGGTCGGAGGCGGAACTGCGGGCTCGGCCGCTGCGCCCGGTTCATAGGGTCGACTGAAGAAGTCGTCGGACGGTCGCGTCGCCGCACGGCGCGGTTCTGCTGCCGGTTCGCTGCGACCACGCCGGCTGTCGTCACGTTCGGGACGCTCTCGCCCACCACGCGATGCGCTGCGCTCGGTGCTTCGCTCGCGGCGCTCGGCAGAAACCGAGGCGACCTGGAATTTCTGCTTGGTCAGCCGCTCGATCGCCGCCACATTCCGCTCGTCCGATCCGGTCATCATCATGATCGCGATGCCCGTGGCGCCCGCGCGACCGGTGCGTCCGATCCGGTGGACATAGTCTTCCGGCGAAAACGGCACGTCGTAGTTGATGACGACCGGCAGCTCGACGATGTCGAGCCCACGCGCTGCGACATCGGTGGCGACCAGCACCTCGATCGTTCCGCCCTTGAATCCTTCGAGCGCCTTCATGCGCTCGTCCTGCGTCTTGTCGCCATGGATGGCATCGGCGTTGACGCCCGCCTTCTGCAACTGCCGCGCCAGGCGCCGGCACTCGATCTTCGAGTTGACGAACACCAGCACCTGCGTGAGGCGCCCGCCGCTGCGTGCCTTCACTCGGGCCGCGCGTGCGCAGCAGCTCGAGCAGGACATCGGTCTTCTCCGACTCGTGCAGCTTGACGACCTCCTGCGTGACGTTCTCGGCCGTTGCGTTTCGACGCGCCACTTCGACCAGCACGGGGTCGCGCAGGAAATTGCCGGCGAGCTTCTTGATCTCCTCGGAAAACGTCGCCGAAAACATCAGGCTCTGCCGCTCTTTCGGCAGGTGGTTCAGGATGCGCGAGATGTCCGGCAGAAATCCCATGTCGAGCATGCGATCGGCTTCGTCGAGCACGACAATCTGCACCTGGCCCAGCGACGTGTTCTTGCTCTGCAGGTGGTCGAGCAGGCGGCCCGGCGTGGCCACGACGATCTCGACGCCGGTGCGCAGCGCCTGCGTCTGCGGATCCATGTCGACGCCGCCATAGACCACCGCGCAGCGCAGCGGCGTGCCGGTGATGTAGAGCTTGACGTTCTCGGCGACCTGGTCGGCCAGTTCGCGTGTCGGCGTGAGCACCAGCGCGCGCACCGGGTGGCGCGCCGGCGACATGCTGGTGCTGGCCTGTGGCAGCAGGCGCTGGATGATCGGCAGTGCGAATCCGGCCGTCTTGCCGGTTCCTGTCTGCGCGGCACCCATCACGTCGCGGCCCTGCATCACCAGCGGTATCGCCTTCGACTGGATCGGCGTCGGAGTCGTGTACCCCATGGCCTTCACCGCGGCGACGATGCGCGGGTCGAGGCCGAAGTGGTCAAAGTCGTGATAGTCGGACAAGGGTGGGTGCCGGTTGTTCTCTTGGTAAATGGTGGGCCGTGCTGGATTTGAACCAGCGACCAAAGGATTATGAGTCCTCTGCTCTAACCAGCTGAGCTAACGGCCCGTCGGACCGAAGTGTGCACGTCCGCAGCGCAGTGCCGCGGACGTGAGTCGTCGATTCAGGGAGCACGCGGCCCTACTCGAGGAAACTCTTGAGCTTGTCTGAGCGGCTCGGGTGGCGCAACTTCCTCAACGCCTTCGCCTCGATCTGGCGGATGCGCTCGCGGGTGACATCGAACTGCTTGCCGACTTCTTCCAGCGTATGGTCGGTCGACATCTCGATGCCGAAGCGCATGCGCAGCACCTTGGCCTCGCGCGGCGTCAGCGAGTCCAGCACATCCTTGGTCACGCCCGACAGACTGTTGTACTGCGCGGCGTCGACCGGAGCGACCGTGGTCTGGTCCTCGATGAAGTCACCGAGGTGCGAGTCGTCGTCGTCGCCGATCGGCGTTTCCATGCTGATCGGTTCTTTCGCAATCTTCAGGATCTTGCGGATCTTGTCTTCCGGCATCTCCATTTTCACCGCGAGCGTGGCCGGATCGGGCTCGGTGCCGGTCTCCTGCAGGATCTGGCGGCTGATCCGGTTCATCTTGTTGATCGTCTCGATCATGTGCACCGGGATACGGATCGTGCGCGCCTGGTCGGCGATCGAGCGCGTGATCGCCTGGCGGATCCACCACGTCGCATAGGTCGAGAACTTGTAACCGCGGCGGTATTCGAACTTGTCGACCGCCTTCATCAGGCCGATGTTGCCTTCCTGGATCAGGTCGAGGAACTGCAGGCCGCGGTTGGTGTACTTCTTGGCAATCGAGATCACGAGGCGCAAATTGGCCTCGGTCATCTCGCGCTTGGCCTTGCGCGCCTTGGCCTCACCGGTGGCCATCTGCTTGTAGACCTCGCGCAGATCGCGCAGCGGCAGCACCACGCGCTTCTGCAGGTCCGAGAGCTTGCTCTGCAGTTCCTGCACTGCCGGCA
Source organism: uncultured beta proteobacterium (assembly GCA_963769745.1). Taxonomy (GTDB): domain Bacteria; phylum Pseudomonadota; class Gammaproteobacteria; order Burkholderiales; family Burkholderiaceae_F; genus JALORV01. The sequence continues at coordinate 129,642 of CAVYNB010000029.1, forward strand.
GGTTGCGCTTCAGCACTTCGGCGTAGGGCTGACCGGAATCGGCTTCGCGCGCGGCCCAGCGCATGTTGGTCTCGTTGCCCGGGAACGCCTTCAGGAAATGCGCGCGCGGCATTCCGCACTTGTTGACGACGATCTCGTAGATCTGCTTTTCGAGACTGCGCACCTCGTCGACCTGCTTGCGCAGCGTGTCCGACAGCTTCTCGACCATCTTGGCCGTGAAGCGCAGGCTCATCAGCTCGTCGAGGATCTTGGTCTGGGACTTGAGATACCCCGGCGACTTGTAGCCTTCCTTCTCGAAGGCCACGCGCATCTTGTCGAAGAGCTTGGCGACATGGTCGAACTTTTCGATCGCGCGAACTTTCAGCTCGTCGAGCTGGGCCGCCGTCATGCCCGACGCGCCGATGTCGGTGGTCTCCTCGCCTTCCTCGTCCTCTTCGTCGCCGCCGGCCGTCGGGAAATCCTCAGCGGTCGGATCCATCAGTCCGTCGACCACTTCGTCGATCGGGATCTCGCTCGCGCGGATCCGCTCGGAATGCGCAAGGATCTCGGCGATGGTCGTCGGGCAGGCCGACACCGCCATCACCATGTGCTTGAGTCCATCCTCGATGCGCTTGGCGATCTCGATCTCACCTTCGCGCGTCAGCAGCTCGACCGATCCCATCTCGCGCATGTACATGCGCACTGGATCGGTGGTGCGGCCGAATTCGGCGTCGACGGTGGTGAGTGCAGCTTCGGCCTCTTCCTCGACGTCATCGTCGGTGGTCGCGGCCGGAACGTTCTCGTTCATCAGCAGCGTCTCGGCGTCGGGCGCCTGGTCGAAGACCTGGATGCCCATGTCGCCAAACGTACTGATGATGGAGTCGATCGCCTCGGCGTCGACCAGGTTGTCGGGCAAATGGTCGTTGATCTCGGCGTAGGTCAGGAAGCCGCGCTCTTTTCCGAGCTTGATCAGCGCCTTCAGCTTGTTGCGGCGTGCCTCGAGGTCTTCCTCGGTACCGTGATAGCTGCGCTCGAGTGCTTCCTTGAGCGCCTTTTCCTTGGCTCGTCGATCCTTGGCGCGCAGCTTGGTCGCGCTCATCTTCTCGACGATCTGCACGCTCGGGTCGGCCGTGTCGTCGCCCGCCTCGGGAACGGCATCGATACCGCTCTCGGCTCCCGCCGGTTGGTCCTCGGACGATTTCGGCTTGCGGCCAGGACGGCCGCGCACGGCTTCAGCAACTGAGGCAGCCGCCTCGGCCGCCACAGGCTTGGTGGCGATAGCCTTGGCCACTGCCGCCACCTTTGTCGCAACGGGTTTCGCCGACGCCTTGACGTGGGCCTCGGCACGAACGGCTTTGGCGACAACGAGCTTCTTCAGCGGAACCGGCGGGTGCTTCTTGACCTCGGACTTTGGCCGCGCCACTTCGCGCGCCGTCGACCGTGCGGGCTTGGACTTCACCACCGGCTTTTTCGTCACCATCGTTCTCACTCCGATCGCCTGCCACGCCGGGCAGGACTGTCACTGGGAAGCGCGTACGTCCTGCAGCGACACAGGTCGGCACGGCTTGCATACATCATTGGGTTCAATCACGCGATCTCAATCGGGACCGCCGCCACCACAGCGTGGTCTCGATGCCGCATCTCCGCGTGACCGTGAGCTGACTTGCCGCGAGGGCCGGGCGCGATCCTTGTTCGGGCGCCCTGCAGTGCATCCTGCACGCTGGTCGATGCTTAAGTGCTGCGCCACCGATCAATTCGTGATCTCCTGGGCGCCCCGACGCGTGATGCTGCGTTTCTGCCTGAAGCCCGAAACCGCTCGAAACGTCGAGAATTCAACATATTAGCAAACTTCCTCCACCCCGCGGCCCAGCGCCGAAATACCTCCGAACATTGCTAGGGACGCGTTTCCATGCTGCGCCCACGCGCCTGCGTATAAGCCAGGTCGGCCGCCCGATACGCATTCAGTCGCTCCGGGGACTGTTCCTGCTCGAATTCGGCGAGCCGCTCGCTGCGCTCCTGCGCCAGCCGGCGCAAGCGGAGTTTGTGGAACGCTTCATCGAGCACCTGGCGGGCCGTCTCGACATCCGTGTCCATTTCCATTTCCTGGGCGGCCAGAACCCGGTAATCATCGATGAACGGACTGTCCTGCATGACCTCGAGCAGCGCTCCGTGAGTCATCACCGCACCCGCGGACGGATCCGGAGCCGTCGCCATGGTCCAGACCTCGGCAATCTCACGGTCGATCGGATCGTCACGGCCCACATGCTCCTCGGTGATCGCCGGGCTGAATTCTCTTGCGAGCGCCGGGTGCGTCAGCAGTTGCTGCAGGATGCGTCGCTTGAGGTCCTCGACCTCGGCATGGGGCGTTCGTCGAGCCATCGGGGCGGGGCGGCTGCGGCGCTCCCTGCGCAATCCGAACAGGGCTTCAATGTCATCCTGAGGCGTGCGCGCCGCTTCCGCCAGTTCGTGCAGCAACTGCAGCCGCAGTGCGCCGGGAGGCATCGAGAGCACCAGCGGCCGGGCATCGGCCACGATGGCGGCTCGATCCTCGGGCGACGCCAGCGATCGGCCCGACGCCAGTGACTCGATGAAGAAGCGTGACAGCGGCAGCGCCTCATCCAGTTGCTCGGCAAACGCTGCAGCGCCGCCGCGCTGCACGATGCTGTCGGGGTCCTCGCCCTCGGGCAGAAGGACAAAGCTCGCGCGCTTGGTATCGGCTATGACCGGCAGCGTCGCCTCCAGGGCCCGGCGTGCCGCCTTGCGACCCGCCGCATCGCCGTCGAAGGCGAAGATCACGTGGTCCGTGTTTCGCATCAGTGCGCTGACATGCGCACTGGTAACCGCAGTGCCGAGCGCCGCCACCGCTTCGCCGAATCCGGCCTGCGCGAGCTGTATCACGTCAAGGTAGCCCTCACAGACAATTGCACGGCCGCTCTGCCGGATCGACTCGCGCGCTTCGTGCAGTCCATACAGCTCCTGACCCTTGCGAAACACGGGTGTTTCGGGTGAGTTGAGATACTTCGGCTCGCCCTGCCCGAGCACCCGCGCACCGAAACCGATCACCTGGCCCCGAACGTTGCGTATCGGGAACATGATCCGGCCGCGGAACCGGTCGTAGCGCTTGCCCTCGTCGGCGATCACCAGTCCGGCCTCGACCAGTCGGGGATCATCGTAGTTGTCAGCTGCCGCGCGCAGCGGTTGCCAGGCATCGGGTGCGTAGCCGAGCGCGAAGCGGGCTGCGGTTTGTCCGGTCAATCCGCGGCCCTTGAGGTAGTCGACCGCAACGTGGCTCTCCTTGAGCTGGCCGCGGTAAAAATCGGCGGCGCGCTTGAGCAAGTCGGTCAGTGCACTGGCCTTGCTGGCGGCCTCGCGGTCGCGCTCGGCCGACTCCGGCACCTGCAGTCCCGCCTGCTGCGCCAGATCGCGGATCGCCTCGACATAGCCGAGTCCGCGCAGCTCCATCAGGAACCCGATGGCACTGCCGTGCGCTCCGCAGCCAAAGCAGTGATAGAACTGCTTCGATGGACTGACAGTGAACGACGGTGACTTTTCCCCGTGGAACGGGCACAGCCCCAGGAAATTCTGCCCGCCCTTTTTCAACTGCACATGGCGACCGACGACGTCGACGATGTCGACGCGCGCGAGCAGGTCCTGGATGAAGCTCTGCGGGATCATGGCTTCGAAAGTTTACGCACGCGCACGACCGGCGCCGGCCCTGGGTCGACGACTCGCAGCCTATGGGCCGGTTGTCCGACCGAAGGTCCGCGCGGCGAGCACTGCTGTCGGCGGGGATCGAAACCGTACCTAGCCCAGCCGCTGCTTGACGAGGCCGGAAACCCGGCTCATGTCTGCACGGCCTGCCAGACGCGGCTTGACCAGCGCCATCACCTTGCCCATGGCCTGAGGACCGGACATCCCGACATCGGCGATGGCCGCATCGATGACGGCCACGACCTCGGCCTCCGAGAGTTGCTGCGGCAGGTAGCCGGTCAGCAGGTTCAGTTCGGCCGTTTCCTTGTCGACGAGATCGGTCCGGCCGGCCTTGGTGAACTGCTCGATCGAATCCTTGCGCTGCTTGATGAGTTTCTCGACGATCGCCAGCACGGCAGTGTCGTCAACGACGATCCGCTCGTCGACTTCCTTCTGCTTGATCGCTGCTTGCAGCAGGCGGATTGCCGACAGCCTTGCGGAATCCTTTGCGCGCATGGCCGATTTCATGTCCTCGGTGATGCGGTCCTTGAGCGACGTTGTGACAGTCATTGAAGTCTCCATTGACAGTTGCCGTCGACAGAAAGCGAAAGCGCGCCCTGAGGCGCGCCTTGTTCCCACTGCACGGTTTGACGGATTGCTGTGCGGCCGCTATGACCCAAATCTATGGACCAAACACCGCGGATCAAGCACTCTGTCGCCGTGATCAGGCCGCAATCCGGCCCATTGCCTAATACGTCTAGTACATCTTTTTCGGCAGCATCTGGCTGCGCAGCCGCTTGAAGTGGCGCTTGATCGCGGCGGACTTCTTCCGCTTGCGCTCGGCCGTCGGCTTTTCATAGAACTCGCGCGCGCGCAGCTCGGTCAGAAGTCCGCTCTTTTCAATCGTGCGCTTGAAGCGGCGCAGGGCAACTTCGAACGGCTCGTTTTCTTTGACGCGTATCGTGGGCATCGGGATATGGGTAAGGTTGAATCGGCTACAACTGCGTTGTCAGGGCGCCGGGGCGGAAAAGCCGAGCATTATATCCGCAACTCAATTCCGTAGACAAGTCAACGGTTTAGCTCGTGGGACGGCCCGGGCTCCCGAAGGGGTCTCGTACACTCGACCCATGCGCATCCTGGGCATCGAGACTTCCTGCGACGAAACCGGAATTGCCCTGCTGGACAGCGAGGCCGGGCTGCTTGCCCAGGCGTTGCATTCGCAGGTCGACATGCACGAAGCCTACGGCGGCGTCGTGCCGGAGCTGGCGTCGCGGGACCACATCCGTCGTGTTCTGCCCCTCCTCGACCGCGTGTTAAGGGATGCGGGCCAGACGGCGGCCGACATCGATGTAATCGCAGTGACCGCAGGACCCGGACTCGCCGGAGCTCTGCTGGTGGGCACCAGCGTGGCCCATGGCATCGGCTATGCAATCGGTCGCCCCGTGATCGAAGTGCACCACCTCGAAGGACACCTGCTGTCGGCCCTGCTGGCAAAGCCGGAGCCAGCAGTTTCCGTTCGTCGCGTTGCTGGTGTCCGGCGGCCATACTCAACTGATGCGCGTCGACGACTGGGGCCGCTATGCGCTGTTGGGCGAAACGCTCGATGACGCTGCCGGGGAGGCGTTCGACAAGACGGCGCAGTTACTGGGGCTGGGCTACCCGGGTGGCCCGGCGGTGTCACGCCTGGCGCAGTTCGGCGTCGCGGACGCGGTGCGCCTTCCGCGGCCGATGCTCGCCAGCGGCGACCTCGACTTCAGCTTCAGCGGCCTGAAGACGGCTGTCCTCACTGCCGTACGCAAGCAAGGCAACCTCTGCGAGCAGGGCCGTGCCGATATTGCTCGGGCATTCGTCGAAGCCATTGTCGAGGTCCTGGCGATCAAGGCTCGACGTGCACTCGAATCCACCGGACTCGACCGGCTGGTCGTCGCGGGCGGTGTGGGCGCCAATGCCCAGTTGCGCGAACGACTGCAGGCCGATGCGACTCGCAACGGCAGCACGGTTTTCTTCCCTCCGCAGAGCCTCTGCACCGACAACGGCGCGATGATCGCGCTCGCCGGCCTGGCCGCGCTGCGTCGTACTGATCCGGCCACGCTGGGCCGACGGCTCGGATTCGCGGTTCATCCGCGCTGGACCCTGGCCGAGGCCACCGCCTGATCCAACTTACGGGCGATGCGCCGGTGAGGGCGCGCTCTTCTGGCCGATTCGCCCTTCCTTGCCTGCCATCAGGTTGCGGATGTTCGCCTGGTGCCGGTAAATGACGAAGCCGGCGATGACGGCAACAGCGACGAAGCGCTGATCGAAGCCCCAGCCGAAGGCCGAATAAAACGTGGCGAAGACGGCGGCCACCATGGACGCCAGCGACGAGTATCGGAAGAAGAACGCAATGATCAGCCAGGTCAGGCCCGCCGCCAGTGCCAGCCACGGATTGAGCGCGACGATGACGCCGGCGGCGGTCGCCACACCCTTGCCCCCCTTGAAACCGAAGAACACCGGGTACAGGTGTCCGAGGAACACCGCGATCCCGGCGAGCGCGACGCCCCAGTCACCGATCCCGACCGACGGGCCGAATCGCTGCACCAGCCAGACGGCAAACCAGCCCTTCAGCGCGTCGCCGATCAGCGTCAGCACGGCAGCCGCCTTGCTGCCCGAACGCAGGACATTGGTCGCACCCGGGTTCTTCGAACCATAGGTGCGCGGATCGGCCAGCCCCAGCATGCGACTCACGACCACGGCAAATGAAACGGAACCCACCAGGTAGGCCGCGAGTATCGCCACCGCCGTGTAGAGAAACTGCATGTATCACTCCTTCAGTGCGCAATCGACCGGTACCGCTTTCAGCAGGCTGGTCAACACTGCAGGCACCAGTCCGACAAGGTAACCGCGCCGCCCGCCGTTGATCAGGATGCGCGGCAGCTCGAGCACAGTGCGCTCGACGAATACCGGCAAGCCCTTGCGCGTACCGAACGGCGAGGTGCCACCGACCAGATACCCGGTATGGCGCTGGGCCGCGTCCGGCCGGCACGGCTCAATGCGCTTGCGGTTGATCTGCCGCGCCAGGTTCTTCGTCGATACCGTGCAGTCGCCATGCATCAGGACGAGCAGCGGTGCGCCGTCCTCATCCTGCATCACCAGCGTCTTGACGACCGCGTGTTCATCGACTCCGAGCGAGAGCGCCGACACGGCCGTGCCGCCATGCTCGACGTAGTCATAGGTGTGTTCGGTGAATTCAATTCCACGGTCCCGAAGCAACTGCGTTGCGGGAGTCTCCGAGACATGTTTTGTCTTGCCCATGGCGCGCGAGTTTACGTTCGACCTCGGCTGCACATCTCGACTAGCCGCGCGGATGGTGCTCGGCATGGAGTGTCTTGAGCCGCGCCCGCGCAACGTGCGTGTAGATCTGCGTCGTCGAGATGTCGGCATGGCCGAGCAGCAGTTGCACGACACGCAGATCGGCCCCGTGATTCAGCAGATGGGTCGCAAACGCGTGCCGCAGCCCGTGCGGCGACAACGGAACTTGTATGCCGGCGCGCGTTGCATAGCGCTTGACGAGGATCCAGAACATCTGGCGCGTCATCGCGCCGCTGCGCTGGGTCACAAAGACGGCGTCGGACACGCGACCCGCCAGCAGTTCGGGCCGCGCGCGCTTCAGGTAACGCTCGATCCAGGACCGCGCTTCTTCGCCCAGCGGCACGATGCGCTCCTTCGATCCTTTGCCGACGACGCGCACCAGTCCTTCGGACAACGACAGTTCGCCGAGTTTCAGTCCAACCAGCTCGGACACGCGCAATCCGGTCGCGTAGAGCAGCTCGAACATCGCGCGATCCCGCAGGCCGAGCGCGTTCGAGACATCGGGGGCCGCCAGAAGCGATTCCACCTGCGACTCGCTGACCGTCCTGGGGAAACGGGACACCCGATGGGCACCCTGCAGTCGCAGCGTTGGATCGACGGACACGAGGCGCTCGCGCAGCGCCCAACGATAGAAGCGGCGCAGTACGGCCAGCCGTCGATTTGCCGTTGTCGCACGCGTCACCGCATGCTGGCTGGCCATGTACGACGTCAGGTCAGTTTCGCTCGCGGTTGCGAGGGTCGCGGAGCGAGGCGTCAGCCAGCGCGACAGGCCGTCAAGATCCTGTCGATAGGCGGCGAGCGTGTTGCGCGCCAGTCCGTCTTCAAGCCAGAGAGCGTCGAGGAAACGATCGACCAGCGGATCCATGAGCGACGCTAGATCAGCGTCCCGCGCAGTGCGCCTTCGTGTTCCAGCAGCCAGCGCTTGACTGACACTGAGAATCCGCCCGAGGCATGCGCAAATCCTCCGAGGCTGTCCGCGCCGATGACCCGATGGCACGGAATGACGATCGGCAACCGGTTGTCGCCGCAGGCCTGACCGACCGCCCGCGCCGGCGCGGTCAGGTCCGCGGCAAGTTCACCATAGCGCCGCGTCGTCCCCGACGGGATTGCACTGATCGCGTCCCAGACTCGGCACTGAAATGCGCTGCCCCGGATATCCAGCGGAAGGTCGAAGCGGAAGCCGGGGTCAGCAAAGTAGCGCCTCAGTTGCTCGACCGCTTGAATTCCGAGGTCATTCACCGGCGCGACTTCCGGCGCCGGCGGCAGGAAGCGCAGAGAGCAGACGCGCTCGCTGTCGGTCTCGACCGCCACCGCGCCAAACGGCGCAGCGACCACCGCAACCCGTCGATCGACGCGCGTCGCCACCTGCTGCACCATCGTCAGCCTCCCAGCAGCCCTTTCTTCAGGCCATCGTCGACGGGCTTGTCGCCCAGCCAGATGCGCATGACGGCGGAGTAGAAGTCATGTCCAGGGATCGCCGTGCCCTTGGGCTGGCCGTTGACCGTGATGCGGGTGCCACCCTCCGGCGTGTAGTCGAAGTTGATGACATCGCCCTTTTTGGCCTCGCCGATCGACTTGAGCGTGGCGTTGAACGTGTCGATCTGTGGCTTCAGCGCCGTCAACTGCGCTTCGCTCAGGTTGGCCTTCAGGCCATCGGTGAACGCGCTCACAAAGCTGTCGGCATCGACGTCGCGGAGCATGCGCAACGAAGCCCGCCGGGCGCCTTTCTCGTTGATCAGCGTCGCCGCATCGGTGCTCTTCTGGGGCACATACAGACCATTGACATAGACCTTGAAAATGGCGCGCTTGCGCAGGCCGACACCGTTCAAGGTCAGGGTCTGGCCGCCGACTTGCACGGTCGGTTCGAACTTCTGCCCCTCGACTTCAACGGGCTGTGCGCTTGCCGTGCTACCCCATGCGAACAGCGCCGTCGTTGCCGCCACTGCTGTCAGTGCAAGCCACTTCTTCATCTGCTGTCTCCCTGTTGTTCGCGACATGTTGAGCTCCATCGTACCGCTCGTTGACGCATTGGCCGCCTTCGCGTGCACGGGTCCGGTCAGCCGGCGCCGAGCATTCCCTTCTTCAGTCCGGCATCCGCGGGCGTCTCTCCCAGCCACACACGCAATACCGCCGCATAGAAGTCTGCTCCCGGAATCAACGGACCACGCGTCACGCCGTTGACGGTGACGCGCGTTCCGTCCTGCGGTGTGTACTCGAAGTTGACTGCATCGCCGCGGCGCGCGAGCGCAATTGTCTGGATCGTGCGGGTCAGCATGTCGACCTGCGCCTTCCACTTCGCCAGTTCGACTTCGGAGTGATTGGCCTTCAGGCCGTTGTGCAGCGAGGTCACGAAAAGCTCGCCGTCCACATCGCGCAGGAACCGCAGTGCCACACGCTTGGGCCCGGGCTGGCCGACCAGATCCTCCGTGCGCGCGGCACGCTGCGGGACGTACAGCCCACCGGCGTAGATGTCGAACACGAAACGCTTGCGCACGCCCACGCCGTTCAGTACGAGGCGCTCGCCGGCCAGCTGCACCGAGCTCTCGTAGCGCGCGCCCTCGACCATGACGACTTGCGCCGACGCGCCGGTTTCCACAAATGCGAGCACTGCAAGCAGTACGGCAGCCAGCACTCGCCGGGGGAACGTGCTGCGTGACATGTTCTGACTCAGGTCGCTGGCTCAGGTCGCGGGCTCAGGTTTCGGAGCACTGCGGCTCAGTCCCTTCGGCATCGGGAAGACCACGTCTTCCGTCACGCCATCGAGCGGGCGAACACTGCCGGCGCCCATTTTCTTCAGCGCCGCAAGCAGTTCGTCGACCAGGACTTCGGGTGCCGAGGCCCCTGCCGTCACGCCGATGCGGCGACGACCCTGGAACCACGCCGGATCCAGTTGCTCGGCCGTGTCGACAAGGTAGGACGGGACTCCGAAGCGCTCGGCGACTTCACGCAGCCGGTTCGAATTCGAACTGTTCGGGCTGCCGACCACGACCACGATGTCGACCTGCGGTGCCATGAACTTGACGGCATCCTGACGGTTCTGCGTCGCATAGCAGATATCCGCCTTCTTCGGCTCGGCGATCGTCGGGAAGCGCCGCTTCAGCGCATCGATGACGGCTGCGGCATCGTCGAGCGACAGCGTCGTCTGCGTGACATAGGCCAGTCTGTCCGCATTTCCCACCTGCAGCCGGGCTACGTCCGCGACGGTCTCGACCAGGTGCATGCCGGCTGCCAGCTGCCCCATGGTGCCTTCGACTTCGGGGTGGCCCTCATGGCCGATCATCACGATCTCGTATCCGGCCGCATGCATCTTGGCCACTTCGACATGCACCTTGGTAACCAACGGACAGGTGGCATCGAAAACGCGCAGGCCGCGGCGCGCAGCCTCGCTTTGCACGATCTTGGACACGCCATGCGCTGAAAACACGACGGTTCCACCGGCCGGAACTTCGTCGATCTCATTGACGAATACCGCGCCCTTGCGGCGCAGATCGTCGACGACATACGTGTTGTGCACGATCTCGTGCCGCACGTAGATCGGCGAACCGTGGATCGCCAGTGCGCGCTCGACGATCTCGATGGCGCGGTCGACGCCGGCGCAGAACCCTCGCGGCTGGGCGAGCAGCACTTCCATCCTCAGAGCACTCCAACAACGTGAACGGCAAAACGGATCGGCATTCCCGCCAGAGGATGGTTGAAGTCGACGACCACACGGTCGTCGTCGCGGCGCTTCAGCACCCCGGAAAACTGCAGGCCCTCCGGGCTCGCGAACTGAACCACGTCGCCGGCCACGTAGTCCTGGGTCGGATCGGCGTTTGCATTGAAAGCCGAGCTCGACAGCGACTGCACGAGATCCGGGCTGCGGGCTCCGAAGCCTTCGCCCGCAGGCAGTTCGAACTGCTCGCGAGCCCCTTCCTCGAGTCCGAGCAGCCGGACCTCGAGCGGTTCGGCCAGATCGCCCGCACCGATCGTCAAGGTCGCCGGCTGCGCGCCAAACGTACTCATGACTTCGCGCTCCGTTCCGTCGACCAGCACGGCGATACGATAATGCAGCGTGACATGCGAGCCGGACGCAATCCGCGGGGAATCAGGCATGGTCGTCGATTCTAGTCGAGGCAACACGCATGGCGATTAAGGACTGGCCCGAGGGCGAACGGCCGCGCGAGCGCCTGCTCGCCCAGGGCGCTCAGGCGCTGTCGGACGCCGAGCTGGTCGCCGTGTTCCTGCGTACCGGGACGGCCGGGCGCTCGGCGCTGGACCTGGGACGTGACGCATTGGCGCGTTTCGGCGGATTGAGCGGCCTGCTTGCCGCCCGGCCCGATCAGCTGGCCGAGCTGGCCGGCCTCGGACCGGCCAAGTCAGCGCAATTGCAGGCCGTGCTGGAACTCGCCCGCCGCTCGTTGCGCGAGGAGGTCCAGCGCGACACGGTGTTGTCGTCCCCCGGAAAGGTGCGTGACTACCTGCGCATGACGCTTGGTGGCCGTGAACATGAGGTGTTCGTCGCCCTCTTTCTCGATGCGCAGAACCGATTGCTGGTCGCCGACGAGCTGTTTCGCGGGACCTTGACGCAAACCAGCGTCTACCCGCGCGAGGTGGTCAAGCGGGCTCTCGCAGTCAACGCCGGTGCCGTCATCTTTGCGCACAACCATCCGTCGGGCATTGCCGAACCCAGCCGGAGCGACGAGTTGCTGACAGCGGCCCTCAAGCAGGCGCTCGGACTTGTCGACGTCCGTGTACTCGACCACCTGATCGTGGCCGGCAACGGCACGACTTCGCTCGCGGAGCGTGGATTGATTTGATCGGGGCGCAACGGGCGCCGAAAACGGGGAGTCGAATGATGGCCCGCGCCTCGTGCGAACCGGGACCGCGCTTGGCGGCCCGGCGAAAAACCGCATATAATGCGCGGCTTTGCGTCATCTTGGGCCTGTTGGTCCGAGATCGCGGCCGACTCTTTCGGCAAGGGGCCAGGGGTCAGGATTGGATCCGCGACCTCAGCCCAAGCAGGATCTCCGCAAGAGTTCGGCGAGAGCTCAGCGGCCCGCCAGAACAGAATCAGGAGCAAGTCATGGCACGTGTGTGTCAAGTTACCGGTAAGCGCCCGATGACAGGGAACAATGTCTCCCACGCAAACAATCGGACCAAGCGCCGCTTTCTGCCGAACCTGCAGTACCGCCGCTTCTGGGTGGAAAGCGAGAATCGCTGGGTGCGCCTGCGCCTGACCAACGCGGCGTTGCGCACGATCGACAAGAAGGGCCTGGATGTCGTGCTCGCTGACCTGCGTGCCCGCGGCGAAGCCGTCGGCTGAGTCCTGCCTGAACGACACTCCCCCGCCGCTCAGCACCCCTTCAGGAGAGCATCATGGCCAAAGGCGCCCGCGAAAAGATCAAGCTCGAGTCATCGGCCGGTACCGGCCATTTTTATACGACGTCGAAGAACAAGAAGACCACTCCCGACAAGCTGCAACTGATGAAGTTCGACCCGGTAGCGCGCAAGCACGTCGCCTACAAGGAAACGAAGCTCAAGTAGTCTGAGCAGCCCGGGAAACTGGGGAACAAAAAAGCCCGGCCATGAGCCGGGCTTTTTTTCGCGTGCAGCCGTTCCGGCTGCCGCTGTCGCCAGGATCAGGCCGCGACGGCCCGATAACTGCGGATCCGCAACGCCGCGTCTTCGAGTGCACGGATGCGGCTCGCCTCTGCGCGTGCGATCCAGTCCTGCAGGTGTACCAGCATCTGCTCGCGCGATGCCGAACTCTTTTCCCAGATCGACGCCAGTTCGGTGCGCATCTCAACCAGCGTCTTCATGACGCCACTGCGGGCCATCAGTTCCTTGAGCGAGCGCTGCTCCTCGGCCGGCAGCGTCGACACGTCGCCCTTGCGCAGCCAGCCCTTGAGGCTCGCGAAGCGGGCGCGCTCGGCGTCGGGCAGTTCCAGCGTGCCCAGTTCGGCACGGTAGGCCTGCGTGAGGTTGCGCGCGTACTTGGCCAGCAGGTCATATCGATTGGTAATCACAGCCTGCAACGTGTCGAGGTCGATCGCCCGCTTGGGTTCGGCGACCTTGGGCACCGGTGCGACACGCAGGACGCGGGCGAGGCCCACCGCCTGCATCGCGCGGATGTACGTCCAGCCCAGGTCGAACTCGAACCACTTGAGCGAGAACTTCGCCGAGGTGGGATGCGTGTGATGGTTGTTGTGCAGTTCCTCGCCACCGATCAGGATGCCCCACGGTGAAATGTTGGTGCTGGCGTCCGGCGCGTCGTAGTTGCGATAGCCCCAGAAGTGGCCGATGCCGTTGATGACACCCGCTGCGAAAAACGGGATCCACATCATCTGCACGCCCCAGATGGCCAGACCGGCCGCACCGAACAGGATCACATTGACGCCCAGCATCAGGCCGACGCCCTGCCACGTGTAGCGGGAGTAGACGTTGCGCTCGACCCAGTCGTTCGGAGTGCCGTGGCCATAGCGCGACAGGGTCTCCTTGTTGTCCGCCTCGGCCATGTACAGCTCGGCGCCGGTCCACAGCACCGTCTTGAGGCCGCGCGTCTGCGGGCTGTGCGGGTCTTCGGTGGTTTCGCACTTGGCGTGATGCTTGCGGTGGATCGATACCCACTCGCGCGTCTGCATGCCGGTGGTCAGCCAGAGCCACAGGCGAAAGAAATTCGCCACTGCCGGATGCAGGTCGAGCGCCCGATGCGCCTGGCTACGGTGCAGATAGATCGTCACCGCCGCGATGGTGATGTGGGTCAGCAGCAGCGCCGCCAGTATCAGTTGCCACCACGACAACTGAAGCAGCCCGCCGTCCAGAAATTCAAGCAAATACATGAAGTTGGTTTCCTATTTGCGGCGCCATGGGGATCACGCGACGCCTGCATTTTTGCGAAGCCGCATTGTACCTGCCGGCCCCCGCTGCCCTTAAAGCGAAAGATCCGGCCGGATTGCGTGTAATCAAGTCGGTTTGACGACCGGCGGTCCGCCTGGAGCCGCCGCATCGGCCGCATTGGCCGCATCGGCCGGCAGGATTCGCACTTCGCGCTGCGGGAACGGTATCTGGATGCCTTCTGCAGCGAAACGACGCAGCACTTCACGCGAAATCTCGGACCGCACCGCCAGCGTGCCCTCCTCGGGATCGCGGATCCAGAACCCGACCTCGAGTTCCACTCCGTCGGCACCCAGCGCGGTGACGAATGCACCCGGTTCCGGCTTACTGAGCACGCGCGGCTGTGAACGTGCGCACTCGCCCAGGATCTCGAGCGCTCGGTCGAGGTCTGCCGCGTAGGCCACCGCCACCTTGACGACGATCCGCACTTCGCGATTGCTGAGCGAGTGGTTGACGACCGGCGTCGACACCAGCATTTCGTTCGGCAGGATCGTTTCCGTGCCGTCGAGCGCCTTGATCACCGTGTAGCGCGTGTTGATCTGTGCAACCCGGCCGTAGTACTTGTCGACGGTGATCATGTCGCCGATCGACAGGCTGCGATCGAGCAGGATGATGAAGCCGCTGACATAGTTGCTGGCGATGCGCTGCAGGCCGAGCCCCAGGCCGACGCCCAGCGCGCCACCGAACACCGACAGCACAGTCAGGTCGATGCCGACCAACGACAGTGCAACCAGCACGGCAATGACGAGCAGCAGCGCCTTCAGAACGCGTACGAGCACGACACGCGAGTTGGCCGTCAGCGTCTCCGCATGCATCAGCCGCGATTCGACGGTGGACCCGAGCCACAGGGCCGCCAGCACGGTCACCACCACCGAAATCGCACCGACCAGCAGGTCCCACAGGCTGATGGCCGACCGGCCCACCGGAAGCCGAACCGATTCGAGCGCCGAGCTGACATCACCGAGCACGCCGGTGAGGTGCAGGGCGACCGCAATCCAGATCAGCAATGCGATCCACCGCTCGAAACTGCCCAGCCACTTCGAGCCCGGCAGGGAACGCCGCAGGATGTAGACCGTCAGCCGCACCGCCGCCATCGCCGCCAGCAGCGTCAGCGCCAGGCGCAGCAACTGGACATCGCTCACGCGTTGCACCAGTCCGCCGGCGCGCAGCAGGAGGCCGCCGACCACCATCACGACCAATGCACTGACCGGGAAGGCAAGGCGGCGGATTCCTTCGAGGGAGAACCGCAGCACATCCGTGCGCAGCTTGGATCCCTGCGATTCCGCCGCGGCGCGCGCTCTTGTCCGTCGCTGCACGCCGCGCGAGATCAACGCTCCGGCGATCAGTCCTGCAGCGATGACGCCCAGTTGCCACAAGGACTGCGGCCGCGCGATGCCGACCTGCACGATCTCGATGACTTCCTGCAAGAGCGTCGGCTCGGCCATGCTAGTTCCGCTCAAGCACCGCGGCGAAGAACCCGTCGGTGGCATGCAGATGCGGGAGCATCACGAAATACGGTGCGAAGCGCTGCAGGTGCTCGACGGCAATCGACTGCGCGGACAGAACGTCGTGCGCCGGCACGAGACGGTATTCGGGGTGCTCCTCGAGGAAACGCTCGATGACCTGCTGGTTCTCGAGTTCGAGCAGGGAACAGGTGGCATACACGAGTCGCCCGCCCACTTTCGGCAGCCTTGCCGCCGCGGCCAGCACCGCATGCTGCACCTGGTTGACGCGCGCCAGTTCCGTCTCATCGAAGCGCCACTTCAGATCGGGATTGCGCCGCAGCGTGCCCGATCCGGAGCACGGCGCGTCGACCAGCACGCGATCGCACTTGCCGTGCAGGCGTTTGACGCGAATGTCGGCCTCGCTGCGAATGGCAATCGGATGGACATTCGACAATCCGCTGCGCTTCAGCCGCGGCCCCATCCCCTCCAGCCTGCGCTGGTTGATGTCTAACGCGTACAGGCGGCCGCTCGACCGCATCAACGCGCCGAGCGCGAGCGTCTTGCCGCCGGCACCGGCACAGAAGTCCACGACCATTTCTCCGCGCCGCGGCTGCACCAGTCGCGCGATCAGCTGACTGCCTTCGTCCTGCACCTCGATACGACCCTCGCGGTACGCCGGCCACTGGGTCAGTGCGGGCTTCGTCGCCAGCCGGATGCCTTCCGGCGAGTAACGCGTCGGGGCGGCCTGCACATGATGGGCACCGAGTTCGTCGAGCACGACCGCGCGGGTCGCCTTGATCAGGTTCACCCGAAGGTCGAGCGGCGCCGACTCGGTCAGCGCAGACATCAGCGGCACAGCATCGCTGTACTGTCGCTCGACCGCCAGGTACAGCCAGTGCGGCAGCTCGGCACGGACCGATGTGGGAGCCTGTGCGAGCTTGATGGCCAGCGCGTGCTTGACCGCCGCCGCATCGCCGCGCAGTGCACGCTCGTCGAGAGCATCGAGGCCATGCTGCTGCGCCAATGTCACGAGCGCCGCCAGCCGGGGGGCGCGTGCCGGAGTGGCCGGCTGCAGTATCCAGCCGAGCGTCGCGTAAGTGGCGCAGCGCGTGGAAGATCGCTTCGGCCACGACGCTGCGGTCGCGGCTCCCCAGCATCGGATGTTCGCGAAAGAAGCGCGACATCACCGCGTCCGCCGGCCCCTCAAACCGCAGCACGTGCGCAAGCGCCTGCGCCAATGAGTCGACGACCAGGGATGTGATCTTGCGCGGATCGAACGACACTCTCGCGCCCGATCGATCGGTGGGACGCGGAGTTCGCGGCCCGGTGCCGCTGCTGCGCCTGACCTGCGCGGGTCGATCACGGTCTGCCGTTCTCGCTCCGCGCGCTTTCATCGCCTTCGGCGGTCGCGCGCGCTTCATGGGCTCAGCAGTGCAAGGTCGGCACCCGCGACATCGTGCACGGCCACCTGCCCGCCCGACCAGCGCACACGCTGCTCCAGTACCAGCCGTAGCGCGCGCGGCAGCAGGCGATGCTCCTGCGCGAGGACACGGATCTCCAGCGTCTGCGCGTCGTCTCCCGGCAGCACCGGGACGACGGCCTGCGCAATGATGCCGCCGCTGTCCACCTGGTCCGACACGTAATGCACCGTCGCGCCGTGTACGCGAACTCCGGCATCGAGCGCCCGCTGGTGCGTCTTCAACCCCGGGAACAGCGGCAGCAGCGACGGATGGATGTTGATGAGCCGGCCCTCGTAGTGGCGCACGAACTCGGGGGTCAGCACCCGCATGAATCCCGCGAGCAGGACCAGCGCGGGCTCGTGCCGATCGACCTCCGCCGCCAGTGCACGATCGAATTCCTGACGTGTCGCGAAAGCACGGTGGTCAACCACCGCGGTGGCGATGCCTGCGCGCCGCGCCAGTTCGAGGCCTGGCGCATCGTCACGGTTGCTGATGACAGCCACGATCGCTGCATCGAGCGTGTCGCTCCATCGCTCGGACTGTGCCGTTTGCAGCAGCGCCGCGAGATTGCTTCCGCGACCTGAAATCAGGACGACGATGTTCTTCATTCGTGCGAATTGTACTGACCGCGCCTGCGTGCACTTCGCTAAGTGCCGGAAAACACGGAAAAAACGATGTTGAAACGTATAATCCGCTGTCGCCTGAACCTGGATTCAACCGAGCATCGTATGGAGGTTTTCCGCGGGATTCCGCGTCCGGGAAAACGCGTCCCGTGTGCATTGACGATCGGCAATTTCGACGGCGTGCATCGTGGACACCAGGCGCTGCTGGCGCGCGTCGCCGCCGCCGCACAGGCGCGCGGCATCGCCGCCGCCGTCATGACGTTCGAGCCGCATCCGCGCGAACTCTTCACGCCCGATCGCGCCCCGACGCGCATTTCCGGACTGCGTGACAAGTTTGCGGCCTTGTCCGATCACGGCATCGACCGGGTGATCGTGCAGCACTTCAACCGGGCCTTCGCATCGCTGACCGCCGAGGCCTTCATCGAGATCGTCGTCAGAGGCTGCCAGGCGCGCTGGCTGCTGGTCGGCGACGACTTCCGCTTCGGTGCACGGCGCGCGGGCGACATCGGCCTGCTGCAACGGCATGCATCGCAGGGCGCGTTCGAACTGGAACAGATGCCGACGGTCGTCGAGGGCGAGGAGCGGATCTCGAGTTCGGCAATTCGCGCGGCGCTCGCGGCAGCCGACCTGGCCCGTGCCCGGCACCTGCTGGGCCGCGCGTACGCCATCAGCGGACGCGTGCTGCACGGACGCAAGCTGGGCCGCGAGATCGGATTTCCGACGTTGAACCTGCGGGTCGCGCATCGACATCCGGCGGTGCGCGGGGTTTTTGCAGTGCGCGTGCACGGACTCGGCCCTGACGCCCGTCCCGGTGTCGCCAGCGTGGGCCTGCGACCGACCGTCGAGGACAGCGGCCGCTGGATGCTCGAAGTTCATCTGTTCGACTTCGCCGAACAGGTCTACGGGCGCCTGGTCTGCGTCGAGTTCCTGCAGAAACTGCGCGACGAAGAACGCTATGCGAGCCTCGATGAACTGACCGCAGCGATCGCCGATGACGCGGCGCGCGCGCGCACTCTGCTCGTGCCTGAACGGCCCTCAGCCGCCGCATAGCGTCGGCGACGAGTTCGGCGGCGCCACGCTACACTCGCGTTCCGCTCTTTTTTCATTGACACCTCTTGCAGAGCCCGAGGGGGCCAAGGAGTGCCGCACCATGGCTGACGCCGACGCCAAGCGCATCGACAAAAGCAAGCCCGCGTCCGATCCTGCGACGCGCAAGTACCCGCTCAATCTGCCCGATACGCCGTTCCCGATGCGCGGCGACCTCGCCAGGCGCGAGCCGCAGTGGATCCGCGAATGGGACGAGCAGCACGTCTACGAACAGATCCGCGCCGCCTCGGCGGGCCGGACGAAGTGGATCCTGCACGACGGTCCACCGTACGCGAACAACGACATCCACATCGGTCATGCGGTCAACAAGATCCTGAAGGACGTCGTCGTCAAGAGCCGCGCGCTGGCGGGCTTCGACGCGCACTATGTGCCGGGCTGGGACTGCCACGGCATGCCGATCGAGATCCAGATCGAGAAGAAGTACGGCAAGAATCTGCCGGCGCGCGAGGTGATCGCGAAGTCGCGCGCGTGGGCGACCGAGCAGATCGACCGTCAGCGCAAGGACTTCAAGCGACTCGGTGTTCTCGGCGCATGGGATCGGCCGTACACGACGATGAACTTCAGGGCCGAGGCCAACGAACTCCGCGCACTGGCGAAGATCATTGCCAAGGGCTTCGTCTTCCGTGGGCTGAAGCCCGTCAACTGGTGTTTTGACTGCGGTTCCGCGCTCGCCGAAGCCGAGGTCGAATACCAGGACAAGGTCGACCTCGCTGTCGACGTAGCCTTCCCGTTGCGCGAAGACGAGCGCGGCAAGCTCGCCGCCGCCTTCGGGCTCGCGGGACTGCCCGACAAGCCCGTCGCCGCCGCCATCTGGACCACGACGCCCTGGACGATCCCGGCCAACCAGGCGCTCAACCTGCATCCGGAGTTCAGTTACGACCTGGTCGATACCGGCACGGGTTTGCTGCTGCTCGCCAGCGAGCGGCGCGACGCGTGCCTGGCCGCATATGGACTGACAGGCACGACGCTGGCACAAACCGTCGGCGAAAAACTCGCACTGATCCGCTTCCGCCACCCGTTTTACGACCGCGACGCGCCGGTCTACCTCGGCGACTACGTGACGCTCGACACCGGCACCGGCATCGTGCACTCGTCACCCGCCTACGGCGTCGAGGACTTTGTGTCGTGCAAGGCGCACGGCATGACCGACGAACAGATTCTCAACCCGGTACAGGGCGACGGGGTCTACGCGCAAACACTGCCGCTTTTCGGCGGCATGAAAATCTGGGATGCGAATTCCAAGATCGTCGACGTGATGCGCGAGCACGGCGCACTGCTGAAGGTCGAGAAGTTCACGCACAGCTACATGCACTGCTGGCGGCATCGCACGCCGGTGATCTATCGCGCCACCTCGCAATGGTTCGCCGGCATGGACACGCTGCCGAAGTCGGGCGACAAGACGCTGCGCGAACTGGCACTGGCCGGCATCGAGGCCACGCAGTTCTTTCCCGCATGGGGCAAGGCGCGCCTGGCCGGCATGATTGCCAACCGGCCCGACTGGACGCTGTCTCGACAGCGCCAATGGGGAACGCCGATGGCGTTTTTCGTCCACAAGTCCACCGGCGAGCTGCATCCGCGCACGCTCGAGCTGCTCGAGCAGGTCGCGCAGCGCGTCGAGAAGTCCGGTATCGAAGCCTGGCAGGACCTCGACCCGCAGGAACTGCTCGGCGCTCATGGACCCGATAGCGCCGAACACTACGTGAAGAACAAGGACACGATCGACGTCTGGTTCGATTCCGGCACCACGCACGAGACCGTGCTGCGCGGATCGCACGCGACGGAGTCCCACTTTCCCGCCGAGATGTACCTCGAGGGCTCGGACCAGCACCGTGGCTGGTTCCATTCGTCGCTGCTGACTTCCTGCATGATCAACGGCGTGCCGCCGTACAAGGCGCTGCTGACCCACGGCTTCGTCGTCGACGGCCAGGGCCGCAAGATGAGCAAGTCGCTCGGCAACGTGATTGCTCCGCAGAAGGTCGCGGACACGCTCGGCGCGGAGATCATCCGCCTGTGGGTAGCCAGCACCGATTACTCGGGCGAACTGTCGCTGTCGGACGAGATCCTGAAACGCGTCGTCGAAAGCTACCGGCGGCTGCGCAACACGCTGCGCTTCCTGCTCGCCAATACCAGCGACTTCGACCCGGCCCGCGACGCGCTGCCGGTCGCCGAGTGGCTGGAGATCGACCGCTACGCGCTCGCACTGATGCGCGACGTCAGCACGCGCACGCTCGCGGACTACGACCGCTACGAGTACCACCCGATCGTCGCGCGGCTGCAGACGTTTGCGTCCGAGGATCTTGGCGCGTTCTACCTCGACATCCTCAAGGATCGCCTCTACACGACTCCACCCGGCTCGACGTCCCGTCGTTCGGCGCAGTCGGCGCTGTACCTGATCACCGACGCGTTGCTGCGGCTGATGGCGCCGCTGCTGTCGTTTACCGCCGAGGAGGCGTGGCGGGTGTTCAAGGGACGCAGCGAAGGCACGATTTTCACCGAGACCTTCGCCACTCTGCCCGCGGTCCCCGGCGAGGCGGCACTGGTCGAACGCTGGACTGCGCTGCGCGCGGTGCGGGCCGAGGTGCAGAAGCGGCTCGAGGAACTGCGCGAGCAGGGCTCGATCGGTTCGTCACTGCAGGCCGAAGTCGAGATCCGCGCCGCCGGAAGCAAGGCCACTTTGCTGCAGTCGCTGGGCGATGACCTGCGGTTCGTGCTGATCACATCACAGGCACGGGTCGTGCCGGTCGCGGACAGCGCGGCCGAAGGCATCGTTGTCACGGCGTCCACCGGAGCGAAGTGCGAGCGCTGCTGGCACTGGCGCGCCGACGTCGGCGCCACGGCTGCCCACCCATCACTGTGTGGCCGCTGCGTTTCGAACCTGTTCGGCTCCGGCGAGCCGCGGACACACGCCTGATGGCCGTCGGTCGGAGCAGTTCGTGGTGGCAGCGCATGCTGCCCTGGCTGGCGCTCGCGCTGCTCGTCGTGTTTCTCGACCAGCTGACCAAGATCCTGATCGAGCGTACGTTCGATTATGGCGACGTCAGGCCGGTCACGGACTTCTTCAATCTGGTGCTCACCTACAACAAGGGGGCAGCCTTTTCCTTCCTGGCCAACGCCGGGGGCTGGCAGGGCAAGTTCCTGACCATCGTGGGTCTCGCCGCCTCGGTCTTCATCCTGTATCTGCTCGCTCGCCACGGCCACCAGCGGCTCTTTGCCCTGGCGCTCGCGCTGATCCTCGGCGGCGCGATCGGCAATGTGATCGATCGCATCGTCTACGGCCACGTCATCGACTTTCTCGACTTCCACTGGGGCGGCTGGCACTGGCCGGCGTTCAACGTGGCGGACTCGGCCATCGTTGGAGGTGCCGGGCTGCTGATCCTCGACGAACTGGTCCGGGTCCGTCGGGCAAAATAGCGTCCATGGACCCTAGCGCGGCGGACCTCGCCCACAAGCGCATCGTCGTCGGCATGACCGGCGGCGTCGCCGCCTACAAGATCTGCGACCTGGTGCGCCGACTGCAGGATGAAGGCGCCGATGTGCAGGTCGTGATGACTGCGGCCGCGCAGCACTTCGTCACCGCCACGACAATGCAGGCGCTGACCGGCAAGGCCGTGTTCACCGACCAGTGGGGCGGAGGTGCGCAGGTCGGCAACGCCATGCCGCACATCGACCTGACCCGCGGAGTCGACGCCATCGTCGTCGCGCCGGCCACCGCGCACTTCATCGCCAAGACCGCGCACGGCCTGGCCGACGATCTGCTCTCCACCCTGGTGCTCGCGCGTGATCGCGCAACGACAGCGCTGCTGGTCGCCCCGGCGATGAATGTTGAAATGTGGGACAACCCCGCCACCCAGCGCAATGTCGCCCAGCTCGTCCGCCGACGGCATCACGTTGCTCGGGCCGGCCTCCGGCGACCAGGCGTGCGGTGAAGTCGGCATGGGCCGCATGCTCGAGTCGGCTGAACTGCTCGCCGACATCGTTGCCTTCTTCCAGCCCAAGCGGCTCGCCGGAAAGCGCGTCGTGCTGACCGCCGGACCGACCTTCGAGCCGATCGATCCGGTGCGCGGCATCACCAACCTGTCGTCGGGCAAGACCGGATTCGCACTGGCGCGCGCGGCGGTCGAGGCCGGCGCCTCCGTCACGCTGGTCGCTGGACCCACGCTGCTGGCTACGCCGCGCGGCGTGCAGCGCGTCGACGTGCGCACCGCCCGCGAGATGCACGACGCCGTGCATGCCGCGCTGCCGGCCGATGTGTTCGTATCGGTGGCCGCCGTGGCCGACTGGCACGTCGTCAATGCCAGCACCAGCAAGCTGAAGAAGCGCGCCGGCGCCGCACCGCCGGCGTTGCAGTTCGCGACCAATCCCGACATCCTGGCCAGCGTGGCGGCGCTGGCAACGCCGCCCTTCTGCGTCGGCTTCGCGGCGGAAAGCGACGACGTCATCGACAACGCCCGCGCCAAGCTGGCCTCCAAGAAAGTGCCGCTGATCGTGGCCAACCGCGCACAGGATGCGCTCGGCGCCGACAGCAGCGAACTGCATCTGGTCGATGCCCGGGGCGTCACGACCTTGCCCAGGGCCGACAAGCGCGAACAGGCGCGTCGACTGATCGCCGCGATCGCGGACCGCCTGTGATGCTGACCTCGCAGGAGCCGCGCGACGGCGACTTCGTCGCCTACATCGAGCAGCTGCAGCGCGAGTCCGCGGCGCGTATCCATGCGCAGTCGCAGGTTCCGATGGTTGAACTCCCCGCGAATGCGCCGCCGCGGGCCGGTGCGCCGCGCCCTGCGCAGCCAACCACCGTCCGGCTCTGTCCCGCCGGGCCAGGCAACGCGTCGAGGCAGCATGAGCGGCGACGAGTCAGCGCCCGTGCTCGATCGCCGGCAGGCCGAGGAGATGCTCGCGCGCCTGGCTCGAACCGGAGCGTCTTCGCAGAACGCGTCCGCCGGTGTCGCCCTGGCCATCGGGGTCGTCCTGCTGCTCAGCTGGTTTGCCTTCGACACCGGCGCCCTGCCCTTTCTGATCGGCATCGGTCTCACGCTGTGGGCCGTGTCGCGACTGCGCCGGGCAGCCCGGCAGCCGGCGGGCACCAACGCGCCGCGTGGGCGCGATCAGGTCTCGCACATCTTCGGACCGCGCCCGCCGACGTCATGATCATCGACGTGAAGGTGCTCGATGCGCGCTTGCGCGATCGACTGCCCGGATACGCGACCGCCGGCGCCGCAGGGCTCGATCTGCGCGCCTGCGTCGATGCACCCCTGGTGATCGAGCCCGGCGCGACACACCTGGTACGGACCGGTGTGGCGATCCACATCGCTGATCCGGGATACGCCGCGCTGATCCTGCCGCGCTCGGGCCTCGGCCACAAGCATGGGATCGTGCTGGGCAACCTGGTGGGATTGATCGACTCCGACTACCAGGGCGAACTCATGGTCTCCACATGGAACCGGGGCAACACGGCCTTCACGCTCAACCCGCTCGAACGACTCGCGCAGCTGGTGATCGTGCCGGTGGTACAGGCCCGCTTCAACATCGTCGACGATTTCAGCGCGTCGGAACGCGGCGCCGGCGGCTTCGGAAGCACCGGCAAGCATTGAGCGATTCCGGCCTCGCAGGCACGCCGCTGCCGCCGATCCGGCATCCATGGCTGGCGAAAGGCGCGCGCCGAGTGCTGGCGCTCTTTGGGTGGCGTGTGCGCTTCGATGGCCTGCCCGGACCGAAAGGCGTGGCGATCGTTTATCCGCATACGTCCAACTGGGATTTCGTCATCGGCCTGCTCGCCAAGTGGGCGCTCGGGCTGCCGATTCGCTGGGTCGGCAAGGAATCGCTGTTCCGCGGGCTGACCGGCGCAACGCTGGGCCGACTGATGCGACTGTGGGGCGGTCGCCCGGTCGATCGTCGCCATTCGAGCGGCGCCGTTGATCAGCTCGCCCGATTGATGGACGAGGAGCCGTGGTTCTGGCTCGGCCTGTCGCCGGAAGGCACGCGCCAGCACACTGACCACCTCCGCTCCGGCTTCTATCACCTCGCGCTTCGGCTCGACCTACCGGTGGCGCTGGCCTACATCGACTATCGCCTGCGGGAGATCGGAGTCACACGGTTCGTTCGCATGACCGGCGACCGCGAACGCGATCTCGCCGAGCTGCGCGCGTTCTACGCCGACAAGGTGGGACGCTATCCCGAGCAGGCAAGCACGATCGCGTTCAAATGAGATTGCGGCGCTGCGCGCCGCCCCTATGCGCGCCTGCCCGGCCGCCCGAAGGGCGCGCATCCGATCCGATCAGTCGAGGTGCACATGCGCCGGCGCATGCCGGCGCGTACACCTCGACTGCCGGCTACGTCAGCATGTCCGCCCAGATCGTCTGGGCCCAGCCGTTGGCATACGCGCCTTCGAGCGCCCAGGACGCGCGATCCTGCGACGAGATGCCGCCGGCGCCTGCAACCGGCTCGAGCGTCTTTTTCTCCGGCACCCAGCGGTGCACGCTGGCCACGTGCACGGCGTTCTTGTCGTCGACGAAGCTGTAGCAGGTGTTGGCCATCATCGGCGGAGTGACCGGCGCGACCGTTGAGCAACTCGACGATCGCGGCAGCTGCCGCCTTGCCGTGCTGGTTGGCCATGTGGCCCGACTTCGGCATCGCCGGCGCCGACAGCGTCGCGTCTCCGAGCACGTGCACACCCTTGACCTTGATCGACTCGAGCGTGGTCCAGTCGACCTCGCACCAGCGGTTGTTGCTCGTGATCAGCCCGGCGTCCCGCGCGAGGTTCGCCGCACGTTGCATCGGTATGAAGTTGACGACATCGCCGCGCACCTTGTCGCCGATCTCGGTGACCAGCGTGCCGGTCTTAATGTCGATTTCGGTGACCGGCGAGGCGACGCGATAGTCGACGATGCCCTTGTAGTCTTCGCCGAACACGCGCGAGAAGAGCGGCTTCTTCGACACGTAGTCCGGATTCGCGTCGAGCACGATCAGCTTGCTCTTCGGCTTGGATTGCTTCAGGTACCACGCAATCTGGCACGCGCGCTCATACGGCCCGGGCGGGCAGCGATACGGCGCCAGCGGAATCGCCATCACGACCACGCCACCGTCCTTCAGTTCGGTGAGCTGGCGGCGCAGGGCCACGGTCTGCGGCCCCGCCTTCCAGGCGTGCAAGACAGTCCCTTCGGCCGCCGCCGACCAGCCCTGCAGGCGTTCGTACATGAAGTCGATGCCCGGGCGAAACGACCAGCCGGTCATAGGCAAGCATGCCGCCGGACGCGAGCCGGACCTGCTTCTTGTCGGCGTCGATCGCCGTCACGGTGTCGCGCACGCGCTTGACGCCGTGCTTGTCGAGCCCGGCATAGCTGACCGTGATGTCAGCCATCGTCCGCGATCCGGCCAGGACCAGATTGGAGATCGGGCACGAAATGAAGGCTTCATTCGGATCGACCAGGGTGACGTCGATCGCGCCCTCGGACCACAGGCGCAGATACTTGGCCGCCGTCGCGCCGCCGTAACCGGCACCGATCACGACCACTTTTCCGATCGGCTTCTTGCTGTCCATGGTCGCGCAGGCCGACAGGGTCGACGTCGCCGCGGTTGCCGACAGGGCTATCAACAGGTCACGACGAGAGAGGTTTGGAGTGTTCATGAGTCCGTCCCTAGCGTGCCGGCGACTGCCGCGAGAAAAAATCGGCGACCAGTTCGATCTGCTGGTCGGTGTAGCCCTTGGCGAGCTGATGCATGATCGTGGCCGGGCGCTTGCCGTCACGGAATGCCTTCATCTGGTCGACGATGTAGGTCTTCTGCTGGCCGGCCAGGCTGGGCATCGCACCCTTGGCATTGCCGGTCGTGCCGTGGCAGTTCGCACAGTTGGATGCCAGGTAGCCCGCATTGGCGGGCAGTGCCGGGGCCTGCGCGAACACCGTGGATGTCGCGAGCGCCAGAAGCGCGCCGGTGACCGTTGTCGTTGTTTTCACAATGCTGTCTCCTTGAACAAAAAAGCCCGCAGGGTCTCTGCGGGCTCCATTGGAGGCAGTTTCGGCGCGGCCGTCAACCCGTTGTCCGGGCGCGGCGGCCGTTTCTCAATACAGGCAACTCATTTACTTAGAAGCCTGAGGCCCCGTTACTCTGACAGCACCGGTTCACCCTGCTCGCGCCGCGGCGCATCACCGCTGTCCGAGGGCGGGAAATCGAGCTTCACGTTGCCGTCGCCGTCGACATCGACCTCCACCCGGCCTCCGCTCACCAGCTTGCCGAACAGCAGTTCGTCGGCCAGCGCCTTGCGGATCGTGTCCTGGATCAGCCGCGCCATCGGCCGCGCGCCCATCACCGGGTCGAATCCCTTCTTTGCCAGGTGCGTGCGCAGCGCATCGGTGAAGACGATGTCGACCTTCTTCTCGTGCAGCTGGTCCTCGAGCTGCATCAGGAACTTGTCGACCACGCGCAGCACCACCTCTTCGTTGAGCGCCTTGAACGAAATGATCGCATCGAGCCGGTTGCGGAACTCGGGCGTGAACATCCGCTTGATGTCGGCCATCTCGTCGCCGGCTTCACGCGTGTTCGAAAAGCCGATGGCGGTCCTCTGCAGCGTCTCGGCGCCCGCATTGGTCGTCATCACGATGATCACGTTGCGGAAATCCGCCTTGCGGCCATTGTTGTCGGTCAGCGTGCCGTGATCCATGACCTGCAGCAGGATGTTGAAGATATCCGGATGCGCCTTCTCGATCTCGTCGAGCAGCAGCACGGCATGCGGCTTCTTGCTGATGGCTTCGGTCAGCAGACCGCCCTGGTCGAAGCCGACGTAGCCCGGAGGCGCACCGATCAGGCGACTGACGGCATGGCGTTCCATGTACTCCGACATGTCGAAGCGGATCAGCTCGATCCCCATCGTGAAGGCGAGCTGCTTGGCGACCTCGGTCTTGCCGACGCCGGTCGGGCCTGAGAAAAGGAACGAACCGATCGGCTTGTCCGGCTTGCCGAGCCCCGAACGTGCCATCTTGATCGCGGCAGCCAGTGCCTCGATTGCCGGGTCCTGGCCGAAAACGACATTCTTGAGGTTGCGGTCGAGGTTCTTCAGCTGCGCGCGGTCGTCGCTCGACACGGTCTGCGGCGGGATGCGCGCGATCTTGGCGATGATCTCCTCGACCTCGTTCTTGCCGATCGTCTTCTTCTGCTTCGACTTCGGCAGGATGCGCTGCGCGGCACCGGCCTCGTCGATGACGTCGATCGCCTTGTCCGGCAGGTGCCGGTCGTTGATGAACTTGGCCGAGAGTTCCGCCGCGGCGGTGATCGCGCCTGCCGAGTACTTGACGCCGTGATGCTCTTCAAAGCGCGACTTCAGCCCCTTCAGGATCTCGATCGTCTGCTGCACCGTCGGCTCGTTGACGTCGATCTTCTGGAAGCGACGCGACAGTGCATGGTCTTTTTCGAAGATGCCGCGGTATTCGTTGTAGGTGGTCGCGCCGATGCACTTGAGCGCACCGCTCGCCAGCGCCGGCTTCAGCAGGTTCGACGCGTCGAGCGTGCCGCCCGAGGCGGAACCTGCACCGATCAGCGTGTGGATCTCGTCGATGAAGAGCACGGCGTTGCTGTTGGCTTTCAACTGCTTCAGCACCGCCTTGAGGCGCTGCTCGAAGTCACCGCGATACTTGGTGCCGGCCAGCAGAGCGCCCATGTCGAGCGAATAGACATTCGACTTGTCGAGGATCTCGGGAACATCGCCCTTGACGATGCGCCAGGCGAGGCCTTCGGCAATGGCGGTCTTGCCAACGCCGGCCTCGCCGACCAGCAGCGGGTTGTTCTTGCGTCGGCGGCACAGGACCTGGATCACGCGCTCGACCTCGGGCTCGCGCCCGATCAGCGGATCGATCTTGCCTTCCTTGGCCAGCGCATTGAGATTCTGTGTGTATTGCTCGAGCGGCGACGGCTGGTCCTTGCCCTCGCCCTCCTGCTCCTGCTCGGCGGCGGGCTTCGCCTTTTCTTCGCCCTGCCCCGACTTCGTGATGCCGTGCGAGATGAAATTGACGACATCAAGACGCGTGACGCCCTGCTGGTGCAGGTAATACACCGCGTGCGAGTCCTTCTCGCCGAAGATCGCGACGAGGACGTTGGCGCCCGTGACTTCCTTCTTGCCGTTGCTCGTGCTCTGCACGTGCATGATGGCGCGCTGGATCACGCGCTGGAATCCGAGCGTGGGCTGCGTGTCCGCCTCGGAATTCGGGGGCAGGATCGGCGTGTTGTCGGCAATGAAGTTCTGCAGGTTCTTTCGCAGGTCCTCGATGTTGCATGCACAGGCACGCAGCACCTCCGCTGCCGACGGATTGTCGAGCAGCGCGAGCAGCAGGTGCTCGACGGTGATGAATTCGTGCCGGGCCTGGCGCGCCTCGACAAAGGCCATGTGCAGGCTGACTTCGAGTTCCTGGGCGATCATGCTTCCTCCATCACGCACTGCAGCGGATGCTGATGCTGGCGTGAATAACTGCAGACTTGCTCGACCTTGGTCGCGGCGATATCGCGGGGGTAGACGCCACAGACGCCGCGTCCTTCGTGATGCACCTTCAGCATGATCTGGGTTGCCTGTTCTCTCCCTTTGCCGAAGAACTTCTGCAGGACTCCGACCACGAATTCCATTGGCGTGTAGTCGTCGTTCAACAGAACCACCTGGTACATGGGCGGCGGCTTGACTCGAGAAGCCTGCTTCTCGACGACCGTGCCTTCGTCAATCCGCTCACTCATTGACCCGCATTCTATGCAAACCGGACCCACTTACCCGTATACAAAAAGCGTACCAATCATACGGTAAATCATTCTGTGCCCCGCTGAATTTCCGACTGCGGCACAGGGCACAAACGCATGAAGCATCAGAGGTGAAACACAACTTTCGGTTCCTTGAACGTATTGAAAATCGACACTGAGAGCAGCCGCGCCCAAAGCAACCGGAGCGGCGGTTGTCATGCCAAGAACGCGGCGGCGGTCCTCGTCGGAGACCGCTTGACCGCCGGGGCTTTTGCTCGAACAATCCCGCCATCAAGCCGGTATGCGCAGGCATGCGGGGCGGATGCGCACCCAAAATGAAGCGGATGTGCGCGGAATCGGGGCAGCGCCGGCCGCCAGAGTCAGCGGCGCCGCTCCTTCAATCGTGGGAAGGAAGAGGCATGGCGACAGGTACGGTCAAGTGGTTCAACGACGCTAAAGGGTACGGCTTCATCACACCGGACGACGGGGGCGAAGACTTGTTCGCTCACTTCTCGGCCATACAGATGAACGGCTTCAAGACCCTGAAGGAAGGACAGAAGGTGCAATTCGAGGTCGTGCAGGGTCCGAAAGGCAAGCAGGCGTCGAACATCACGGCACCCGCCTGAAGCAAGGCACGCTCCGCATCAACCCCGCTGCGGCGGGGTTTTTTATTGGCTGCGCTCGCTCGTGTACGCGACCGCTTCGCGGTCGCACGTGCACTCGCGGCGGCACGGTTCTCGCTGCGCGAGAACCGCAAAGACTGGCTTGTCGGCTGCGCTCCGGAGCGGCCGCGCGCTTCGCCGAAGAACAAGGGCGGGCACCCCACCCCGCGATGCACCGAGCCGGCTGCTGTTTCGTCATTGCCCTCCCCGCCAGGCGGGGAGGGAGAGGGAGGGGTGCCAACACCCTCCCGCGTGGCGGGAGGGCAGGGTGGGTGCCGTGCAGTTGAAACTCGGCGGAGCGCGCGGCCGCTCCGGAGCGCAGCCGACTGATCAGTCTTGAGCGGTTCCGCGCAACGCGCGAACCGTACCGGTCCGAGTGCACGTGCGATCGCGCAGCGATCGCGTACACGAGGACCGCGCCGGCTTACATGTGGTCGATCATCACCTGCCCGAACCCGGAGCAGCTGACCTGGGTGGCGCCTTCCATCAGGCGTGCGAAGTCGTAGGTGACCTTCTTCGACGAGGATCGAACGTTCCATCGACTTGATGACGAGGTCGGCGGCTTCGGTCCAGCCCATGTGACGCAGCATCATCTCGGCAGACAGGATCTCGGAGCCCGGATTGACGTAGTCCTTGCCGGCGTACTTCGGCGCGGTGCCGTGCGTGGCTTCGAACATCGCGACCGAATCCGACAGGTTCGCGCCCGGCGCGATGCCGATGCCGCCGACCTGTGCGGCCAGCGCGTCGGAGATGTAGTCGCCGTTGAGGTTCATCGTCGCGATCACGTCGTACTCGGCCGGCCGCAGCAGGATCTGCTGCAGGAACGCATCGGCGATGACGTCCTTGAGCACGATGTCGCCGTGCGGCGCCTTGATCTTCATCCACGGTCCGCCGTCGAGCAGCTCGGCCTTGAATTCGCGCTGGGCCAGCTCATAGCCCCACTTCGCGAACGCGCCCTCGGTGAACTTCATGATGTTGCCCTTGTGCACGAAGGTCAGGCTCTTGCGCTTGTTGTCGATGCAATACTGGAGCGCCTTGCGCACGAGCCGCTCGGTGCCTTCGCGCGAGATCGGCTTGATGCCGATGCCTGACGTCGCCGGGAAGCGGATCTTCTTGACGCCCATCTCGTCCTGCAGGAACTTGATGAGCTTCTTCGCCTTGTCGCTTTCCGCCTCGTACTCGATGCCGGCGTAGATGTCCTCCGAGTTCTCGCGGAAGATCACCATGTGCGTTTTCTCGGGTTCCTTGACCGGACTCGGCACACCCTTGAAGTACTGGATCGGACGCAGGCAGACGTAGAGGTCGAGTTCCTGGCGCAGCGCCACGTTGATCGACCGGATGCCGCCGCCGACCGGGGTCGTCAGCGGCCCCTTGATCGACACGACGTAGTCGCGCAGCACCTTGAGCGTCTCTTCCGGCAGCCAGACGTCGGGGCCGTAGACCTTGGTCGATTTCTCGCCGGCATAGATCTCCATCCAGACGATCTTCTTCTTGCCGCCATAGGCCTTCGCAACCGCGGCATCGACCACCTTGATCATCACCGGAGTGATGTCCACGCCAGTGCCGTCACCCTCGATGTAGGGGATGATCGGCTGGTCGGGAACGCTGAGACTGAAGTCCTTGTTGACGGTGATCTTCTGGCCGGTCGTGGGGACCTTGATGTGCGCGTACATGATGTCTCCGAGCTGTGTCTTCTTGTGGACGGCAAACGGTTCCGGAATGCAGCCGGACGCCCGTCATGCCCGAGCGAAACTGGCCAAGCAGTGTACTCGGCCCCGACTGCGCGTTGCATGGCTACGCATTGGCCCAAGTCAACCGATGGCGATGTCCGATCGTTGGGCAACCCATGCTGCCGACCCACATCACAGCAACTGCCGGCGCCGCGCCGTTGGGCGCCGCGGGACATGCACCAGTGGGTTGCCGCAGAGCGTCGATCAGCGCCCCGTGCCTTGCGAACGCTGACGGCCGTGTCGCGGTCATCAGGGTAAAGTGAGCCGCGCCAATTCAACACCGAGCATCAGCATGTCCCGACGATTTCCGCGGCTCGAAGCCGCGCTGCCACTGTTTCTCTGCGTCTTCGTGTCCCTTGCGGTTCACGCCCAGACGGGACCGCAGCCGACCTTGCCGAAAACGCGGCTGTCCGCCGGCATGCATGTGATCACGGCAGAGATGGCCACCACGCCGCAGAGCCGGACCATCGGAATGATGTTTCGCGAGAAGACGGCGCCGAATCACGGCATGCTTTTTATCTTCGAGTACAAGGCACAGCAGTGCTTCTGGATGCTCAATACGCCGTTGCCGCTGTCGATTGCCTTCATCGACGAAGACGGGACGATCCTTCAGATCACCGACATGGCACCGAAGAGCGAGGCGTTGCACTGTTCGCAACGCCCGGTGCGCTATGCGCTCGAGATGGAACAGGGATGGTTCGCCAAGAAGGGCGCGGGCGTTGGCTCGAAGATCGGCGGCCTGCCCGGCTCCCGCTAGCGCCGCGTCGATGCGACGGCCGCCACGCGGCCGCCACCCGCGGACAAGAACCGCTTTCAGCCGAAATTGCGCGCCGCGAAGTCCCAGTTGACGAGCGATGCGAGGAAAGCCTCGACGAACTTCGGTCGCGCATTGCGGTAGTCGATGTAGTAGGCGTGTTCCCACACGTCGACCGTCAGCAGCGCCTTGTCGGCCGTGGTCAGTGGCGTCGCGGCATTGCTCGTGTTGACGATGTCGACGCTGCCGTCGGCCTTCTTCACCAGCCAGGTCCAGCCGGAGCCGAAGTTACCGACCGCGCTCTTCGCAAAGGCCTCCTTGAAAGCCCCGTAGGAGCCCCACTTCGTCGCGATCGCCTGCGCCAGCGCGCCTTTCGGCTCGCCACCGCCGCCGGGCTTCATGCAGTTCCAGAAGAACGTGTGATTCCACACCTGGGCCGCATTGTTGAACACGCCTCCTGACGACTTGCGCACGATGTCCTCGAGCGACAGCGATTCGAACTCGGTGCCCTTGATCAGGTTGTTGAGGTTGGTGACGTAGGCCTGGTGGTGCTTGCCGTAGTGGTATTCGAAGGTCTCCTTCGACATGTGCGGCGCCAGAGCATCGGTGGCGTACGGAAGTGCTGGGAGCGTGTGTTCCATGCTGGACCTCGGGGGAAAGTCGCGGGAGAAAAGTGCGGTGGAGAACGGAGATTCTATCGTCGCAAGCTCAGTGCCCGCCCGCGACGTCATCAGGGCCATCGTGTTGCAGTGACTCGACCCGTACGCCGGCCGCGCCTTCGGCCAGCACCAGCCGCAGCGGCGCGCCCACCGCAGTATCCCGCGCCCGCGTCACCGCACGGCCCGACTCGTCCAGCGCGATCGCATATCCCCGGCGCAGGACCGCCATCGGGTCGAGCGTCGCCAGCCGTGCCATCAACGGACCCAGCCGCACCGCACTGTCGCTGAGCAGCGCGTTGCCGAGCGCCACGAGCCGGCTCCTCTGCCCCAGCAATCCTTCCTGATCACGACTCGGACGAGCCTGCAGCAAGCCGCCGCGCTGGGCCTGCAGGCGTGTGGCGGCCCGAGCGGTCGCCTGCACGATGGCACCCGCTGCGCGCGTACGCAGCAGCGCGATACGCGCATCGTAGGCAGCGAGCGGCGCGCGCGGCGTTGCGAGGCTGCGCTGCGCGAAGTCGATGCGCTGTGATGCCGACTGCAAGCGCGACTGCAACTGGCGCGCCAGATGCCGCACCTGGTTGGCGAGCGACTCCTGCAGCGCGTCCGCACTCGGCGCGACCAGTTCTGCTGCTGCGGTGGGCGTCGGAGCACGAACGTCGGCGGCAAAGTCGGCGATCGTGACATCGCTTTCATGGCCGACACCCACGACCACCGGCAACGTACACGCACGGATTGCCCGGGCCACGGCCTCCTCGTTGAACGCCCACAGATCCTCGATCGAGCCGCCACCGCGTACCAGCAGCAC
This sequence comes from uncultured beta proteobacterium, assembly GCA_963769745.1. Lineage (GTDB taxonomy): Bacteria > Pseudomonadota > Gammaproteobacteria > Burkholderiales > Burkholderiaceae_F > JALORV01. The sequence goes on from CAVYNB010000029.1 coordinate 163,487, forward strand.
GACTTCGACGTCGCGGCGGCCGGAGACCCGCTCCAGCATCGCCGCGATCTCGGCGCCGGCGCCGGCACCCTGGACCGGCACCGGATAGACAATGACGCGCACGTAGGGCGCGCGCCGCTCCAGCGCCGCGATCACATCGCGCAGAGCGGCAGCCTGCAGCGACGTGACAATTCCCACCGACATCGGCAGGCGCGGCAGCGGTCGCTTGCGTGCCTGATCGAACAGGCCCTCGGCCGCGAGGCGCTGCTTGAGCCGGACAAATTCCTCGTACAGGCGCCCGAGGCCGGCCCGCCGCATGAACTCGACGTTCAGCTGGAATTCGCCGCGCGCCTCGTACAGCGAAACGATCGCCGTGGCTTCGACTTCGTCGCCTTCGCGCGGCGCCCAGTCCAGCAGGCTGTTGCGTCCGCGGAACATCACACACCGTACTTGCGCGATGTCGTCCTTCAGCGTGAAGTACCAGTGACCGCTGGCAGCGCGGGTCAGGTTGCCCACCTCGCCCTGCACTCGGACCAGCGGAAAGCTGCGTTCGAGCAGCCCCGCAACGGCGCGGTTTAGCGCGGAAACCGTCAGCGGAGACCGCGCCAATACTGCATCGGCCATCTCAGAATCAAGCGCCATGCGGCTTTCCGGGCAAAAACTGTCCACAAACGCCGATGCGACGGGGCTGTCGCCGTCCAGACCCTCGTGCGAACGGCTTAATCCGCTTCAAGTACTTGATTTCGGGCCTGTTTTCCATCTGCTCAATCGGTGTGCAGCGAAAACAATGCTCGCTGCGACAAGGGCTTAGCGTGTGCTCCACGAAGTTGTTCACATACTTGTCCACAGGAACTGTGGAAACATGCGGCCCGACGGGCAAACTTGCGGCCACCTGAGCGCACCACTACGCTTCGCGCTTTTCGCGTGCCGCGCGGGAGTCAACGCACTTGCTTGCCATCATCATCGAACTGGGCTGGCCTGTCTGGCCCCTCATCCTCGCGTCCGTGCTCGCGCTGGCGCTGATCATCGAGCGAACCATTGCCCTTCGGCGCGTTCGCATCTTACCCAGCGGACTGTTCGAGGACGTGGTCGGACTGGTGAAGAAGCAGACCGTCACACCGGAGATCCTTGTCAAGCTCGAGCTGAACTCGCCGCTCGGGCGGGTCCTGTCGGCCGGCCTGCGCAATAGCCGCGTGCTGCGCGAAGGCGCGATGCAGCAGATCGAGGCGGCGGGAGCGGTCGTGGCGAACCGGCTCACCAAGAACCTGACCTTGCTGGGATCGATCGGCTCAATTGCCCCGCTGCTGGGATTGTTCGGAACCGTGGTCGGGATGATCCAGATCTTTGCGTCGCAGCAGGCCGGGTCGAGTCCGCAGGAACTGGCCCGCGGCATCTCGGTGGCGCTGTACTGCACCGCCTTCGGCATCATCGTCGCGGTACCGGCGGTACTCGCGCACCGCTACTTCCGCCGCCTGGTGGAGGACTACCTGGTCGACATGGAAGAGCAGGCGGAACGCCTGCTCGAGATCGTCTACGGCGATCGGAGGAGCTGATGCGCTTCCGGCGCTCATACGAAGAGGAGCCGGAAGTCAACCTGATTCCGCTCATCGACGTCCTGCTGATCGTCTTGATCTTCCTGGCCGTCAGCACGACCTACTCACGCTTCGCAGAACTGAAGATCCAGCTGCCGTCGGCGGACGCGACGACTCCGGCCACGCCGCCGAACATCATCAATGTCGCGGTCACCGCCGATGGGCGCTACGCGCTCGACAAGGCAGCACTGTCTGCGACCGATGCCGGGACGCTGGCCGACGCGCTGGCACGCGCCGCCCAGGGACGCGAAGACGTGCTGCTGGTGATCAATGCGGACGCGCAGGCGCCGCACCAGTCGGTCATCAGCGTGATGGAGGCCGCGCGGCTCGCCGGCATCGTTCGCATCAGTTTTGCGACCCAGCGTGCGGCCGGCCGTCGTTGAGGCCCCGCGGTGTCTGGTGACGCCCGCCTCGATTCCGCAGTGTCGTCGGCCTGGCGGCGGCGCGGGCTGCTGGCCTGGCTCCTCGCGCCGATCGCACTGCTCTATGCCGGCGCGCTGGCGATCCGCCGCGCCGCCTATGCCATCGGGCTGCTGCGCAGCGTACGTGTGGCAGTGCCGGTCATCGTCGTCGGCAATCTCTATGTCGGCGGTACCGGCAAGACTCCGCTGACGATCGAACTGGTCCGAGCGCTGCGGACACGAGGCTGGACCCCGGGTGTCGTGTCCCGCGGCTACGGCGGCACCGCCGGCGCACCCCGCCTGGTCGGCTCCCAGGACACCGCGGCAGAAGTCGGCGACGAACCGCTGCTGATTGCACGCGCCACCGCTGCGCCGGTGGCGGTCGCGGCGAGCCGCGTGCGGGCCGCACAGGCCCTGCTCGCTGCCGATCCCGCGTGCGATGTGATCGTTGCCGACGACGGCCTGCAGCACCTGCAGCTTGCTCGCGACATCGAGATTGCCTTGCTGGACGAGCGGGGCCTGGGCAACGGCTGGGTGCTGCCGGCGGGACCCTTGCGAGAACCCGCCGCCCGCCTCGGCCGGGTCGATGCAATCGTCCTGCATCGGGCCGAAGGTGCGGCGGTCGACGGGGTTCCCTGCTTTGCGATGCAGTCCCGGCTGGCCGGCGAGATCCATCGGCTCGGCGATCGTGCACACACGATGCCGCTGGCCGAGCTGACACGGCGCCAGCGCGAATCCTCGTTGACGATCACGGCGGCCGCAGGCATTGGCGTGCCACAACGCTTCTTCGACATGCTGCGGGCTTGCGGACTCACGATCGAGCCGCTGCCGTTGCCCGATCATTTCGACTTCCGCAACAACCCCTTCGCGCCGTGCCGGACTCACCTGCTGCTGATCACCGAAAAGGACGCCGTAAAATGCGAACGGATCGATGCGCTGCGCAAGGATCCGCGCATCTGGGTCGTTCCCCTGGTCGCGACGATCGATACGGCGCTCGTCGACCTGGTCGTTACCGCACTGAACCGACTTCGAAAGGGCCCGCATGGACCACCGGCTGCTTGACATCCTCGTATGCCCGGTCTGCAAGGGGCCGCTCGATTTTCACAAGGACGCGCAGGAACTCGTCTGCAAAGCCGACGCCCTTGCGTATCCGATCCGCGACGGGATACCGGTGATGCTCGAGTCCGAGGCACGCAAGGTCGCCCTGGCCGAACTCGGACGCTGAGCGTCTGCCGGGCACCCGCCGTTCCGTGAGTTTTGTCGTCATCATCCCGGCGCGGCTGGCGTCGACCCGTTTGCCGCGCAAGCCGCTCGCCGACATCGGCGGCGCGCCCATGGTGGTCCGCGTCGCACAGCGCGCGCAGGCGACCCGGGCCGACCGCGTCGTGGTCGCGGCCGACAGCGAGGAGATCGTCGCGGCCTGCCAGGCCCATGGCATCGACGCCGTGCTTACGTCGCCGCAGCATGAAACCGGCACCGATCGGCTGGCCGAGGCGGCCCGCCTGCTTGGGCTGGGCACGGAGCAGATCGTCGTCAACGTCCAGGGCGACGAGCCATTGATCCCGGCTGCGGTGATCGACGACGTGGCTCGCCTGCTCGAGAGCAGCCCGGACTGCCAGATCGCAACGGCAGCGCATGCAATCGCCGATGCCGAAGAATTCTTCAACCCGAACGTCGTCAAGGTCGTGACCGACCGGAAGAATCGGGCGCTGTACTTCTCACGCGCGCCGATCCCGTGGGCGCGCGACGCCTTCGCGGCCAGCCAGGCCCGGCTACCGGCGGCCTACCCGGCCCGCCGGCATGTCGGCTTGTATGCCTACCGGGTCGGCTTCCTCGAGCAGTTCCCGACGCTGCCACAGGATGCGCTCGAGGTGGCGGAACGGCTCGAGCAACTGCGCGCGCTGGCCCACGGATTCCGGATCGCCGTCCTCGGCCTCGAAGCGGCCTTGCCGCCCGGGGTGGATACGCCGGCCGATCTCGAACAGGTACGTGCCCTGTACGCCGCGCAGAGATAGACTGCGCGGCCTCGACAGAAGGAGCCATCCGATGATGCGACTGACCACATTGGCGCTGCTGGCCGTACTCGCCGTCGCCGGCGCCCAGGCCAAGACCCTGCGCTGGGCCTCGCAGGGCGACTACCAGACGGCCGACCCGTATTCGCAGAACGAGTTGCTGACCAATCTGTTCGCGCAGCAGGTGCACGACACGCTGGTGATGCGCGACAAGGACATGAAGATCGTCCCTGCGCTGGCGGTGTCGTGGACGCAGGTGAACCCGACCACCTGGCGCTTCAACCTGCGCAAGGGAGTGAAGTTCCACGACGGCGCGCCGTTCACCGCCGACGACGTCGTGTTCTCGTTCGAGCGCGCCAGCCACCCGAATTCGCAGATCCGCCAGTACGCGATCCCGTCCGGCAAGCCGCGCAAGATCGACGACTTCACCGTCGAGTTCGTGCAGGACAAGCCCAATCCGATCACGCTCGAGCACATCGCCACGATCTTCATCATGAACAAGGCCTGGGCCGAGAAGAACAAGGTCGAGCGGCCGCTGTCGTTCAAGGAGCGCGAGGAGACCTATGCCGCGCGCAATGCCAACGGCACCGGCCCGTTCATGCTGGTGTCGCGCGAGCCCGGCGTGAAGTCGGTGCTGAAGAAGAATCCGGCCTGGTGGGGCACAGTGACCGGCAACATCGACGAGATCGTGTACTCGCCGATCGGCTCCGATGCGACTCGCATCGCGGCGCTGCTGTCGGGCCAGGTCGACTTCATCCTCGACCCGCCGCCGCAGGACATCGCGCGCCTGAAGGCCAACAAGGACATCAAGGTGGTCGAAGGCCAGGAGAACCGGATCATTTTCTTCGGCTTCGACCAGAGCCGCGACGAACTGCTGTACTCGAACGTCAAGGGCAAGAATCCGTTCAAGGACAAGCGTGTGCGGCAGGCGGTCTACCAGGCCATCGACATCGAGGCGCTGAAAGGCAAGACCATGCGCGGCGCGGCGCTGCCCACCGGCGGCATCACGCCATCGACGCTGCCGTCGACGCCGGAAATCGAGAAGCGCCGACCGTATGACCCGGAGGCGGCGAAGAAGCTGCTGGCCGAGGCCGGCTACCCGAACGGCTTCGAGGTGACGCTGGACTGCCCCAACAACCGCTACATCAACGACGAGGAGATCTGTGTCGCGGTCGCGGCGATGCTGTCGCGCATCGGCATCCAGACCAAGGTCACCGCACAGCCACGTGCCACCTACTTCCCGAAGCTCGAGAAGTTCGACACCAGCTTCTACATGCTGGGCTGGGGCGGCGCGATCACCGACGCGCAGACGATGCTGTCACCGGTGCTGCGCTCGAAGGACGACAAGACCGGCAACGGCAGCTTCAACTACGGCCGCTACGTCAATCCGAAGCTCGATGCGATGATCGACGCGGCCGCGGTCGAGACCGACCCTGACAAGCGCAAGCAACTCGTCACGGGGGCGCTGACCGAGCACAACGAGCAGGTGCACCACGTTCCGCTGCATCGGCAGGTGATTCCCTGGGCGATGCGCAGCAACGTCAACGTCGTGCATCGGCCGGACAACTGGCTGATGGGCGAGTGGGTCAGGATCGACTGATCGCGTTACTTCCGTGCAGAAGGGGCCGCCTTGCCGGCCCCTTCTGCTTTCTTGGCGCCATGAAGGAAAGGCGGCGACCGAGGCCTCTGCCGCACGGGCGGGCCCAGCCCCGTCGGCGCAGGGTACGAACCGGGTAGAATCCCGCGGCTTCAGCGCCGGCGACAGACCGGTAGCAGCCAGTAGTCGACTGCGACAGCAGAACAACGACCACGAGTCGAGCGAAGGACAGGGGGATGCGACTGATACTGCTCGGGCCGCCGGGTGCCGGCAAAGGCACGCAGGCCGCGTTCATCAAGGAGCGCTTCGGCATCCCGCAGATTTCGACCGGAGACATGCTGCGCGCGGCCGTCAAGGCCGGCACTCCGCTGGGCCTGGCCGCCAAGAAGGTGATGGATGCTGGCGGGCTGGTGTCCGACGACATCATCATCGGACTGGTCAAAGACCGCCTCAAGGAACCCGATACCGCGAACGGTTACCTCTTCGACGGTTTCCCGCGCACGATTCCGCAGGCCGAAGCGATGAAGCACGCCGGCGTCGCGATCGATTACGTGCTGGAAATCGCGGTCCCGGACGCGGACATCATCGATCGCATGAGCGGGCGGCGCGTGCACCTTTCGAGCGGCCGCACCTACCACGTCCGCTTCAATCCGCCCAAGGTGGAGGGTCGCGACGACGCAACCGGCGAGCCGCTGATCCAGCGTGACGATGACAAGGAAGAGACGGTGCGCAAGCGTCTCGAGGTCTACCACGCGCAGACGAGCGTGCTCGTCGACTACTACTCCCGGTGGGCCGCCAGCGGCGCCGCCGGTGCACCGAAGTACCGGAAGGTCGTCGGCGTCGGGTCGGTGGACGAAATCAGGCAGCGCGCGTTCGACGCGCTGTCGTCGTGATTCAGTGAATTGATTCAGAAGTTTCGATAAGGAGAAGAAGATGTCTGGACTGGCACTCGCGCTGCTCTGCGGTCTCGCGGCCGTGGTATTCGGCGCGTGGTCGATTTCATGGATCCTGAAGCAACCGGCGGGCAATGCACGCATGCAGGAAATCGCTGCTGCCGTGCAAACCGGCGCACAGGCGTACCTCAACCGGCAGTACCGCACGATCGCAATCGTCGGTGCCGTGCTCGCCGTCATCATTGCCGTGGTCCCGCAGCTCGGCCTGTGGACCGCGATCGGGTTCGTGCTCGGCGCAGTGCTCTCGGGCGCGGCCGGCTACATCGGCATGAATGTGTCGGTACGCGCCAATGTGCGCACCGCACAGGCCGCGACCCTGGGATTGAACCCGGCGCTCAACATCGCGTTTCGCGGCGGTGCGATCACCGGCCTTCTGGTGGTCGGCCTGGGACTGATCGGCGTGGCGGGGTTCTACTGGGTCCTGAAACTCACGCACGCGGCTTCGACCACGCGCGAGCTGCTGCACCCGATGATCGGCTTCGCCTTCGGTGCGTCGCTGATCTCGATCTTCGCGCGACTCGGCGGCGGCATCTTCACCAAGGGCGCGGACGTCGGCGCGGACCTGGTCGGCAAGGTGGAAGCAGGCATTCCCGAGGATGACCCGCGCAATCCGGCCGTGATCGCCGACAACGTCGGCGACAACGTCGGCGACTGTGCCGGCATGGCGGCGGACCTGTTCGAAACCTTTGCGGTCACGGTGATCGCGACCATGCTGGTCGGCGGCTTTGTATTCCAGAGCGCAGGCGCGGGCGACGCCGGCATCATTTATCCGCTGGTGATCTCCGGCGTGTCGATCCTGTCGTCGATCGTCGGCTGCTTCTTCGTCAAGGCACGCGACGGCGGCAAGATCATGAACGCGCTGTACCGTGGCCTGATCGTTGCCGGCGTGATCTCGCTGGTGCTGTTCTGGCCGGTCACCAACTGGATCCTCGGGCCGATCGTTGCGGCCGCCGGCCTGACGGTCATGAACCTGTACCTGGCGGCGGTCGTCGGACTCGCCCTGACGGCTGCGCTGGTCTACATCACCGAGTACTACACCGGCACGCAGTTCAAGCCGGTCAAGTATGTCGCCCAGGCGTCGACGACGGGCCACGCGACCAACATCATCGCCGGCATCGCGGTGTCAATGAAGGCCTGCGCGTGGCCGGTGATCGCCATTTGCGCGGCGATCTTCGCTTCTTACTGGCTCGCGGGCCTGTACGGCATCGCCGTGGCCGCGACATCGATGCTGTCGATGACCGGCATCATCGTCGCGCTCGACGCCTATGGCCCGATCACCGACAACGCCGGCGGCATTGCCGAAATGGCGGACATGCCGAAGGAAGTGCGCGCGATCACCGATCCGCTCGACGCGGTCGGCAACACGACCAAGGCGGTCACCAAGGGCTACGCGATCGGCTCGGCCGGCCTCGCCGCGCTGGTGCTGTTCGCCGACTACACCGAAGGTCTGCGCACGGCCGGTCTGGCAACCACGTTCGACCTGTCGAACCACCTGGTGATCATCGGACTTTTCATCGGCGGCCTGATTCCGTTCCTGTTCGGCGCGATGGCGATGGAAGCGGTCGGCCGTGCCGCGAGCAGCGTGGTGGAGGAAGTGCGGCGCCAGTTCCGCGAGATCCCCGGGATCATGGAATACAAGGCCAAGCCGGACTACAGCCGGGCAGTCGACATGCTGACGTCGGCGGCGATCAAGGAAATGATGATCCCGTCGATCCTGCCGGTGCTGGTGCCGATCGTGGTCGGCGTGCTGCTCGGACCGGCCGCGCTCGGCGGCGTGCTGATGGGCACGATCGTGACGGGACTTTTCGTCGCCATTTCGATGACGACCGGCGGCGGCGCCTGGGACAACGCCAAGAAGTACATCGAGGAGGGGCACCATGGCGGCAAGGGCTCGGACGCGCACAAGGCGGCCGTGACCGGTGACACCGTCGGCGATCCGTACAAGGACACGGCCGGCCCCGCGGTCAACCCGCTGATCAAGATCATCAACATCGTGGCACTGCTGATCGTTCCGATCATCGCGACGATGCATGGCGGCAAGCCGGCCACGGCGGCGGCAACAGCGCCGGCGGCCACGATCGCGGTCCCGGTGGCCGTGCCCGTCGTGGTCGTCGTCGGCGTGCCGATGCGCGTGCACTTCGACAGCGGCTCGGATGCCATTTCGGTGGCAGGCAAGCTCATCGTCGATGGCTACGCGCAGGCGCTCAAGGCCAACCCGCAGGCCAGCATCGAACTGTCCGGCTATGCGGATCCGACCGGCGATGCGGCCAAGAACCTCGAACTCGCCAAGCACCGCGCGATGGTGGTCCGCGATGAACTGGTCGCCAAAGGCGTGACCGCAGAGCGCGTAACGCTGGTCAAGCCGACGCGATGTCATCGTCGGCCAGGGCAGCGACGCCGATGCGCGCCGCGTCGACATCGTGTTGCGTTAACCGGAGATCTCATGTTCGACGAAGAAGACAGGGAAATCGGCTACGCGCTATTCATCGCGATCGCACTGGCAATATTCGTTTCGATCTTCACGATGAGCATCGCTGCCGGCACGGCGATCGGTCAGTTCGGCAAGAAGGCCAGCGCCGGCGGATCGGCCATGACGCTTCCGGTCGCGGGTGCGACGACAACAACCTCGACGACCGCGGCCGCCATTCCGGACACACGGACGGTGAAGCTCTATTTCGAACTGGGCAAGGCTGAACTGCCCGGCGATGCGCTGACCCGGCTTGCACCGCTGATCACGGCGGCCAGGGAGGCCCCGGCAAGTGTTCTGGTTCTGTCCGGATTTCACGACGCCAGCGGCGATCCGGTCGCCAACGCCGAGTTGGCCAAGCAACGTGCATTCGCGGTGCGCGACCTGCTCGCCAACGCCGGCGTCAGCGAACGTGGCATCGAGCTGGCAAAACCGGCGGTCACAACCGGGGGTGCCGATCCGCGCGAAGCGCGCCGTGTCGACGTGACCCTGCGCTGATCGGCGGCACGCACATACCGGGGCGGTCGGCTCACGCTGTACCGCCCCTTTTTTTCGGATACGACCGTTATGGAACTTCGGACCGCGCATTCAGCGGATTTTGCGTCGATCCAGTCGATCTACGCACACCATGTCCTGCACGGACTCGGCACGTTCGAAACGGAGCCGCCGAGCGTGGAAGAGATGGGATCGCGCCATGCGCAGATCAGCGCGGCGGGCTTTCCCTATCTGGTAGCGGTCGAAGGCGAACCACGTCATCGGGTACGCCTACGCCAATCACTTCCGTACGCGGGCGGCGTATCGGCACACCGTCGAGGACTCGGTCTATGTCGCGCCGGAGGCCGTCGGGCGCGGCGTCGGCAAGGCCCTGTTGAACGAACTCGTTGCGCGTTGCCGTTTGCAGGGACTGCAGCAAATGCTCGCGGTCATCGGCGATTCCGGCAATGCCGCCTCCATCGGCGTGCATGCTGCCTGCGGCTTCGAACTCGTCGGCGTGATGAAGTCGGTCGGCCGCAAGTTCGACCGCTGGGTCGACGTCGTCATCATGCAGCGCGCGCTCGCCGTCCAGCCGTAGACGTTAGGCGTCGCGGATGTGCTTGAGCGCCTGCGCCGCCGACTCGTAGATGTGCGGCGCAACGCCGCGCTGCTTCAGCGCCTTGCCGAGCTTGGCGCGCAGGAACCCTGAGGTCGTGTAGCGGCTGACTCCGAAGTAGTAGTGATCGACGAGCTGGCGGACCATCGCCGCGTACTCGTCGGCCACCTCGGGCGCCAGGTCGAAGTGGTCGTAGTTGACGATGCCGTAGACCTTGTGGCCGATCTCGTCGAGGCGACGCTTGATTTCGGCATGGACGGCCGCGACGTCGGCCGAGTTACGCACCGACAAGCGCTCAAAGTTGAGGAACAGCACGTTGTGCTCCTCGTCGTAGGACACACGCTGCGCGAGAGGAATCGCCAGCATCCGCTCGCGCAGGTTCATCGGTTCGTCGGCGAAGATGGCCGGGTCCATCGTCACGGGGTCGCGTGAAATGACCGGCCTGAAGTCCATGCGCGCCAGGATGTCGCGTTCGATGTCCACGCCCGGCGCCACTTCTGTCAGCTCGAGTCCCGTTTCGCCGAGACGGAACACGCAGCGCTCGGTGATGTAGAGCACCGGCTGTCCGCGCCGGTGCGCCTCGGCGCCGGAAAACGTGCGGTGCTCGACCTGCTGGACGAACTTCTTCGGGCCGATGTCGTTCAGCAGCACCAGTTTGCCGTGATCGACGCGAACCTGAAGGTCGCCGGCGGTGAACGTACCGACGAACACCACGCGCTTGGCCGACTGCGAAATGTTGATGAAGCCGCCGGCACCCGCGAGCCGCGGCCCGAACTTGCTGACGTTGAGGTTGCCTTCGCGGTCGGCCTGCGCCAGCCCGAGGAAGGCCAGATCGAGTCCGCCGCCGTCGTAGAAGTCGAACTGATAGGGCTGGTCGATGATCGCCTGCGTGTTGACTGCCGCGCCGAAGTTGAGTCCCGCCGCCGGAATGCCACCGACCACACCCGGTTCTGCCGTCAGCGTCAGCAGGTCGATGACCTTTTCCTCGGCCGCCACGGCCGACACGCCTTCCGGCATGCCGATGCCCAGGTTGACGACGCTGTTGGCCTGCAGCTCGAACGCCGCACGGCGGGCAATGATCTTGCGCTCGCTCATCGGCATCGGTGCGAGCGAGCTGACCGGCACGCGAATCTCGCCGGAAAAGCCGGGGTTGTACTGCTCGACGAAGGTCTGCATGTGGTACTCGGGCTTCTCGGCCACCACGATGCAGTCGACCAGCACGCCGGGTATCTTCACGTGCCGCGGATTCAGCGAACCGCGCTCCGCGATGCGCTCGACCTGCACGATGACGATGCCGCCCGAGTTGCGTGCCGCCATCGCGATGGCCAGGGCCTCCAGTGTCAGTGCCTCGCGCTCCATCGTGATGTTTCCGTCAGGATCGGCCGTGGTGCCACGCACGACGCCGACATGGATCGGAAACGCCTTGTAGAACAGGTACTCCTCGCCGCCGACCGTCATCAGCTCGACCACGTCCTCCGTGGTCCGCTCGTTGATCTTGCCGCCGCCATGACGCGGGTCGACGAACGTGCCCAGTCCGATGCGGGACAGGTGACCTGGCTTGTGTCGCAGCGATGTCGCGAAAGAGGTGAGTGATCACCCCTTGCGGCAGGTTGTAGGCCTCGATGCGGTTGGCCACCGCCAGCGCCTGCAGCTTCGGTACCAGCCCCCAGTGCCCACCGATCACACGACGTACCAGTCCAGGATGGCCGAGGTGATTGAGCCCGCGCTCCTTGCCGTCGCCCTGCCCGGCCGCGTAGACCAGGGTCAGCCCTTCGGGCCGGCCAACGCCGTCCGGATCCTTCTCGCTCGACTCGACGAAGCGCTGCTCGAGCGCAACGGCGATGTTCTCGGGGAAGCCGATGCCGACGAAGCCACTGGTGGCGACCGTATCGCCGTCATGGATCAGCTGCACCGCTTCGCGTGCGGTGACGATCTTGCCCTTCTCGAAGCTCATGAGCCCCTGCAGCAGCTCGCGCCCGCGCCCCATTGCCGTCTCCCCTGACGTTTGCCCGACCGCTGATCGGTTTGTCTGAGCCGGGGAGCTGACTGTAGTCATCCGATTGGACTCTTGTCACGAAACTCATGCTTCCGGCACAGTAATCTTCACTTGTGGGCGTCGTCTCGCGAAGGTACGGTGGCTCAATGCACCAGAACCGGAAGCGTTTTTCGAGGATGGCACTCCTGCAATCGCTGGGAGCCGGAACCCTTGTTGCCTTGCTCGCCCCCGGTGCGCTGGCTCAGGTAAAAGTCCAGGCGATTCCGGACTCCGTGCTTCGCCCGTACTCGGTACGCCACGCCGCCGCGGCGCCCGTGGTGGCCGCCCCGCTTCCCGCGGCACCCTCGTCCGCACCGGCCGCTACTCTGCAGTTGCGCGATTACAGCTGGCTCGGGGGCGCCGTGCAGGTCGAAGCGTCACGAACGAACATCGACGGCTCGTACAAACGACCGAAAGTCATCGTCGGACTGCCGTCGGAATCGATGAAGAGCTGGCTGAACTCCGCCGGCTTCCCGACCGAGCAGTGCCTGCTGCCGATGGTGCGTGCCCGCGCACGCATCAACAACGATGGCGAGGCCAGCGGCGCGTTCTGGCTGTACGCGCGCTGCACTTTCCAGTAGTTGCGCCCCGGCCGTCCACGACGGCTCCTCTACACTTCCCCGGCTCGCATAGGGGCAGTTGAAGGGGATCCGACATGCAGATCAGCAATCACGTCTTTATCGTCACCGGCGGGGCGTCCGGACTCGGCGGCGCCGCGTCCCGGATGCTCGCGACGCAAGGTGGCAAGGTCATCATTGCCGACGTCCAGGCCGACCGCGGAGAAGCGCTGGCGCGCGAACTCGGCGCGAATGCGCGCTACGTCAGGTGTGACGTCTCCAGCGAGGCGGACGGACGGGCTGCGGTCGACGCGGCGCTCGCTCTCGGAACCCTGCGTGGCCTCGTCAATTGCGCCGGCATTGCGATCGGCGAAAAGGTCGTCGGCAAGGAAGGCCCGCATGCGCTCGCGTCGTTTGCGCGCGTCATCAACATCAACCTGATCGGCACCTTCAACATGATCCGGCTCGCTGCCGAGGCCATGTCGAAGCAGGAACCGACGGCCGAGGGTGAACGCGGCGTGCTCGTCAACACGGCCTCGGTCGCTGCCTTCGACGGCCAGATCGGCCAGGCCGCGTACTCCGCCTCCAAGGGCGGCGTCGTTGGCATGACGCTGCCGATCGCGCGCGATCTTTCGCGCAGCGGCATCCGCTGTGTGACGATTGCCCCCGGCCTGTTTGCCACGCCGATGCTGCTTGGCATGCCGCAGGACGTTCAGGACTCGCTCGGCAAGCAGGTGCCGTTTCCCTCGCGCCTGGGCAAGCCGGACGAGTACGCAGCGCTGGTGCGGCACATCGTCGAGAACGTCATGCTCAATGGCGAGACGATCCGTCTCGACGGCGCGATCCGCATGCAGCCGAAGTAAGGCGAGCGTCTTCGCACGGAGCTGAACATGGTGAGGGTGCTCCGACCGATCGCCTGTGGTGCTGTCGCCCTGCTCGCGGCCTGCGCCACCGCGCCGGAGCGCCCCGCGCAGCCCGAGCCATCGTCGGCGTTTCGCGCCGGGTTGGCGACGACGACGGCCCAGCATCACATGGCTGCCTCGGCGAATCCGCTGGCCACGCAGGCCGGACTGGAGACGCTGCGCGCCGGCGGCAGCGCGGTGGACGCCGCGATCACAATCCAGCTGGTACTGGCACTGGTCGAGCCTCAGAGTTCCGGCCTGGGCGGTGGCGCCTTCCTGATGCACTGGGACGGCAAGCGGGTGATCGCCTTCGACGGCCGTGAAACCGCACCCATGGCCGTGGATGAGCGACTCTTCCTCAACGCCGACGGCAAGCCGATGGCGTTCTACGACGCCGTCGTCGGCGGACGCTCGGTGGGCACCCCCGGCGCCGTGCGCCTGCTCGAGTCGGCGCACCGACAGTACGGCAAGCTGCCCTGGGCCCGCCTCTTCGAGCCGGCGATACGGCTGTCGGAGAACGGCTTTGCGATGTCGCCGCGCCTGAACCAGTTGCTGGCCGGCGAGAAGTACCTGAAGAGCGACCCGGCGGCCGCCGCGATCTTCTACAACGCCGACGGATCGCCCAAGGCGGTCGGCACAGTCGTACGCAATCCGCAACTGGCCGCGACCCTGCGTGCGATTGCGGCGGGCGGCGCCGACGCCTTCTATGCGGGGCCGATTGCGGCCGACGTCGTACAGGCCGTGCGCACGCATCCGAACGCGGGACGGCTCGCGACTGTCCGACTTCGCCGCTTACCAGCGTCAAGCAGCGCGAACCGGTTTGCACCGACTACAAGCGCTGGCGCGTGTGCGGCATGCCGCCGCCGTCGTCGGGGGGCATCGCGGTGGCGCAGATGCTCGGTATCTTCACATCTCGAAATATCGCCGTCTTCCCGCCGGATGACGCGCCCGCGCTCGAGCCGCGCGCCGAGGCGGTGCATCTCTTCTCGGAGGCGGGTCGGCTGGCCTTCGCCGACCGGGCGCTGTACGTCGCGGACAGTGACTTCGTGACCGTCAACGTCGCCGGCCTGCTCGATCCCGCGTACCTCAGGCAGCGCGCGCAACTGATCGGTCCACGCAGCATGGGCACCGCGCAACCGGGCGTCCCGCCCGGCGCGTCGGTCGCCTGGGCGTCCGATCCCTCGCCGCTGAAGGCCGCCACATCGCACATTTCAGTGGTCGACGGCCAGGGCAACGCGGTGTCGATGACGACGACGATCGAGGACGTCTTCGGCGCGCGCGTGATGGTGCGCGGCTTCCTGCTGAACAACCAGCTCACCGACTTTTCGTTCGTGCCGCAGGTCGATGGGCGACCGGTCGCGAATCGCGTGCAGCCGGGCAAGCGCCCGCGCAGTTCGATGGCGCCGACGCTGGTGTTCGATCGCGGCACCGGAGCGCTGGTGGCCACTCTGGGCTCGCCCGGCGGCTCGCAGATCATCAGCTACGTCGCCAAGACACTGGTCGGAGTGCTCGACTGGAACCTCGACGTCCAGCAGGCCATCGCGCTGCCCAATTTCGGCTCGCGCAACGGGCCGACCGAAGTCGAGAAGGGGCGCATCAGCGCAGCGGTGATCGACGGCCTGAAGGCGCGTGGCCATGACGTGCGCGAGATCGACATGGCGAGCGGTCTGCAGGGCATCGTGCGGGTGCGCCTGCCCGACGGACGCCTCGGCTGGGCCGGTGGAGCCGACCCTCGCCGCGAAGGGGTCGCCCTCGGGGACTGAGCCCTTTGCTCGCCGCACGTTGCTAGACTCATCCTCCCCTCCAACGAACCACAGGACGACGCGCCATGACGATCAAGGTCGGAG
The DNA here is from genome assembly GCA_963769745.1 of uncultured beta proteobacterium. GTDB lineage: Bacteria > Pseudomonadota > Gammaproteobacteria > Burkholderiales > Burkholderiaceae_F > JALORV01. The sequence continues at coordinate 178,919 of CAVYNB010000029.1, forward strand.
ACAAGCTGCCGGACGGCGAACTGCAGGAATTCATCGAGGTCGAGACCGCGGGCTGTTCACTCGGCCCGAACACCTTCAAGGTGGGCGATCTCGTCAAGGGTAAGAAGATTGCCGTGTTCGGCCTGCCCGGTGCGTATACGCCCACCTGTTCCGCCAAGCACGTCCCAGGCTATGTCGCGATGTACGACCAGCTGAAGGCCAAGGGCGTGGACGAGATCTGGTGCATATCGGTCAACGATGCGTTCGTGATGGGCGCCTGGGGCCGCGACCAGAAGGTGGCCGGCAAGGTGCGCATGCTGGCCGACGGTTCGGCGGACTACACGAAGAAGCTCGGGCTCGAACTCGACCTGACCGCGCGCGGCATGGGCGTGCGCTGCCAGCGTTTTTCGATGCTGGTGCAGGATGGCGTCGTCAAGACGCTGAACATCGAAGGCCCCGGCAAGTTCGAGGTCAGCGACGCCGGCACGATGCTGAAGCAGGTCGGCTGAACGCGAGTCCGGACTCGAAGGCGCGGTTCATCGCGCCTCCTCGGGTCGAAAATCGCGCAGGCGGAATCCGAGGGCGAAGAGCACCGCGAAGTACAGACCGGCGGCGACGGCGATCATCGTGCCCAGCAGTCCCGCTCGCAGCCACGGCGAGGCCTGCAGCGCGGTCCAGTCGATCGGGCGTTGCGCCCACCACAGCGCACCGCCCAGTACCAGCAGCGCGATGGCCAGTCGCAACACGAACCCGCTCCAGCCGGCGCGCGCGGTATACACACCGCGGCGCTTGAGACCGACATATAGCGCCACCGCATTGGCGCACGCCCCCAGGCTGACCGACAAGGCCAGCCCGGCATGGGCAAATAGCGGGACGAGCACGAGGTTCGCGAGCTGCGTGGCGATCAGGACCGTGACTGCAATCTTTACCGGCGTGCGGATGTCTTTCTGCGCGTAGAAGCCCGGTGCCAGGATCTTGACCGCGATCAGCCCGATCAGGCCGACCGCATAGCCGATGACTGCGATCGAGGTCTGGTGCACGTCGTGCGCGGTGAACTCGCGCCCCTGAAACAGCACGGACACGATCCCTTCGGCGAGCAGGCCGAGGCCCAATGCCGCCGGCAGCGCCAGCAGGAAGATCAGCCGCAGCCCCCAGTCGAGCAGCCGCGAATAGTCGTCAGTGCGCTTCTCGGCAAACGCAGACGAGAGGCTGGGCAAGAGGATCGTCCCGAGGGCGACCCCGACGAGCGCTGTCGGAAACTCCATCAGCCGGTCGGCGAACGCCAGCCAGGTCACGCTGCCGGTCGTCAGGTGCGAGGCAATGTTGGTGTTGATGATGATGGACAGCTGCGCGACGGACACCGCGAAAATGGCGGGCAGCATCAAACCGGCGACACGCCGCACGTCAGGATCCGCGAATGCGCTGCGCGGCATCCCGATGCGCAGGCGCAGGCCGGCGCGCCGCAGCGCGGCCCACTGCAGGCCGAGTTGCAGCGCGCCGCCGATCAGCACGGCAAAGGCGAGCGCCATGATCGGTTGCGACAGGCGCGGCGCGAGCCACAGGGCGCAGCCGATGAACGCCAGGTTGAGCAGCACCGGAGTGAACGCCGGCACGGCAAAGCGCTTGTAGGTATTGAGCACGCCCGCCGCCAGCGCAACCAGCGACATGAACAGGATGTACGGGAACATCCAGCGCGTCATGACGGTCGCCAGATCGAAGGTCGCCGGGTCGCGCGCCAGACCCGAAGCAATCAGCCAGACCAGCACCGGCGCTCCGACGACGCCCAGTATCGACACCATCAGCAGAACCCAGAAGAGCGCGCTCGCGACATGGCCGGCAAATGCCGTGGTCTGCGGCTCGTCGCCGCGGGAGCGGACATCGGCCAGCATCGGTACGAACGCCTGCTGGAAGGCTCCTTCGCCGAACAGGCGACGCAGCAGGTTCGGCAGGCGAAAGGCGACGTTGAACGCGTCGGTTTCCGCGCTCGCGCCGAACAGGCGCGAGATCAGCATGTCGCGGATCAGGCCGGTGACGCGTGACAGCAGCGTGAAGCTGCTGACTGTCGCAAGGGCACGAAAGAGATTCACTGCGCGGGATTGTGCCGGCAAGCGGGGGCGGCGGCGGGACCTGTCCACCGTCTACCGATCGGAAACCGTGGGCGAATTGTTGGTAAACGGTTGATTTGATATAGTTTAGGGCTTTCCGCGACGGCTCCGGCGGAAATGACTCGCCGAGATGCTCCGTGAACAGAGGCGGGGTCAGCGCGAATACAGATACGAAAGACCGGACGGGGCGCTCCGAATGGATCCCGCCTGACGGATAAATACAGGAACTTAGATGGCAAACAGCAAGCAAGCCCGCAAGCGCGCACGTCAGTCGACCGCTCGCAATGCACAGAATGCATCGCAGCGCTCACGCGTGCGCACCGCAGTCAAATCGGTCCGCAAGGCGATCGCGGCCGGCGACAAGAAAGCCGCGCTCGACGTGCTCGGCACGGCGACCAGCGTGATCGATTCGATCGCCGACAAGAACGTCATTCACAAGAACACGGCGGCTCGCAACAAGAGCCGTCTGGCGGCTGCGATCAAGTCGATGGCCTGAGGGTCCCGGTCGGCCGGGGCGGCCGTTCGCGCCGCCCACGGTCGGCAATGCACTTCAGTGCTGGCCCCAGTCCTTCCGGGCCACGCAACGGAAGTCCACCCAAGCTCGATGCCGGTCAGTCAGCGCCGGGTATCGAACACCCTTCGTAAACTGGCAGGTCGTTGTCGTGAGCAAAGCTCATGACGAAGTCAAATGCCATGCGCTCAAGGTCGCGCAGGCGTTCGTCGACCACCACGCACTTCACTCCACCGATCAGCGTCGGCCGCACATACGGCGAGTAGCCGATGTAGGCATCGCGGCCCGAGGCGATGCCGCCCGGCCGGTAGCACGACATCACTCCGCAAAGGCGTTCGGCCCAGTCGCTCGGCCTGAACGGCCGCCCGGCCGAAGTCATGCCGTGGATGAAGAACTCGCGAGGTTTGGGCGCGGCGGGGGTGGGCGGCTCTGACAAGGCTTGCTCCGTACCGCGGCAGACAGTCGCGTCGCCGACGGAACGCGAGCGCGATTTTATCCGAGCACGGCGTTGCGCCCGGTAACGTCCCGGCGGCGCAACGAGGCGCTGCGCCCTTCGACGTGCACGGTCTCGTTCACGGTTATCGCCTCCAGGCGGCTGGGTTACTTGCATTTGCCCATCAATTGCCGCATAAAGCGGCCCTTCGTCCGCCCTTCCATCCCGCCGCCCGCCCGCATGTCCAAACCGGTGTCCAAAGTGCTCGTCATCAACGACGAGCCGTTGATCCTGCGTGAATTGCTCAAGGGCCTGAATGCCGCGGCACGGTCGCTCGACAACCCGTTCGGCATCACCTTCGTCGGCGCCCTCACGGCCAGGGAGGGTCTGGCGCTGATCGAACGCGAAGGTGATATTCAGATCGCCATCGTCGACGACAAGCTGTACGCGGTGCAGGACACGCGCAAGCGCCGCAACGGTCACAAGGAGCCCCCACGCAATCTGCAGGTGTCGGCGCTCAAGCTGGTCCAGCGCATCACGTCCCTGCGCCCCGAGCTCGACATCTACATCCTGGTCGAGAAGGAAAAGGAAGACCAGGTCGTGGACGCGCTGTTCGCCGAAGCGGTCGACGGCTACTTCTACCGCGAAGAGCGCGACTACCGCGGCATGTACCGCATCCTGAACGCACAGATCGCCGAACGCGCGCGTACGCCTTTTTACGATGCGCTGAAGGCCTACGTGCTGGCCGCCAAGGACGCCTGGCACACACCCGGGCACTCGAGCGGCGACTCGATGCGCGGCAGTCCCTGGGTCAACGAGTTCTACGACTTCATGGGCGAGCACGTGTTCGACGCCGATCTCTCGGTCTCGGTCAAGGCGCTCGACTCGCTGATGGAGCCGACCGGCGTCATTGCCGAAGCGCAGCAGATGGCCGCCAAGGCGTTCGGTGCGCGACGCACTTTTTTCGCCACCAATGGCACGTCGACCGCCAACAAGGTGATCCTGCAGACGCTGATCGCTCCGGGCGAAAAGCTGCTGCTCGACCGCAACTGCCACAAGTCGGTCCATCACGGCGTCGTGCTGTCCGGCGCGCGCCCCGTGTATCTCGATTCGTCGGTGAACCGCAAGTACGGCGTCTTCGGGCCGGTGCCCACGAAGACCATCATGAAGGCGATCGACGATCACCCGGATGCCGAGCTACTGGTACTGACGTCGTGCACCTACGACGGCCTGCGCTACGACCTCAAGCCGATCATCGACGCCGCGCACCGGCAGAACATCAAGGTCCTGATCGACGAGGCCTGGTACGCGCACGCGCGCTTTCACCCGGCGCTGCGGCCGACGGCGCTCGAGGCCGGAGCGGACTACGCCACCCAGTCCGCGCACAAGACGCTGTCGGCGCTGTCGCAGGCCGCTTACATCCATGTGAACGACCCGACGTTCAACGAGCACATTTTCCGCGAGAACTTCAACATGCATACATCGACCAGTCCGATGTACAGCATGATCGCGAGCCTCGATGTGAGCCGCAAGCAATCGGTGCTCGAGGGCTACAAGCTGCTGCAGCGGACCCTGATGCTGGCCGACGAGCTGCGCGAGCAGATCAACTCGACCGGAGTGTTCCGCGTGCTCGAGCTCGACGATCTGTTGCCGGAGGAAGTGCGCGAGGACGGCATCCGGCTCGACACGACCAAGGTCACGGTCGATATCTCGTCGTGCGGCATGACGGTCGACGATCTGCAGAACGAGCTCTACACGCGCTTCAACATCACGGTCGAGAAATCGACCTTCAACACGCTGACGCTGCTGCTGACGATCGGCACGACCCGCTCCAAATGTTCGCGCCTGTACGACGCACTGATGCGCATTGCGCGTGAGAAGCGGGCTCCGCGGCACCTGTACCGCACGCCGGACCTGCCGCCGTTCACCGAACTGGTCTCCCTGCCGCGTGACGCCTACTACGCCACCGGGGAACTCGTGCCGCTGCTCGACGAGAACGATCAGTTGAACGGCAAGCTCGCGGGCCGCATCTGCTGCGACCAGATCGTCCCGTACCCGCCGGGCATCCCGGTGCTGGTCCCCGGCCAGCGCATCACGGCGAACATCGTCGACTATCTGGTCCGGTACCTGCGCGTGCAGAACAAGGTCGAACTGCACGGGGTCGTGTACCAGGGTTACGTGCCGTCGATACGCGTGCTGATGGACGCCGAGGAGGGCCGGCTCGCACCACTCGCCGCGCCAACCCGAGTCCGCCGCCGCGCGAGGAAACCCGCTTCGACTGCCTAGCCGATCAGGCAGCGCGCTGCCGCGCTCCGACGACGAACTCCGCGCCCTTTTCCGCGATCATCAGCGTCGGCGAGTTGGTGTTGCCCGAGGTGATCGTCGGCATGATCGATGCATCGATGACCCGCAGCGCGTCGATGCCGTGCACCCGCAGTTCGGCGTCGACCACCGCGCCGGGATCGGAGGATGGACCCATTTTCGCGGTCCCCACCGGATGAAAGATCGTCGTGCCGACCTCGCCGGCAGCACGGGCGAGTTCCGCGTCGCTCTGGAACTGCGGACCGGGCATGAACTCCTGCGGCGCGTAGCGCGCCAGGGCTGCAGACGAAACGATACGGCGCGTCAGGCGCAGGGCGTCGGCGGCGATGCGTCGATCCTCCTCCGTGGCCAGATAGTTGGGCGCGATCTTCGGCGCCGCAGCCGGGTCGGCTGACCGGATCGAGATCGCGCCGCGCGAGGTCGGCCGCAGATTGCATACCGAGGCGGTGAAGGCCGGAAACGGATGCAGCGGCTCGCCGAACTTGTCGAGCGAAAGTGGCTGCACGTGGTACTCGACATTGGCCCGGCGCTGGTCGTCACTCGACTTCGCGAACGCGCCGAGCTGGCTCGGACTCATCGTCAGCGGACCTCGCCTTGTGAAGACATACTGGAGCCCCATGCCGAGCTTGGCGAAGGGATTGGACGCCAGCGTATTGAGCGTGCGCACGCCCTGCACCTTGAACGCCATGCGCAGCTGCAGATGGTCCTGCAGATTGGCGCCGACGCCGGGCAGGTCGTGTCGGACCGGAATTCCCAGGGGAACGAGCAGTGCCCCCGGACCGATGCCGGACAGCTGCAGCAGTTGCGGCGTGGCGACGGCGCCCGCAGCCAGGATCACCTCGCCCCGCGCTGCAATGCGGGCCGGCCGGCCATCGCGGACGACCTCCACACCGGCACATCGACGCCCGTCGAGGAGCAGACGCGTCGCCTGGGTCCCGGTGAACACCACCAGGTTCGATCGATTCATGGCCGGTCGCAGGAATGCACGCGCCGTGTTCCAGCGCACTCCTCGACGCTGATTCACATCGAAGTAACCGCAGCCGAAGTTGTCGCCGCGATTGAAGTCGTCGTTCGGTGGTATCCCCTGCTCCGCGGCCGCGGAGCGGAACGCGTCGAGGATCTCCCATTGCACGCGCGGCTTCTCGACTCGCCATTCGTTGCCGGCGCCGTGCAGCGCATCGGCGCCGCCGTAGTAGTCCTCGTGGCGAGTGAAGTACGGCAGCACATCGTCCCAGCCCCATCCGGGATTCGCGCCATGGCCGTCACCTTCGCGCCAGCCGTCGTAGTCCTGGCGCTGGCCGCGCATGTAGATCATGCCGTTGATCGATGAGCAGCCGCCCAGCACCCGGCCACGCGGATAGCGGATCGCGCGCCCGTTGAGGCCGGGCTCCGGCTCGGTCGCGAAACACCAGTCGGTGCGCGGATTGCCGATGCAGTACAGGTAGCCGACCGGGACGCGGATCCACAGGTAATCATCGTTGCCGCCCGCTTCGAGCAGGGCCACGCGGCAGCCCGGATCGGCCGACAGCCGGTTCGCCAGCAGGCACCCGGCCGTGCCGGCACCGACGATGACGATATCGAATTCGCCGAGAGCGGCGGAACTGCTGGTCATGCGGACGACGTCTTTCCCTATAATCCTGCAAACGCGGCTGCTATTCCCCAGCGCCGCGTTTTTTCTTTCCGCCACGGCACGGAGTGCGAACAATGACGCACCTGATGAACACCTACAACCGGCTCCCGGTCGCCTTCACCCACGGCCAGGGTGCACGGCTCTACGACGAGCAGGGCAGAGAGTATCTCGACGCGCTGGCAGGCATCGCCGTCAACGGCCTCGGCCACGCGCATCCGCGTCTGGTCGCCGCGCTGTCGGAGCAGGTCGGTCGACTGATCCATACCTCGAACATCTACCGTGTACGCGAGCAGGAATTGCTCGCCGACCGTCTGTGCGCGCTGTCGGGCCTGCAGGAAGTCTTCTTCGGCAACTCCGGCTCCGAGGCCAACGAGGGCGCGCTGAAGCTCGTGCGCCTGTACGGCCACAAGAACGGCGAACCCGAGGCGCAGACGATCGTCATGGAACGCGCCTGGCACGGACGCACGCTCGCAACGCTCGCGGCCACGGCCAGCGACAAGGCGCGCAAGGGCTTCGAGCCGCTGCCGAGCGGATTCATCCGCGTCCCGTACAACGACATCGGTGCAGTCGAGCGGGCGGCCGCCGCCGATGCGCGCGTTCGTGCCGTCTGGATCGAGGTGCTGCAGGGCGAAGGCGGCATCCAGGTCGCGAACCTCGACTACGTGCGCGCACTGCGTCGACTGTGCGACGAACGCGGCTGGCTGCTGATGATCGACGAGGTGCAAAGCGGCATCGGACGCACCGGCAAGTGGTTCGCCCACCAGTGGGCCGGCATCACGCCTGACGTGATGACCCTGGCCAAGGGACTGGGCTCCGGCGTGCCGATCGGCGCGCTGTTGACGGGCGGCCGTGCGGCAGGCGTGTTCGGTCCGGGCCAGCACGGCACGACGTTCGGCGGCGGACCACTCGCCATGCGCGCCGGCATCGAGACGCTCGCGATCATCGAATCGGAAGGCCTGATGGCCAACGCCGTCGCCCAGGGCGACCGCATCCGCGCCGGACTGAAGCGCGAGCTTGCGGGCGTGGCCGGCGTCGTCGAGATCCGCGGCATGGGACTGATGATCGGCGTCGAACTCGACCGGCCCTGCGGTGACCTGGTCAAGCAGGCACTCGCGGCCGGGTTGCTGATCAACGTCACGCAGGACAAGGTCATCCGGATGCTGCCGCCGCTGATCCTGAGTGCCGCCGAGGCCGATCTGATCGTCGATCGACTGGCGCCGGTGATCCGCGCCTTCCTCGTGCCGGCGGCGCGCGCCGCCTGAATCCGTGGCCGAAGCAATCCGCCACTTCCTGCAGTTCCGCGACTTCTCGCGCGCGGAGCTCGAGTGGGTGTTCGAACGCACGCGCGTCATCAAGGAACGCTTCAAGCGCTACGAGTTCTACCAGCCCCTGCGCGACCGGACGCTGGCGATGGTGTTCGAGAAGGCGTCGACGCGTACGCGCGTTTCGTTCGAGGCCGGCATGTATCAGCTGGGCGGCTCGGTGATCCACATCACCACCGGCGATTCGCAGCTCGGTCGCGCCGAGCCGATCGAGGACACGGCGCGCGTGATCTCGCGCATGGTCGACCTCGTGATGATCCGCACCTACGAACAGTCCAAGATCGAGCGCTTCGCCGAATTTTCGCGCGTGCCGGTGATCAACGGCCTGACGAACGAGTACCACCCGTGCCAGATCCTGGCCGACATCTACACCTGGCTCGAGCATCGCGGCCCGATCACGGGCCGCACGGTGGCGTGGATCGGCGATGCCAACAACATGGCCTACACCTGGATCGAGGCGGCGCAGCTGCTCGGCTTCCGTGTCAACGTCTCGACGCCGCCGGGTTATGCGCTCGATCCGCGGTTCGCTCCGGCCGGCGATCACATCGCGGTCCATGCCGACCCGATGGACGCAGCGCGCGGCGCCGACCTGGTGACGACCGACGTCTGGACCAGCATGGGCTACGAGTCCGAGAACGAGGCGCGTCGCGTCGCGTTCGCCGACTGGTGCGTGGACGAGGACATGATGCGCGTGGCACACCCGGACGCACTCTTCATGCACTGCCTGCCGGCGCATCGCGGCGAGGAAGTCACCGCCGCGGTGCTCGACGGCCCCCAGTCCGTCGTCTGGGACGAGGCAGAAAACAGGCTCCATGCGCAGAAGGCGCTGATGGAATATCTGCTGCTGGGCCGCGAAGTCCAGTAACGCATCGTTTCCTGCGCGCGACTGGCGCGCCCTCACCCACTCCCCACCATGTCAACGATCCTGCAACACCTGCCCGTCGGCCAGAAGGTCGGCATCGCCTTTTCCGGCGGACTCGACACCAGCGCCGCGCTGCTGTGGATGCGCAGGAAGGGCGCGATCCCGTGCGCGTATACCGCCAATCTCGGCCAGCCCGACGAACCCGACTACGACGAAATACCGCGTCGCGCGCTCGAGTACGGAGCGCAAAAGGCTCGACTGGTCGACTGCCGCGCGCAGCTGGTCACCGAGGGCCTGGCCGCGCTCCAGAGTGGCGCCTTTCACATTTCGACGGCCGGCCTCACTTACTTCAACACGACGCCGATCGGCCGCGCAGTGACCGGCACGCTGCTGGTCACCGCGATGAAGGAGGATGACGTCCACATCTGGGGCGACGGCAGCACCTACAAGGGCAATGACATCGAGCGTTTCTATCGCTACGGTCTGCTCGCGAATCCGTCACTGAAGATCTACAAGCCGTGGCTCGACCAGGACTTCATCGACGAACTCGGTGGCCGTGCCGAGATGTCGGAGTTCATGAAGCAGTCCGGCTTTGCCTACAAGATGTCCGCCGAGAAGGCGTACTCGACCGACTCGAACATGCTCGGTGCCACGCACGAGGCCAAGGATCTCGAGTACCTCGCCAGCAATGTCCGCATCGTGCAGCCGATCATGGGCGTGGCCTTCTGGCGCGATGACGTGGCGATCAAGCGCGAAGAAGTCACCGTGCGCTTCGACGAGGGCCAGCCGGTCGCCCTCAACGGCATCGAGTTCACCGATCCGGTCGAGCTGATGCTCGAAGCCAATCGCATCGGCGGCCGCCACGGCCTGGGCATGTCGGACCAGATCGAGAACCGCATCATCGAGGCGAAGAGCCGCGGCATCTATGAGGCGCCGGGACTGGCGCTGCTCTTCATCGCCTACGAGCGGCTGCTGACCGGCATCCACAACGAGGACACGATCGAGCAGTATCGCGACAATGGCCGGCGACTCGGCCGCCTGCTCTACCAGGGCCGCTGGTTCGATCCGCAGGCGATCATGCTGCGCGAGACCGCACAGCGCTGGGTCGCGAGCGCGATCACCGGCGAAGTGACAGTCGAGCTGAGGCGCGGCAACGACTACTCGATCCTCAATACAGAGTCGCCCAACCTGACCTACAAGCCCGAACGCCTGACGATGGAAAAGGGCGAGTCGATGTTCTCGCCAGCCGATCGCATCGGCCAGCTGACGATGCGCAATCTGGACATCACCGACACGCGCGACAAGCTGATGACCTATGCGAAGGCCGGCCTGCTGTCGGGCCCGTCGGGCACAGCGCTGCCGGGCCTGACGGACGAGGTCAAGAAGAAGTAGTCGGCTGCGATGCCGCGGGGATGCCCGCCCCTTTCGCGGCATGAGCCTCACAAGCCTTTTGGATGAATGGCACGTCGAGGCGTTTGGTGCCACAGTAAAACCGTTCGTGGCCGTCGGTGCTCTGCGCGTTCTCCTCACCGCAAGCGAGCTCTCCGACCGGCGGCTGCGACAACTGCCTAACTTGCAGCGAAATTCTGGCCCGCTTCGGCGGGCCTTTTTTTGTCGCGGCCGGATGCTCAGACGATGGCCGGCTCGGGTTCCAGCGCGACGCCGAATTTCTGCCGGACCCGCTCCTGCACCTCGCGCGCCAGTTCGAGCACGTCCCGACCCGTCGCCCCGCCGCGATTCACGAGGACCAGCGCCTGCTTCTCGTACACCGCGGCCTGCCCTCGGGCGTGGCCCTTCAGACCGCAGGCATCGATGAGCCACCCGGCGGCGAGCTTGCAACGACCACCGCCGATGTCGTAGCTCACCAGCGACGGAAACTTTTCCCGCATCTGGTCGCGTGCCGCGCGCGGCACGATGGGATTCTTGAAGAAGCTGCCGGCGTTGCCCACCACCGCGGGGTCCGGCAGCTTGCGACGTCGGATCGCGACGACCGCGTCGAAGACATCGCGCGGCCGCGGGTCGACGCACTGACGCGCCTTCAGCTCGTTTTCCACGTCGGCATAGCCGGCCACCGGTCGCCAGTCGACCGGCAACGACAGCGTGACATCGAGCACGACATAGCGTCCGGGCTCCTGCTTGAAGACGCTGTCGCGATAGCCGAAGCGGCACTGCTCTGCGTCGAGCGTGACCCTGACCTGGCTCGAACTGTCGTAGGCGCTGAGCGACTCGAAACGTTCGGCCAACTCGACGCCGTAGGCTCCGATGTTCTGGATCGGTGCTGCACCGACGTTGCCGGGGATCAGCGCGAGGTTCTCCAGGCCCGGCAGGGCCCGCTCCAGCAGCCGCTCGACCGTGGCGTGCCAGTTCTCGCCGGCGCCGATCCGCACCCGATGTTGACCGCGCTGCGTTTCGAGCACCTCGATGCCCATGATCTCGACCTTGATCACCAGGCCGTCGAAGTCGCCGGTAAAAAGCACGTTGCTGCCGCCCCCGAGGACCAGCCGCGGCACCGCGCGCCACTGCGGATCCTCATATAGGCCGACGAGTTCCTCGATCGACGTGACGCGCGCGAAGTGGGCGGCGCGCGCCTCGACGCCGAAGGTGTTGTAGGGCCGAAGCGAGACGTCGGATTCGATGCGCACGGGCATCGGGGGATTGTAGGGGCGTGCGCATAGACTTCCGCTGCGATCAAGCTCCGGAGAAGATCCATGCCGTCATTCGATGCCGTCTGCAAACCCGACATGGTCGAAGTGCGCAACGCGACCGACCAGGCCAACAAGGAGATCAGCAATCGATTCGACTTCAAGGGCTCGGACGCGCGCGTCGAGATGAAGGAGTTCGAACTGACCGTGTTCGCCGATGACGACTTCAAGCTCGGCCAGGTGCGCGACGTGCTGACGGCGAAGATGGCCAAGCGCAGCGTCGACGTGCGGCTGCTGGATCTCGGCAAGCCGGAGAAGATGTCCGGCGACAAGCTGAAGCAGGTGATCAAGGTCCGCAACGGCATCGAATCGACGCTCGCCAGGAAGATGGTCGGGCTGATCAAGGAGAGCAAGCTCAAGGTCAGCGCAAGCATCCAGGGCGATACGGTGCGCATCAGCGGCGCCAAGAGGGACACGTTGCAGGAGGCGATTGCGCTGCTGCGTTCGCAGATCACCGAAGTTCCGCTGACCTTCGACAACTTCCGCGACTGAGCCGCCGGCCAGCGGTCGCCGACGGCCGCTGCTCCCGCGAGGGCGACTGCCCTGCCCCGCCCGGCGCGGGTTGCGCGCCGCTCACTCGGCCGGCCATTGAAACCGGCGAGCCCATCGCCTACGGTCGCTACTGCAGACGCAAACGCGATCGACAGACCGCGAGCATCCGACGCAGCGGCTTGCTTCACCGGATTGAAGTGGACTACCCTGAACACGGTATGCGAACGACCCCCTCACGTTTCAGCGCTTTCACCGGCAATGTCGAGTCGCCCTTCGAGGCAAGTCCGACGGCCGGCCCGTCAGTCGACCGAGCGGCCGAGTCGGCAATCGAGCAGCGCTACCCGGAAGTCACTCGATCGCTGACGCTGCTCTGGGGTCACCCGGAGATGAATCAGTACTTCGAAAAGGTCTGGAGCGGCCAGGACCCGGCTCTGAATCTCAATCCGCAGGCCATGTCCGAGCTGATGCTGCTGGCCGCCGTCCACCAGCGCGTGTGCCCGTACGTGCCGGCCAAGAAGGTCGAAGACCTTTACGGGACCGGTCGCTGGGCCGACACCTGGAAGCCCGCGCGGCTGCGCGGCTAACCCACTCGTCCGTCAGTCACGCGCGGCGCGCAGCCAGCGGTCATAGAGGTGTGCCGCCACCCGATACATGGCGGCCGCTCTCGCTTCGACACGATCGACCATGGACTCCGGTGACTGCACCGCCGGGCCGCCCGTGCGTCGGCGCTCTGCATCGACCTCGCGCGCCGCGACCGGATCGGCCGCCCACTGACGCACCAGGTCGGGCGTCATCTCGATGTGGAACTGCATGCCGATGTGGGCATAGCCCGACCGCTCGATGAGATAGGCCTGGTTCGCGCACCAGGTGCCTGTGAGCAGGCGCCGTGCACTCGCCGGCAGTTCAAAGGTATCGCTGTGCCACTGGAAGAATTCGACGCCCGCGGCATCGTCCCCGAGCCATTCGCGAGCAAGCGCCGCGTCGTCGACGGCCACCGTTCCCCAGCCCATCTCCACGTGCGGAGCGCGCCTGACTGAACCGCCCAGGGCACGGGCAAGCAGTTGTCCACCGAGGCAATGCCCGATGACCGGAACGCCCTGCGCATCGGCATCGCGGATCAGCGCCAGTTCGGCTTCGATCCACTGCAGATCGTCGTTCACGCTCATGTTGCCGCCAAGCGAACACAGGCCCGCATACGGCGCCGACGACTCGGGCAGTGGGTCGCCCGCATGCAGTCGGATCAGCTCAAAGGGCCGGCCGCGGGCGCGCAGATGCTGCTCGAAATTGCCGGGCGCGACATCGGCCTCGTGCTGGATGATCGCAATCGGCTTCATGCCGTCCGGTCAGCGCCCTGCAAGTGAAGTCAGGACACCGGGGACGGTCGCACCGGGGACAGGATGGCGCCGTAGCGCCGCCGGATCGCCGCGGCGACTCCGGCCGCATCGAGTCCGCATTCCTTCAGCAACAGCGCCGGATCGCCGTGATCGACAAACCGGTCGGGCAAACCGAGTTGCAGCACCGGAACCTTCAGCTCGGACGCCGCCAGCGCTTCCAGTACGGCGCTGCCGGCCCCACCCATGACGGCGTTCTCCTCCAGCGTGACCAACGCATCGTGCGAGCGCGCGAGCTGCTGCACCAGTGCGACGTCCAGCGGCTTGACGAAGCGCATGTTCGCCACGGTGGCATCGAACTCCTCGGCCGCGGCCAGTGCCGGCGCAACCATCGAACCGAACGCAAGCAATGCGATGCGATGGCCGGCGCGCGCCTTGCCGGTGCGACGAATCTCGCCGCGGCCGATCGGCAGCACCTTGATCTCCTGTTCGAGTGGGACACCCGGCCCGGTGCCGCGCGGATAGCGCACCGCCGCGGGCGCATCGCACATCAGCGCCGTATGCAGCATCTGGCGACATTCGTTTTCATCCGAGGGAGCCATGACGACCAGGTTCGGAATGCAGCGCAGGTACGACAGATCGTAGGCACCGTGGTGCGTAGCGCCGTCGGCGCCCACCAGGCCGCCGCGGTCGAGCGCGAACACGACAGGCAGGTTCTGCAACGCCACGTCGTGGATCAACTGGTCGTAGGCACGCTGCAGGAACGTCGAATAGATCGCGACCACCGGACGCATGCCGTCGCACGCAAGTCCGGCCGCAAAGGTGACCGCGTGCTGCTCGGCAATGCCGACATCGAAGTAGCGGTCCGGGAACTCCTGCTCGAAGCGCACCATGCCCGAGCCCTCGCGCATCGCGGGCGTGATGCCGACCACACGCGCATCCGCCGTGGCCGCATCGACCAGCCAGTCGCCGAAGATCTGCGTGTAGCTGGGCTTGCTCGTCGCCGCCTTGGTGATCCCGACCTGGGGATCGAACTTGCCCGGACCGTGATACAGCACCGGGTCGGCTTCGGCGAGCTTGTAGCCCTGGCCCTTGCGCGTGACCACGTGCAGGAACTGCGGACCGCGCAGCTCCTTCAGGTTCTGCAATGTCGGGATCAGCGAGTCGAGGTCATGGCCGTCGATCGGACCGATGTAATTGAGGCCGAATTCCTCGAACAGTGTCCCGGGCACCACCATGCCCTTGGCGTGCTCTTCGAGCTTGCGCGCCAGTTCGAACACCGGCGGAAAGTTCTTCAGTACCTGCTTGCCGGCCTGCTTGGCTGCCGCATAGAAGCGCCCGCTCATCAGGCGCGCGAGATAGCGATTGAGCCCGCCCACCGCCGGCGAGATCGACATGTCGTTGTCGTTGAGCACCACCAGCAGTCGGATGTTTTCGGTCACGCCCGCGTTGTTCAGCGCCTCGAACGCCATGCCGGCACTCAGCGCGCCGTCGCCGATGACTGCGATCGAGTGTCGCTCGACGCCCTGATTGCGCGCCGCCACGGCCATGCCGAGCGCTGCGGAGATCGAGGTCGACGAGTGCGCGGTGCCGAAGGTGTCGTAGTCGCTTTCGGAACGGCGCGGAAAGCCCGACATGCCACCGTACTGGCGCAGCTTGGCCATTCCTTCGCGGCGCCCGGTCAGGATCTTGTGCGCGTAGGTCTGGTGGCCGACGTCCCAGACGATGCGATCGTCCGGTGTGCTGAACACGTAGTGCAGCGCAATCGTCAGTTCGACGGTGCCGAGGTTGGAACTGAGGTGGCCGCCGGTCTTCGACACCGACTCGAGCAGGTACTGGCGCAGCTCGTCCGCCAGTGCCGGCAGTTGCGCGCGCTCGAGGCGGCGCAGGTCACTCGGCGTGTCGATCGATTGCAGCAGGGAGGTCATGAACGATTCAGTGGTTGCGGCACACGATCAGGTCAGCGAGGTCCCGCAGCCGGGTCGCGCGCGGCCCGATGCCCGCAATCGCTTCGAGGGCCTGCGCACGCAAGCGCAGGCTGAATGCGCGGGCGGCTTCCAGCCCCAGCGCGGAGACGTAGGTCGGCTTGCACTGGGCCGCGTCCTTGCCGGCCGTCTTGCCCAGATCGTCGGTGCTGCTTTCCACGTCGAGCATGTCGTCCACGACCTGGAATGCAAGACCGATCGCATCGCCGTAGCGCGACAGCGCTTCGCGCGTGCACTCCGTCAGCATCGACGCCTGGCCGGACAGCGCGCCCATCAGGACCGAGGCGCGCAGCAGGGCTCCGGTCTTCATGCGGTGCATGCGCTCGAGGTCCGGCAATTCGAGGCGTTGTCCAACGGCGGCCAGGTCGATCGCCTGTCCACCGCACATACCCTGCGTTCCGGCTGCATGCGCCAGCTCGCGCATCAGCGACGCCGTCTGGCATGCCGGCAACGAACCGTCGGCGATGATCTTGAAGGCTTCGGCCTGCAGCGCGTCTCCGGCGAGCATGGCGGTGGCCTCGTCGAAGGCGACATGCACCGTGGGTTTGCCCCGGCGCAGCACGTCGTTGTCCATGCAGGGCAGGTCGTCGTGCACCAGCGAATAAGCGTGGACGTACTCGACCGCCAGTGCAGCGCGGTCGAGCGCTTCTGCGTCGGCTGCGGTCACTTCGCCGGCCGCGTACACAAGCAACGGGCGCACCCGCTTGCCTCCATCGAGTACGGCGTACCGCATTGCTGCATGCAGTCGCTGCGGCACGCTTTCTGCGCTCGGCAGCAGGTCGGCCGCGGCCCCCTCGAAGCGTTCGCTCGCATCGTGCATCCAGTGCGCAAACGCTTCCGGGATCGGGCTGCCGGGAGCGACCGCTGCTGTCGCCGTCATGAGCCGGCGCCCTTGAGCTCGGCCGGATTGAGCGGCTTCAGGAGGTCGCCTTCGAGCTGCTTGATGTCCTGCTCCGCCTGCGCCAGGCGGGCCTGGCAGAAGCGCGCCAGTTCGGCGCCGCGCCGATAGGCCGCGATCGACTCATCGAGAGTGAGCTCGCCGGACTCCATGCGCCGCACCAGGGCATCGAGTTCGTCGAGCGCCTGCTCGAATGTCGGTGCTGCGGCAGCGTGCTTGGGAGGCATCGGGGTGAGTCAGTACAAATGGGACGAGGCGCGATTCTAGAGCAGCGGCGCGGCCGTCCCCGGCCCGGCGCCGCCCCTGTCCTCTCTAGAATGACGCCGATGAGCGCGCTCTGGATGCTGGTGGCGGCAGTGCTTTTCTCGATCATGGGCGCCATGGTCAAGGTTGCAATCCACCAGTACGGCGTGCTCGAGATCGTGTTCTATCGCTCATTGATCGGCGTGGTGGGCTTGTATGCCTTCGTCCTATGGCGCCGCGAGACGCTTGCAACGCCGGTGGCCAGGACCCACTTGACCCGTGGCGTGGTTGGAACTGCTGCGCTCGCCCTCTGGTTCTATGCCACCGGGGCGCTGCCGCTCGGCACGGCAATGACACTGAACTACACCTCGCCGCTCTTCCTGGCGGCGCTCGCCGCCGCGGCGGCGCTGCGCGCGGGAGACCGCATCGACTGGCGGCTGGTGGCGGCGATCCTCGTCGGCTTCGTTGGTGTCGTGTTGCTGCTGCAGCCGACCTACTCGGACGACCAGGCGATCGCGTCAGCGGCCGGGCTGGTCTCGGGCGTGCTGTCGGCCATCGCCTACTGGTACGTGCGCACGCTCGGAAAGCTCGGCGAGCCCGAATGGCGTACGGTCTTCTACTTCGCGCTGTCGGGCACCGTGCTGGGTTTCATCGGCACCGTGATCGGCGGGTTCTCGCCGCACGATGCGCGCGGTCTGGCGTTGCTGATCGGAGTGGGCGTCACGGCCACGCTGGCCCAGCTCGCGATGACGCGTGCCTA
>CAVYNB010000030.1:0-21745 GCA_963769745.1 uncultured beta proteobacterium
CTGGGGTGGCTGACGGGACTCGAACCCACGACAACCGGAATCACAATCCGGGACTCTACCAACTGAGCTACAGCCACCACTCGAGAAAACTTGGCCTGCCCGACAGGAATCGAACCTGTGACCCTCAGCTTAGAAGGCTGATGCTCTATCCGACTGAGCTACGGGCAGATCGAAACTCGCCGGGTGCGCCCTGGAGGGCGCGTGGTCGGGGTGGAGAGATTCGAACTCCCGACATCCTGCTCCCAAAGCAGGCGCGCTACCAGACTGCGCTACACCCCGAGGGCGGAGCGATGATAACACCCGTCCTCCGAAGCTCGTCACTCACCGTCACGCCGCTTGCGCCATGCCGTGATCGACCACGGAGATCAGCCGCTCGCCGGGAATGACGGCGCTGAACGTGCTGCCCTTGCCGATCTCGGAGTGGATGTCGAGCCGCCCGTCGTGGCGCAGCAGGACGTGCTTGACGATGGCCAGGCCGAGACCCGTGCCACCGGTCTCGCGCGAGCGGCTCTTGTCGACGCGGTAAAAGCGTTCGGTCAGCCGCGCCAGGTGTTCCGGCGCGATGCCGATGCCGGTGTCCTCGACCTCGAAGCGCCCTTCGCCGCCGGACTCGACCCAGCGCACGACGATCTGTCCACCATCGGGCGTGTAGCGGATCGCATTGGAAACCAGGTTGCCGAACGCGCTGCGCAGTTCGTCGCGACTGCCGCGGACGAATGCCGATGGAGACTCGACCTCGACGCGATGGCGGCCGTTCGACAGGACGCGCGCCTCGTCACCGACCTCGCGCACCAGCTGGCGTATGTCGACGACGTCGTCGGTGACGAGACTTTCGCGCGACTCGAGCCGCGACAGCGTCAGCAGGTCCTCGACCAGTCGCGTCATGCGCTGCGCCTGTTCGTGCATCAGTCCGAGGTGATGCTGCCGCGTGGCCGCGTCGTTCGGCTGCGCATCGAGCAGCATTTCAAGAAAGCCGGTGACCACTGTCAGCGGCGTACGCAGTTCGTGCGAAACGTTGGCGATGAAGTCGCGCCGCACCGCGTCGACACGTTCGCGCTGCGTGATGTCGCGCGTGATGATGATGGAACGCGACGGCTCGAAATCGACCACGCGCACTTCCAGAGCGATGCCCGGGCGCGACAGCGGACGAAACACCAGCGGCGCCTCGAAGTGCGCCGAGGTCATGTAGTTGATGAACTCCGGATCACGAACGAGGTTCGTGACCCGCAAGCCATGGTCGGCCGTCAGGCGGATGCCGAGATGTTCCTCGGCCACCGGGTTGCACCAGTCGATCTGCAACGAGGCATCGGCGAGCACGATGCCTTCAGGCAGGGCACTGATCGTGCGCCGGAATCGTTCCTCGTTCTCGAGCAGGCGACGCTCGTTGATCTCGGTCGCACGCCGCTGCCGGTACAGCCGTGCGAACACATCGGTCCACAGTCCCCAGCCGTTGGGAATCGCGTCGAGCTTCGGAGCCTCGAGCCAGGCCGCCAGCCGGCTCGCGTAGCTCATGTGGATGGCCAGGAGACCGACCAGCCCGACGATGACCATCCAGAGTGCGGGTACGGTTCCGAAGAAGAACCCGACGATTGCACCGACGACCGCCAGCGTCGCCAATCGAAGCAGCGGCCGACCGAGCACAGACAAACTGACCTTCAGGCGATCAACCATGGAAGCAGTCTAGCCCGTGGGCTCGGCGGCAGGCCTTGGCTCAGCGCAAGCCCGGGTCGACCAGTTGGCCGTCAAGCTCCTGCGCCGACGTGCTGCCGGCTTCAATGTTCCGGACGCGTCGACAGGCGGTAGCCCAGCCCGCGCACGGTCTGCACCAGGTGCTGTGCACGGGCCGGCGTCAGGGCCTTGCGCAGCCGCAGGACGTGCACGTCGACCGTGCGCTCTTCGATGAACACGTGATCACCCCAGACGCTGTCGAGCAGCTGCGCGCGCGAGTACACGCGATCGGGATGATTGACGAGAAAGCTCAGCAGCTTGAATTCCGCCAGGCCCATGCTCACCGGGTTGCCGTCGACCAGCACTTCGTGCCGCGCCGGATCGATGGTCAACGGCCCGTAGGTGACCGACTCGCCGCTGTGCTGCGGCGCGCGGCGCCGGAACACGGCGCGGATGCGTGACACCAGCTCACGCGGCGAAAACGGCTTGACGACGTAGTCGTCGGCACCGGTGTCGAGCCCGACGACGCGATCGGCCTCGCTGCCGCGCGCCGTCAGCATGATGACCGGTACCGCGCGGGTACGGTCCTCGGTGCGCAGATCCTTCAACAGGTCGATGCCGGGTCTGTCCGGCAGCATCCAGTCGAGCAGCACGAGATCGGGCAGCTGCTGCCCGATCGCCTCGCGCGCGGCGCTGACCGACTCGGCGCGGCGAACGGAGTACCCGTTGCTGCTGCAGGTATAGGCGACCAGCTCCTGGATCGCGGGTTCGTCTTCGACAATCAGAATGTTGGTGGACATCCGGGATCAGCCACGTGCGATCGCGCGTTCCAGTTCGTCCGGCGACAGATGGCGTGCATCGACGCCTTGCGAGATGAAGATCACGTGCTCTGCGATGTTCTTCGAGTGATCGCCGATGCGCTCGATCGCCTTGGCGGCCCAGACGGTATCGAGCGACGCAGAGATGGTGCGCGGATCTTCCATCATGAACGTGATCAGCTGCCGCAGGATTGCCCGGAACCGGTCGTCGACACCCTGGTCGTCCTTGATGATCAGCGCCGCGGCCTGGGCGTCGAGGCGCGCAAACGCATCGAGCGCCCGCCGCAGCATCGACACCGCCGCCTCGCCCGAGTAACGGATGTCGGGCACCCGATTCACGCGCGACTGGCCGTCCTTCTCGCGCAGCCACTTGGCGGCGCGGGCGATCTTGCTCGCCTCGTCACCGATGCGCTCGATGTCCGTGATCGCCTTGGCGATGCCGGTGATCATGCGCAGGTCGCCGGCGGTGGGCTGCCGGCGCGCGATCACATGATTGACCATCTGGTCGAGGTCCATTTCGAGCTCGTTGACACGGCGGTCGGCATCGATCGCCTGCTGCGCCAGCTCGACATTGGCCGTCTCGAACGCATCCAGCGCGGTGCGCACCTGCGACTCGACGAGACCGCCCATCTGCAGCACGCGCGAGCGCATTGCCTCGAGTTCCTCGTCGTACTTCCTCATCGAGTGGTCACCGGTTCCCATTTGATTCTCCTGCGGCAGTGCCGCGCTGACTCTAGCCGAAGCGGCCGGTGATGTAGTCCTCGGTTTCCTTCTTCTTCGGCTTGATGAAGATCTGGTCGGTCTCGCCGAACTCGACCAGATCGCCGAGGTACATGTAGGCCGTGTAGTCGCGACACGCGCGCGGCCTGCTGCATGTTGTGCGTGACGATCGCCACGGTGTAGTCGGATTTCAGTTCGTCGATCAGTTCCTCGATCTTCGCGGTGGAGATCGGGTCGAGCGCCGAGCACGGCTCGTCGAACAGGATGATCTCGGGCCGCACCGCGATGCCGCGCGCGATGCACAGCCGCTGCTGCTGGCCGCCCGACAGGCTGGTACCGCTCTGCCCGAGCTTGTCCTTGACCTCGTTCCACAGCGCGCCCTTGCGCAGCGCCCACTCGACCCGGTCGTCCATGCGCCGACTTCGACAGATTCTCGAACAGCTTCACGCCGAAGGCGATGTTGTCGTAGATCGACATCGGAAACGGTGTCGGCTTCTGGAAGATCATGCCGATCTTGGCGCGGATCAGCGCGACATCCTCCTTCGACGTCAGGACGTTGTCGCCGTCGACGCTGACTTCGCCCTCGGCGCGCTGCTCCGGATAAAGCTCGAACATCCGGTTGAAGACGCGCAGCAGCGTCGACTTGCCGCAGCCCGGAAGGCCCGATGAATGCCGTGACCTTCTTCTCCGGGATCTCGAGGTTGATGTTCTTCAGCGCCTGGAACTTGCCGTAGTAGAAGTTCAGGTTGCGCACCTTCATCTTGACCTTCTCGTTCGGCTTCAGCGCGCTGGTCGCGGCGTCCATCGTGAGCTCCTAGTGCTTCTGTCTGAACAGCACGCGCGCCAGGATGTTCAGCGCGAGCACGCCGACGGTGATGAGGAAGACGCCCAGCCCAGGCCATCTGCTGCCAGTTCGAAAACGGGCTCATCGCGAACTTGAAGATGGTGACCGGCAGGTTCGCCATCGGCTCGCCGATGTTCAGGGTGAAGAACTGGTTCGACAGCGCCGTGAAGAGCAGCGGCGCGGTCTCGCCCGCGATGCGCGCCAGCGCCAGCAGGACACCGGTGACGACGCCCGCACGCGCCGCCTTCAGCGTCACGCGCCGGATCATGACCCACTTCGGCGCGCCGAGCGCAAAGGTCGCCTCGCGCAGTGCATTCGGGAATCAGCGCCAGCATGTTCTCGGTCGTGCGGACCACGACCGGGATCACGATCAGCGCCAGCGCGATGACGCCCGCGATAGGCGGAAAACGTCCGCGTCTGCGCCACGATGATCGTGTAGACAAACAGGCCGATCACGATCGACGGCGCCGACAGCAGGATGTCGTTGATGAAGCGCGTGACGCTGCCGAGCCAGCCGCGCTGGCCGTACTCGGCGAGGTAGATGCCGGCGAGGATGCCGATCGGCGTCCCGACCGCCGTCGCGGAAAGCACCATGACCAGCGAACCGACGATGGCGTTGCGCAGCCCGCCGCCGTCCGAATTCGGCGGCGGAGTGTCCTCCAGGAAGTCGAGCCGCATTGAGACCCTTGACGCCCAGCAACAGGGTGTCCCACAGGATCCAGATCAGCCACACCAGGCCGAAGGCCATCGCGGCAAGCGACAGGGCCAGCGCGATGATGTTGATCAGCTTGCGACGCCGATGCAGCGGCAGGCGATAGTCGGCGCTCACGGGCTGCGGGATCAGCGTTCATGTCTCTCGAGCCCTCGTTCCGCTTCAGCCGCAGCAGCAGGTACTTGCTCGAATGCCAGCACGACGAAGGTGATGAAGAACAGGATCAGGCCCAGGTAGATCAGCGAGGCCTCGTGCAGGCCCGGCGTCGCCTCGGCGAACTCGTTGGCCAGCGCCGACGTGATCGAATTGGCTGCCTCGAACAGTGACAGGCTGTTCGAGCTGGTTGAAGTTGCCGATGACGAACGTCACCGCCATCGTCTCGCCCAGCGCACGCCCGAGGCCCAGCATGACGCCGCCGATGACGCCCGCCTTCGTGTACGGCAGCACGACGCGCCACACGACTTCCCAGGTCGTCGCGCCGACGCCGTAGGCGGATTCCTTCAGCATCGCGCGGCGTCACCTCGAACACGTCGCGCATCACGGCCGCGATGAAGGGATGATCATGATCGCCAGGATGATTCCCGCCGACAGGATGCCGATGCCGACCGGCGCACCCGAGAAGAGCGCCCCGAGCACCGGCACACGTGCCGAACGCGGCCTGCAGCGGCTGCTGCACGTACGTGGACAGGATGGGCGCAAAGACCAGCAGGCCCCACATGCCGTAGACGATCGACGGAATCGCCGCCAGCAGTTCGATCGCGGTGCCCAGCGGGCGCTTCAGCCACTTCGGCGACAGCTCGGTCAGGAACAGCGCGATGCCGAAACTGACCGGCACGGCGATGATCAGCGCGATCAGCGACGTCATCAGCGTGCCGTAGATCATCACCAGGCCGCCGAACTTCTCCTGCACCGGATCCCACTCGGCTGTCCACAGGAACGGCAGGCCGAACTCGCGGATCGACGGCCAGGCCCCGATGACGAGCGAGAGAATGATCCCGGCAAGCAGCAGCAGCGTGAGGATCGCCGCGCCGCGCGTCAGGTTCAGGAAGATGACGTCGCCGAGCCTGCCGGACCGGCGCGCCGGTGGCTCTTCGGGCATCTGCACGGTCTGCGCTTCTTTGCGAAAGGTGGTCTCGGACAGTGTAGCGTCCATCGGAGCGTCTCCCCGGCAGAGCCGAAGCAGGCCTGGTCGGCGCATCGTACGGAGCTGGAACTGCCCGGCGCGCATCGGCCGCCGCCGTGGACCTGGAGCGTTACTTGGTCAGGACCGCCTTGCCGCCGGCGTCGCGCGATCTTGGTCCATTGCTGGCGAATCAGCGCCTTCACGCTGTCGGGAAGCGCAACGTAGTCCAGGTCGTCGGCCATCTTGTCGCCGTTGGCGTAGGCCCAGTCGAAGAACTTGAGCGCCGCAGCGGCCTGCTGCGGCTTGTCCTGCTTGGTGTGCATCATGATGAAGGTCGCACCGGTGATCGGCCACGCCTCCTTGCCCGCCTGGTTGGTCAGCACCTGGTTGAACGACTTCTGCCACTCTGCGCCCGCCGCGGCCGCCTTGAACGTCGTGTCGTCCGGCGCCACCCAGGTGCCCGCGGCGTTCTGCATCAGCACGTACGGGATCTTGTTCTGCTTGGCGTAGGCGTACTCGACGTAGCCGATCGAGTTCGGCAGCCGCTGCACGAATGCCGACACGCCTTCGTTGCCCTTGCCGCCGGCACCGACCGGCCAGTTGACGGCCGTGCCCTCACCGACCTTGGCCTTCCAGTCCGGGTTCACCTTCGACAGGTAGTTCGTGAAGATGAACGTCGTGCCCGAACCGTCGGCGCGGCGGACCGGCGAGATCGCCGCATCCGGCAGCTTCAAGCCCGGGATTCAGGGCGGCGATCGCCGGATCGTTCCACTTCGTGATCTTGCCAAGGTAGATGTCTCCAAGCACCTGGCCCGTCAGGCGCATCTCGCGCGACTGGATGCCCGGGATGTTGATGACCGGCACGACGCCGCCGATGACGGTCGGAAACTGGATCAGGCCGTCCTTGGCCAGGTCGGCATCGTTCAGCGGCGCATCGGACGCACCAAAGTCGACGGTCTTGCCGCGGATCTGACGCATGCCGGCACCGGACCCCACCGACTGGTAGTTGATGCGGGCACCCGTGGCCTTGTTGTAGGCGTCGGCCCACTTGGCGTACAACGGCGCAGGAAACGTTGCGCCAGCACCGGTGATTTCCTGCGCAGACACCGTCGAGAACGCGCCGGCCAGCGCAATGCCAGCCGCCAGGGCTTTGATCGGGAGAAGTCTCATTGGGTATACCTCAGACGTGGTTCGAGGAAGAGAACGAGGAAGGGACCGAGAAACGTACGGGTACTTGCCATCCATGCCGGCGAGTCTAGGAACCGCGGATGACAGATCAGTGACATGTCACCCGTATTTCGCGCCCTCTTGAGTGAAATCCCCGTTCGATTCCGGCACGCCTCCGCGCTCAGGCGCGCTGCTCGTACCACCCCTTGCTGCGATTGACGACCCTTACGACCAGCAGCATCACCGGCACTTCGATCAGGACACCGACCACCGTCGCCAGCGCGGCGCCGGATTCGAAGCCATACAGGCTGATCGCCGCCGCCACGGCCAGTTCGAAGAAATTCGAAGCGCCGATCAGTGCCGACGGACAGGCCACGTTGTGCTTCTCGCCTACCGCGCGATTGAGCCAGTAGGCCAGGGCCGAATTGAAGAACACCTGAATCAGGATCGGCACGGCGAGCATCGCGATGATCAGCGGCTGCCGCAGGATCTGCTCGCCCTGGAATGCAAAGAGCAGCACCAATGTCGCGAGCAGCGCCGCGATCGACCACGGCCCGAGACGCGCCAGCAGCGCGTCGAGTGCCGCCGGTCCGCCTCGCGCGAGGACGCGTCGCGCGGATCAGCTGCGCAATGATGACCGGCACCACGATATACAGCGCCACCGACGTCAGCAGCGTGTCCCACGGCACCGTGATCGACGCCACGCCCAGCAGCAGCGCGACGATCGGCGCGAACGCGAAGATCATGATGGTGTCGTTCAGCGCCACCTGCGACAGCGTGAAGTACGGATCGCCGTGGGTCAGCCGGCTCCAGACGAACACCATGGCCGTGCACGGCGCTGCCGCCAGAAGAATCAGGCCCGCGATGTAACTGTCGATCTGGTCCGCCGGCAGCCACGGTGCGAACAACTGTCGGATGAAGATCCACGCCAGCAGCGCCATCGAGAACGGCTTGACCAGCCAGTTGATGAACAGCGTGACGCCGATGCCGCGTGCATGCTGCCGTACCTGGCCGAGTGCAGCGAAGTCGATCCGCAGCAGCATCGGGATGATCATCACCCAGATCAGCACGCCGACCGGGAGATTGACGCGCGCAATCTCCATCGTGCCGATCGCCTGGACCGGCCCCGGCAACAGCTGGCCGATCGCGATGCCGGCGACGATGCACAGCGCGACCCAGACGGTCAGGTAACGCTCGAACAGCGACATGGCCGGCGCCGCCTTCGGCGCCGGCGCAACCGCCGTCGTCATGCCGCGCTCTGGGTGGCCCCGCTGCGGCCGATCTCGTTGAGGCGCTGCTGCAGCGAGAGCTTGTCGAGCTTCGCGAGCGGCAGGCTCAGGAAAAGCTCGATGCGCCGCTGCAAGGTGGTGAACGCACGGAAGAACGCCTTGCGCTTGTCCTCTTCACTGCCCTCGATCGCGGCAGGATCTTCGACACCCCAGTGCGCCGTAACCGGCTGCCCGGGCCACATGGGGCAGACCTCGCCGGCCGCGTTGTCGCAAACAGTGAAAACGAAGTCCAGCGGCGGCGCACCGGCTGCGGCGAACTCGTCCCAGCTCTTGCTGCGCAGCCCTTCCGTCGGCAAGCGATTCTTCTGCAGCAACTCGATCGCGAGTGGATTCACCGTTCCCGTTGGCATGCTGCCGGCGCTGTGTGCGATGAACCGTCCCTTGGCCATCGCGTTCATCATCACCTCGCTCATGATCGAGCGCGCCGAGTTGCCGGTGCACAGGAACAGCACATTCATGGGCTGTTGAGACACGTCGCGCTCCTAGCTGCAGCAGGCCGACGCGGTCTTGGCGCGCGCGCTCGCGGGCATGGCCGCGGTGGCATCGCCGGCGCAGCAGCCGGTGGCCTGCTGTCTCTTCCGTATCAGCACCATTGAACGTCGGTACCGTGCCCATCGTGTGGAAGGTTTCCCACGCAATGCCGGTCGGGTCGGTGACCCAGTACTTGTTCGAGCGCGCATAGCAGCAGGCCGTCTCCTTCTCGGCATGCGTCGCAAGGTCAGCTTTTTGCAGCTGCGCGTTCAGCGACTCGAGTTCGCCGTCGGAGTCGGTCTGCAGGCCGAGATGATTCAGGCCCGGCTTGCCGCCGCGCTGGGAGATTGCGAAGTTGACGCGCGGGTCTTCGAGCATCCACTTGGCGTAGTCGCCCTTGACGACGGCCGGCTCCGTGCCGAACAGCGTCGAGTAGAAGCGGATGCTCGAGTCGAGATCCGGTACCGATACGTGAACGTGAAAGCGTTTCATGCCTTGCTCCTTTGGGGTTTGCGCCGGCCTGCCGTGGCGCGCTTAGGGGCTGCAGGGGCACAGGCGGCGAGCGGAGCGCACGAGGCGCCCGGGCCGCAGTCGGCCACACAGCAGTTATCCGTCAAATAAGCGAGCAGATCATTCATCGTCGGGAAGTTCGCCGCATAGAAAATGAAGCGACCCTCGTGGCGCGCCGTGACCAGTCCCGCGTGCGTCAGCTCCTTCAAATGGAAGCTCAACGTTGCCGGCGCAATCGTCAACTGCTCGGCGATTTCGCCCGCTGCCATGCCGCTCGGCCCCTGCTCGACCAGCAGCCGGAACACGCCGAGACGGGTTTCCTGCGCCAGCGCGCCGAGAGCACGAACAACCGTAGTTGCTTCCATGGTTCGAATAATATGGAAATGTTGAAAGATGTCAAGTCCTGCAGACGCACGGGATCCAGTGGCCCCCGAAAGAATTCGGAGAGCATTTGATCCAGCGTGCCGCGTCGAAGCCACGAACAAACTAGCCTTGAACCAGTGGCAGCACGTGCTGCCGTTGGTCAACCTCTTCGATGGATACGACTCTGCACCTCCTGAACGGCGGTGCAGGTAATCTCGCCGCCTACCTGGCGGCCCATGTGCTGCTGTGCCTGCTGCCGGCGTTCTTTATCGCCGGCGCCATGGCGGCCTTGATCCCCAAGGCCAGCATCACGCGCTGGCTGGGACGCAGTACCTCGCCACGCGTCTCCTACCCGGCGGCCGTGGCAGCGGGGTCTCTGCTCGCAGTGTGTTCGTGCACCATCGTTCCGCTGTTTGCCGGCATCTACAAGAAGGGCGCGGGCCTTGGTCCGGCGATCACGTTCCTGTTCTTCGCACCCGCAGGCAACATCCTCGCCCTCGCCTACACCGGCAGCATCCTCGGCGCCGATTTCGCCATTGCCCGCGTGGTTCTGTGCATTCTGTTCGGCATCGGCATCGGCTTGCTGATGGCGCGCCTGTTCTGGCGCGACGATGCGACCCACGACGCGCGGACCGACGCGTTGTTCGCCAGTGACGGCCGCATCAGCCGGGCCGCAATCGGCCTGCTGCTGTCCCTGGTCGCGGTGCTGCTCGCCGGCACGCTGAAGCTCGCGCCGCTGACGGCGATCATCGCCACCGCCGAGCTGCCAGCGACGTGGGCCGAGGCCTGGCAGGCCACGCTCGTTCAGTGGGTCCCGTTCGACGCCGCCAGGGGTGAAGAAGGCGTGAGCGTGCAAGGATCACTGCTCATCCTGCTGCTCGTGCTCATCGGGCTGGCCGCCTGGAAAGGTCTCGAGAACATCGTCGAGGGGCCCAACCGGCTGGACCTGGATCGCCCTTGCGCTGACAGCGGCCACGCTGCTGACGGCCGCACTGAGATTGGTCCCAAACAACGGAGGACTCGAGGTCGCACTGACCGGGCGCGTGATCGCGGTCGGTGTGACGCTGCTGGCCTGCCTGCACTTCGCACGTCGGCTCGACGTCGAGCACCGTCAGGCATGGCTGTGGGAGTCGTGGCGCTTCGTGAAGCAGATCTTCCCGCTGCTGGTGGTGGGTGTGTTCGTGGTCGGTGTGATCCGGCAACTGATTGAGCCCGCGTGGATACAGAGCCTCGCCGGACAGAACGACCTGACCGCCAACGCGGTCGCCGTGTTGTTCGGTGTGTTCATGTACTTCCCGACGCTGGTGGAAGTGCCGGTGGCCCGCATGTTCCTCGACCTCGGCATGCACCCCGGCCCGCTGATGGCCTACCTGATGTCCGACCCGGAGCTGAGCCTGCAAAGCATGCTGATGGTGGCCGCGATCATCGGTCGGAAGAAGACGGCAGCCTACGTCGCGCTGGTCGCCGATGTTCAGCATGGCTGCCGGGATGATTTACGGCGCCTGGGTGGATGGAGCCAGCCTCGCCTGGATAGGACTGGGCCTCGTCGCATTTGCTGGCGTGCTGACGGGTGCCTTGGCCTGGCTGAACGGCCACCGCCCGCGCTCCAGTCGACTGAAAGGAGAACATGCATGAAAACCGTGAAGATCCTGGGACCCGGATGCGCCAACTGCCGCAAGCTCGAGGCGATTGCGCGCGACGCCGCGGCCAGCGCGGGCATTGAAGCCGAGTTCGTCAAGGTCACGGACATGAACGACATCCTCGCCTTCGACATCCTGTCCACACCGGGACTCGTCGTCGATGACAAGGTGGTCAGCAGCGGCCGCATCCCGACCCAGGCGGAGGTCAGGCAATGGCTGGCGGCGTAGAGCAGAAACGCGCGAGCATGTTGGGCAGCCCGAAGGAAGGTGGCATGAAGCCCCTGACCATCCTCTGGCAGCGCCTCGTCAAGGAAGGTCAGACCTGTGACCGCTGCGGCGGTACGCAGCTCGAATTGCAGAAGGCCGTTGACCGACTGCAGGGCGCGCTCGCCCCGCTTGGGTTCGAACCGCATCTCGAGACGCAACAGATCGACGAGCCGACATTCAGTGCTTCGCCGCTGGAGTCGAACCGCATCTGGATCGCTGGCGTCCCGATGGAGGACTGGCTCGGCGCCCGCGTGGGCGCGAGCCGCTGCTGCGCCGCCTGCGGCGACTCGGACTGTCGAACGGTCAGCGTGGACGACCTGACCTTCGAAACGATTCCAGCAGCACTGATCGTCAAGGCGGCTTGGCTGCAGCCGCTCAACTTGGCGCCGAACTCTAACTCGTCCGAATTCAGGTAAGGCACGGCGCACGTTGGATCTGTTGCCTCAAAGTCTCAGCACTTGAGAGGGAAAGCCGCTGCTCGGCGGCCAAAACAAAGTCCTACGTGTGATTGCCACGCAAGTGCGGCGCGTGGCCACAGCGCAATTCGTCGCGCTTCAGCAGCCCGTGCGACACACGCCGTCCGGGATGGAACCGGCTCCGCGCATCGCGCTCTGACGCTGACGCCCCGCGTCAGACAGTTCAGGCAAGCGCCCTGATTCGAAAACGAAAAAGGGGCCGACCTCAGGTCGACCCCTTCCCATTGCTGACACCTGCTGTCGGGACGGAGAGACTCCGTCCCTGGCAATTACGCCGCTGCGCTCCGGCTACTTCGCAAAGCGCAGGTACTTGGCGTCGTAGTGCACGGCGTGGCGGACCTGGGCATTGTCGAACGCGGCGAAACCGAACGGATAGGCTGCATCCAGGTTGCTGAACTGCACGTCGAACTTGCTGCCCGTCACGAGCTTGCGGCTCAGGACCGACGTCAGGACGCCGTTGTTCCACGTCATCAGGACCTTGATGTCGGCACGGTCACCCATCAGCGGATGGCTCTGGTGTGATGCCACTTCGTCGCCGGGCTTGAAGCGCGTGTCATCGAACGGGACACCCGTGTCCTTGATGATGTAGTACGTGCCGCCGGCATTGCCGGGCTTGCCGTCCTTGTTCATCAGTTCCGGCTTGCCGTTGACGACCTTCAACTGGCTGTACTCCGAACCGCCCGGGTCGCCCTTGCGGCCAGCATTCGGGCTCTTCTGCTTGTCATAGCGGGTGTGGTCGGTGTACTGGTCATCCACGTGCCCCACCGGACCTGTGCGCATGCCCTTCATGTGCCACATGTCGAGGACTTCGCCCTCGGTCATCGTGTACTTGTTGCCATAAGGCTTGCCTTCCCCGACGTGGCAGGCGACCGCGCACCCGGCGTCGTTGAATCCTTTGACCGAGTTGTTGATCGGCCACAGGAACGCCCACTTGTCCTCGTAATAGACGTTGTCATCTCCGCCCGTGTTGGCCGGATCACCGAGCTTCTTCCATGACCCATCGGCCTGCTTCTGGAACGGCATGCGGCGGATCGAGTTGGTCGGATCAGCGTACTGGACCAGCATGTAGAGCGTATCGGCGGTGTACACGGCTTTCAGCGTGGCCGTGGTCGAGCCCTTGCCGCCGAAGTTCACGCCGCCACTCACGTCGATGGAGATCGGCTTCGCGGCGGCCCATGCCGGGTCCGATGCGCCTGCGGTCAGGCTCGGGGCCGTCGCGACTTTGGCTGCCACCAGTGTGTTGGGGTCTGCCGCCTTGTCCTTGTTTGCGCAGCCGGCCGCAAACACGGCCGTCAGGGCCAGCGTCGCCGCTGTCATTACCGGTCTGATCTTCAATTCTCTCTCCCTTGCGTTCACTGAATCGACTGTGCTCGGTGCGCGGTGATCCCGCGGGACTTCAGATTCTGGTTTCCACCAAGCCGCTTGCACACCACTAAGAGCGACTCTGTTGAGACAATCGACATCAATCGCTTGCCTCCTGCGGTTACTCTGCGGCGAGTCTTGCATCGACCGCCGTCCGGGCGTTTGCGTTAAATCAGCACTATCGAAAGTCGATAACGATGTCCGATGTCGTCAGGGACGTAGGCCTGGCCTTCGCCCGCCTGCATGTCCTGCACCATGCCCATGAGGAGCCGATCTTCGGCGTCGGCATGATGAAGGAACTGGCACGGCATGGTTATCGGCTCGGCCCAGGGACGCTGTATCCGCTGCTCCACGGCATGGAGCTGGATGGCCTGCTGAAGTCCAAATCCCAGGTCGTCGCGGGCAAGGCGCGCAAGTACTACACGATCACGCGGCGCGGCCGCGCAGCCCTCGACAGGCTGCGCCCCAAGCTGAAGGAACTGGTTGACGAGGTCCTGTAAGGACGGCCGCCGACGGCGTGGGACGGCGCTGAGGACTGTGCCGAATGCCTAGTGGTGCAAGACACTCCCGACGCGGTGGGCCAGACGCTGCGCCATCGCTTCGGCGATCTCGGGTTCGGCAGCCTCGACCATGACGCGCAGCACGGGTTCGGTGCCCGACGGACGGATCAGGACACGACCGGCGCCCTGCAGTTCGCGTTCCACGACCGACATCTCATCGATCAGTGGCGCATGGGACTTCCAGTCGAAGCCACGCTCGATGCGCGCGTTGACCAGCGCCTGCGGCAGCAGCACCAGATCCGCGGTCAGCTCGGCCAGTGATTTGCGGCTGCGACGGATGGCCGCCAGCACCTGCAATGCACTGACGATGCCGTCGCCGGTACTGTGGCAGTCCAGGCACAGAAGGTGGCCGGAACCTTCCCCGCCGTACTGCCAGCCCTTTTCTTCCAGCATCTCCAGCACGTAGCGGTCGCCGACCTTGGCGCGCGCAAAGCCGACGCCGAGCTCGCCGAAGCGGCGCTCGAGTGCGTAGTTCGTCATCAGGGTGCCGACGGCGCCGGCAACCTTTCCCACGCGCATGCGGTCGCGCACGATGACGTACAGCAGCTCGTCACCGTTGTACACGCGTCCGTCGGCGTCGCAGATCAGCACGCGGTCGGCATCGCCGTCGAGCGCGATGCCAAGGTCCGCCTCGGCCGCCTGCACCGCATGCGCGAGCTGCTCGGCATGCAGCGCGCCGACACCGTCGTTGATGTTCAGTCCGTTGGGCGACGCGCCGTGCGAGACGACATCGGCGCCAAGTTCGTGGAACACGTGCGGGGCGACGTGGTAGGCCGCGCCATTGGCACTGTCAACGACGAGCTTCAGTCCCTTGAGGTCGAAGTCACTCGGAAACGTGCGCTTGCAGAACTCGATGTAACGGCCCGCGGCATCGTCGAGCCGTCGCACCTTGCCGAGCCGGCGCGCGTCGACGCAATGCCACGGCTGCTCGAGTTCCTGCTCGATGCGTTCCTCGACGGCATCCGGCAGCTTGGTGCCGCGCTCGGAGAAGAACTTGATGCCGTTGTCCGGATACGGATTGTGCGAGGCGCTGATGACGATGCCGGCGTCGAGCCGCAGCGCCCGGGTGAGGTAGGCCACGGCCGGCGTCGGCAGCGGTCCGCACAGCACGACATCGACCCCGGCGCTCGAGAGGCCCGCTTCGAGCGCGGCCTCGAGCATGTAACCCGAGATGCGCGTGTCCTTGCCGATCAGCACGGTCGGTCGGGTCGCGCCGCCCTCGGCCCGATGCGCCAGGACCCGCCCGGCCGCCTGCCCGAGCCGCAGTACGAACTCCGGCGTGATCGGCGTTTCTCCGACGGTTCCTCGCACCCCGTCGGTACCGAAATACTTGCGCGTCATCCCTCGTCCTTTCTCATCGCTGCCCAGACCTGCAGCGCGTCCCGCGTCGCTGCAACATCATGTACCCGCACGATACGCGCGCCACGCTCCGCCGCGAGCACGGCGGCCGCCACCGAGGCCGCGACGCGCTCGCCGACCGCCCGGCCCGTCACGGCGCCGAGCATCGACTTGCGCGACAGCCCGACCAGCACGGGCCTCCCGAGCGCCGTCAGTGCGTCCAGTTCGCGCAGCAGGCGGAAATTGTGCGCCACCGACTTGCCGAAACCGAATCCCGGATCCACCGCGATGCGTTCGGCCGCAACACCCGCCTGCACCAGTGCCGCCACGCGTGCCCGCAGGAAGTCGCTGACTTCCTGTACGACGTTGCCATAGTGCGGCTCGCGCTGCATCGTCCGCGGCGTGCCCTGCATGTGCATCAGCACGAGGCCGCAGCGGCTTGCAACGACGGCCTCGGGCGCGCCCTCTTCCTGGAACGCGCGCACGTCGTTGACGATCGACGCGCCGGCCGCCAGCGCGGCCCGCATCACGCCGGGCTTGCTGGTGTCGACCGACAACGGCACCGCGGTCGAGCGCAGCGCCTCGATCAGCGGCACCACGCGTTCGATCTCGTCGCGCTCCGACACGTCGGCCGCGCCGGGCCGCGTCGACTCGCCGCCGATGTCGAGCAGGTCGGCTCCCTCGTCGATCAGGCGGTGCGCGTGCTCCAGTGCGGCCGGCGCCGACAGGTACCGGCCACCGTCCGAGAATGAATCGGGCGTGACATTGACGATCCCCATGACGAGAGGCCGCGACAGATCGAGATCGCGGCCACCGACCGACCACACGGGCGTCGACGGAACGATTGGACTGACTGCGGGATCAGCTGCGCTGCTCATCATTTCATTCTAGAAGCGCCCAAGAAAAAGGCCGGACGAGCCGGCCTTTGATGCAGGGAATGGGCGACTACGCCGGTAGCGCAGCACCTTCGACGCCGCCCGCCGCGGACTTGCCTCCGGTCGGGGGCGTCGAGCCCGACGACTTCGGCGGACGCGGCGGCTTGCCCGCAATGATGTCGTCGATCTGGTCGGAATCGATCGTCTCCCACTCGATCAGGGCCTTGGTCATCGCTTCGATTTTTTCGCGGTTTTCCTCGATCAGCTTGCGCGCCAGCGCGTACTGCTCGTCGATGATGCGGCGGATCTCGCTGTCGACCTTGCGCATCGTCTCTTCCGATACGTGCGTGGTCTTGGTGATCGAGCGGCCGAGGAACACTTCGCCTTCGTTTTCCGCATAGACCATGGGGCCGAGCGCATCGCTCATGCCGTAACGCGTGACCATGTCGCGCGCCAATTGCGTGGCGCGCTCGAAATCATTGCTGGCGCCGGTCGTCATCTGGTTCATGAAGATTTCTTCGGCGATGCGGCCACCGAAGAGCACGGCGATGCGCGACAGCAGGTACTGCCGGTCGTACGAGTAGCGGTCCTGTTCGGGCAACTGCATCGTCAGGCCGAGGGCGCGGCCGCGCGGAATGATCGTGACCTTGTGCACCGGGTCGCTCTTCGGCACGAGCTTCGCGACCAGCGCATGGCCCGACTCGTGGTAGGCGGTATTGAGCCGCTCCTCCTCGGACATGACCATCGATTTGCGCTCGGCGCCCATCATGACCTTGTCCTTGGCCTTCTCGAAGTCGGTCATTTCAACGACGCGTGCACTCCGCCGTGCGGCGAAGAGCGCCGCCTCGTTCACGAGGTTGGCGAGGTCAGCGCCCGAGAATCCCGGCGTGCCGCGCGCGATGACATCGGCCTTGACGTCGGCACCGATCGGCACCTTGCGCATGTGCACATTGAGGATCTGCTCGCGGCCGCGAATGTCGGGCAGCGGCACCACCACCTGACGGTCGAAGCGGCCCGGGCGCAGCAGCGCCGGGTCGAGCACGTCGGGCCGGTTGGTCGCCGCGATGACGATCACGCCCATGCCGGTCTCGAAGCCGTCCATCTCGACCAGCATCTGGTTCAGCGTCTGCTCGCGCTCGTCGTTGCCACCCCCGAGGCCAGCGCCACGCTGGCGGCCGACCGCGTCGATTTCATCGATGAAGATGATGCAGGGCGCATGCTTCTTGGCCTGCTCGAACATGTCGCGCACGCGCGCCGCGCCGACGCCGACGAACATCTCGACGAAGTCCGAGCCCGAGATCGAGAAAAATGGGACCTTGGCCTCGCCGGCGATCGCCTTGGCGAGCAGCGTCTTGCCGGTACCGGGCGAGCCGACCAGCAGCACGCCGCGCGGAATGCGACCGCCGAGCTTCTGGAACTTGGACGGGTCGCGCAGGAACTCGACCAGTTCCTGCACTTCTTCCTTCGCCTCGTCGCAGCCGGCGACGTCGACGAAGGTGATCGAATTGTTGCTCTCGTCGAGCATGCGCGCGCGCGACTTGCCGAAGCTGAACGCGCCGCCGCGCCCGCCGCCCTGCATCTGGCGCATGAAGAAGATCCAGACACCGATCAGCAGCAGCATCGGGAACCACGACACGAAGATCGTCGTCAGCAGCGACTGCTCTTCCTCGGGCTTGCCGAAGACCTGCACGCCGGACTTCATCAGGTCGCTGACCATCCAGGCGTCGCCGGGCGAGGTCAGCGTGTAGCGCGTGCCCTCGGACGGCGTGACCTGCAGCGTGCGCCCCTGGACCTCGACCCGCTTGATCTTGCCGGCCTTCGCTTCCTCGAGGAACTGCGTGTAGCTGACGGTTTCCGCCGGCTTCTGGCGGCTTTCGAACTGCTTGAAGACGGTGAACAGGACGAGCGCGATCACCATCCATATGGCGGCTTTCGCGAACATGTTGTTGTTCAAGGAAGGCTCCTAAGGGCCGCGCTGGAGTCGGTCAGCGCGTCGGCCGGAAAATCGGGTCGGGATCGAATCGGGTCGGGATCTGTCTTTTCGGGCCATTCTAATCCTCGGGCCCGCTGACGCAGGAGAAGTTGGGGGCGAAGGTGGGGCTATTTCAATACCCATAGCGCACTACGCCGTTTGGCTCCGCGGTGAGGCGGCTGGCGCGCGCAGTCCGCGCGCCAGCAGGAACACTTCTGCCGAGGTTTCACGGGACGCCGCCGGCTTGCGCGTCGACACGGTGCGGAAATCCCGCTTCAGCCGTTCGACAAACTGACTGTATCCGCTGCCCTGAAAGGCTTTGACGAGAAAAACGCCATCCGGTTTCAAGTGTTTGCACGCAAAATCGGCCGCCAGTTCTGCCAGATGCAGGCTGCGCGCGGCGTCGGCCGCGGCGATTCCCGAAAGATTGGGCGCCATGTCGGACAGGACCGCGTCGATCGGCTCACCCTGCAACAGCGCCGCCAGCTGCTCTTCGACCGACTCCTCGCGAAAATCGCCCTCGAGAAAGTCCACACCCGGTACCGGGTCCATCGGCAGGATGTCGAGCGCGACGATGCGCCCCCGCAGCGTCCCGTCGCGGGCCTGCAGGCGCTGGCGCACGACCTGGGTCCAGCTGCCGGGAGCGGCACCCAGTTCGACCACCGTCATGCCCGGCTTCAGCAGCTTATCGGTGTCAGCGATCTCCGACAGCTTGTACGCGGCGCGCGAACGGAACCCTTCCTGCACCGAGCGCTGCACGAACGGGTCCGTCACATGGCGTTTGATCCACGCCGGATTGGAGCGATGTTTCTTCTTCGCCTGCGGCATCCGTGACTACACTGAAGCTCAAAAGGAGAGATGACTATGCCCGAGATCCAGCTGACCCCCAAGGAACGCCAGGAACTGAAGGCGCGCGCGCATGGACTCAAGCCCGTGGTCCTGCTGGGCAATTCCGGACTCAGCGCCCCGGTGATGAAGGAAATCGATCGCGCCCTCGCCTCGCACGAGCTGATCAAGGTGAAGGTACCGGGCGATGACCGCGAAGAACGCGACACGCTGTTCGCAGACGTCGCCGAAGCGCTTTCAGCCGCGCGCGTGCAATCGATCGGCAAGCTGCTGGTGCTGTACCGCCCCGCGCCCGAGGAGGTGGTGGAGGCACCCGCCCGGCCGGTACGCAAGCGCGCCGCGGCCGGTGACCGTTCGCTCAAGGCACCGGCGCGCCGGATCGGACCGGCGCCGCGAGCCAAGTCGCCCGGCAAGCCCTCGGCGCCGAAGCGCTCGACGGCAGATCGCCGTGACGTCGAACGCGTGAATCGTGGCAGCGCACCGCGGCGCGATCCCGGCGCCTCGACACGGGCGGCGGGCCGGACCAATGTGGCACGGCGCGGGACCGGGCGCGGCGGCAGCGGAGCAAAGTCCCGCTAGCTACTGGTACGCGACCGAGACCACCGCGTATTCGCGCATCCCGGCCGGCGCGACGACCTGCGCCATGTCGCCTTCGCTCCTGCCGATCAGCGCACGGGCGATCGGGCTGGACACGGAGATCATCCCGGCCTTGATGTCGGCCTCGTCGTCGCCGACGATCTGGTACTTGACCACCTCGCCCGACTGCTGGTCCTCGAGTTCGACGGTCGCGCCGAAAACGATGCGTCCGGCCGCGTCGACCGTGGTCGGGTCGATGATCTGCAGGCTCGAGACCTTGCCTTCGAGTTCCTGGATCCGTCCTTCGATGAAGCCCTGGCGTTCGCGCGCCGCGTCGTACTCGGCGTTCTCGGACAGATCGCCCTTTTCGCGCGCGTCCTTGATCGCCTGAATGACCGTCGGCCGATCGACGGCCTTCAGACGCTGCAGTTCGGCCTTCAGCTTTTCGGCGCCGCGCGCCGTGATGGGTATGGGCATTGCTCGCAGGAACTCGTGGGAAAAACAAAGCCCCGGCAATGCCGGGGCCGCTGAGGCACTCTAGCCAAAGCGCCGCCGCAGCGCAACCCGCCGCCGCCGGTCGGCCTTAGGAGGTGCAGGCGACGATGCAGGCCCTGCAGGTCGTAGACCTCGAGATGATCGAGGTGCTTCATTCCCTCGATCGCCGCGCGCCCGCCCGCCATGGTCGTGTAGTAGGTCACGCGCTGCGCCAGCGCGGTCGTGCGGATCGACCGCGAATCCGCGATCTGACTGCGCACCTCGCTCACGGTGGTGATCACGAGCTGGATGTCGCCGTTTTTCAGCAGGTCGACGACGTGCGGCCGCCCGTCCTTGACCTTGTTCACGGTCTTCACCGGGATGCCGGCCTGCTCGACCGCCTGGGCGGTGCCGCGCGTGGCCACGAGTTCGTAGCCCATGTCGTGCAGCAGCTGCGCCAGCGCGACCACCTTGGCCTTGTCCTGGTCCTTGACGCTCAGGAACACGGCCCCCTTGTCCGGCAGGGACGCGCCCGCACCGAGCTGCGACTTGAACAATGCCTCACCGAAGGTCTCGCCGACGCCCATCACTTCGCCCGTCGAGCGCATCTCGGGCCCCAGCAACGGATCGACACCCTGGAACTTGGCAAACGGGAACACCGCTTCCTTGACCGAGTAGTACGGAGGCACGATCTCGCGTACCTCCCCTTGCTTCTCGAAGGAGATGCCGACCATCGCGAGGGCGGCGATCTTCGCCAGCGGCATGCCGGTCGCCTTGGACACGAACGGCACGGTGCGCGAGGCACGCGGATTGACCTCGAGCACGTAGATCGTGCCCCGCCCGTCGCTGCCCGCCTGGATCGCGAACTGCACGTTCATCAGTCCCACCACGTTGAGTGCGCGGGCCATCTGTTCGGTCTGGCGCTTGAGTTCCGCGATCGTCTCGGGCGTGAGCGAGTACGGCGGCAGGGAGCACGCCGAATCGCCCGAGTGAACGCCGGCCTGCTCGATGTGCTCCATCACGCCACCGATCAGCACGCGCTTGCCATCGGCGAGGCAGTCGACGTCGACCTCGATCGCATCGTCGAGGAAGTGGTCGAGCAGCACCGGGGAGTCGTTGCTGACCTTGACGGCCTCGCGCATGTAGCGCTCGAGATCGCGCGGCTCGTGCACGATGTCCATCGCGCGGCCGCCCAGCACATAGCTGGGACGCACCACCAGCGGATAGCCGATCTCTTCCGCGAGCCGCAGCGCGTCGGCCTCGGTGCGGGCGGTGCGATTCGGCGGCTGCTTCAGTCCGAGCTTCACCAGCAATTGCTGGAAGCGCTCGCGATCCTCGGCAATGTCGATCGAGTCCGGACTCGTGCCGACGATCGGCACGCCGTTGGCCTCGAGGTCGCGCGCGAGCTTCAGCGGCGTCTGGCCGCCGTACTGCACGATGACGCCGAACGGCTTTTCCTTGTCGACGATCTCGAGCACGTCTTCGAGCGTCACCGGCTCGAAGTAGAGCCGGTCACTGGTGTCGTAGTCGGTCGATACGGTTTCCGGGTTGCAGTTGACCATGATGGTCTCGAACCCGTGATCACGCAGCGCAAACGCTGCATGCACGCAGCAGTAGTCGAACTCGATGCCCTGCCCGATCCGGTTCGGTCCGCCGCCCAGCACGATGACTTTC
>CAVYNB010000031.1:0-43989 GCA_963769745.1 uncultured beta proteobacterium
AGACCATCGGCCTGATCGGCGGCATGAGCTGGGAGTCGACGGTCCCGTACTACCGCTTGATCAACGAGGAGATCAAGGAACGCCTGGGCGGCCTGCATTCGGCGAAGATCATCCTTTACAGCGTTGACTTTCACGACATCGAGCGCTTGCAGCACGCAGGCGATTGGGCCACGGCAGGTCGCTCTGCTGGCCGCCACCGCGCAGGCCGTTGAGAAGGCCGGCGCAGACTTGTCTGGTGCTGTGTACCAACACGATGCACAAGGTCGCTCCGGCGATCGAAGCGGCTGTGCGTATTCCGTTGCTGCATATCGCCGACGCAACCGCCGGGGAGATCAAGGCCGCGGGCTGCTCGACCGTGGGCCTGCTCGGCACTCGATTCACGATGGAGCAGGACTTCTACAAGGGTCGACTCCATCAGGATCATGGACTGCGCGTGCTCACGCCGGCTGAGCGAGATCGCGAGATCGTTCATCGAATCATCTACGACGAACTGTGCCTGGGCAAGGTCATCGACCACTCGCGCACCGAGTACCGACGGATCATGGCGGAGCTGGTCAGCCAGGGGGCCGAAGCGATCATCCTCGGGTGCACGGAGATCACGTTGCTGGTCGAGCAGGCCGACGCGACGGTGCCGCTCTTCGACACGACACGCATCCACGCGCGCAAGGCCGCGGAATGGGCGCTCGAGGATTGAATGCGACGGATGCGCCTACTGAAGTACTAGCCAGCGGCCCGTTTCGCGGCAGTGCATCGACCAAACGCTTGAAGTCACGCGTGTTTCACGCTCGACTCCGCGCTTTGACGATCCTGGTGGTGATTGTTGCCACCGCGCGGTGTGCACGAACGGGAACCCACTGAGCCAGACCAACCCCATTGTCGTGTGCCTCGGAGGTTCGGATGAGGCAGCGCTTCCCTGCATTCACGCAATTTCAAGCATTTGCGTGAGCGGGCACGGCGGTTGCCGAGACCGCGAGTGACAAACTGGGCGCAGTGCCGATGAGTCGAGGGACACCTTCGAGCACTCGACAGTGACGGGCATTTGATCTTCTTTTACGCGTATCACGACAGGCGCTTTGTCCTCTACCCTGAGTTCGTCGCGTCTGTTTCATCGTCGGCCCACGGGGCAAGGAGGTCTTGATGAACGCGCCCACCGAACTGTTTACAGCGTTCCGCGAATCCTTCGTCAGCGCACTCGACGAAGAGATGGGGGTGGACGACTTCCTGCGCTACTGCAAGAGCGACCGGATGGCGTACGCGAGTGCGCACGATTGCGTGCTCGAGGCGATCGGCAAACCCAAGCTCGTCAACACCGCCGACGACGCGCGCCTGTCGCGCATCTTCCAGAACCGGGTCATTCAGACCTGGGATGCGTTCGCCGACTTCCACGGCATGGAAGAAACCTTAATGTCGCTGTACGCGTATTTCCTACACGCGGCACAGGGACTCGAAGAGCGCAAGCAGGTGCTGTACCTGCTCGGCCCGGTCGGCGGCGGCAAATCGTCGCTGGCAGAGAAGATCAAGTCGCTGTGCGAGCAGTTTCCCATCTACACGCTGAAAGACTCGGTAACGGGCCGGCTGTCGCCGATGCTCGAGTCGCCGCTGGGGCTCTTCCCGCGCGACCGGTTCGGCGCAGAAATGGAAGATCGCTACGGCATTCCGCGTCGCGCGCTGACCGGCATCGCCACGCCGTGGGCGCTGAAGCGCCTGAAGGAATACAAGGGCGATCTGTCGAAGTTCCGGGTCGTGCGCCTGATGCCATCGGTGCTCAACCAGATCGGCATCGTCAAGACCGAGCCGGGCGACGAGAACACGCAGGACATCTCGTCGCTGGTCGGCAAGGTGGATCTGCGCATGCTGGAGCAGTTCGCACAGGACGACCCCGACGCGTACAGCTACTCGGGCGCGCTGTGCCTGGGTTCGGCCCGCTGCGTCGAATTCGTCGAGATGTTCAAGGCACCGCTGAAGGTACTCAATCCGATCCTGACAGCCACCCAGGAAGGCAACTTCAAGGGTACCGAAGCGCTGCCGGCGCTGCCCTTCAACGGTTTCATCATGGCGCACTCGAATGAAGCCGAGTGGCTGAAGTTCCGCAACAACAAGGACAACGAGGCGTTCATCGACCGCGTGTACCTGGTCAAGGTGCCCTACTGCCTGCGCGTCGATGAAGAAGTGCGGATCTACGAAAAGATGCTGACGGCCTCGACGCTGTCGGAGTCACCGTGTGCGCCGCAGACGCTGCGCACGCTGGCCGAGTTTTCCGTGCTCTCGCGGCTGGCGGTGCCGGAAAACTCGTCCGTCTTCAGCAAGCTGCGTTCGTATAACGGCGAGACGCTCAAGGATGTCGATCCGCGCAGCAAGAGCGTGAAGGAGTATCGCGACGACGCCGGCATGCAGGAGGGTTTCTCGGGCCTGTCGACGCGCTGGGCGTTCAAGACGATCTCGGCCGCGTTCAATCGCGACCCGAGCGAGATCGCCGCCGACCCCGTCAATCTGCTGGTCGTGCTCGAGGATCGCCTGGCGAAGGAAGACATCCAGGAGGAGTACAAGCGGCGGCTGCGCGGTCACATCAAGGAGTGGATCGTGCCGCGCTTTGCGGAGTTCCTCGAGAAGGAACTCCAGATGTCGTACCTGGATGCCTACGGCGAGTACGGGCAGAACCTGTTCGACCGCTACGTGACCTACGCGGACAAGTGGCTGCTCGACGAAGACTGGCGCGATCCGGACACCGGCATGCAGTACTCGCGCGACGCCCTGAACGACGAGCTCGAGAAGATCGAGAAGCCGGCCGGCATCTCGAACCCGAAGGACTTCCGCAACGAAGTCGTCAACTTCGTGCTGCGGGCGCGCGCGCACGGCAAGAACCCGCACTGGACCAGCTACGAGAAGCTGCGCGTGGTGATCGAAAAGCGCATGTTCAGCAAGACCGAGGACATCCTGCCGATCATTTCGTTCGAGGCCAAGGGCTCGCAGGAAATGGAAGAGCGCCACAAGAGCTTCGTCAACCGGATGGCCGCACGTGGCTATACCGAGAAGCAGGTGCGCCGCCTGGTCGACTGGTACATGCACTTCAAGAAGTCGACCCAGTCGTGAAGACGTAGTCGCCGCGAGGACTGAGTGTCCGATTCCCCCGCTCCGAGCCGCTACATGCGCGTCGTCGATCGACGCGCCGATCCGCCGGGGCGCAGCGCGGTCAATCGCGAGCGCTTCATTCGCCGCTTCAAGGACGAGATCAAGCGGGCCGTCGACGACGAGATCGAAAAGCGCGGCATCGCCGATATCGGCAAAGGCAGCCGGATCTCGATTCCTGGCCGCGGCCTCAAAGAGCCGTATCTGCATCACGACCACAAGACCGGCAGCCGTGATTTCGTATTGCCGGGCAATCACGAGTACGTACCCGGCGACACGATCGCCCGCCCCGACGGCGGCGACAGCGGTGGCCAGGGCAACGAGCCGGGCGAAGGCGAAAGCCGCGACAACTTCGGCTTCGTGCTGTCACGCGACGAATTCCTGCGGCTCTTCTTCGATGACCTCGAACTGCCGAACCTGGAACGCACGCGCCTCGGCGATGTGACCTACATCCATACGCGTCGCGCCGGCTACTCCCGCGACGGCGTGCTGGCCAATCTGTCGCCCGCGTTGACGATGCGCATGTCGATCGCGCGCCGCATCGCGCTGCGCGGCGGCATCGCGCGCCAGATCGATGACCTGGCGCGCGAGATCGAAGATCTGGAACCGTCAGAGACCGAGCGGCGCGCCGAACTCGAGGAAGAAGTCGCGCAGCTGCGCGCGCGTCGCGAACAACTGCCGTTCCTCGAGGAGATCGATCGCCGCTTCCGTGCGCGCCAGCCAGTGGCCACACCCGCGACCCGCGCAGTGATGCTGTGCCTGATGGACGTTTCGGGCTCGATGGACGAGCGCAAGAAGGACCTGGCCAAGCGCTTCTTTTCGCTGCTGTATCTCTTCCTCGAGCGCAAGTACAGCGCGGTCGATGTCGTCTTCATCCGCCACACCGAGACCGCGCAGGAGGTCGACGAGAAGACCTTCTTCCACGATCCGCAGTCCGGTGGCACGCAGGTGATGCCGGCGCTGCAACTGGCGCAGAAGGTGATCGACACCCGCTACGCCGGGCCGGACTGGAACGTCTACATCGC
This sequence comes from uncultured beta proteobacterium, assembly GCA_963769745.1. Lineage (GTDB taxonomy): Bacteria > Pseudomonadota > Gammaproteobacteria > Burkholderiales > Burkholderiaceae_F > JALORV01. The sequence continues at coordinate 4,152 of CAVYNB010000031.1, forward strand.
GCAGGCGTCCGACGGCGATTGCGGCGAAGAAGACGCACAGCGTTGCGCCGGCTATCTGCAGTCCGAACTCCTGCCGCGCGTGCGCTACTTCGCCTACATCGACATTCCGTCGAGCCATCCCAGCGGGTGGTTCAACCGGCCGTCGGACCTGTGGCAGTGCTACGAGACGGTCGCCGACGCCGGATTCGCGATGCGCAAGGTGCATGACCGGCGCGATATCTGGCCCGTGCTGCGGGAACTCTTCGCGCGCAAGGAGTCGGTGGCATGAGCGCGTCGAAGCGCGGTGGGCACCGCTGTCGCGAACCGACAGGGTGGACCCATGAATCCCTGGAACCTCGCCGCCCTCGATGCGCCCGCACGGGCGCTCGCAAGCATCGCACCCGAGCGGCCCTGGCCCAGGCTGGTGTCGCAGCCCCGGGTACCGATGCCCGCTCCTGGAACCCGTCGCGTGGCCGCACCGATCGCAACCGGGACGGAATGGACGGTGCCGTTGCTGGAGCGATTCGATGTCGCGCTCGCCGCTCATGCGCGGCGCCTGCACCTCGACACGTATCCGATCCAGTACGAGGTGATCACCGCGGCACAGATGATCGATCTGTGTTCGACCGTCGGCATGCCGGTGCACTACCCGCACTGGAGCTTCGGCAAGCAGTTGCTCGGCCAGGAACACACGTACAAGAAGGGGATGAGCGGGCTCGCCTACGAGATCGTCATCAACACCAGTCCGTCGCTGGTGTACCTGATGGAGACCAACACGCTGGCGTTGCAGGTGCTGGTGATGGCGCATGCCGCCTACGGTCACAACGCATTTTTCAAGAGCAACTACCTGTTCCGGCAGTTCACGCAGGCCGACGGCATCCTCGATTACCTGACCTTCGCGCGCAATTTCATTCTGGATTGCGAACAGCGTCATGGCTGGCGCGAAGTCGAGCGCATTCTCGACTGCTGTCATGCGCTGGCGCCCTACGGCGTGGACCGCTACAAGAAGCCGACGCGACTGTCGGCGAGCCGCGAGCGCGAGCGTCTGGCCGAGCGACTGCGATTCGCGCAGCATCACTACAACCCCGACGTTGCCTACCTGTACGAGAACGCCGAGGCCAAGCAGGAACCCGCGCCGGAAGCCTTCGATCCGCAGGAAAACCTGCTGTACTTCATCGAGAAGCGCGCGCCGAAGCTCGCTCCGTGGCAACGCGAGCTGGTGCGCATCGTGCGCAAGATCTCGCAGTATTTCTATCCGCAGCGGTTGACCAAGGTCGCCAACGAGGGTGCCGCCACCTTCTGGCACTACACGCTGCTGCACGAGCTGTACGACGAGGGCCAGGTGGACGACGGCTTCATGCTGGAGTGGCTGTCGAACCACAGCGACGTCGTCACCCAGCCGCCCTTCGACGCGGAACACTATCGCGGCATCAACCCGTATGCGCTGGGCTTCTCGATCTTTCGCGACATCCGCCGCATCTGCGAGCAGCCCACCGACGAGGATCGCGAATGGTTCCCGCGCCTGGCCGCGACCGACTGGGTCGAGGCAGTGCAGTTCGCGATGGCCAATTTCAAGGACGAAAGCCTGATCGAGCAGTATCTGTCGCCCAAGGTGATGCGCGACATGCGGCTGTTCATGCTGGCCGACGAAGAGAACGACCGCAGCAAGTACGCCGTGCGTGCGATCCACAACGACCAGGGTTACTCGACCGTGCGCCAGATGCTCGCCGCGCAATACCGCCCCGAGGCACACACGCCGCCACTGGCGGTCACGCGCTTCTCAGCCGACGGCGACCGCGCCCTGCTGCTGCAGCATCGCGTCGAGCGCGGCCGGCTGCTCGACGCCGATACCGCGACCGAAGTCCTCGGCTACATCAAGGAGCTGTGGCAGTTCGACGTGGTCCTCGAGGAAGTCGACGACAGTGACAACCGGTTGAAGATTCACCGGACCTAGTCAGCCTGGATCGATAGATCGGGTTGTCCTTGCCCTCCGCGAACGCAGGCCGGGCTGCTGGGACGACTGTCCAAAGTTGCTCGGAATCCAACGCTGTGTTGGCTGCGTCCACGCGCAGCGGCGAGGCTTGGCGGTCGCGTCGCTGTACCGTAGGCCGGTGGACAATCGTCGGGCCGCATACCATTGCAGCGCCACCGTCGGAGGATTCGATGAAGAAGTCGGTACCGGCAGCAAGCCCCGATGCGTACATTGCCTCACTGACCGGCTGGCAGCGCCGCTACGCGGAGGCCCTGCGCTCGGCGGTGGTCAGCGCGGCGCCGCTGCAAGAGAACGTCAAGTGGGGGCATCTCGTCTACAGCTCCAATGGCCCTGTCCTGCTGATTCGTGCCGAGGACAACGCGCGTCCTCTTCGGCTTCTGGCGCGGCCAGCGCCTCCGCGGCATCGAGCCTCGACTGAAGCCGGGCGGCAAGTACGAAATGGCAACGCTGGAGCTCGTGGAGGGAACTCCGCTGGAGCGCTCCATCGTGATCAGCGCTGGTCGAAGCGGCCGTAACACTCAACCGCACCGAAGGCGACCCGACACGACTTGCCGCTCCGGTGCGCACAGATGCCCGCTGACCACCCTGCGTGCCGCAGGCACGCCCACTTTCAGTCGAAGCGCGTGACTAGGATCCGGCGCGGCCATGACCAACGACGCTGACGTCAACTCGACGCAATGGATGGCCATCATTGCGCTGTTCCTCGTCTTGCTGGTGCCGATCGCCGTGGCGCTGGCCTGGTGGTTCAAGCAGCGCTATGCGCGCGCGGTCGTGCGCCTGCAGGCCAGTGTCGCGGGCGCATCCGTGGCACCGGCGATAGCGGGGCAAGTGGGCAGCGCGACTCCCGTGCCGGATCGGGCGCCGAGCGCACCGCCGCTGGTGATACAGATCATTCCCGCGGCGTCGATCAAGCCGGCAGGAGCCGACCCGACGGCGCCGGCGCGTCGGCTGCGGCGCCGCGTGTTGTGGGTCCAGTTCGCTTTGGGGCTGGTGTACTGGTTCAGTCTTCTGCTCACCTCGGCGATCGGTCTGGCGTACTACAGCGCGATGATGCAGGAGCCGGAGACGACTGGAGGCTCGTCATTCGCTTCGACGATGATGTTTCTGCCGGTGTTGTTCGTGCCGCCGCTGCTGGCGTGGTCGTTGCAGGCGGGCACGCGGCAGGCGATGGCATGGTGGATCGTGGTCATCGGATCCATCGCAGTGGCGACCGGGCTGGCGCTGTCAGGAAACGGAATCGTGGCCGCGCTCGCCGCACCGGCGGTGCTGTCCGCACTCGGACTGATGCTGACCGCCTTCCTGCGGCCGTCGGTGCGCGGTGCAGGCCCGCCGCTCGTGGCCGCCATGATCGTGGGTTTCCTGGTGTTCTCTGCCTTCTCCATGGTCGCGGTGGCACTGGATGACGGCAGCAGTGACGACATGGGCAGTTGGGTCGAGATCCTCATGGCCATCGGCCTGCTGCTCGCGCTGGCGGCGCTTTCGGGCTGGGTCGGCTGGCGCATGCTGCTGCGCATCTCGCGCCGCTACACGCAGAAACGCTTCAGCGAGCTGCAACTTGCGCTCGGGTCGTACTGGGGCCTGATGACCCTCATCATCCTGGCGTGTGTCATGGTTCTCGCCTTCGAGGAAAAGACCGGTGCGGCCATGGAGTGGGTCGGCCTGTTCGTGGTCCTGCAATGGCTGGCATGGCGTGTGGCACAGCGGCTGGCGCTGCGCTGGGCGGTCCGGCGCGCGGCGCCGCCGCGCTCGCCGCTGCTGCTGCTGCGTGTGTTCAAGCCGTCGGGTCGATCGGAAGCATTCATGGACCGCTTTCTGGCGCGCTGGCGCTTTGCTGCGCCGGTGTGGATGATCGGCGGGCCTGACCTGGCCGGCGCGCTGATGGAGCCGGACGAGTTCTTCGCCTACCTGCGGCGCGCCCTTGCCGATCGTTTCATCAGCGATGCGGGACAGATCCCGCAGCGACTCGCCGCGTTGGACGGCGAGCGGGATCCGGACGGGCGCTTTCGCGTGAGCGAACTGTTCTGCGCCAACAGCACATGGCAACCGGCGGTGCTGGCGATGATCGAACGCGCCGGCGTCATCCTGCTCGATCTGCGCGAGTACACCGAGAGCCGTGCCGGGACACGCTTTGAACTGCTGGAACTGCTGCGCGGAGCTCCGCTCGAGCGGGTGATTTTCCTCAGCGACGAAGGCGGCGACGCGCCGCGGTTGCGCGGAATCCTCCAGGAAGCGTGGCAGGCCGTGGGGCGTCGGTCCGGCCAGACAGTGCGCATCGTGCAGTTGCAGGGCGAATCCGATGCCGAGCTGGAGGGGTTGTTCCGCGTCGCTGCGCAGGCTGACGGCTCGCAGCCGATAGGTACTTGAAGGAGCACACCAAGACAGGAGGCAGGCCCCGGCACGGCCCGCCGTGATTCGCCGTGACTCGCCTGGACTATTACTGCGGGCGACTGCCCGCCCGCAACGTTGCTCCGTCAATGCACCAGTGGAATGGCCCGTGCGGCCTCGTAGCGCACCACCGCCAGCATCTTGTTCTCGATCTGCATGTAGCGCGCCGCCTTGCGTGCGGGCAGCACCTTGAGCAGCTGCTTGAAGTGCTTCTGGCGCAGTTGCGCCTCCTTGAGGTTGGCCGCGAGGATCTGCTCGGCGATGCGCTTCGCGTTGGCTTCGGTCAGCGAGTTCTCGGCGGCGACGTAGTCGAGGATGGCAAGGGTGGCCTCGCGTTGCGGCGCCTCCAGTTCGCGCTGAAATGCGCTGTACAACGGCCAGAACTTCTTCGCCTCTTCAGGCGTCAGGTTCATCGATCGTTCCACGATGCCTTTCTTGTCGGACTGGATCTTTGCCAGTAGTTCAGCTGAAGTCAGTTCCGCCAGCTTCGGCTTTTCCTGCGCGCCGGTGGGCGCCACAATCGAACAGGCCAGCACACAGCCGAGCGCGCAAAGCAGCTTCTTCATTTAGTTCTCCCTTGATTGCCGTCTGATGCCCTGCGTTGTGTCTGGACGCCGCAGCGTAATGTGAATCGACGTGCGAATGCTCTTCAGTAGCCGACGGTGTAGTTGGGAACGTCGACCTTGATGACGTCACGCCCAAGCAGCGCCGCTGTGTTCTTCGCATAATCCGCAGCCCAGCCGCTTTCGTCCCTGAAGCGGCGTGCGCCTGAATACTTGGCGACGCTGAGCACGCGGTCGGCCGTGAGCACCTTGCCAATCGGCGAAGCCACATCGCACTCCAGCGCGACGAACTCGCGATCGAACCACTGGCGCGCCGCGTCGATCGAGTGCTTTTCCACGTCCTCGGACGCGAGCTTGAACTCGAACTCGTCGTCCTTGCCGAACGACACGATCACGTGATGATTGCGCATCTGACTCTCCTGACGTGGCCTACAGGCCCGCCGCAGCGGAATTCTAGCGGTGCGGCCCACGCGGCGTGCCGGCACTGGCGCACCGCACATCGGACGAGCTTCCGGCGACTCGGCTGGCCGGCGGGAGCCGACATTGCCACAAGCGTCGCAACACGGTCAGAATGCTCGTCCGCAACTTCCAGGCGACTGAGGGATGAACCCCGCCATGCCATCGAATGCGCCCGGCGTTGCCGCTCCCGGCGCGATCGCCGAGGACGGCGCGCGACCGTTTCGCGACTTTGCGGACGGCCTCGGCGCACAGTCGCCGTTGCGCGCCGCGATCACCGCCGCGACCCGCCGGCCCGAACCCGAATGCCTGGCCACGCTGCTGGAAGCGGCGCGCCTGCCCGCGGATCAGGCGGCCGCCGCGCACGCGCTGGCCAGTGATCTGGCACGGCGCCTGCGAGCACGCAAGGTGGGGTCCGGTCGCGAAGGTCTGGTGCAGGGCCTGGTGCAGGAGTTCTCGCTGTCGTCACAGGAAGGCGTGGCACTGATGTGCCTGGCCGAAGCGCTGCTGCGCATTCCGGACACGGCCACGCGCGATGCGCTGATTCGCGACAAGATCGGCGATGCCGACTGGGAATCACACCTCGGTCGCAGCCGGTCGCTCTTCGTCAATGCGGCCACCTGGGGACTGCTGCTGACCGGCAAGCTGGTGTCGACCCACACCGAGCGCGGACTGGCGAGCGCGCTGACACGCGTGGTTGCGCGCAGCGGCGAGCCGCTGATCCGCCGCGGTGTCGACATGGCGATGCGCCTGATGGGCGAGCAGTTCGTCACCGGCGAAACGATTGCCGAAGCGCTTGCCTACGCGCGTCGCCGCGAAGCCGAAGGCTTCACCTATTCGTACGACATGCTGGGTGAAGCCGCGATGACGGCCGCCGACTCGAAGCACTACCTCGCCTCGTACGAGGAGTCGATCCATGCGATCGGACGCACGGCGGCCGGACGCGGCATCTACGACGGGCCGGGTATCTCGCTGAAGCTGTCGGCGCTGCATCCGCGCTACAGCCGCGCCCAGCGTGCGCGTGTGCTGGACGAGCTCTATCCGCGCCTGCGCGCACTCGCGCTGCTGGCGCGCAGCTACGACATCGGCATCAGCATCGATGCCGAGGAGGCCGACCGTCTCGAACTGTCGCTGGACCTGATCGAGCGGCTTTGCGCCGAGCCTGAGCTGGCCGGCTGGAACGGCGTCGGCTTCGTCGTGCAGGCGTACCTGAAGCGCGCGCCCTACGTGCTCGACTACCTGATCGACCTCGCGCGTCGTGGCCAGCGCCGGCTGATGATCCGGCTGGTCAAGGGCGCCTACTGGGACGCCGAGATCAAGCGCGCGCAGATCGACGGGCTGGAGGATTTTCCCGTCTACACGCGCAAGGCGTACTCCGATGTCTCGTACCTCGCCTGTGCGCGCAAGCTGCTGGCGGCCCCCGAAGCCATCTATCCGCAGTTTGCGACCCACAACGCGCACACCGTGGCGGCGATTTACCACGCGGCCGGTCCGGACTATCGGCGGCACCAGTACGAGTTCCAGTGCCTGCACGGCATGGGCGAACCCCTGTACGAGCAGGTCGTGCGAACGAAGGAAGGCGGTCTCGCGCGGCCGTGTCGGATCTACGCGCCGGTGGGGACGCATGAAACCCTGCTCGCGTACCTGGTGCGTCGGCTGCTCGAAAATGGTTCCAACAGTTCGTTCGTCAATCGCATCGCCAACGAGTCGATTCCGATCGACGAACTGGTGGCCGACCCGGTGGTGACGGTTGAGCAGATGGCGCGGGCGGAAGGCGTGCTCGGGGCCTCGCATCCGGCGATTGCGTTGCCGCCGGCGCTCTTCGGCGCGGCGCGGCGCAACTCGCGAGGGCTCGACCTTGCCAGCGACGCGCGACTGACCGAGCTTGCAACGGTGCTGCGCGACAGCGCGCAACAGACGTGGTCCGCGGCGCCAGCCGGAATCGAGTCGCAGGGAACTTCAGAAGGTGCCGCTGCGGCCGACGTGCGCAACCCGGCCGATCGGCGCGATGTCGTCGGTTCGGTGTTCGAAGCAACAGCAGGCGAAGTCCGCGCGGCCGTGACGGCAGCGGTGGCCGCGCAGTCTGCATGGCAGGCGCGCACTGCAGCCGACCGCGCGGCGGCACTCGAACGCGCGGCCGACGCAATGGAGGCGGATACGCCGCGCCTGATCGGTCTCATCGTGCGCGAAGCCGGCAAGACCTGCTCCAACGCTGTCGGCGAGGTGCGCGAGGCGGTCGACTTCCTGCGCTACTACGCGGTGCAGGCGCGCAGCGAGCTCACGGATGCAACCGGGATCCGCCGCTCGGTCCCGTCGTCTGCATCAGTCCGTGGAATTTTCCGCTGGCGATCTTTACCGGGCAGGTCGCCGCAGCACTCGCCGCCGGCAACACGGTGCTGGCCAAGCCGGCCGAGCAGACGCCGCTGATCGCGGCGCAGGCCGTTGCCTTGTTGCACGAAGCGGGCGTGCCGCGCGATGTGCTGCAGCTGCTGCCGGGGCGGGGTGAGGTCGTCGGCGCCGCACTGGTGGCGGACGAACGCATCCGCGGCGTGATGTTCACGGGCTCGACCGAGGTGGCGCGGCTGCTGCAGCGCAGCCTCGCCGGACGGCTCGACGACCAGGGTCGCCCGCTGACACTGATCGCGGAGACGGGGGGCCAGAACGCGATGATCGTCGACTCGTCGGCGCTGCCCGAGCAGGTCGTCGCGGACGTGATCGCGTCGGCCTTCGACAGTGCGGGGCAGCGCTGCTCGGCACTGCGCGTGCTGTGCCTGCAGCGCGATGTCGCCGACCGGATCCTGCCGATGCTCGAGGGAGCGATGCGCGAGTTGGCGCTGGGCTCGCCGGACCGCCTCTCGATCGACATCGGGCCGGTGATCGACGAGGACGCAAGGCGCGGCATCGAGGCGCATATCGCCGCGATGCGGGCGAAGGGCCGGCGCGTATTCCAGGCGACGCCCGTCGACGTCAACGAACGACTGAGACATGGTCACTTCGTGGCGCCGACGTTGATCGAGCTGGACAGCATCGACGAACTCGAGCGCGAAGTCTTCGGCCCGGTGCTGCACGTTGTCCGCTATCGGCGCGAATCGCTGCCGGCGCTGGTCGATGCGATCAATGCGACCGGTTACGGACTGACGCTGGGCATTCACTCGCGCATCGACGAGACGATCGACGCCATCGTCGGCCGCGCGCACGTCGGCAACCAGTACGTGAACCGCAACATGATCGGCGCCGTGGTGGGCGTGCAGCCCTTCGGCGGCGATGGCTTGTCGGGCACGGGTCCCAAGGCGGGCGGACCGCTGTACCTGCGGCGCCTGATGCATGCAGGTTCGGTCGAAGCGTCCCCCGCGACCGCGGCGGGTGCGGCGCCGCGCGACGCGGTTGCTGAAGACGCGCGCGCCGCGGCGCTGGCACCGCTGCGCGAACTGCGGGCCGCACTCGCACGGCGGGATGCGGCCGATCCGCTGGTGGCGGCCTGCGACGCGCTCGACGCGGCCTCACCGCTGGGCCGTGTCGACACGCTGCCGGGGCCCACGGGGGAGCGCAACACGTATGCGCTGGTGCCGCGCGAATCCATCCTGTCGATCGCGCTGGATCGGGGCGATTTGCTGTTTCAGCTGGCGCATGTGCTGGCGGCCGGCGCGCGCGCTGTGTGGCCCGACGACGACCTGTCGCGGCGCGTGCTGGCCGAGCTGCCGGCCGCGGTGCGCGGCCGTGTCGAACTGGCGCGTGATCCGCTGGCGGGCGTCATCGATGCGGCGCTCATCCAGGCGGACGCCGAGCGGGTGCGCGACTGGAGCCGACGCCTCGCGCAGCGACCAGGTTCGATCATCACGTTGCATGCAGGCGAGCCGGGTGCGCGCCATGTGGGAGGCGTTCATCCTCGAGCGGCTGCTGGCCGAACGGACGGTGTCGGTCAACACCGCCGCCGCGGGAGGCAACGCGTCCCTGATGACGATCGTCTGAAGGGCGTGTCTTGCACGGGTCTGCGATGATGGATGCGCGATGACCGACACGACGCTCAACTACACCGTCCACGACGCCCTGCCGCCCGAAGCGGCGATCGTCGATGCTGGATTGGGCGACGCCAACGAGGCGGCGGCGCCGCTGCACGAAGTGCAGCCGCTGGCATGCTTCGCACGCCGCCCGGACGGTGAGGTCCTCGGCGGTGCCGTGGGGCGCACCTGGGGCACCGCCTGCGAACTGCAGCAGCTCTGGGTCGATCAAGCCCATCGCCGCCGCGGCATCGGCGCACAGCTCGTGCGCGAGTTCGAGAGCCGAGCGCGGGAGCGCGGTTGCCGCACGTTCTACCTGGAGACGTTCAGCTTCCAGGCGCCGTCGCTGTATCGCTCGCTCGGGTACACGGTGCGGCTGGAACTGCATGGGTTCGGGCACGGAATCGTGAAGTACACGATGGTGCGCGACGCCGACGCCGACGCCGCGAAGGCCGGGGCGTAGGCGATGTCGATCGACAAGAAGCTCGTCGCCATGGCCGCGGCATCGATGCTGGCGCAGGCCGCTGTTGCACAATCACAACCGCAGTCACAATCGCAATCGCCCTCCGAATCGCTCGATCCCGTGGTGGTCACCGGCACACGGATCGAGGAGCGCGCGTTCGACCTGCCGATGTCGGTCGACGCCATCACGCGCGGCGAGATCCAGGAGGGCAAGGCGCGCGTCAACGTGTCCGAAGTGCTCAACCGTGCGCCCGGGACCTTCGTGCAGAACCGCGAGAACTTCGCGCAGGAACTGCAGATCACGATCCGCGGCTTCGGCGCGCGTTCGCAGTTCGGCACGCGTGGCATCCGGCTGATCGCCGACGGAATTCCCGCGAGCGCGCCTGACGGGCAGGGCAGCCCGGGCATATTCGACCTCGGTGCGGCGGACCGTATCGAAGTCCTGCGCGGGCCGTTCTCGGCGCTGTATGGCAATCACTCGGGCGGCGTGGTGCAGGTCTTCAGCGAGACCGGCTCGACACCACCGTCACTCGGCGTCGACATGACCTTCGGCAGCTACGGCTTCCAGCGCTACGCACTGAAGGGCGGCGGCACCACCGGCGCCTTCAATGGCTTCGCCAGCGCGTCGTACTTCAGCATCGATGGCTATCGCGAGCACAGCGCGGCGCGCAAGACGCAGGCCAGCACCAAGATGAGTTATGAGCTGAGCAGCAACCATCGCGTCACGCTGGTCGCCACGGGATTCGACCAGCCGGATGCACAGGACCCGCTCGGCCTGACCCAGGCGCAGGTGCAGCAGGACCCGCGGCAGGCGCAGCCCGTTGCGATCGCGTTCAATACGCGACGTTCGCTCGAGAATCTGCAGGGAGGCCTGATCCTCGACAGCACGCTGACGCCGCAGGACACACTGCGCTTCGTCGCCTATGCCGGCAGCCGCAGCAACGAGCAGTATCTGGCTGTGCCACTTGATGCCCAGGCGGCAGCGACGAGTTCGGGCGGCGTGTCGTCGCTCGACCGCCAGCTCGGGGGTGCCAGTGTGCGCTGGACACACCGGCAGGAATTGCTGAACGGCCCGCTGACCGTGACCGCGGGCGCGGAGTACGACGGATCGACCGAGGCGCGCCAGGGCTACATCAACAATCTCGGCGTGCGCGGCGCGCTCAAGCGCGACGAGGACAACGACGTCGACAGCCTGGGTGCTTACGTTCAGGGCGAGTGGCGCTTCCTGCCGCAGTGGTCGCTTTCCGCCGGCGTTCGATATACGAAGGTGGATTTCTCGTCGGAGGATTTCTACATCGCCACCGGCAACCCGAACGACAGCGGCTCGACCAGTTACGGCGAGTGGACGCCGACGGTGGCGCTGCTTTACCAGGTCACTCCGGTCTTCAACGTCTACGCGAGCTATGGGCGCGCCTTCGAGACGCCGACGGCCATCGAACTGGCCTACCGGCCGGACGGCGCCAGCGGCATGAACTTCTCGCTGCAACCGTCGATCAGCGACCAGCTCGAACTCGGCGCGAAGCTGCTGCTCGGCGAGACAACGAGGCTCAACCTCGCCGTGTTCGGCATCCGGACCGAGGACGAGATCGTCATCGCGCGCAACACCGGCGGGCGCTCGTCGTTCCAGAACGCCGGTGACACGTCGCGCCTCGGCGCAGAGCTACTGCTGGAAAGCGCGCTTGGCTACGGCCTGACGACGCACGTCGCGCTGACTCTGCTGAACGCGCGCTTCGACTCGGCGTTCCGGACCTGCGCGCCGCTGGCGGCCTTCTGCAATCCGGTCACCGGCGCCAACACGGCGCTGGTGCCGGACGGCAACCGCGTTCCCGGCGTGCCCAACGCCACGCTGTTTGCCGATCTGGCCTATCGCAATCCGGCGCTGGGACTCTCGGGCGCAATCGAGGTCATCGCCAGCGGCTCCGTCGCCGTGAACGACTTCAACTCCGCTTATGCCGCCGGATACACGATCGCCAACCTGTGGGCAGGTCTTGAGCAGCAGGCGGGGCGCTGGCGCTTCCGTCAGTTCGCGCGCGTCAACAACCTCTTCGCGCGCGAGTACATCGGCGCCGTCATCGTCGGCGATGCGAATGGCCGCTACTACGCGCCGGCACCGACGCGCAACGTGCTGGTCGGTGTTGCTGCAACCTACGCCTTCTAGCTTTACCCCCGCTGATGCAACTCGAGGCCTGCGATCAGTCGATCCATGTCGCGGTGAAAGTCGGGGTCAGGCCGCACGGCAATGCCGTTTCGGAACGTGATTGCTGCAAGGCTTGGCGGCAACTCGCGCTCGGTAGGCAACTCGGCGCCGCTCACTAGTAGCGGTATGACCGGGATGTTGCGGGCGAGCGCGGCTTCGATCTCGATGCGCACGAAATCGCCCGCATCGTCCAGCCGACGACCGTTGGGTCCACCAACGGTCAGCCACTGCGGGCCAATGACGGCGAGCAACAAATTGCAGCGCCCCACCACGTCGCCAAGATGCGCGCGAAAGTCGACGCCCAGAGGGATGGAGTCCACATCCTTGAACACTTGCTCGCGGTCGAAGCGCTGTATCAGGCGGTCGTAGATCCGACCGGTGACATCGGCGCTGTCCTGGCGGCGGTAAGAAATGAAGATGCTGTCGGTCGCAACGCGCCTGGTTTCCGGTTTCCGCTCGGATGAGCGTGCCAGCTCGGGATCGTCCGCGCTGCGACGCTGGCGCTGCGTGGACCGGAGTCGTCGCGCTTGCGTCGGCCCGGGGCTCCGCACCCAATCCGGAGCCCATCGATGTCGCCTTCGGCGTCGGCTTCGTATGTGGCCGTGCTGAAGCTTCATCAGTGGTTCGAGTCGCCGTGGAGTCGGGATCGTAAGAGCGCGCGAAGGAGGAGGCCGCCGGCGGCTCTGATGGCGACTTCAACCAGCTCGTCCGCGTCTTGACGAAACGCCATGCCGCGCCGAAGCCCAGAGCCACCACGACCCAGAACGCGAAGATCGACGCGTACTCGATGCCTCCATCTCGAGGAAGAAGCCAGCCGAGCAGCGGCACGTGCGACGTCGTCAGGACTGTTGATACCGGCGGCAAGGCGACGAGCGTTGCCGGGACCAGCCAGCGTTCTGCGCCTGGCCAGTACGAGTACAGCTTGAACAGCGCAATGCACAGGCCCGCGGCCAGGAGTACCCAGACCAGCGCCCACATGAGCCAGAGACGGATCAGGCGGGAGTCCCAGGTGTCGGCCGCTTCCGGGACTCCTCCCTGTGCCCATGCCAGCCCCGTGAAAATCAAGGCTGCTGACGCCCAACCGACGGATCTCCACGGCATAACCGGCCTCCGTCCGCACCGACCGCTTCGAATTGAACACCACCACGGGCGAGGACGCCACAGGATGTCACGCTTCAAGGTTCGCAACGCGGCTTGACTCTACGCCTTCGTTCGCGTTGAAATCGCACGCGCCCTGCAGCGCGGCATCACGGTCGCCCCGATCCTGCTTGATGGTGCCGAGATGCCGAATCCGAACCGCCTGCCCTCCGACCTTCAAGCGCTCACCCGTCGGAATGCGATGGCGCTCGACTTTCGCCGCTTCGACAGCGAGGTTTCGCGGCTGATTGCGACGATCCGGCGGATTCTCGAATCCCCTAATTTCGAACCATCACCACCAAGCCGTCGCCGAACGCGAAGGAGTCAAGCTAAAATCCGATAAAAAGTGCAAGCCGTCGCCGAACGCGAAGCCCGAGTCGACGCCTCAGGCGCAGTCCATTGAGGAGCCACAGCGATATGCGGCAGAGCCGAAGCAGGCATCGGCAAGCCGGTCGACGACGCCGGAAAGCCCGGCGTCGAGTCGGTCCGCAACTGAGGCCAAAGTTTATTTGCGCTGGGCGAGCGCATCTGATGGTTGCTTTGGCCTGTGGTCTTCGGTGTCTGGACAATCAGCAGATCGGCCGACCGGCGAGACGCGATCGCCGCCGAGGTTCCCGCACCGCGCTCCGAACCATCCGTTTCGAAATCCGAGCCCGCGCAGTACGGCGTTGACCGAAGGAAAGCCTGGCCCGACGGAGCCGGTGTTGAGCTGCGCCGCCCGCCAATAGGCAGCGCCACCGGTGCAGGACACCGCGTCGCCGAGCGGCAAGCGTTGGATCATGGAGTTCAGTGCACTCTCGATCCAAGGCCTGCAGCAGCGCAGCGGACCCCGACTTTGGCCACGGCCAAAGTCTGGCAGGCAGGAATTGATCCGCGATTTTCGAAGGCAGCGCTCGTTTGCGATTCCGCGATCCGACTTCGGTCCGACCACGGATCGTTCTCCGCTCGATTTGATCCGCAAGCGATATCTTGACCGCGGCGTGTTCTCGGTTATTACTTCGCCCCGCAACGACCCGAACGAACGTTTGGTCGATTGTCAAAAGGCGGAGCCGGACGTCTCCAAGATCAAAGCAGGTGTGGACTTCTCCGTTGCTCCAGTTGCAGTCAGTAATCCGATCGGAACACTCACATAGAGGCAGGTTCCGGTCAACCGCGCGACATAGCATGTCCGCGTGCTCGCCTTCGGGCGCCGCGACTGCAACCCTCAGCGTCGACTGCTTTCGGGAAACGCTGAGGATCGCTTGGAAGGCATGCTGTGGGCCGAACGTGGTCGTTCTCCGTCGCGTTGATTCGATCGCGCAGCCGTCGGTGCAGGATCTTCCCGGTCGCGGTGCGCGGCATCTCGCTCTCGGCAATGAACGAGATCGAGCGCGGTCGCTTGTAGCCGGCGATGCGGTCGCGACACCAGTCGAGCACCTGATCCTCCGTCAGCGTCGCGTCGGCGTGCTGCAACGATCACCGCGTGCACGGCCTCGCCCCACTTGTCGTGGGGAACGCCGATCACCGCGACGTCCTTCACGCCGGGGCAGCGCCCGACCACTTCCTCGACTTCCGACGGATACACGTTCTCGCCGCCGCTGATGATCATGTTGCTCTTGCGGTCGACGAGGTGGATGAAACCCTCGGCGTCGCGCATCGCGAGGTCGCCGACACTGCAGTAGCCGTCGGGGCGCAGTGCCTCGGCCGTCTTCTCCGGGTTCTTCCAGTAGCCGTCGAAGGTGTACGGCGTGCGCGAATGGAGTTCGCCGACGTCGCCGTCCGGGACGTCGCGTCCGTCGGGATCGAGCAGGCGTACCGGGCCGGAGCCGGTCCACTCGCGCCCGACCGAGCCGAGGTGCGTGATCTGCTCGTCCGGCCGCAGCAGCGTGACCCAGCCGGCCTCGGTCGAGCCATACAGTTCGTACAGCTGCGAATTGCGGAAGTGCTCGAGGATCGCGAGCTTGGTGTCGCGCCGCGCCGGCGCGGAAGAGATCATCAGCTTGCGCATGCTCGACACGTCATGGCGCGCCTTCGCCTGCGGCGGCAGGCCGAGCATCATGATGTAGTGCGTCGGGACCAGCGACGTGAAGGTGACGCGCTGCTCGGCCATGGAATGCAGCAGGGCCTCCGGATCGAAGCTGCGGCGGTCGTCGACGACGCAGGTCGCGCCGAGGTACGTGAAGGTGAAACTGAAGTAGAGCGAGTTGGCGTGGCACATCGGCATGACCAGCAGCGCGGTGTCCTGCCGTGTCAGCTCCATGTCGAGCGCCGTGACCAGCGAGATCAGCGCGGCGCCGTGATGATTGCGGATCGCCCCCTTCGGCCGGCCGGTGGTGCCCGAGGTGTACATCAGCGCCCAGGTATCGGCAGGCTCCACCTCCACGGCGGGGACGCGCGCCGAGCCGGCCCGCACCAGCGCTTCGTAGCCGCGCCAGCCGCGCGGCGTGCGCGGGCCGCCGAAGTGCACCCAGGCGTCCTTGCCGATCAGGGGAAGGTTGGCGCGCACGGGCTCGATGCTTTCGAGCAGCGCGTCCTGCACGATCATCGCGCGCGCCTCGCAGTTGGCGACGATGTATTCGATCTCCGGCGGCGTCAGCCGGAAGTTGACCGGCACCGCGACCAGCCCGGCCTTGGCGAGCGCGACGTAGAGCTCGAGCCACTCGATGCAGTTGTAGGCCAGCAGCGCGACGCGGTCGCCCTTCACGAGGCCAAGGCCGAGCAACGCATTGGCGAGGCAGTTGCTGCGTTCGTTCCATTGCGCGAAGGTCAACGCACGCTTCGAGTCGCGCGCACCGATTTTCTCCGGCTGCAGCCGCGCGTGCGCCGCGACGATCTGGCCGACGTTGAGCACGTCGTGCCGTGGAGCGTTCGCCGTCGCGGCGCGCGCGTCCCTGGTTGTGCCTGGCCGGCTCATGAGCGCCGCGCGCGTTCGGCGTCGTCCCAGGCCGTCAGCGCCTGGAAGTCGCCGGCGAACGCCAGCCCCTTGCCGGCATCCGAGCTCAGCGCGTCGCGCGTGACGACGACGTCGATCAAGTGCCGGAGCCTTCTCGAACGCCTCGCGGATGGCGTCCGTCAGTCGCGCGGGATCGGTCACGCGCTCGCCGTGCAGGCCGAACGCGCGCGCCATCGCCGCGTAGTCGCTCCATGCCAGTTCGGTGCCGACCACGCGGCCGCCGTAGTTCATCACCTGGTCTATCCGCTCGATGTTCCAGGCGGCGTTGTTCGAGACGATGAACACGACCTTCGCCCCGTGCCGCTGGGCCGTGTCGATCTCCATCGCGTTGATGCCGAACGCGCCGTCGCCGGTGACCACCACGACCTGACGGTCCGGATGCAGCAGCGCAGCGGCGACACCGTAGGGCGTGCCGACACCGAGGCAGCCGAAGGCGCCGGCATCGAGGTAGGTGCTGGTGTCCAGTCCGACGCGCGCAAAGCTCAGGAGGTCGCCGCCGTCGGCCACGGTGATCGCATCGGGCCGCAACACTTCGCGCAGCGCAGCGAAGATCCGGTTCGGATGCATGCGACCGTCCTTGCCGGCGGGCGCCTCGGCCAGTCCTGCGGCGACCTTCTTTGCGCGCCGCAGGTGCTCGCTGCGAAGAGCCTCCGTCCACGCCACGTCGAGCGCACGGGCCGCGCGCGGGGAGCGCACGGGCCAGCGCGGCGAGCGCCGTCGCCGGGTGTGCGAACAGTTCGACTTCGCCGCGTCGGTTCTCGCGCAGTTCCTCGGCGTTGTCACCGATGCGGAGGAAGGGTTAACGTGCGTTCGGCCACACGGCCGGCGAGCCATAGCCGGTCTGGTAGTCGAGCTTGCGGCCGATGACGATCGCCAGGTCGGTTTCCTGCATCGCGCGCGCACGCACGGCGCCGATCATCGACGGATGCTCGGCCGGGCACGAGGCCGCGACTTTCCTGGGTGTCGAGGTACACCGCGCCGGTGGCATCGAGGAATCGCACCAGTTCGGCACTTGCCTCCTGTGCGCCACGTCCGGTGAGCACGAGCGGACGGCGCGCCTGCGCGATCAGCGCGGCGGCGCGTTCGACGTCGGCGGGATCGGGCGGGATCCGGCGCGGCGTGCGCGCTGCCAGATACTCCGGCATCACGACGCCCGGCGGCACGGTCTGTCGCAGTACGTCGGTCGGAATCTCGACGTACACCGGACCGGGGGCGTTGCCGTCGCCGAGCGCCGTCGCCGCGGCCTTGTCCAGGTCGCGCAGCAGGCTGCCGGCGACGCGCAGCGTGCGGGCGCTGCGGGTGACCGGCCGCATGATGGACACGTGATCGATGCCCTGCAGCGGGCCGAGGTCGTCCTGCGGCACCGGCGCGCATCCGCCGATCAGCAGCACCGGCACGCGCTCCAGCTGCGCGTTGGCCATCGCCGTCACGCAGTTCGTCACGCCCGGCCCGGCCGTGACCGACGCGACACCGAGTCCGCCGCTGAGCACGGCGTGCGCGTGCGCCATGTGCACGGCGGCACCTTCGTCGCGCACGTCGATGATGCGCACGCCCTTGAGGGCGAGGTGGTCCCAGATCGGCTGGATGTGGCCGCCCTGCAGCCCGAACACACGATCGACGCCGCGCGCCACGAGAAAGTCGGCCACCCATTCGGCGACGGTGTGGGCAACCGCGGGAGCCACGCTCATGATCTTTCTCCTGTGCACTCGATGACGAGTTGCCGGCGCAGACCGGCGGACGAAGCGGCGTGCTCGACCCCACGACGTACCGAGGGAGCGGCGATTATGTGCTTGGGAACTGTCGACTCGACTAGGGGCGGGACCCCGGCAGCATCCGCGAACCCGACGTGCCGCATCGCTGCGGCGCGACAGCCGGTAGTCTTGCGGCCGACATGAGCCCGACCCGCGTCATCGCCCACCTCGACATGGATGCGTTCTACGCGTCGGTGGAGCTGCTGCGCTATCCGGACCTGCGCGGGCGGCCGGTGGTGATCGGCGGCGGGCGCGATCACCAGCCGGGCTGGGAGACGGACCCGGTGAGCGGTGAACGACGCCGCCGCTACGCCACCTTGCGTGGCTACGCCGGGCGCGGCGTGGTCACGACGGCCACCTACGAGGCCCGCGCGCTCGGCGTCAACTCGGCGATGGGCATGATGAAGGCCGCGGCCAAGGCGCCTGACGCGGTGCTGCTGCCGGTCGACTTCGACGAGTACCGCAAGTACTCGCGGCTGTTCAAGGCGGCGGTGCGGGCCGTCGCGCCGCTGATCGAGGATCGCGGCATCGACGAGATCTACATCGACCTGACCGAGGTCGTTGCCGCCCGGTTGCCGGACGACGACGAAGCCATCGACCCCGATGATGCCGCGCAGAACGTCTGGTGGTGCGCGCGCGAGGTCGGCGCCGAGCTCAGGCAGGTCGTGCGCGACGCCACGGGGCTGACCTGTTCGGTCGGACTGGCACCGAACAAGCTGATCGCGAAGATCGCCTCGGAGCTGGACAAGCCCGACGGCCTGACCGTCGTGACGCAGAAGGAGGTGGCGTCGCGCCTGTGGCCGCTGTCCGTGCGGCGCCTGCACGGCGTCGGGCCCAAGTCGGCGGCCAAGCTGGCGCGGCTCGGCATTGCCACGATCGGCGAACTGGCGCAGGCCGATCGCGCCTGGCTCGCCGGACACTTCGGCGCCAGCTATGCGTCCTGGCTCGCCGATGCGGCGCAGGGTCGCGACGACCGCCCGATCGTGACCGAAAGCGAGCCTCGCTCGATCAGCCGCGAGACCACCTTCGATCGCGACCTGCATGCTGCGCGCGATCGGGCCCAGCTGTCGCGCATCTTCACCCACCTGGTCGAGCGCGTCGCCGACGACCTGCGCCGCAAGCGCTATGCCGGCCGCACGATCGGCATCAAGCTGCGCTTCGAGGACTTCAGCACCGTCACGCGCGATCAGACGCTTGCAGAACCGACCAGCGATGCCCGGGCCATCCGCCGTGCGGCCGGCGAATGCCTGAAGCGCGTCGATCTCACGCGGCGCATCCGCCTGCTCGGGGTGCGGATCGGGTCGCTGGAGCCCGCGGACGAGATACTCGCGGACGAGATGCCCGCGGGCGAGCCGGCCCGGCTCGTCTGAGCCGAAACGCCGCTCGGCGCGAGTTCGAGACTCCCTTCTATTCCGGAGACCGTCGCCGGCGCATCAGCGTCGCCCGGACATGCTAGCTTGATCAAATTCGCATCACGCCGGAACCCTGCGCCATGTCGACTTACGTCTCGCCCTGGATGTCGCCCGAACTCGCCGTCTATCGCGACACCCTGCGCCGCTTCGTCGAAACCGAGATCGTTCCGCACGAGGAACGCTTCGCGAAGCAGCAGCATGTCGATCGCGCGCTGTGGAGCAAGGCCGGTGAACTCGGCGTGCTGTGCGCCGACATTCCCGACGACTACGGCGGCGCGGGCGGCGACTTTGCGCACATGGCGGCGCTGTTCGAGGAACTCGGCGCGGCCGGCGACACCTCGTTCGGCGTGCACGTGCACATCATCATCGCGCACTACCTGCTGAACCACGGCACCGAGGAGCAGAAGCACAAGTACCTGCCGCAACTTGCCAGCGGCGCGATGGTGGGTGCGATCGCGATGTCCGAACCGGCCGCCGGCTCCGACCTGCAGGGCGTGCGCACGCGCGCGGAAAAGGACGGCAGCGGCTACGTCATCAACGGTTCGAAGATCTTCATCTCCAACGGCTACCTCGCCGACCTGATCGTCGTCGTCGCGAGGACGGACGCATCGGCCGGCGCGCGCGGCATCTCGTTGCTGCTGGTCGAGACGAAGAACGTCGAGGGCTTCCGCGTCGGCCGCATCCTCGACAAGGTCGGGCAAAAGGGGCAGGACACCTGCGAGCTCTTCTTCGACAACGTGCGCGTTCCGGCCGATGCAGTGCTCGGCGGCGTCGAGGGCAAGGGCTTTGCGCAGCTGATGGCGGAACTGCCTTATGAACGCACGCTGGTCGGCATCGGCGCGGTGGCGGCGATCGAGCGCGCGCTGCGGCTGACGATCGAGTACACGCGCGAGCGCAGCGCGTTCGGCCAGAAGCTGATCGAGATGCAGAACACGCGCTTCAAGCTGGCCGAGATCAAGACGCTGGCGGTGGTCGCGCGCACCTTCATCGACCGCTGCATCGTGCAGGTCATGGACGGCACGCTCGATACCGCGACCGCCTCGATGGCCAAGTGGTACCTGACGGACCTGCAGTGCAAGGTGATGGACGAGTGCCTGCAGCTCTTTGGTGGCTACGGGTACATGCTCGAGTACCCGATCGCGCGCATGTATGTCGACGCGCGCGTGCAGCCGATCTACGGCGGCACCAACGAGATCATGAAAGAGATCATCGCGCGCTCGCTGTAGCACCGGAGGCTGACATGTCTGACAAGGTCGTGGTCGCCGGGGTCGGCATGATCCCGTTCCGCAAGCCCGGCGATCATCCGCCGTACTACGCGATGGGCGCTGAAGCCGCGAAACTCGCGCTCGCCGATGCCGCAGTGACGTATGCGCAGGTGCAGCAGGCCTATGTCGGCTATGTCTACGGCGACTCCACCAGCGGGCAGCGCGCGCTCTACGAAGTCGGACTGACCGGCTTGCCGATCATCAACGTCAACAACAACTGCTCGACCGGTTCGACCGCGCTCTTCCTCGCGCGCCAGGCCATCGAAAGCGGAGCCGCCGACTGCGTGCTGGCGCTGGGCTTCGAGCAGATGCGACCCGGTGCGCTCGGCGCCGTGTTCGACGATCGCCCGACCCCATTCGATCGCTTCAACGAAGTCACCGACACCCTGGTCGGCGAGCCGCAGATCCCGCTTGCGCTGCGCTACTTCGGCGGCGCCGG
Organism: uncultured beta proteobacterium; assembly: GCA_963769745.1. Classification (GTDB taxonomy): domain Bacteria; phylum Pseudomonadota; class Gammaproteobacteria; order Burkholderiales; family Burkholderiaceae_F; genus JALORV01. The sequence continues at coordinate 25,121 of CAVYNB010000031.1, forward strand.
GCAAGAGCATATGCAGCGCTACGGCACGCCGCTCGAAACCTTTGCGCAGATCCGCGCGAAGGCGAGCCGCCACGCGCAGAACAATCCGCTCGCCCTCTTCCGCAAACCGGTCACGGTCGACCAGGTGCTGGGCGACGTGCAGATCTGGCCGGGCGTGATGACGCGGCTGATGGCCTGTCCGCCGACCTGTGGCGCCGCCGCGGCGGTGCTCGTCTCCGAGCGCTACGCGCGCCAGCATGGAATCGACACGACCGTGCGCATCCTCGCGCAGTCGATGACGACGGATACCGCAAGCACGTTCGGGCGCTCGATGATGAGCCTGGTCGGCGCCGACATGGCGAAGGCCGCGGCGGACGCGGTCTACGAGCAGGCCGGCATCGGGCCGGATGATGTCGACGTGTGCGAGCTGCACGACTGCTTCGCGCACAACGAGCTGATCTCCTACGAGGCGCTGGGCTTCTGCGCACCGGGCGAGGCCGCTCGCTTCGTGGCCGACGGCGACAACACGTACGGGGGCGCGGTCGTCACCAACCCGTCCGGCGGCCTGCTGTCGAAGGGTCATCCGCTCGGCGCGACCGGGCTCGCCCAGTGCTTCGAACTGACACAGCAGCTGCGCGGAAGAGCGGAGGCGCGGCAGGTCGACAAGGCGCGCCTCGGGTTGCAGCACAACCTCGGTCTCGGCGGCGCGTGCGTGGTCACGCTCTACGGTCGCGACTGAAACGCGGGCTACCGCGAACTTCACACGCGCCGCGGCCCCGTAGTCAGCAGCCGCTGAGAGGAAGATCCAGCGCCTGCAACAGTCGCCCGTTGGGCGCCGACTCCTGTACGAACGCGACGACCGCGTAGCGTCGCTCCGAACTCATCGGCAGCGTCCATTGCAGCGGCGCAGGCGTCAGTGCCAGCGGCCCGCTCCAGGCACGCACGACGCGGTCATTGCGCAGAGTCTCGCCGCGATTTTCGCCGGCCTGGACTGCGACTGACAGCCCGCTTTCCACCAGCGCAAGCACCAGCCGAGGATCGCGCGTGCTGCGGATACGCGACCGCATTCGGCTCCACCGTCACCGTGTTGCCTGCGATCCGCGCCTTGAGCGTGATGCGTGCCTCGGCCGGTGTGTCGACGATGGCCCGGACCGCCGCATCGAAGCGCGTCGTCTTCGACCAGTCCGGCAACTCGTGCGCCTGCAGGAAGACGCCGGGCGTGTAGACGGTTCGGCTGCCGTTGGCGGCGGCGAGCTCGCGCTGTCGCAGGTTGAACTCCGCACGCGCATACGGGTCCTTCCAGCCGATGTAATCCCAGTAGCTGACGTGCAGCGCGATCGGGACGACCTGCGTGCGCGTGTAGCGCTGCTCCAGCTGCGACAGCCATCGATCGGCAGGCGGGCAACTCGAGCAGCCCTGCGAGGTGTACAGCTCGACGAGCGCGGTCTGGTGTGCAGCGCTGACAGCGCTGCACGACTTCGGCGCCTCGATGGCAACGTGAGTGGTCATGGCGGCTGCAAGTATCAGGGTGGCGAGCATGGCAGCACGACTCCTTGATCAGAGACCCGGTTGCGCACCGCATCGGCGGTTGCAGGACCAGCGCGGGCCATCATGTGAATGGCAGGAATCGGCCCCGGGAGCGATGCCCAACCGCACGCCATCCCCGGGGCCGCTGTCGGACTTTCGACGAAGGCTCCATCGGAGCGATCGCCGGGGTCCGATCGCGTGACAGCACGTCGGTGACTACGCGCCCGAATGGATGTCGTTGATCAGCGACTTGAGGCCGTCCTTGGTCATCGCATCGCCTTTCATCATCGTCGAATCCTTCGACGACTTCATCTTGGACATCTTCATGTCGTAGGCCTTGCTCATGGCGTCCAGGAATTCCTGCTTGGTCACCATCGAGTCCTTGTTCTTGTCGGCCATCGCAAAGATCGCGTTGAAGGTGAGGTCGCCACTGTCGGCGCGAGCGGGAAGACTGAGGGTGGTTGCCATGAGACCCAGGGTCACGGCCGATGCTGCAAAGAGAGATTTGTTCATGATGTGCTCCGAGGAAGTGAGACTGCAAGCGAGACCGGATCGAGTCGCTGTTGCGCTTTCTCCAGGCCCGTGGCCGACGCAGACTTCGCGGCGACTCGCCTGCTTATTCGCTCGGACTGTCGGCAGCGTTACACAATCGGTTCGACTAAATTTTTTCGTGTCGGTGTAACCGTGCAGGCACCTGAAACGACGCACTCCGCGCGGCGCGACCGGACTTGCGTGCAAAGCCCCTAGCTGAGTCCGAGTCGAGCGTCGAGCGACACACGTCCGGCGCCACGACCGGCGAGATACAGCAGCACCGTGGCCCACACCAGGTGCGTAGGCCACGCGTCCGGGTAGACGAAGATCTGGATCACTGCCGTCATGCCGAGCAGCGCGAGCGCAGAGGCGCGCGTGAAGAGCCCCAGCACCAGCAGGATCGGGAACAGGTGTTCTGCGTACGCCGCCAGGTGTGCACCCAGCTCGGGCGACAGCAGTGGCACCTTGTATTCATCAGCGAACAGCGCCACGGCGTTGTCGCTGACGGTGAGCCAGCCCTCGACCTTGGTGCGGCCCGAGAGCCAGAACACTCCGGCGATGCCGAACCGTGCGGCGAGTGCAAGAAGGTCGTGGCCGATCAGCGCGGTGAGCGCTGCGGCAAGGCGGTTGTACAGCGCGCGCGGTCCGGTCGGCCCAACGGCCATCGAGCTTGTGGAGTTCATCATCGGGAGACTTCCTTGTGGGTCGTGGTTTCGAGGCCCGCGCAGGCACCGGCCTGCAGGCACAGGCCGATCAGCGCGGGAAGGTCCGCGGTGGGATTGACGTCGAGCGCGGCGGCCACGGCCTGTTCGATATCGCGACCGGTGGCGCAGGCCGTGAGGAACGCCGCTCCTTCGCGCGGCAGCGGGTGATGCATGACCGCGCCGTGAGGACGTGTCAGCAGCACGCCTTCGCCGCACCAGTCGACTTCGCTGGCGGACTCCGCCGCGCAATCGCGATTGCGGCTCCACAACGTGTAGATCGGGTGCTCGTCGCACCAGGTCCAGCGCGCGGCAGCGTGCAGTCGCAGCGTGAGTCGGCCCATGTCGTCGGGCGCAAGCTGGGCAAGCGCAGCGGGATCGAGCAGTTCGTCGTCGGCAGCCACATGCGCCTCGGTCCAGAGCCGGTCGACGCGCGCGACGTGCGCGAGATACGGCAGCTCGGATGCGGGCTCGAAATCCCTGAGAAAGTCAGCAAAGCCTCGCCCATACGTCAGCAGGGTCGGCGTGGACGGCAGTGAGCGCCGGACATAGATCGCGGCGGCCGCGCGGAACCATTCGTCACCGACCAGCCGCGCGACCGCCGGGAAGTTCGCCTGCAGCGCGTCGATGCAGCCCTTCAGGACCGTGTTGCGGTAGACGGCGAAGCCAGGCTGCGCCACGAGATGAGCGAGCGGCGGGCGGCACATCGCTCGCATCGTCTGTGAGCAGCGCCTGTGCGAACGCATCCTGATAGTCAGCGAGCTGCATGGTCATGCGGCCTGCGACAGCGTCGCGCCCTGCATCAGCCGGTGCGCGTGCTCGCGTTCGGCCAGCAGGTCGGCAAATTCCGGGATGTGGTCGTCGCGCTCGATCAATGTCGGCCGCGCACCGATGCGGGCGATCAGGCGCTCATAGAGGGACCACACGGCCGGCGCGATCGGCGCATCGTGGCTGTCGATCAGCAGCGCGGTGCCCAGTGACGGGTCGGCGCTGTGCCCGGCCAGGTGAACTTCCGTGATCAACGCCGCGGGAACGGCGTCGATGACGGCCTCGGGCCGATAGCCGAGGTTGTTCGCGCTGACAAAGACGTTGTTCACGTCGAGCAGCAGCGTGCAGCCGCTGCGGCGTGCGATCTCGACCAGGAAGTCGAGTTCGTCGAACTCGTGCTCGTCGAACGCGAGGTAATGCGATGGATTCTCCAGCGCGATCGGGCGGCCCAGCCGGTCCTGCACCTGCGCGATGTTGCTGACGATGCGCCGCAGTGCCGGCAGCGTGCGCGGCACCGGCAGCAGGTCGGGCCGGTAGACACCGCCCCAGGTGCTCCACGCCAGGTGCTCGGACACCAGCGCCGGCTCGAAGCGATCCACCAGCATGGCGAGCCGCTCGAGGTGCGCGGTGTCGGGCGCGCAATCGGCAGCGAGTGACAACGCGACGCCGTGCAGCGACAGCGCATGGTGTTCGCGCAGCGCGTCGAGCCACGCGAGGCGCGGCCCACCGTCGACCATGTAGTTCTCGGGATGCACCTCGAACCACAATCCGGCGCTGCGAGTGGCGAGCGCATCGCTGTAGTGCTGCGGCTTGAGTCCGAGACCGGCGCTCAGGGTTTGCATGACGTTGTATGAAAGGTGCCGCGGCCCGGTCGTTCAACCAACCCGCACCGTTCCGGGAGAGGCAGTTATGCGTGTTGGTTACCGGACCGCGGCAGTCGTGCTCAGCTCTTCATCGGCTCGAGCGTGCCCTTGCCCTTCGGCGTTGTCATCGTGGTGCAGGTGCCCTTCGGTACGTATTTCCAGGCGTTGCCCTGGTAGTCCGCCTTCGAGGTGCCGGCGCAGGTGGTGCCCGGTCCGGCCGCACAATCGTTCTGCCCGGCCTTGGCGACGCCATAGCATCGTTCCTTTTCGCCCTTGATCGAGGCGCCCTTGTCCTGGGCCATGGCGGCACCGGCGGTAATCGCGGCAAAGGCGAAGGCGGTGACGGCAAGTGTCTGCTTCATGCGGAAGTCTCCTGACGGGTTGGGATGGGCCGGCGCGACCATCGCGGCGGCCTGCCTGCTTATTCGTTCGACGACGCCCGCGCGTTACAGTCCGCCGCACAAATATTTTCATGCCGGCCTGTAACCGCGCGATCCCCGCTTCCGAACCCATGGACAGGCCCACGTGAATCCGGCGAACGCGGCCCGCGAAGCGCGCCTGCACGACCTGATGGTCGCGGCACAGCGCGGTGACGCCGACGCGTATGCAGGATTCCTGCGTGAAACGGCGTCGTTCCTTCGCCCATTTTTCAGGCGCCGCATGACTCAACACCCGGACGATGTCGAGGACCTGGTGCAGGAAACGCTGCTGGCGGTGCACAACAAGCGCCTTACCTACGATCCCGGCCAGTCGGTCACGGCCTGGATGTATGCGATCGCCCGCTACAAGCTGGTCGACCTGCTGCGGGCGCGTGCCGGGCGCGAGGCGCTGCACGATCCCATCGACGAAGACCTCGACGAGCTGGGCTCGGAGGCCGAATCGGCAGCAAACGAAGCGCGACGTGACCTGCGTGTGCTGCTCGCGCAGCTGCCGGACAAGCAGCGATTGCCGATCGAGTACGTGAAGATCGAAGGCCTGTCGGTCGAGGAGACTGCCCGGCGAACGGGACTCTCGGTCTCGGCCGTCAAGGTCGGAGTGCACCGCGGGCTGAAGGTGCTGGCTGCGCGCATCCGGAGCGAACGATGAAGACCGACGACCTGATCAGCGTGCTGTCCCGTCAGGCCGAGGCCGTTGATCCGCGCGCGCCGATCCGACGCCTGCTGCTCGCGTCGCTGCTCGGGGTCGCGGCAGCGCTGCCGCTGATGCTGTGGCACCTCGGGATCAACCCGGACCTCGCCGCCGACATGCAGGTGCCGATGTTCTGGATCAAGTGCGGCTTCGTTGTGCTCGTGGTCGGCGCCAGTGCCGTGCTCGTGGCACGGCTCGCCCGGCCGGGTGTCGACACGCGCCGTGCTGCGCAGGTCGCGGCCGCGCCGCTGCTTGCCCTCTGGGGGCTCGCCGCCGTCGTGCTGTTCGCGGCGGCACCGGCCGAGCGGATGCCGCTCGTGATGGGCTCGAGCTGGAGTTCGTGTGCGCTGAATATTGCGATGCTGTCGCTGCCCGCGCTCGTGCTGCTGCTCGCCGCCGTGCGCACGCTCGCGCCGACGCGACTGCGGCAGGCGGGTGCGGCCACCGGTCTGCTCGCCGGGGCGCTCGGCACGCTCGCCTACCTGCTGCACTGCCCCGAACTCGAGGCACCGTTCCTGGCGATCTGGTACGTGCTCGGGATGGCGATCCCGGCCGTCATCGGCGCCGTGATCGGGCCGCGCGTGCTGCGCTGGTGACTCGACGCTGAAGATCGCCGCCGGGTGCCGGCGATCCGAGGCATCACGGCGGCGTCGCCACTTCGCCGTTGCGCGACAGCAGCACGGCAATGGGTCGTGTCGCTTCAAACTCGGCGCAGACCATCGCCATGCAGGCGGTGATCGGCACGGCGAGGAACGCACCGGGGATGCCCCATAGCGCGCCCCAGACCGTGATGCTGACCAGGATGACAAACGGGCTCAGGTTCAGCGAGCTGCCCATCAGCCACGGGTCGAGAAAGAAGCCGATCACGAACTGGCCCACCGACAGGGCGGCCAGCAGCGTGATCACGGTGCCGAGGTCGCCGAACTGCATCGTCGCGAACGCGACCGGGAAAAGGATGCTGAGTACCGTTCCTACGTATGGAACGAAGTTGAGCAGGCCGATCAGCACGGCCCAGAAGGGCGCGAACTGCAGGTCGAAGTAGGCCATGATCGCCCACGCGACGACGCCCTGCACGACGCTGACGACCGTCTTGAGCGCGAGGTAGGTTCCGACCTTGCCGTTGACGTCGGCAATGATGCGGCGCAGGCGCGCGACGCGATCAGGATCATTCGACACGCCGTCGATCTTCGCTGCGAACGATCGCTTCTCGATCAGCAGGAAGGCGCCGTAGAGAAAGATGACGACCAGGCTGCCGGCAATGGCAGACACCGATATGAACGTCGACCCGATTGCCCGCTGCAGGCTGATCTGGGCCAGCAGGTCGCGACGCAGCGTCGCCCAGGTGGGCGCGTCCTCCATGCCCAGGCGCTGGGCGGCCGCCTGGATCGTGTTGAGCAGCGATGTCTCGTACTGCGGTGCCAGCGCGACGACGTTACCCAGGCTCGCGATCAGCATGCGCGCGACGTAGATGATGATCACGCCGATCAGAACGATCGCCAGCGCGTAGCGGAGTTGACCGGGAAGCCGGGGACCGACGCCCGGGACGCGCGTTAAGAGCCGCGCCAGTCCATCGATCACGTAGACGAGGAGCACGCTCAGCACGATCGGAACGAAAATGCCCTTGCCGACGTGCAGCAGCCAGCCGGCGGCCACGACCAGGATCAGCGCGTACGTTGTTGTGCGCAGCGTGTCGTTCATGTTTGAGGCCTGCGTCTCCCGAACCGAACGACAGATGCCGCTCGGCGCGCGACCGCCCTTACAGGCTACCGGCGCCGGCGGATCGTACCGTGTAGCTGGAGCGCCAGGATCTCCGGTGGCGCGCCACCGACCGTGACACCGACTTGATCGTCATCACGAGCGCGTGGTCTCGCGACATGATAGTTTTGACCTTCGGCGGTATTCTTCGTCGAACGCCTCTTTCGGCCGAATCCGTAGGATCCACTGTGTCAGCCGCGATGTATGCGGCCGATCACGTTCACCTCCACCCACAGATCGGAGTCACCATGATGTCAAACGAGAAGAAGACCCGCCGCCAGTTCATCGCCTCGGCAGCGGCCGTGGCCGTTGCTGCCACTGTTCCGGTAGCGGCCCAGGCCCAGGGCAAGCCGGATGCCACGATCGAGTTCTCGCTGTGGCGCGCCGGGTTCATCATCGGTGGTGCCGGCGGCAGCGGCACCATGGTCTTCAAGGACAACGGTTATCACCTGAACATCGGCGGCGTCAGCCTCGGCGCGACCATCGGCGTGGCGCGCACGGACTTTGTCGGCGAGGTCTACAACCTGAAGACGGCCAAGGACATCGAGGGCACCTACACCGCGGTTGGTGCCGGTGGCGCGCTGGCGGGCGGCGCCGGTGTTGCCGAACTGCAGAACTCGCGCGGCGTGCGACTGCGCGTATCGGGCCGGCAGATTGGCCTGATGGTGTCGATCGATCTGTCCGGCATGCAGCTTTCGCTCAGGTCCTGACCGACCGCAGTCGATTCGTTCCACGCGGGTCCGGCGCAACGGACCCGCGGCGGGTTTTGAAAGCGGACGCTGCCAAGCGACCGCGAAGCGGCCATCGCTGACCGCTTCTTGGCCACGCCCCCGTTTGTCCGAACTGCCCGTGCGCGCCGCGACCGATCACGGCGTGGGCGTCAACGCAGGCATTGGGCAGGCGATCGGCCTGCACACCCTGCCTGCGCTGCTGCTGACTGAACGTCAGTCGCGCTCACCATCGGATTCACCAGCTCACGCACCTCGAACGGCTTCGGCGCCTTCGTCGGCTTCTTGGGCGCCGTGCCGGGGAGGATCTCGAAGTCGGGCGTGAACGGCACAAGGATCGCGCGCAACTGGTCGAAGCCCTTGCGATCGCCCTCGAACTTCGCCTTGCCCGCCTTGATCAGGTCGTCGAACGACGCCTGCCCCATCATCACCTGGTTGAGATCGGCACGGTTCACCGTGACCGTCAGGTCCGGATTCTTCGCCTGTTCACCCTTGATGGTCGTCAGCGTGGCGTTGCTCAATTCGACCGCATGCTTCTCGCCGTTATCCGGCGTCACGAGGTTGATGACGAAGCGCACGCCCTCCGCCTTCTTTGGATCCATGCTGATGCCGACGAAGTCGAGCCACTGCTCGGTCGTCATCGAGCGGACCACGTCGGGCCCGGTCGAATTGACCGGCACGCCGCCCGGCAGGCCGTTGCGCAGCTCGTACGCGCCCTGCAGGAAGCTGTTGCGCACGCTGGTGCTCTCGGCCCGGTAGCCGAGTTGCTCGTAGGCGTCGGCCAGCAGACCGGCGGGCGGCCTGGTTCTGCGGCTGCGCGAAGACCAGCCGATTGAGGATCTCGGTGGCATGCAGGTACTTGCCCTGGGCCATCAGTTCCTTGCCCTTGGCGATGATCTTCGCCGAGCCCCCCATCATCTCCACGTACAGCGGCGCCGAGTCCTTCGGTGACAGCGGGATCAGGTTGACCGGATTGCCGTCGTAATGACCGAGGAAGCGGTTGATGACGGCGCGCGAGTTGTTCTGCACGTCACCGTGGTAGCTGCGAGCGGCCCACTGCTGCTGCAGGCTCTTCGGTACTTCGTAGACATTGTGGATCTCGTTGATCGTCACGCCACGGTTCGCATAGTGCAGCGCCTGGTTGTTGAGGTTGGCGTACGCGTCGCGTTGCGCGCGCAGCACTTCCTGGATGCGGGCGTTGCCCCAGCGCGGCCAGCTGTGCGACGCGAACATCACCTCGGCCTCCTGGCCGAACTTGTACAGCGCGATGTTGATCTCTTTCGACCAGTTGAGCGCGTTGCGCACGCGCGCGCCGCGCAGCGTGTAGATGTTGTGGATCGTGCCGGTGATGATTTCCGACGACCACAGCGTCTTGAACTGCGGGAAGTAGGTGTTCATCTCGACCGGCGCCTCGGTGTCCGGCGCGTTCTGGAACACCATTTTCACGCCGTCGAGCGTGATCTCCTCGAAGTCCTTGACGATCAGACGATTCGGCGCGATGAGCCCGACGTTGCCGCTCGCCACGTTCTTGCCGATCGCCTGGTCGACGTGGCCGAAGGGATGGCGTTGCAGCAGCACCGCGTACTGCCACTGGGTGCGCCGGGTCATCGCATTGCCGGCGAACACGTTCTCGGCGATCGCAGCATTCATGAAACCGTCCGGCGCGATCACCATCACCTTGCCGCTGGCCACATCGGCCTCGTCCACCACGCCGCGCACGCCGCCGAAGTGGTCGACGTGCGAATGCGAGTAGACGACCCCGACGACCGGCCGCTTGCCGAGCTTCTCGTTGATGAACTCGAGCGCTGCACGTGCCGTTTCCTTCGCCGTCAGCGGGTCGAAGACGATCCAGCCGGTGTCGCCCTTGATGAAGCTGATGTTGGCGAGATCGAAGCCGCGCACCTGGTAGACGCGCCCGGGCACGACTTCATACAGGCCGTACGCCATGTTCAGGACGGCCTGGCGCTGCAGCGATGGGTGGATGCTCTCGAAGTCCTTGCCGGTCAGCAGCCACTGGTAGCTGCCCATGTCCCACGCGACGTGGCCGGCGTCGGCCATGATCTTCTTGTACGGGGGTTCGGCGATGAAGCCTTTCTTCGCCTCGTCGAAGTCGCGCTTGTCGCCGAACGGCAATTGGGCCTTGATGCCGTTGCGCAGTTCGATCGTGAACTTCGACGGGGGTTGGCCCAGCGGGTCGAAGTGCTTGCCGAGGGCGGTCCCGGAATCCGTCGGCGCCGCTGCGCCACCGCCGGCGGCCTGGGCGGCCGCGATCATGCTGATCGTAACGGCCAGGGTGAGGGTCCGACACACGCGGATCTTGATAGTGCTCATGGTCTGCTCCTGCCTCTCGGCCTGGGTTGCGTCCAGCGTAGGAACGCAGCGGCGCAGCGTCGTTGATCCGCGTCAATGAGTCCAATGCATAGGGAACACGGTCGCCATATACTGGGCGCATGGCAATCGACCTGCGGCAGATGCGCCATGTCCTGGCACTGAGCGAGCACGGCAGCTTCGCCCGCGCTGCGGTCGCACTGCGGCTGAGTCAGCCGGCGCTGTCGCGCAGCATTCAGACACTCGAGCAGCAGGCCGGGACAGCGCTCTTTCTTCGCACGACGGCGGGAGTCGTGCCGACCGATGTCGGACGGGTCGTGATCCAGCGTGCGCGTCAGGTCCTGCTGCTCGCCACGGAACTTGACGAGGAGATCCTGGGCAACCGGACCCTTCGTTCCGGACATGTCAGCGTGGGCGGCGGTCCGTACACGGTCGCATCGACCCTGAGCAACGCGTTGTCGCGCTTCATCACCGCCTATCCGCAGGTCAGCGTTCGGTTGCAGGTACGGGACTGGGATGAACTGTTGCGCCAGCTGCGTGCCCGCGAACTGGACTTCTTCGTTGCCGAGATCAGCACGCTGCTGCAGGAAAATGACCTGGCGATCGAGGCAATGGCAGAGCATCCGCTGTACTTCGTTGCACGCACGGGGCACCCGCTGGCCGCGCGCGGCCGCATCACGCCGGTCGATACGTTTTCGTATCCCTTCGTATCGCCGGCCCGGATCCCTCCGCGCTTGCTGGAGCCGATGCTGGCGGCGAAGCGGACGGCGGATCCGGCAGCGGCGGCACGCGCCTTTCCATCGGTCGAGTGCAATTCGTTCTCCGCCGTCAAGAGCATCGTCGAGCATTCCGACGCGATCACCGCCGCCACGCTGTCGAGCATTGCGACTGAACTTGAAGGCGGACGTCTTGCCGTGCTGGGTGCGGAGCCGTGGCTTACGGTGAACTATGGCCTGGTGAGGCTCAAGGGCGTCCCGATGAGTTCGGCATCGGAGCAGTTCCGGGAATTCGTCCTCGAAGCCGAGCGTGCCGTCACGATCGAAGAGAACCGCTTGTCGGGCTTGTTGCAGCCCACCACCGCGAAGGCGCGCGCGACCCGCCGTCGAGCCCGGCCGCGACGCCGCTCTTGATGCACCACCGCATGCGACGGAGTCGGCGGTGGTAAAGCGCTGCTAGCCCCTGTTCCGGGGATACCGAAGATCACGCAGCTCACCCGTTCTGCACTAACTCTCAGCGCCGCCCGGAGGGGGTGGTCAGGCGGAGTTCACGCCGGACCTCGTAGAACAAAAGGTTGACTGCGCCGCGGGGAACGCGAGCGTATCGTCGGACGCAAACGACAGCCGCGAGGCGTTGCTGACCGCCCGACGCACAGGATGTGGGCGGTCGCGCGACCGACGGGAGGCGGGTGCGCATGATCAATTGGCGGACAAGGGAAATCATGGCGTCGGCGCTGATGGCCGCGATCGGCGCCATGTGGTTGTCATCGGCGTGGTCCGCCAGTGACTGGGCCCCGCCGTACAACATCGCATTGAAGCTGGCGTTCGCGTTCATCTGCTTCGCCGTGGTCGCGAACCCGTTCGTTCTGTTCGAACGCCTGTCTTTCAAGCGTATGTTCGAGAGCCGGGAGCCGAGTGCGCTCGCCTTCGCGTTCCTGGCCGGACTCGGCATGCTGTGCGCCATCGCGGCACTCGTGCTGTGGCTGAGCAAGCCGCTCTGGAGTGACTGACCGGGGTCCTGCCTGACCGAGTCGGGCATAGTCAAGGGTTCCCGGGTTCCCGTCGCCATTCGGCCGTCGGCCACGGCGGGAGTTCGCGCCCGGTATCATCGAAAAAACCTCCGGACGCGGTCGATGCCGTCCACCTTCCCAAGGAGCTTTGCGATGAATCGTCCTGCCAGTGCTGTAATTGCTTCGATGTCCGCCCTTGTGGCGGCCGCGCTGCTGCCCAACGTGGCCGACGCGCAGTCGCGTGTGCAGTACGGCCGTATCACCAATGTCACGGCGACCACGGTCACCGACCAGACGTCACGCACGGTGGGCACCCTGGTCGGCGGCGGCATCGGCCTGGCAACGGGAAGCGGCCAGTCCGGCAGCAACCGCGCGTTGCGCGGGATCGGCGGCGCCGCAGCGGGCCGCGGTGTCGGTTCGCTGGCCGGACGATCACAGGCGTTCGAGTACACGGTGCTGGTAGGCGGCACGACCACGGTCCGCATCGTCTCGGACCAGGCGGGCAAGCGTATCGGTGACTGCGTGGCTGTCGAGCAGGGCCAGTTCTCGAACATCCGCCTGGTTCCGGATAGCCGCTGCACTCCGGCCGCACAAGCTGCTCCGGCGAAGAAGGCTGCGCCTGCACCCGCGCCGGTAGCGGCCGACGTGCAGCAGGCGACGGCGTGCGAGCAAGCCAAGGACCAGGTCCTGGCCGCGGCGACCGACGAGGAGTTCAACGTCGCCGAGCGCCGCATGCGCCTGCTCTGCGGCGAATAGACCGCCTGCATGCAAAACGGGGCGCCGCTGGCGCCCCGTTTTGTTTTCGTCGAGTCGAAACGGCTTACTTCACGGCCAGCTGCGCGTCCGGCACCTGCGTCCAGCTCTTGTCCGGATTGAAGCGTGTCATCGCGCGCGCGGCAGCATCGGTACCCGGGCCGAGATCCTTCTGGTACACGCGGCCGTCGTGGCTGATGATGAACGTCATGATGCCGGTGTCGTTGAACTTCGCCGGCCAGGCGACAGCGGCGAAGCCCTGCGTCAGACGTCCATTCACCACATAGTCACGCGCGCCGCCACGCGCAGCCGGCCCCTGCCCCTTCAGGAGTCGGAAGCGATATCCGTAATAGACGCCGTCCTTGGTTTCGTCTCCGTACAACGGGCCGAGCGGACTGGCCGGATCGTTGGGCCAGATCAGGCCGTCACGCTTGCCCGGAGTACTGCGGAAGCGCTGCGCGTATTCGAGCACGCCATCGCCGTTGCGGTCGGCCTCGGCGTATTCCTTCTGCGCGTCATAAAGTGCCAGCACCGCCTGCATGGCCGACAGTTCATTGCGCCCGATGCGACGGATGCGCATCTCCTCGGCGCCTGCCTTGACGTCGAAGCTCCAGCCCTTCGCTGTCTTCACGATCGGGACCGGCAGCGTCCAGCCTTCGGTGCCCACCGAAAGATGAGCCATCTCGGGACCGTCGGCGATCATCTTTCGGCCCTTCGACGAGGCATACAGAAACGCCGTGCGGTCATCCGCATCGACGGATTCCGGCGGAATGAAGCGCTGGTAGTCGACGCCCAGGATCTCGCGCTTGGCCGCGCCGTCGTTGGTGGCGACGGCGTCGACAAAGGCATTGGCCGCGGCCTCGGCGGTCGGAAAGGCCTTCTGCGCCGATGCAGTGGCCGGCAGCAGCGCCGCAGCGGTCAATACGGCAACGGCGGACAGGGACTTCAGGCTCATCGGCTCACCTTTGCGGTAGTCGGTCACGTGCGGCGCATCGGAACGGTGCATATTCATCGTCATGGCTCCCTAGCGCCGTCCGCCGCCGCGTCCACCGCCGCCGCGTCCACCACCGCCGCGCGATGCGCCACCGCTCGACGGACGCGCCGTCGGTGCAGAACGTGCTGCCGATGACCCGCCGCGGTTCGCTGAATAACTGGCATGGCCGCGGTCGGCCGACTGGCGCGTATGCGCTGCATTGCCGGCACCGGAAAAGGCACTGTCACGATTGCCGGCCCCTGGCGAGGAACGATCAAACCCGTGCGCTAGCCGCCCGGTCCGCCCCGATCGTATCCCTGGCCGCCGCCGCGATTCATGTCACGTGTGCTGGCGCTGGGACCGCCGGCACCGCCGCGGTCGCCTGCCCAGCCACCCGGCCGGTCGCCCGCCCGATCTCCCGCACGGTCGCCTGCACGATCTCCCGCGCGATCACCGGCACGGTCCCCCGCACGGTCTCCGGCACGGTCGCGTGAGGCCGCACCGGTATCGACGCCGCGGTCGCGCATCGCCTGATCGGCGCGCGCGCGGTCGGCGTCGCGCGCGTCGCCCTTGCCGCGGTAGTCCTGGCGACCGTCGGCGCCGGCCTTGCGGTTGTCGAACTTGTCGCGGCTGCCCTGGTCGCGGTACGGCGCGCCCTCCCGGTTCTTGGCGTTGTGCTGCCAGTTGGCACGGTCGCCGCTGCCGCTGATCTGGTTGTTGCGGTTGATGTTGTTGTACTTGTTGACGTTGATGTTGACGTCGTTGTTGCCCCAGCCGACGCCGCCCCACAGCGCATTGCCGACGCCGATCGCCACGCCCCACGCAATGCCGGTCGCGAGCACCGCGCCGCCGTAATACCCATACGGAGGCGGCCAGTAGTACGGCGGATAGCTCGGGTACCACCACGAACCGTAGACGACCGGCGGGTTGTAGGTCGGCACGTAGACGGTCTGCGGCTGGGCCGGCTCGATGATGATCTTCTGCTGCTCGACGACGACCTTCTGCTGCTCGTTGGTCTTCAGGTTGCCGGCCTTCTGCGCCGCGGCGCGCAGCCGCTGCACGGAGTCCATCACGTCGCTCGGCTGCGCGAGGAAGGCGTCGCCGATCTTCTGCGTATCGTCCGGGTGCTCGGCCATCTGCTGGATCACCGACGGGAAGGCCACCAGCGACGTCACGGCCGGATCCCAACCTTCTTTCTCGACCGCGGTGACCAGCGGCGTCACCCTGCTGCTTCGGATTGGCCTTCGACCACGCCGCGGCGGACTTCACCTGCGACGGGATAGGTCGACGCCATCAGCACCTGCGCCAGCAGCGAGTCCGGATACAGCGCGATCGGCGCCAGCATCTGGTCCAGCTGCTCGTTGCTGAAGACCTTGGTCGTCGCTGTCTGCGCCAGACTGGCCGATGCGACCAGCAGCGCCAGCATCCAGACCGCGAGTTGCTGCAAACCTGACCTCATCATCTTCTCTCCATTACTCGTCGGACCGGGCCGAGAGCAAAACGTTACATGATCCGTCGCAGGCACCTTGGACCGGACTCGCTTCCGCGCCGGACGCGGTCAACGCAGCTGCTTCGGCGAGCGCGGCGATCTCGCGATCGTCCGGATAGGCCTGCGCCAGCTGGCGGACCGTGCGCCGTGCCGCTTCCGCGCTGCCCGGCATCGCGCTGCATCGTCGCCAGCGCCAGCAGCAGGTCGCGATTGTTCGGCCAACGCACGGCCGCGCGATCAAGGACGCGCAGCGCATCGGACGGACGTCCGGTCGAGTTCAGCGCGACGGCGTACACGTACGTGTAGCGCGGCTCCGTGGGTGCGAGCTGCGCCGCGCGCTCCAGATCGCGCAGCCCGTCTTTTGGTTGTCCGAGGCGTACCAGGGTCAGGCCGAGCGCGTGATGCAGTGCTGCGTTCTTCGGAGCACGGGCCAGTCCCTGTTCGAGCATCGAGCGCGCCTCGGTGTCGCGGCCCTGGACGCGAAGTGCATCGGCGGCGTTGAGGTAGGCCGGTACATACGCAGCATCGAGCGCCAGCGCCTGCTCAAAGGCGGTGTGCGCTTCCGCGTCTTTCCCGATCCGTGAGTAGAACGACCCGAGCGCCGTGCCTGCCTCCGGCCGATCGGCCGTGTAGCGCAACGTGGCCACATACTCGTCGGCCGCGTTCTGCCAGGCGGCGCGTTGCGCAGCCGGGAGCGCTGCCTCTTGCCCCGCGAGAGCGCGTGCCGCCTCGATGCGGATCGCACGCAGCGGGTCGGTGAGCAGCGGCGCCAGCACACGCAACTGCTGCTGTGGCGGCAGCATCTCGGCCAGTCCCACGGACGCGAGGCGCAGCAGGGGCTGCGCATCCTGCGCCGCGCGCTGCGCGGTCGACGCATCCGCGGTGCCGGCAAGCGCCAGGCGTTCGAGCGCCGAAGCTCGTGCAATGGGTGACTGCGCGACATCGTTGGCGATCGCCGCCAGTGACGCCGCTGCGCCCGGCTGCCCGGCCTCGGCCGCATGAAACGTCGCAGCAAAGGTCTGGAAGCCACGTGCATCGCGTCCGAGCCAGCCGCGTACCGCGGCGGCCGCCCAGCGCGCATCACGATTCGTATGGCACTGGTTGCAGGCGTTCGGCACGCCGAACGCGACCGACTGATCGGGCCGCGGCACGCGCATGCCGTGGTCGCGGCGGCCGTCGACGACCATGTAGGTCGTCCGCGGCATGTGGCAGTCGGCGCACTGCGCGCCCGCGGAACCGGCTGCGTGACGATGATGTGACGGCGCGTCGAACTTGCCCGGTGCATGACACTGGCCGCAGATCGCGTTGCCATCAGTGCGCAGCTTCTGCGAGTGCGGATCGTGGCAGTCGCTGCAGGTCACGCCCTTGCGATGCATCCTGCTCTGCAGCCACGAGCCCCAGATGAACACTTCGTCGCGCTGCTGGCCGTCGACGTGATACAGCCCCGGCGTGAGCAGCGACGGCAGGTAGTGGTCCAGGAAAGGCTGGCCGGCGCGATAGCCCTCGGCGATCTGCGCACGGCGCGCGTGGCATTGCGCGCAGACCTCGATCTCGCGCTCGCCGGCACGCTCACGGGAGCGTGCGGCGTTGCCGGTCGTGGCGTCGATGCTCCAGGTGACGCCACGCCGCTCATCGAGCAGCACTGTCAGCCCCTTCGTCGCATCGGCCGGCTTCGCCTTCGTCCACGCGATGTGCGCGGACCCCGGTCCGTGACAGGACTCGCATCCGACCGAGATCTCGTTCCAGCGCGTGTCGAAAGTGCCTTTGCCGGCGTCGTAGCCCTTGGTGACCTGGCTCGAATGGCAGTCCGCGCACATGAAGTTCCAGTTCTGCGAACGTCGGGTCCAGTGCAGTTCATCGCGGAAGTCGAGCTTCTCGTCCGGGTACTGGCGGAACCAGCGCTGGCCGCCTGCGGATTTCGGGCGGGTGTCCCAGGTGACTGCAAGCGCCTGCAGGCGGCCGCCGGGCAACTCCACCAGGTACTGCTGCAGCGGCTCGAGTCCGAAGGTGTACTTCACTTCGAAGTCCGCGAGCTTGCCGTCGGGTCCGTCGGTGCGCACGAAGTACTTGCCGTCGCGCCTGAAGAAGCTCGACGTCACGCCGTCGAAGCTGAATTTCGCGTCGTTGAAGTCGCCGCGAACCGTGTCAGCGGTGGCGTGCTGCATCGCGCGCGCATGCTGCGACGAAGCCCACGCCGCGGACTCGGCAGCATGGCAAGCCTTGCACTCGCTGCTGCCGACGAACGATGCAGCGACCGGCACAGTGGTGGCCAGCGTGGGTGCGGAGGGGGACGGCGCGCGCGCCAATTGCCAGGCCAGCGCCGCAATCAGTGCTGTGGCAGCCAGAGCGGCAATCGCCCAGACCAGGCGTGGGGATGCCGGCGCAGCTCTGTCGCTCGTGCCTGACTTTGCGGCGTGTGACGCTGACCTGTCCGAAGTGGGCTTCTTTGACACGTACGAGAGGCCAGTTCGCGAACGAACGGAGCGCCGGAGTGGCGAATGTTACGACGCAGCCTGCCGTGTGACCCCATGCAGCGCGGCGGTCAGCGTGGTGCGGCGAAGACCGTCTTCCAGTCGTTCTTCATGCTGACCACGGTCCAGCCGCGCGCACCGGCTTCGTTCAGCCCGCGGTCGAGCTTGCCGATGTGTGACTTGCGGTCGTAGGCCCACTCGCGTTCGGCGTCATCGTGATGGACGATCATGCCCAGACGCGCTCCCGGCGCGCTGGTGGTCCATTCGAGCATTTCAAAGTCGCCATCGGAATTGCCGAATGCGGCGATCGGACGGCGCCCGATATGCTGCTGAATGCCGACCGGCTTGCCGGCCTTGTCGTCGATGAAGTTGATTTCCGGCAGTCGCGCCAGCACCGGTTTGCCCGCGGTTCCCTTGCCCCGAACTTCGTACTTCGTCTTGATGCTGCTGCCGATCACCTGCTCGGGCGGCACGCCGTAGACGCGCTCGGCCCAGGGCCGCATGAACTCGATGCCGCCGCCGGAAACGATGAAGGTCTTGAAGCCGTTGGCGCGCAGATAGGCCAGCAGTTCCTTCATCGGCTGGTAGGTCATCTCGGTGAGCAAGCGCCCCGTTTTCGGATGGCGGGCAGTCGCGATCCAGTCGCTGACGATCGCGCTGAACTCATCGCTTGTCATGCCGGCATGAGTCGTCATGACAAGTTGCATCAGCGCCTTTTCACCGCCGGCCGCCACGGCCTTCATATCGCCCTTGAGCAGCGAGGCGTACGGTTGCTGTGTCTTCCACTTGGGATTGTTCGCGGCGAGCGCCTTGACGCGGTCTCGAATGAACATTGCCTGGAAGTAAACGGGCTGTTCGGCCCACAGCGTGCCGTCGTTGTCGAACACCGCGATGCGTTCCGCTGGCTCAACGAAGTCCTTGCCACCGGTCTTTGTCACGGCTTCAACGAACGCGACGATGCGTGCCCTCGATGTGCCGTCGTTCCACGACGGCAGCGGATCGGCCTGCGCCAGCGCAGTCGGACTCAACGCCCACGTGAGCAAGGCCAGGACAGCAACAAACAGTCGGCGCGCCATCGGATGCTCCCGCGTGAGTCTGAAAGTAAACGGCGAGGGCCGTGACCCTCGCCGTTGCGTCGTTCTGTCCCTA